>CALMYW010000395.1 GCA_937873665.1 uncultured Sphingorhabdus sp.
CACGCTCGACCTGTCGAAACCGCACGTCATAATGGTGGATGCATCAGGTCAGAGGTATGTGAATGAGGCGCTTGCCTACATGGAATTGGGGCAAACGATGTTTGCCCGCAACCGCCAGGGCAAGGCGCTGCCATCCTGGGCAATCTTCGATTCCATGCACCGCCGGCGCTACACCTGGGGCATGGCAATGCCAGGCCAACCGCCGGTGGAGTGGATCGAATCCGGATTCCTCAAGCGCGCCGATACCATAAGGGATCTGGCCTTGCAGTGCGGGGTCGATCCAGATGGTCTTGAAGCAACGGTCGCCCGATTCAACGGGTTTGTGGCCAAGGGGCGCGACGAAGACTTCGGTCGCGGCAACCGGGGGTACGAACAGATGAACGGGGATCCCTCAATTCATCCCAACCCAAATCTGGGAACGATTGCCAAGGCTCCGTTCTACGCATCGCCCATCATGCAGGGCGACGCCGGCACCTGCGGAGGGGTTGTCACGGATGCCGATGCGCGAGTGCTCCGACCCGACGGGAGCGTTATCGAAGGCCTCTATGCTTTCGGCAATGTTGCGGCAAATGTGTTTGGCCGCAGCTACCCCGGCCCCGGCATCACATTGGGCCAGTCGATGATATTCGGCTATCGCGCAGCACTCCATGCCATCAAGAGATAGGCGCAGAGCGTTATGGGCCGGTTCGATATTGCCTCCATTGGTCATGCGGGGGGGGTGCCATCCTGATGAGCAGGAAGGCCGAACCCGCATTAAACTTCATGCCTGGCCGGGTCGCGCCCCAGAAGGGTGACTTTTGCCCCGTCGCGGGCCCGCGCGATCGCGCAGGCCTTCCCGAAACCGCCATAACCTCCGGTAGCAAGGGCCGACTCGCCGTGCGGCTTGATGCGTGGAGACGCCTTTTGACCGTCGCCCCTACACCTCGATCCGCATGCGAACCGCATCGCCAAAATGCCTAAACCCGATTGAAAAGATTGCTATCGCAACGGCAATTGCGCCGAAGCCGACAAGCGCAATCGATCGACCAACTGCCATATCGTCGGCGAAGACATAGTCAGTTGCCAACCCAACAAGCAGCGGCCCGGTCCCCACACCGACGACATTCTGGCACAGCAGGTAGATCGCCGAGACACGCCCGCGCAATTCCGGAGGGGCAATCGTCTGCAGGCTTGCCGAAGCCACAGCTGTCCACGTGCCCCCGAACAGGGTAAAGCCGAGCACCGCGACAATAACCGCCACCCTGCTGTCCAGCGACGTAGCAAGCACGGCAAATCCGAGGAACAAGACCCCGTTCAGCATCGCCACGATAAATGCAGATGACCAGCGGCCCCGGCGCAGCAGCCAGTCGTTCAGCGTGGCCATTGCGAACGTTCCCGCCACTCCCATCACCATAAAGCCCAGGCCCATGATGACGCCGACTTCCGAGAGCGTGAAACCGTGAACGCGCATCAGCATGGTCGGGAGCCAGGCGGATGCGCCGTATCCGAAAAGACTGAGCATGCTGAAACCAAGCATGTGGGTGGCGACTGCACGGAAATTGGTTCGCAGAAAGCCGGTTAAAGCAACGGAATGCTTCTCACCAAGCGATGTCCTTTGGGGTTCGGCAAACATCTTGATCGCAAGCGCGGGTATAAGCCCGAAAATCCCCAACGAGACGAAGACCCACTGCCATGGTTGCAGCAGTCCCACTCCTGCCACAGCAACGGGTCCGACCGATTCAGCCATTTCTATCGCATAACCACCAATGAGGAAGGCCAATCCACCACCTATGATGGCGCCCGAAGCGAAGATTGCTATGGCCCGGGCCAAGTGCTTTGCCGGAAAGATATCGGCCAGCAGCGAATAGGCTGCAGGTGCAAGGCCAGCCTCTCCCACGCCCACGCCCATCCGGCAGATCAGGAGCATGAGGAAGTTGCCGGCGAGGCCGCAGCCAGCGGTCATCAGCGACCAAAGGGCACTGCAGGCGCTGATCAGCCGCAACCGGTTCCAGCGGTCGGCAAGCAGCCCCATCGGCAGCCCCAGCAATGCAAAGAAGAGCCCGAAAGCCGGCCCAAGAAGCAGGCTCATCCGCGTATCGCTCAGGTGCAGGGTGGCCTTGATCGGTCCCACCACGAGAGCGACGATCTGCCGGTCGACGAATGCGAGCGTATGAAGCACCATAAGGAGCGCAAGCAGCAAGAGCGGTCGCATCTGGCCGGATGCGCTGGCTGGTCGCAGATCTGACTTTGTTGTGTGGTACTGCAATCTGGACCCTCCCGCCGGCCAGTCGCGGCCATGTGATTGCAGGCCTCCCCACAGCGACATGCCGAGGCTCCTGACTAGGCAGGATGGATAATTGAGACAACTGAATATTGCAAATGCTCCGATGGACCTGCTAATGCATGACGGCACCCATTGCGCCCGTCCGACGCAAGGCAAAGGAACGCAAATGCTTAGCGAGCTCTACCCTCTTTACCTGAACAACAAGGCGGTACAGCCGAACAGCGACCTTGCGGTGACAGACAAGTTCACCGGCGAGATCGCCTTCCGCACAGCGCTGGCGACCCCCGAGATTATCGATGAAGCCATCGCCGGGGCAGTCCGCGCGACGCGCCCAATGGCCGAACTCGCCAGCTTTGAACGCCAGGCGGTTCTCGACCACTGCGTGAACCGCTTTCGCGACAGGTTCGATGAACTTGCCCACGCGCTTTGCGTCGAGGCTGGCAAGCCCATCACGGACGCGCGCGGCGAGGTAACCCGCTTGATCGATACATTCCGCATAGCCGCGGAAGAATCGACCCGCATGTACGGCGAGGTTCAGCCATTGGACATTTCGCCTCGGGCCAAGGGCTTCACCGGCATCTGGAAGCGAGTCCCGATCGGGCCATGCAGCTTCATTTCGCCCTTCAATTTTCCCCTGAACCTTGCCGCACACAAGATTGCACCGGCCATCGCCGTGGGCTGTCCGTTTGTGATGAAGCCGGCATCGCTGACCCCGCTCGGCGCTTTGATCATCGGTGAAATCCTGGCCGAAACCGATTTGCCGGAGGGGGCCTTTTCGATCCTGCCGGCGACGCGCGATGGGTCGGACCTGTTCACTACGGACGACCGCCTGAAGTTGCTTTCCTTCACCGGCTCGCCCGATGTCGGCTGGGCCCTCAAGGCAAAGGCTGGCAAGAAAAAGGTCGTTCTCGAACTTGGCGGCAATGCCGCAGTGGTCGTCGACAAGGACGCAGACCTTGACCACGCCCTCGAACGCATTGTCTTTGGCGGTTATTTCCAATCCGGGCAGGCGTGCATTCATGTCCAGCGCGTAATCCTGCACGATTCCATTTATGACGAATTTCGCGATCGGCTGGTCGCCAGGGTCAAAGGTCTTGTCTCGGGCGATCCCAAAAACGCGAAGACCTTCATTGGACCGATGATTTCAGAGAAGGAGTCCTCCCGGCTGAAGGGCTGGATCGATGATGCGCTTGCTCAGGGCGCAACACTGCTTGCGGGCGGTCAATGCATCGGGAACATGCTTGAGGCCACCCTCGTCGAAAACTGCGGACGGGATACCGAACTCTACAAGGAAGAAGCCTTCGGCCCCGCTGTCGTGCTCTCCCGCTTCTTTGAATGGGATGAAGCGCTAGCCGAAGTTAACGACTCCCGTTTCGGTCTTCAATGTGGGCTATTCACCCGCGACATCCACAAGATCATGCGCGCATGGGATGTGCTCGAAGTAGGTGGGATCGTCGTCAATGACGTTTCGTCAACCCGTATCGACAACATGCCATATGGCGGCGTGAAAGACTCTGGGCTCGGCCGGGAAGGCGTCCGCTTCGCAATGGAGGACATGACCGAGATCAGAAACCTGGTGATCCGCCAGGAGGCCTGACCGCAACTTGGGACAGTGAGGAAACATGGCCAATAGTGTTGAAATTCGTGTCGACAATCTTCTGGGCAGAGCGAGATCTGTGACCGGCCTCGAGGATTTCGGTGACCCATGGTTCCTTGAACCGCTCAATGTACTGATTGACATGATAAACAGGGACGCGCGGCTCGTGTCGGACGAAGTCCCGCCGGTGCAGACCTTGGTCGGACACCTCGCGGACCGACTGAGGATGACCGATTATGTGCGGCGCAATCCTGCCGTTCTGGACGAGAAGGTCGAGGTTGCCGGCGTTGTCATCGCCCATGCACGTGGTGGCAGCACGCTGCTGCAAAGCATCCTCACATCATCGCCACGTCTGACCGCTCCGCGCTGGTGGGAACTTATCACCCCCATGCCCCTGCCCGGCGAAGCGCGCGGCGAATTTGCTGGTCGCATCCGGATCGCGCAGGAATGGATGGATGGATTTCAGGCGGAGAACCCGAAGGTCAAGGCCATCCACCCGATGGACCCGATGAACTACGAGGAAGAGGCCCCCTTCTTCAACTACAGCCTGCTTTCGATCATGCATTCCTGTTATTTCAATGTTCCGAAATATTCAGTCTGGGCAGCGCGGCAGGATTACACCAAGGTTTACGAAGAGCTTCGTCTGTGGTTGCAGTTTCTTCAGTATCAAGACCGGAGCCGCAAGGGGAAAAAGTGGCTTCTGAAATCGATCCAGCACCTGCTGTCTGGCAACATTCGCACAATGCTTGCGGCGTTCCCCGAGGCCAAGGTCCTGATGACTCATCGCAACATGGAAAGCGTGATCGGATCGCTCTGCAGTGCACAGACGATCTTCCTGGAGCCTTCGGGTTCGACCACCGTGGATCTGACCA
>CALMYW010000396.1 GCA_937873665.1 uncultured Sphingorhabdus sp.
AGTGCTAGCTTTTCGTACCGTCACTTATTGCACTGAAAACGAGGAGACCCCTAAACGGCGCAAAAAATGATGAACACGTGTTGCCTATTCTCAGTGGCTCGATGGCGGTCGCGGGCTAGCGCCCTTCTCGAAGATCGAATAGAGAGCAAATGCCGAGCCGGACAGTATGCTGTCGCGGCGGCGCATGAGCAGGACATCCTGGATCGGTTGCCGGTCGACGACCGCGATTGAAGCTACCTTGCCTTGTCCGACGGCATCTGCTGCCGGTGGGCACAGTGCCAGCAGATCGGAGTCCGCGACATTCGCAACGGCATCAACGAAGGATTCGCAGACCATTGCGACATGGGGCCGCGGCAGCCCGATATTTCTGAACATAGAAGCAAGGCTCGAGTCGCCATGCTCCAAAGGCCCGCATACGATCCAGTCGCAATTCGAAAGATCACGCAGTCGCGTGGCGCCTCGAAGTGGATGGTCCACGCGAGCAATTATCACTGATTGATGCCGCGAAATGACCTGAGTATCGAGCGAGGTATCCACTACGCCGTCCAGCATCGGGCACACGATGAAGTCGAGCTTGCCGGTCAGCAACTCCGACACGAGTCGGGAATACGGACCACTTGCGCAACGGACGACCACTCCGCTGTGGCGATGTCGGAATTCGCGCAAGGCGGCGGGCGCGAGTAAAAACCCGGCGAGCGGAGACGCGCCGAACGAGACCGAGCGTTGTCCCTTGCCACCCGGAGAGACCTCTAATTGGGCCAGCTCGACCTCGGACAAGATGAGTTGGGCGCGAGCCAGCAGCACCTTCCCGGCCTCAGTCAACGATATACCGAGAGCGCCGCGGCGCAGCAACTCGGTTCCAACGGAAATCTCGAGCCGCTTGATAGACTTGGACAGAGAGGCTTCGCTCTTGCCTTCCGCATGGGCCGCCCGCCTTAGGGAACCGTGCTCGACCGACGCAACAAAATCTCGGAGTTGCTGAAGCGTCAAGCATGCCTCCTAAGTCGCGGGGCAGTGCATCACTGCTTTTCCAGCTTCATTTCCACGAAGGAAGCCTCCCATCGCCGCGATTCCGCTTTCAGCATCCTGTCGACCTCGGCGGGTGATCCTGCTGCCTCGGGATAGATGCCAAGATCCTCGAGGCGCTGTTGGATCGTCGGATCCCGCAAAGCCTGTGCAGCGGCATGATTGAGTTGATCGAGCACAGGTCCCGGGGTTCTAGCCGGTGCGAGTAGCGCATACCAGGAAAGAACTTGCGCTTGAGAGTAGCCTTCCTCGGCCAGTGTAGGCACGTTCGGGATCAAATCCAGTCGCTTCGCAGCAACGACCGCCAGCGCCTTAAGCTTGCCCGATTTGATGTAGGGCAAAGCGGTGGAGAGTGGCAGCATTGCGAACGCCAGGTCACCTTGCAGCAGTTGCGGCAGTCCCTGTGGCGTCCCCTTGTACGGAATCGCGACGATGTCCATATTGGCCGCGCGCTTGAGCAGTTCCGTGTTCAGGTGCATCGATGTTCCCAGTCCGGGCATCAGGTAGTTGAGCTTGCCAGGCTTAGAGCGCGCAAGCGCCACGAAAGCGCGGAGGCTTTCGACCTTGAGCGAGGATGGGACAACCGCGACCACTGGCGCGGTGGCAAGCATCGCGACCCCGGAAAAGTCGGCCACGGGATTCCAGCGAACATCGGCCTGCAGCAGGGGATTGGTGACGTGGCTCAGGGTAGCAAGCAACAACGTGTAGCCGTCGGATGCGGCCTGCGCGACATAGGCGGTACCTATTGCGCCGTTCGCGCCTGGCTTAGGATCGACCAAGACCGGCTGGTTGAGTGCGATCGACATCCCTTGACTCAGCAGGCGTGCAGCGAGATCGGGTGTTCCGCCAGCGGGAAAAGGCACCACGATGGTGACCGGGCGTGACGACGCCAGCTGTGCATAGACGGATATGCCCGATGCGACCAAGGACGCTGCCAGCAGGCTGCGAAGAACGCGTCGGACGTACGAGTCGAAGTTCATCTGTGTCTCCTCTTAATCCCTGTGGGGGTCCGACATAGTCAGTCGAATTGAAGCTCGTCGAGTATCGCCTCTAGGGGCAGGTCACGCGGGCGAGTTATCGCATATGCCTTGCCGCGAAATAGGCCTGCGTCGGAAGACATAGCAAAGGCAGCCCCCTGTTCAAGCTCACTCGCCAACCGAAGCAATGTCCGGCGGCACTGTACAAGCGGAAAATCCGACTTGACTAGCTTCTCGAGACTCCGGTCATGAATCTTTCCCTGGCTCTCTTGAATGGCCAGATCCTGCAACTGCGCACTCGGGATTCCCGTAAATGACTTGCTCTGCTTTTCGCGATCCTGAAGGTAGTCGTTCTCCCGGCTTCCACGAGGATTGAATGTGCCAGGTATGAGCTCGGCATAGTCGAACGCACCATCGCTGTACCCGCTAATCTCAGATTTTGTGAGCGGGCGGTCTTGGTGGTAGCGGATGCGGTACCACCAGCAGTTCTCATCGTCTATTGGGATAAAAGCATTGGCGCGACAGACATTGCCAACTTCCGTTGGCACAACCACGAAGGCAGGTGCAAGCCAGCGCGCGATCCGCCAGAAATAGGCATCGTCCCCAGCATTTCGGCGCGCGGCGATTCGCATACCGTAGGCGGTAGGGGTAGTGGATATCGTGGGCTTCCCGTCATCGTTGGCGAAGCGGATCAGTTCCCCAATCCCAAAGACATCGGCACCGCCAGCGGATTCTTTGTGCAGAAAGGAGATGTGCGAATAGTCGATGCTTCCTTCAAGTGCCTGGAGGTAGTTGCATTTCATCAGACATTTTGATATGTACACATGTGAAAGGGGAAGGGTGCAGAAGTCGAATTCCGGCGGAGCGGGCTGCCGTTCGGGCGGTCCCATCCAGACCCAAACGACTCCCCCCTGCTCGATCACCGGGTACGCAGCCACCGGCCGGCTCTTGGCTAACTCGCAGCCGTTCTCCTCGGTTGGAATATCGACGCAGCTGCCATTCACATCGAATTTCCAGCCGTGATAAATGCAACGCAATCCACCTTGCTCATTTCGCCCATAGTACAACTCAGCGCGCCGATGCGGGCAGTGAGCGTCGAGCAAGCCGACCCGATTGTCGCTGTCGCGAAACGCGACCAGATTCTCGCCGAGGATGCGGACGCGAACCGGAGGACAGTCTGGCCGTGGCAGCTCGCTCGACAGGAGAGCAGGGAGCCAAAAATGTCGGAACAATCGGCCGACAGGGGTGTCGGATGCAGTCTGGGTGAGCATGAAGTTGTCGTCGCGCACGTGGAGACCTTTCGGGGTGAGGATCGGCGAGGTGCAAGAAGCTTATCGAGGCCTTGGCGGCGTTAGTTGGACAAGTTAATCCAAGCGATGCCTCTAAGCTATCACGCCACCTGCGGGCCGGCGGCGTCACCCAAATGCCATCTTTTGTCGGTCCGACTCGCGACGTCTCGTCCCGAGAGCAGCTACCT
>CALMYW010000397.1 GCA_937873665.1 uncultured Sphingorhabdus sp.
AACAGGATTGCGACGGGAACGCAACGAACGTCAATTTTCGTTAACTATCTATGTTCCGGGAGAATTGTGAGAAACGGCCAAGCAGCGTTGATGCAGTGCACAATCGGAACGTCGCGCGAGTCGAATCGTATCAGCTTGCAAGCGCTAGAAAATTGGCGAGTGCCGCAGCGGGCGTCATGTCCGACCGATAGCGGCCCGGCCAAATAAAACCTCGCGGGCGTGATGCAGAATCTGTCCAATATTCCGCCATCGCCCGCGCGAGGGCGTCATGATCACCATAGGCAATAAGCCGACCAGTCGCGCCGTCATCGACCAGTTCATCAATGCTCGCCCCGCGCGTTCCGATCACCGGAATCCCGGATGACAGGCTCTCAATCACTGTATTGGGCAAGTTATCGACCTGCGACGGCAGAACCGATGCCTCGGCCCCCCGGAGCACCGACGTGAGCACAACACGATCAAGCGGGCCAGTGACAAGTACCTGCGCCGCCCGCGCGCCCCACAAGGCCCGCCATGCCTCGATCTGCTCTGGGTGCCAGCAGATTCCGCTCCACACCATCTGCAAATCCGGCGCCAGCGCCCATACGCGCGGCAGGGCCTCCGCGAGAAACTGGCTGCCCTTACGGGGCGTCAATTGCCCGAAATGGATCATATATCGTTCTGGCAGGGCAATGCCTGCGTCCGGCACCCCCGCTACCGTCGCCGCCGCCGGCGGACGTACGACGCGCACGTCGATATGGTGTCGAAGCCGGAAGTGATCGGCGAGAAACCGGCTTGGCGCATAGGCAACATCAGCCCGCCGCATCGCCATGCGCTCAAGTCGGCCGCGCAATCGATCCGTCCGCGACGATTTCCCGTCGGCAGCATCATAGAGATCCGCCGCTGAACTGCAGCGCACCGCATGTATCCGACCGCGCCGCCGCGCGACGAACAGCCCAGGCGCGGTGAAGTCAGCGCTCTGGACAAGATCGCACCGCCACCGCACGCGCCAACGCCCGCGCATTGCGCAACCATTGCCGCAACGCGCTCAGGCTAGGTGACGCGAATAGACGCAATACGGCCCCGATCAATCGATCCAGTGTCCCACGATAGGGAAGGGGATCAACACGATGGAGGACGATGCCTTCTGCCTCGATGCTCTCGGCAGCGTTGCCCGGCAGGAAGACCTCGACCTCATGCCCGGCGTCCCGCAACAGATGCGCCATACGACGCACATAGGTCGCCAGCCCACCATAATTGGCGTGCTCCGAGGGATATTCGACCGTGACGAAGGCGATGCGCATCAGTTCAATTCGCTGAAGAAATGAAAGGCCACAAGAGGCGGTTAATTCTCGCGCCCCCAGGCAATATGTTATAAACATTGCGCCATGTCTCCGCATTCATCGGAGCTGAACACAAGGCGCGCAGAGCGATCCGACGCGCCGCCTTCGTCGCACCGACATTTTGCAGAAAGCGCATGAATTCGAGATGATGATAGGCGGCAATGCGGCGGAGCAGATCCGAAGGCAGGTCTTTCAGAATGCCCTCGCTCCACGACGGATGGGCATCGACGAGATTTGATTCACCGCAACGCAGGTCGAAATTGCGCAACGCGAGCAGATACAACTCGCGAGCCGACGACACAGAGTCCGCCATGTCGAAATCCTGCAGGATCGTCTGGCGAGCCGCCGAGCGCATCCGCTGACGCAACGCCGGGTTAGCAATCAGCCTACGGCTCGCTTCGGCAAATGCTGGAGCATCATCATGCGGCAGAATTTGCCCGTTGGCGCCATCCTCAATCGCTTCAAGCGCCGTCCCAACCGGCGTCGAAAGGCAACAGACTCCGCTGGCCATTGCCTCGAGCAAAGGCACGGGCCCGACCTCGATACGGGAAGTCACCCAATAGAGATCGAGCATGCGATAGAAGGCTGCGAGGTCGCCCTCATCGAGGACAAAAGGCACGTAAACGAGCTGAACTCCGCGCGCCCTAAAGTCTTCGGCAACATCGTTCCAGCCTGGTCCGGTGATCGCAAGACAAATCGATTCTCCGGAATCCGCGAGCAGTTTTGCCGCCTCCAGAAACGTTTCGATGCCTTTGCGGCCATGGGTATTGCTCGAGCGCTTGCCGCTGAATCCAATGCAGATCGCATCCTGCGGAATTCCGAACCGGCGACGTATGCGCCCCCTCTCCTGAGCGCTGGCGGGCTGGAATATCGCGGGGTTGACGGTATTGCGAATCTTGACGCATTTTTCCGCAGGAATACCGCCCGCAATCAATGCGTTGTGCCACTGGTCGCACACCGTCATGATCGCGTCCGCCGCCTGAGCGGGTTCGGTGCTGGCTTCGTCTTCGATATGATGGATCGTCGCAACCACGGCTGCGTGCGCTGAAACGACGTCTCGAAATTCTGTCGCCAGATGCGGCGTCAGAAAATGAACGACGTCGACAGGAAACGGCAATCGGTCGTTGCTCGCATTTAGCAACAGTCTCAAGCTGCCCGCCGTCAACAGTCCGGGCTCGATCCACGGATTGAACCGCCAGATGCGTCGTGCGATCGCTGCGGTTATCCAGTAAATAGAATCCGCAACGTAAAGAACTCGCATCGATCGATTCATCTGAGGCCACCTAAATTGATCAGGACTATTTTATAGCCGTCATTTGCATATCCCGACCGGGATGGTGAGTCAGCGTTCGATGATGCCACTTGACGTCGGAGAAGCCCACGTCGCGCAGAACTCTCCCCAACTCACGCGCGCTCCAGACATAGCGATGCGTCTGGAAATCAAGCTTATCCCACTGGTTGCCATAAAATTGGCTTCGCGCAAGACTGCGCTTGGTGCGGCTGGGATGGAATAGCCAAAACACGCAGCGGACGAAATCTGCCGCCTCGATGACGAGCTTTCCGCCTGGAACGAGCATGCGATGCCAGTCCTTCAGCATCGCAATCGCTTCCCATCGCGTGAAATGGTCAATGGTATGAGACGTAAATATTTCCGATATGCTTTCATCCGGGAGCCCGAGTTTTCGCATGTCCGCAAAAACATCGGCTAGGCAACCACTTCGGGAGCTATCCGTTACGCCCGGCTCTACCGGATAATAATCCACGTTTATAAAATCCCTCCAGCGTTCACCGCCACATCCGAGATGCAGAGCCAATGGACGTTGACTGGACTTATAAAGATCGATGAGATCCATGCATGTAGCCTTCAAGATATTGATCGCCCATCCGGCACTAGCTTGTCATGGGTTCCGGTATCAATCTGCGCAGGAATTGCCCCGCAAGCCGCCATCGGAACCAAGTGTGAGGGGCCTATCCCAAGCGGACCGACCATTCGGATCTCTGAAAAATGAAGCCATTGGATGATAGTTTGCTTACGCGTCTCGTCGAAGATCGACAAAGAAACAAAATATGTACCATTCTGAAGAAATAAGGGCCCAAGATCGATAGAAAGACACTCTTCTTCCTTAGCGATATTGCGTATTTGCGAACTCAGTTCTTCAAACATGACTTCGCCATTGGCCACGAATTCACCGTTCCTCCAGAGGTGTATGATTATCGCCCCCACAGAGATTGGGGCACTTAGCTGCAGCCTGATCTGCACCCGCAAATTGGAGCCCCATCCAAGCTCCCGAGATTCCATCTCAATGGATATGTCGCGCAAATTCTCATGTAATATGCGATGCGCCTCCGGCCTCGCCTCGCCTTGCTCGAGTCTGTATCGGGCAAGAACATCGCTTGGTATGCCTTGTTCGGCAATCTTGCCTCGCGACAACAGGACCGCGTGATCACAAATCCGATAGATCTGTGACTCGCTATGACTGACGAATATTACCGCCGCACTGGTTAGAACCTTGCCGATTCGTTCAAAGCACTTGGTGCGAAATGCTGCATCTCCGACTGCGAGCACTTCATCCAGTAGCAGAATGTCCGGCTCCATCGCCGTCGCCACCGCAAAGCCGAGCCGCACCTGCATCCCCGAACTGTAGCTCTGAACCGGGGAATCG
>CALMYW010000398.1 GCA_937873665.1 uncultured Sphingorhabdus sp.
CGAGGGCCTGGACCGCTACCGCAAGCACTGGTTCCGCATCGACCAGCTCTACCGCAAGTTTATCTACCACATGCAGAAATCCGGTCAGGCCAGCCTGATGGCTGAGCTCTATGAGCAGGTGGAGAACCACTATGTGAACAGCTACCTACTGCGCCTAAACGACAGCTGGCAGGTCCATGTCGATGCAGCACAGAAGTGGGATGCGGCGCCTGTGCCTGCCCAGCGGACTTTTTACGCCACCCAGGTCACTCCTTATCGACAGAAGGACCAGAAGATCTGCGTCATCATCTCGGACGCCATGCGGTATGAGGTGGCGGAGGAGCTATTGGTTCGGGTCCGTGGGCTCGATCGTTATGACGCAGAGATCGAGCCGATGCTGGGATCACTGCCGACCTATACCCAACTCGGCATGGCCTCGCTGCTTCCTAACAGCGACATGCGTATCGCTGACAACGATACCAGCGCGGTGATCGTGGATGGGCAGAGCTCCCAGGGCACCGAAAACCGTAGGAAAATTCTGGCTCAAGGACGCGAGGGCGACCGGACGACCGCATTGCTGGCCGACGACCTCCTTAAGATGCAGCGAGATGACTACCGAGCGCTGTTTCGCGATCACGACGTGATCTATGTTTACCACAATCTCATCGATGCGACCGGCGACAAACCGGCCACGGAGGATCGAGTATTCGAGGCTGCTGAGAAGACGCTCGACGAGCTGGTTCAGCTGGTCAAAAAGCTGGCGGCCGCCAATGCCAACAATCTGCTGATCACCGCAGACCATGGTTTCATTTACCAGCACCGGCCCATCGATGAGAGCGACTTTTCGGGTTCTGAAGTGGTGGGCGAAACCATCTTGTTCCGCAACCGCCGCTTTGTGCTTGGACATGGCCTGAAACCCCAACAGGGGCTCAAGCTCTACAAGTCGGGAGAGGCGAGGTTGCAGGGTGATGTTGAAATCCTGATCCCCAAGTCGATCAATCGCCTGCGGCTTAAGGGCTCAGGTAGCCGCTTCGTGCACGGCGGTGCCACGCTGCAGGAGGCGGTGGTTCCAGTCGTCCGGATCAACAAGAAGCGTCAGAGTGACACGTCCATTGTCGATGTCGAAATCATTGGCAGCACTAATCAGGTCATTACGGCCAGCCAGATATCGGTCAGGTTTTACCAGTCCGTTCCGGCGACCGAGAAGACACAGGCACGCCGCTTGCGCGCCGGAATATTCTCGCAATCGGGTGAACTGATTTCAGACAGCCACGAACTCGTTTTCGATTTCCGGTCTGAAAATCCGCGGGAGCGCGAGCACCCGGTCCGCTTCCTGCTGTCTCGCAAGGCTGACGACTGCAACGGCCAGGAGGTGGTCCTGCGCCTAGAAGAGCAGCACGGGGACACATCGCACTACAGCGAATATCGAAGTGCGCGCTACATCCTGCGTCGTAGCTTCACCAACGACTTTGATTTCTGAGGGCCCGGCGCATGACCGCACTTGATGACAAGATCAACGAACGCTTCCCTGGCCTTGTGGTCCGCAAGGACCTGGTGAAGGCGGTCAAGGGAAACGCCATCGTACCGACCTACGTGTTGGAATATCTGCTGGGCCAGTATTGTGCGACCAACGATGAGGCGTCGATCCAATCAGGCATCGAGACGGTTCGCGAGATCCTGCGAAAGCACTACGTCCATCGCAATGAGGCTGGACTCATCAAGTCCAATATCCGCGAAAAAGGTCGCTGGAAAATCATTGATCGGATCAGCGTTGCCCTCAATGAAAAGAGCGATACCTACGAAGCAAGCTTTGCCAATCTTGGCATATCCAAGGTCCTGATCGATTCCGGAACCGTAAAAACCCATCCCAAGCTTCTGGTTGGCGGGGTCTGGTGCATCGCCGACATCGAGTACGACTACACCGAAGACAAGAATGTGACCCCCTGGATCTTGGGCACGATGAAGCCCATCCAGCTGTCGCATTTTGATTACGAAGCATATCTGGAAGCCCGCAAAGGCTTCACAACCGATGAATGGATTGACCTTCTCTTCCAGACCGTCGGCTTCGACCCGGAGATGTTCGGTCGTCGGTCCAAGCTAATCCAGTTGATGCGTTTGATCCCGTTCGTTGAACGCAATTACAACCTGATCGAGCTGGGACCGAAGGGCACCGGCAAATCGCACATCTACTCAGAGTTCTCACCGCACGGGATCCTGATCTCGGGGGGCGAGGTTACGGTGCCGAAGCTGTTCGTTAGCAACAGTTCCGGCAAGTTGGGCCTTGTCGGCTACTGGGATGTGGTGGCTCTCGACGAGTTCGCGGGCAAGCAGAAGAAGGTCGACAAAGCACTGGTCGACATCCTCAAGAACTACATGGCCAACAAGACCTTCTCTCGCGGTGTTGAACCGCTGGGTGCCGAGGCCTCCATGGTCTTTGTCGGGAACACCAAGCACACGGTTCCCTACATGCTCAAGAACACCGATCTGTTCGATGAGTTACCCGACAAGTACTACGATTCCGCCTTCATTGACCGACTGCACACATACATCCCTGGCTGGGAGGTCGGTGTGATCCGCGGCGAGATGTTTTCCAACGGATACGGCTTTGTCGTCGATTACCTTGCCGAGATCCTTCGCCATCTGCGCAACGACGACTATTCGGACCGCTACCGGTCGAACTTTGAGTTGTCGTCGGATATCTCGACCCGCGATCGGGATGGGGTTCACAAGACCTTTTCCGGCCTGATGAAGATCCTCTTCCCATCTGGTGAAGCGACGCCGGATGAAATGGAGGAGATCCTCAAGCTCGCCTTGGAAGGTCGCAAGCGGGTCAAAGATCAGCTCATGCGGCTCGACGCCACCTACCCGGACGTGGATTTCTCATTTTCGCGCAAGAATGGCGAAAAGGTGAAAGTGGCAACGCTCGAGGAAAACGAGTTTCCGAGCTTTTACTACCGGCGCGCTGGAGGGCTTGGCCTCCCAACAACCGAGCCTGCAGGCGATGACGCGTCTGAAGCCGTAGCAGCGCCCCAGCTGGATGCAGGCGCAACAGCAGTCACCTCGGTTTCAGAGGGCCCGAAGACTGGCCATTTCACATACAACGAAAACCAGAGAGGCGTGACCTTCGACAATCTGTTCGGCCCCTATCTGCTCGGAGCTCAGAAGATCACGATCACCGATCCTTACATCCGAGCCTTTCATCAGGTTCGAAATGTGATGGAGTTCATCGAAACGCTTGCGAAAGCCAAGTCACCCGCAGATGAGGTCGAGGTACACCTCGTCACATGCGTGGACGGGATACGTCCCGAAAAGCAAGCCGAGAACCTTGGTGCGATCGCCGCATCTTGCGAAGGCGTCGGCATCACGTTCACTTGGGAGTTTGACGAGACCAACACCATCCACGCGCGCCACATCGTGACCGACACTGGTTGGAAAATCGCCCTCGACCGGGGTTTGGACATTTTCCAACAGTACGAGCTCAATGATGCCTTCAGCTTCGCCAATCGGCTGCAGCAGTTCCGTTCTGTAAAGGCTTTCGAAGTTATCTACCTGAAGAATAACTCTGTTTGATATTTCAATCTCAAAGGAAGCAGAGTCGGGTTTTGCGGTTAGATCTCAAAGAAGGTGTGAGAAAGAGCTTTTAGCTGCATTGTTATGAACAGTGGCCGAGGGGCGGGTCTGTGTTGGATTGCGATCAATCGAAGCTTGCCGATTTTGTATATGATGAATGTAGCCGACGGCTGCGTGCCTATGAAGCGCAGCCTCGCGATGCGAATGAGCATTTTGAAACGGAAATTGAGGTCCTTTCCGGCGGCTATGCCTATCGCCAACTGTTCGAGCTCGTTCAGAACGCAGCCGATGCCATTCAAGAGTCAGGGGAGGCATCCGGACGCATTCATGTTCGTTTGGAACCTTCACGGCTATTGGCGGCCAACACCGGGGCGCCGTTGGACCAAGACGGCATCGTCGCACTGTTGAATGCTCGAAGCTCGGCCAAGCGGGCGGGGCAGATCGGCCGGTTCGGTATCGGCTTCAAATCACTACTGAAACTTGGCGGAATCGTTGATATTGTCAGCCGTTCGATCGGGCTTCGGTTTGATCCGGATTGGTGCCGAGCGAAGATCCGAGAACATCTGGGATTGCCAGCCAATGCCCGCGCTCCAGGAATGCGACTGGCGCAGGTTCTCGACCCAAATGCTGAGGATAGCCCTCTTTGGAAGTACGGCGATTTCGCTTGGGCGACGACTGTGGTGTCGGCGACCATTACAGATGAAAAGGCGTACGAGCGCCTGACCAAGGAAATGGAAGACTTCCCGCAGGAGTTCGTTCTCTTCCTCGGCGCAGATGTTGAACTGCCCCTCGAATTCGGGTTTGGCAAAGTCCGCAACATCAGCAAACGGCGCGAGAATGACGAAATCGTCACTTCCGACGGTACAAAGGACGAGCGCTGGCGGGTCTTTAACGAGACTGTATCTATCTCCGATCCCGACGCGCTGTCTGACGCTCAGCACCTTCAGGCTCGCGACGAGGTGCCATTGGCGTGGGCTGTTCCT
>CALMYW010000399.1 GCA_937873665.1 uncultured Sphingorhabdus sp.
AGCGCCGCGACGACGACCAGCCCGCGCGTCTTTACCGACCAGCGGATGATGGCTTCGATCATTGACCACCACCAAGCGCGCGAACGGCAATCCCTGTCAGGCTGGCTTCCGAATCGAGCAGGAATTGCCCCGATGTGACGACCTTTTCGCCAACTGCAAGACCTTCCAATATCTCGGTCTGCCCGCCGCCTTCGCGGCCTGCGCGAACCTCGGCAGGATGATAACGACCGTCGCCCGTTGCCAGCATGACGATTGTTCGCGTGCCAGTGCGGATGACTGCTTCGCTCGGCACAAGGAGCGTGGGCGCTGCACTGTCGCCAAGCGCGACCTGCGCAAACATGCCGGGGCGCAGTCGGCCGCTGCGATTGGCAAGCTCGATACGGACGGTAAGCGTGCGGCTGTCGGCCTGCGCGGTGGGGAGGATCGCGATGATCCGTCCGCCAAACGTCTCGCCCGGAAAGGCAGTGAGTGTCGCGGTGGCATTTTGTCCGATCCGCACCGATCCTGACTGGGCTTCGGGAACGGCGGCATTGAGCCAGACCGTGCCGATGCCGCTAACCTGGGCGAGCGTCTGGCCTGCGCCAAGGGTGACGCCTTGCCGCGCATCGAGCGTCTGGATGACGCCCGAGATCGGCGAGGTGATGGTGACCGTGCCGTTCGTCCGTCCGCTGCGCTCGACGCTGGAAATAAGCCCGTCGGACATGCCCATCAGGCGCAATCTCTGGCGCGCTGCTGCCGTCAGCTCGGGCCTGCCGAGCCGCTTGACGCTAAGGAACTCGGTCTGTGCGCCGCCCCATTCGGGAAGCAGCACATCGGCAATCGGCGCACCGGCGCGGATCACATCACCCGGAGCGCGAGCATAGACTCGGGCAACAAAGCCGCCCGAACGCGCCTGAACGATCGCCACATCGCGCTGGTTGAAGTCGATGGTGCCTGTGACGTTGAGCGTCGCCGCCAGACTTCCCAATTTCGCTGCAACCACGCGGATGCCAAGATTCTGCATTGCCGAAGGGTCAATGCTGACACCCGATGCCGAACCCGCCGCTCCGGCTGCTTCATCGGCATATTTCGGTTCAAGCTGCATATCCATGAACGGCGATTTTCCGGGCTTGTCGAATTTTTGCTGCGGAAACATCGGGTCGTAATAGTAGAGAACCTTGCGGCCATCGGCGCTTGCTGTGGGTGCTGTCGGAGCATCCCCGCGCTGCCCAAGCCAGTATCCGCCGCCACCCGCGATTAGAACCGCAGCCAGTAATCCCGCGCGCCAGCGTGCCGCAGTCGTCGCGTCCATGCTCATGGCCGCACCTCCCCATAAGTGAAATTGATCCGGATGGCGTCGCGCGCGACGTCTGCCTCGCGCGCCAGGGCATCGACCTCGGCCTCGGCCAAGGTCAGGCTCGAAAGCAGTGCGCTGCCGAGATCGAGCCTGCCTGCGGCATAGCTCGCCATGTCGAGTTCGGCGCGGCGTTTGGCGAGCGGGACGAGTGTTTGCCGTGCGTTCATCAGCCGCTGATGGTGCATGGCATGATCTGCGAGATCGCCGTCGAGTGCGGCCAGAACATCGCGTTCCCCGGCTTCACGCATGAGCCGCGCGCGGCTGGCTTCGCTCTCGCGCGCTGCGATCAACGGATCTTGCCGCTTTCTGGAAAAGAACGGCAGGTCGATGCTGACCGTAACCGAAACCATGTCACCAAAGGCCGGATCGCGGCGGCCATACGACGTGCCAACGCTCCAATCTGGCCGCTTGTCCGCGCGCGCGAGTTCGGTGTCGGCGTCGGCAACGCGCGCCTCGGCATCGAGGGCTTGCAGGCGAGGCAGTGCCGCCAATCCTGCCCGCAAGGCGGAGCCATCGATTTCGAGAACGGGCGGATCGCCGGAAACGTCGGCGTCAGGATCGCCCGTCAGGCGCGCCAGTCTCGCCTTCGCCTTGGCGACTTCGGCGGTCAGCTCGCTGCGACGGTCGTTGACGGCCGCGCGCAATTGGTCAGGTTCGAGCGCCTGGCTTGGCCGCGCCGCCCCCGACGCCAGCCGCGCTGAAACTGTCGCTTGCAAATCTCCGAGGCTTTCATCGAGCAATTGGAGCTGAGCAAGTCGCCGCTTCGCATAGTAGAGATCGACCCAGGCGAGCGCGGTTTCAAGCCGCACATTCTGCGTCTCGACGGCAAGACCCGCTTCGGCAACGCCGATTTCCGCCTGCGCCCGTCCGCGCTGCGCGCGGCGCTTGGCTGGATTGGGGAATGCCTGCTCGATCCCCACGCGCGCCATCGTCATGTCGTCGCGGTTGAAGGTGAAGGCAGGCGGTCCCGAGATAGGGAAATTGTCGATGCCGACCGACAAGGTTGGATCGGGAAGCTGTCCGGCGGCGATGGCCGACGAGCGCGAAGCCTCAACTCCAGCCGTGTTTGCCAGAATCGCCGGGGCGCTGCCCGCCGCGCGCTCCAGCGCGGTGTTGAAGGTCATTGGCTCCGCCCAGGCCAGCGAAGGCATGGCAGAGGCCAACAGAGCAGTGGAAATCAGGTATCGCATGGAATCGCCCCGTTTCAACGTCGGGGATGCCGGGTGACTGCCATCCAGTCGGCAAGGTGCGATAGCGCCCCACCGACCGGCATGGTCAGTTCAGGGCATCAGCCGTGAGAGGAGCTTCCGCCCTTGTGCGGCATTGCCATGCAATCCGCTGCCATCGCGGTGTCCCGCATCATCGCACAATCGCAATTGGCGACGGC
>CALMYW010000400.1 GCA_937873665.1 uncultured Sphingorhabdus sp.
GCCGGGCAGGGGAAGCGCAGCTTGTCGGTGAACATGTCGCCGATGAGCCGCGCGCACTCCCACGGCGCCCAGCGCTGGGGCATGTTGCGCGAGGAAAAATGCCGCACATCGAAGGCGTCGGGGTAGACCGTGCCGATCTCAGGAACCCCATCGTCAACCTTGCCCGTTGCCCGAAACCGCTCGGTGACGAGCCGCATCCGGTCTTCCAGGATGACGAGTTCGATATCGTGGCGGATCGCCTGCGCCGCGATCGCGTCATTGGGATTATAGGGCACAGCGTCGTCCTGCGGCGCGGTCGTCGGCGAGGTCAGGTCGTCGATGATCGCAATCAGCTGCTGCGGCTCGACTTCGGCAACGCCCAGATTGAGCGACTTCAGCATCGCGATGAGGCCGTCGCGCGTCTGCTTGAGATCCTCGTTGCTCACCGCTTTGGCAGCGGGCACGCCGACCGAAACGATCACCTGATGATGCCGCGCATGGAACGGCGCGTCCTGCGAACCCGATTCCCAGACGAGGCCGTAAAGCCGACGCGCGCGGTGGCGGGCAATCGCCTCGTAGACGCCGCCCTGGACATAGCGCGGCGCAAACCAGGGAGCGACGATCCGGCTGATGCGCGGAGACGCGAGATGCAGCACCTGGAGGCAGGCCCCGGGTGGCAGGCCCTCGGAGAAGAACGATCCAAGGATCTCGCCGGTACGCTCATCGGCACCGATCAACGGCGTGACAGCAAGGACAAAGCCCTTTGATCGCGCGTTGAAATAGAGCCGGCTCGCCGGATCATAGACCCGGTAAGGGAGCCAGTCCGACAGGAGATCGAGCATCAGGGCAGGCCGGTCATGTTCAGCGTGCTCGGCATCGCCCAGAAGCCCGGTGAGGAGCCGGTCGACAATCGTCTTCAGTTTCTCGGCCATCACTTGGGCTCCTTCTGTGCCTGAGCGGCGTTCTTCGCGGCCTCGATTGCCTCGATGGTCGGGAAGATCAGCGGGGCCTTGTCGGCAGAAGGCCGAGGGGCTCGATCATGCGGGGGCTGCGCCATGTCGAACCCCTCGACCGCCGGGGCTTTCGCTCCGGCAACGGCCTCGCGCGCCGTGGAGGGGAGGACCAGCGGCGAGGCAGAGGGGGTGTCCTCGAGTGAGGACGAAGGTTGAAAGGGCTGTCCGAGATCGAACGTCTCGGCTTCGGGCTGTTTGGCAGGCTGCTCGGCGGCCGTGCCTTCATGCGTTTCGCTCGTTGCCTCGATCTGCGCCTGTACGGCTTTGAGCTTGCGGCGCAGCTGGCGCATCAGCGGCGGGGCGGTGTCCTCGCCAACCTTGCGGCGCAGTTCTGCGGCCCAACGCGGATTTTCGACGACTGCCCAAGCGACCGCATCATCGTGCAGCGTCCCGGTCTCATCGACATGGGCTGGAAACACGATCCTGAGCGTTCGCTCGGACGTCCGGGCCCGATCGCCGGCAGCAACCGGGACGGGCGCACGATAGTCGTTCTCCAGCGAGCCGGTTGCGGTCATGTCGCCGGTTGCGCGGGCGTCGATCACATGGCTGGGCGCGCAGTCGCCCTTGGGGGCACGGCAGGTGAAATCACCTTCGATATTGGTGCCGAAAGTCGCGCACGCGCTTGTCAGCAGAGTAAGGCAGGCAGGGGCGAGAATACGGTGGGGAAATCGCATGACGATTATCCTTTCTTGGCCGGAGCGGGCGCGGCCGCTTTGGCGGGCGTGAGGAATTCGCGGAGCACCGAAGCGGGGCGATAGCCTTCGAGGATCGCGCCGTCGGATGGGCGCACGATGACCGGCGTTCCGTTGAAGCCTTGGCGCTTGGCAAAGGCTTCGTTGGCATCGAGCCCGCTCGTGTCGCAGGGTTTCGGATTGGCGAGCGCGAGACCCGAATAGGCCATATGCAGGGACACCTCGGGGCGCGGCGAGCACAGCACCCGTTCGGCATCGCGGCGACTGTCGGCCCCGAAGATTGAAATGGGCCGCTCCTCGACACGGGCGCCGATCGCCTTCAGTTCGGCTTCGAGCTTCTTGCAGTAGCCGCAGTGGAAATCGGAGAAGACGACGACCTTGGGGCCGTTGGCTGGTCCCCAGGTGATCGCGCCGTTTGCGGGCAGGCCAGCGAGCGATACCTTCTGCGGGGTGGCGCGCGGGGCAGGCTGGCTTTCTTCGTTGGCATTGCTCCGCCGTGCAGCACCAGCAGCCAGCAAGTCCGGGTTGAGTGCGAGGAGACGGGCTGCCGTCAGGTCTTGCCGCGCCTCCATGTCGTAGATGCGCCCGATCACCAGATATTTGGCCGCGCGATCGACATAGAACAGCGTCGATTTCGAGGCGACTTCGCACAGGCCGCCAAGGCCATTGCAGGTGATGGCGTCGATCGGCGTCTTCGGCAGACGGAGCTTGAGCGCGGCGCGCACCTTGGCCGTATCAGGCTCCTGGGCCGGGGAAGCGAGGCTGGCCACGCCCCAGCCCGTCGCGGCGGACAGTGCGATGACGGCGGCGGCGGACGCCACCGGTCGCAGCCAGCGCCGCAGTTTGCTCGGGGTTGGGTTGTTTGCGGCGGGGGTCATTGGGAGTTCCTCACATAGACGCCGTCGAGAAAGACGATTTCGACATCGATGCCGGTCGGCATCTCGACGACGGGTTGGTATTGTTCGGCGCGCTCGATCAGATATTTGCTGACCGTATCGGCCGCGTCCGCAGCGCCCTGGCCGAGCCCGCCGCCGAGAATGTCGCCGGCCGAAAGCTTCGAGCGGGTGCCGTCGGCATTGGTCGTGACACCGGAAAAGACGCTGTTGGCGTTCGCCGAAAAGCCGCGCCCGAAACCGCCCACGATCCCGGCAAGCAGGGCCTGGCTCACAAGGCTGCCCTCGCGGCTGACGACACGCCCACGCACCCCGGATTTTCCGGCAAAGCTGATGAAGCCTTTGACCTCGCTCACCGCGACGCGCCCGCCGGGCTGATCGCAGGTCATCCGGGCCAGCTTCACATAGACTTTCTCCGAAGAGAGATCGCCGCGCGCCGCGCCATTGACGATGCAGCCCTGGATGCGGGTGGTCAGTACCTTGCCGTTCTGCATGACCGAACGCGCTGGCCCCGTGATGCGCAGGACAACCGGAAGCGGATCGGTCTGGCTCGCGACACCGGCCGATGCATCGACGCCAACGATGACGCGCGCCGAGGCATAGGAATTGGGCGGCAGATAATCCGGTGAATCCTCGATCACGACCGGCGGGGTTTCGGGACGCGCAAACCTTGGTCCGTTTGCCCCGGCTTTGTCCGACGTGAAGCTCATGAGCCTCACTTCGCCTGGCCCGGGCATTGCAGCTTCACCGGCCCCCGCCGACGCACCGCCGAGCGTTGACGGGGCCGTCCGGCCGCGCGCGTCATAGCCGCCCGCTTGCGGGCCATAGGCCGGCGGCGGCACGCTCGGGGGAGCCGAGGTGCTCTGGCTGGCAAGGCGCGTCTTCAGATCCGCGTTCTCGGCGGAGATCGCATCGATCGCGGCCTGGCCGTC
>CALMYW010000401.1 GCA_937873665.1 uncultured Sphingorhabdus sp.
GGAAAAAAATCATGGGCGGCTTCGGTAGCGGGCGCGGGCAAGGCGGCAAGGACACGACCAGCGACATGCATCCGCTGGATATTCGCAAGCTGCAACGCGATGGCCTGCTGATACCGGGCCGGGCCTTCGGCTGGCATTGGACGGTCAACGGCAACGAGGTGGCATCCATTCAGATGCGGACGGAAGTCGACCGCGTGATCCTCTGTTACCAAAACCGAAGCCGAAGCAATGGCGGCGAGTGGCAGCCGATGAATTATCCGGTCTATCTGACGTGGACCGCGTGCAGCTTGGGCGGACGGCGGCCCTGGTTCGTCTGCCCGGCGAGAGGATGCGGGCGGCGCGTGGCAATACTCTTCGGCAGCTCGATCTTCGCCTGTCGGCATTGTCACAAGCTGGCGTATGAGTGCCAGCGGGAAACGGATGATGATCGAGCGATGCGGCGGGCTGACACCATCCGGCGGCGGCTTGGATGGAAAGCCGGGATAGCGAACCCGGAAGGCGGCAAGCCCAAGAGAATGCACTGGCGCACCTTTGAACGGCTGAAAGCCGAGCATGATGCTTTCGCCAATGCGTCATGGGCGGGCATGGCCGAACGGCTTGGGCTGATGAATCGGCGGCTGGCGGGTATCGAGAAGAAGCTGAACGGCGACGGCTGAATCTGTTTCGCAAAATGGCAGGGGCGCACGTCGCATCGCACTCGATACCGCTTGGACGACTTGAAGCCTTTGATGACTCCGAGCCATGAATGTGCTTTCGAAAGTTACCCGGCTGTCACCCGTTTTTCCTCTCGGTATTCTGCTCCGCGGTTTTAGCAGCATTCACCAGTCGCCCTGCAAGTTGTCCTTAACTCGGCGACGAGGGAGTTACCTCCCTCTTCAATGCCTACAGCGCAATCTCTGGTGCAAACCTTGACTGCGGATCCTGCTCTGGCCGCAGGTACCGAACCACGACATCGTCGATGAGTTCGGCCTGCAATTGCCTGGCCAGTTTTCGGCCTTCCTGGTGATATTGACCCCACCAAAACTTCTGCGGCATCTTCGGGTTGTAGTACTTCTCGAAGAACCGTTGCCAGTCGGCCAACCGGTTATCCAACTTGTGAAGCATCTTCCGGTCTGGGAAAAGAGCCTTGAGCATTACCGGCTCGCCTTGTTCCCAGAGGCACGAGCCACCCCGTCCTGCCTGAACTACCAATTCCCTGGCGGGTGTTTCAACTTGATCCTCGTCCCAGACAAAGGCCATGGGATTGTCCTTACTGCCGACAAAACTGCCGCGGCTGACCTGCTTGCCTGAACGCACCCGCACAACCAGCTTGGGGGTTTCTTGCTCCTGAACGAAGCCTTGACCTAAACCCACGCGCAGGCGGGGACTGACTTTCATGTCCATTGCGATCTCCTGTAACGGTTTAAGAGCGTGTTGCGGCCGGCCAGAAATCAGGACGTATTTGTCCCTAGGCCAGATGTCCGCGTTGTTCACGCTTTGAGCCGTCAGTCAGATCGCACTGCAAAACCTCCTTCCAGAATGCAAAAACCCGTCCGGCTTGCGACAGCATGGAACGGGTTCCCCACGCTTTAGCTGTTTTGGAGTTTCCCCCACGCCCGCAAGCTGTAACTCAAATCGGCGCAATGATGGAATCCTACACCCGGCAATACCAATGTCAAGAACCCGTGTTCCATGACAACCTGAATCCCGTTTTCTTATTGAATTCGCGGGGAGGTAAGGCAAGTTACCGAGACGACAACCTTCTTCGATACTCAGGCCCCAGAGGAAACTGGGGAGCAACGTCAATTGCGCCTTCGAGAAGATCGTAGAAGGGGCTTGGATTTCGCTGATCGAGTGAATTTTCCGTCACGATGCCTTCCCTAGCTCCACTCTACATCCTGCAATTTGACGAACAGGTCATACGCGACCTGCTGGACCGCCCCCTTCGGCGGCGTATTGGCGAATCCCTTAATGTCAGCGATGGTCGGGATGCCATCAGAGTCGAATCGAAACCCGATACAGCCCTTTCGCTTGCCAGTTCTCCTGTCGCGAACGGAATAGACCTCGAAATCGCCTCTGGCACAGTCATCCAGGTAGGTTTGCAGGCAATTTCGCATCGCGACAGATTCACGGATCAATTCTTCCGACGAGTTGATGGGTACAACGGCAAGTTGTCCCAACTGATACTCCTCAACGCGAGTCAACCATTGCAATGGTTCGACGTCCTCGATCAGGAGTTGCGCTGCCTCTTCTTCCTGCCAGCGGCGAACAAACCATTGCCACCCGGCCTTGGCCTGATTGTCATCCAGGAGATATGGAACCCCCTCTGACCACCAGCAGACCCCAAGGAACTCCTCGGCAAAACCCGCGACCAAGGAGCCTCGACGCCGCCGATCAGCTTCCTGCAACCCTGCCCGCAATACGACGGGATCAACCTTGCATTGGAAGTGCTCTGCAATTCTAGCGTCGTGATCGCGGTGATTGTTGTATCCGTGCAGGAATGCTTTCACCACCGATGGGGGCGGTGGCGGTGGCAGGTCAGCGAACTGAAGCGCTTCGAGGTATCGAATCGCCACCTCAAGAGGGGGTTGCCCCTTCGATATCTCCCATGGCACCCTGAAAATCCGCGCCCCATGCCGAGCCACGTAGCGCCATGATGCCTCGGAGAGACCGGACTCCCTGAATTTGTTTTTCAGGGTCATGATCGGGTCTTTGGTGGGAACCGTCTTCCCTGCCGGGATTTGTTCAATGAATGCCCGCAGAAGTGGCAGCAAATGTGGATTCTCCCTGGCTACCTGCCGGAAGGCTTTTTCGTTTTTCCAGACATCATTCACCGTCCTGGAATCAATCAGTGGCCCGATGGGACGAGGACGCGAAGCCAATGCGATGCTGTAGATATCCTTGGGCAGTTTGAATAGCCTGGGCAAGGTGATGCGTCGCAACTCCTGGAACTCAGGATTGCGCAGCAATAGCCGATAAGCGGTATCGGCAAGCCACCAACCAATGTCCGCGATCATCGACGCGTCAAAGAATATGTCACCCTGGACGCTACTCGCGAGATTGAGGTTTTTCAGGATGGGCAGGAGCCAGACGCTAGATGTCAGAGGCCGTCCAACCTCGAACAACACATCAGTATGTGTTTGCTGTCCATCGACCAGGGTCCCGGCAGCCATGTGGCGATCCTGGTAGTTGATCGAGTAGTACAGCCCACCGAACACATGGACCTGGCGGTAATCCTTTCTTTTTGTGTACGTATGGGCGGGACGATCCAGCCGTTCATCCAGCCATTCGCAAAGGACGACGAGTCGGCGCAATGCTTCCTGTCGTTGCCAATCCGGCAAATAGGTCGGGGGTTCAGCCGTCCTTGCCGCAAAACTGAGCGTGGATACGGGCTCCGGTTCGAACTCCTTCGGTGTCTGCTTGCTCCGCAGTTGGAAATGACGCCGCCACGGCGTTCGTCCCTTCGACATATCGATCAGGTCATCTCGGCTCATGCCATCACCGTACTGCTGCGAAAGCTCACCAAGTGAGCTAGTGGAAGATATTCTGAAAGCTCACCCTGTGAGCTTCTCGATCCGTCTCTTCACTACTCTTGCCGAACTGCATGACATTTAGCTCACCCAGTGAGCCTCGCCTCAAGCACAGTCAGGCTGAATTCGAGTATTTGAAGAAACTCTATTTAACGCTTGTATTTTACATCATTAGTGTTAAATTTAGCACCAGTTGCACGAGCCACTGATATGAACACCGAACCTACCCTCTCATTTGATGAACTCTGCTCAGCCGTCGACCTATCTCCGCGGAAGGTTCGCTACTACATCCAACTTGGCGTCGTTGACAGACCTGATGGCATCAATCGGTGGGCGAAATACACAACACGCCACGTCGAACAGCTACTCGGCATCAAGAAGTGGCAAGCCGCCGGCCTATCGCTGGAACGAATTCGAGAACTCCTGCATGACGAGCCAGACGACTTACCACCAAAGCGGCAACCCGCTGGAAGCATCGAGGTTTGGAGCCGGTTAACTGTTGCCCGGGGGATAGAACTCAACGTCGAGGCCGGCGCATCAGGACTCAGTCCAGAAGAGCTGAGAACGTTTTTCCGAAAAGTTATGGCTGCTTGCCAAGAAACCAAGAACACCAAGAGCGAAGGAAATGGCGATGAATGAATATGGATTGAAGGACATCGAATCCGGAAGGCAACTGGCCCTGCGCGGGGTCGAGGTCTCGGCCCGAATCACAGGTCTGCTGGCTGAAACCAGCCTGGCCCAGAAATACAAGAACGACACCGAAGCCAACTTTGAATTGGCCTACACTTTCCCGTTGCCAGTGGAAGCTACCCTGCTCTCGTTTTCCGTCCGCATCGGTGACCGAAGCTATCAAGGGGAAGTCATCCCTCGCGCGGAAGCTGAGGTCGAATACGAAAAAGCGATCACTGAAGGGAACTCCGCGTTTCGTCTGCAAGAGGTTCAAGCGGGCCTTTATAGCGCCACACTGGGTAACGTCATGGCCGGCGAGGCCGTTGAGATCTCCATCGTGTACGCTGAATCCCTTGCATGGAACGGTAATAGCCTGCGTTACCGGCTCCCCACCACGATTGCTCCCCGCTACGGTGACCCGACGGGAATGCAGCCTTGGCAACGTCCAGAAACGAGCATGATGGCAGAGTACCCGCTCGACCTGGTGGTGACGATTGTGGGTGACCTTGCGCGGAGTGCCATCAACTGCCCCAGCCATAAGGTCAGTCTCATTATCGAAGATGGCTTGCTGAAGCTGACCTTGGCCAAGGGCGCCACGATGGACCGTGATTTCATCCTGGAGATCGAGAACGAGGCTGTCCAATCACTTGGCGTCAGTGCCTTTGCCCGTGACACCCACATTGCAATGCTGACCTTGCTGCCCCCGCCGGTCGAGCAATATGAGCAGAATCGTGATGTCGTGCTGATTCTGGACTGCTCTGGCTCCATGCAGGGCGACAGCATCAAGCTCGCCAAGGAAGGCATCCTGCTGGCGCTGGGCAGCATGCAACCCAACGGACGATTCGGCCTGGTCGCTTTCGGCAGCAATGCCATCACCTTTGATAAGGAACTACAACCGGCCAATCGAAAGAACCTCGACATGGCGCGGCGCTGGGTCAGTTTCCTGGAAGGCATGGGAGGCACCAATCTGTATGGTGCAATGGACCTTGCACTGAAACTGGTCGACAACCATCCCGCTGATTTCTTGCTTCTGACCGACGGTGAGGTTTGGATGGATGAAGATACGCGGAACGCGACGCTGAAGAAGGGAATTCGCATCTTCACCGTCGGCATTGGTTCAGCAGTGGCTCAAGACGTTGTCCAGCAGTTGGCTGATGACACGGGCGGCGCTTGTGAGCTGGTTTCTCCGAACGAGGACATGTCAGCGCGCATCTACCGGCATTTCAATCGGATGCGTCAGCCGGAAATGGAAACGCTTGAGATTCGGTGGCCCCAACAGCCGCTGTGGATAGCGAAACCAGAGCGCGCTTGCTTTGCTGGGGATGCTTACACCGTATTCGCAGCGTTTGAAGAGGCCACTCTCGGGTGTGTAGCAGTTGCGTTTAACTTTGTTGGCCAGCCTCCTGTCACGAATGCTGTCTCACTTGCGATGGAAGCGGTTGCGGCGGATGCCATCGTTCGCCTTGGTGTGAAGCAACACTTGCCCAGAATCCCCGAAGTTCATCAAAAGGACTGGGCCGTCAAATACCAGCTGATGACCAACCAAACCGACTATCTAATCAAGGTGGAGCGAGCCGAGGGCGAGAAGGCCGATGACTTCCCGGAACTTCAGGTTCAGCCGCAAATGCTGCCCGCTGGATGGGGTGGAACCAGCACGGTTGATGTCTGTGAATCGTCGGCCAGCGTCGACTACGGTATTCGTTTCTCTCGCGCAGACCGAAGTGTTGCATACAACTGCATCGCCGATATGCCAGCGGTTGTGCGCCGTCCCGTCCCCCGCTCCCCTGCTGTTCCCGATAACGGCTACAAGGCATTTATTGAGCGAGTGACTACCGAGGCCAAGAAGACGATATTCGGTGGTCTGCCCACAACGCTGAGCGAGTTGTTCACCCTTGCGCTACCGGAATCCTTGGAATCGCTGCTCAAGGATCTGGCAACCGCCAATTACAGCGATGACGACATCGTCCGGGCGTTCTATCGAGCGTTCATCGAGCATGACGGCAGCGTTGATGTCAGCGAGAAACACTTGAAGAAGATGCAGGCTATCGTCGGCTCGAAGCCTCTGGTTGAAGAACTGGTGTCGCGGATTCTGAAGGCGCTCAACACGCTTTTTAATGAGCGCTGCCAAGGTTTACCTGCTGACCGATACAACATACCGGCATTCCTGAGAAGACAAGCAGATTGACGCCAGCGATCAGCATTTGCCGGCATTGAATTCCTGATATCTCGTCAGAAGCCGGCACGTTGCTTGACCCGTAGCGGAACCAATCTTCATCAAAGGCGGTTGCCCAAAATCGGCGAGACGTTACTCCCCGGACGGGGAATATTTCGCCGTCTTCGATGGCAACGTGTTGATCCGTCGCTAATGCATTAGTAGGCCGGTTCGATTGCGCCAGATGCCTGGGTAGCTTCTGGCAAGGCGACTGCAATGAGATCTTCGATGCCACACTGAAGAACCGCAATGAGTCCGCCCAACACGGCTGTCGAGACATGCGTTGACTGGCCATCGACGATGCGGATCAGTTGGGGTACGGAAATATCGACGCCAATCGCTTTCAGCATGCGCTGCAGCGCGGCGACAGAGCGTATGCCCCGTTCGGCCATGACGACACGAATGCGAAATGCCAGCGTGACTGGGCTGCCCTTGGCAGGTATAGAGCGGGACATGGTGTCGATCCTCACAAAACGACAGGGTCCAAAATGGATCAGCAGGATTGCTGTTTGGTAAGTGTAGCAAAAGAACCTTTTGAGCAAAAATATTTTCATAAGATGATTGACTCTTGCAAAATGAGCCCGCATAATCCGCATTCATTCGTAACTAGTCCTTGGTGACAGCATCAAAAGGAACAAAGGCGGGGTAGCGCAGTTGGCAGCGTGCCAGGCTCATAACCTGGAGGTCGGTGGTTCGAATCCATCTCCCGCAACCAGATACATCATGAAAACGAACCTCTTTTTATCCATCTCGACAAGTCGGCGTCCGGTATCCACCGGTCAACGCCCCTGTCTCGCCATGGCTAACCGCCAGACAGACACACGACTTGATGGATCAATGGGGATCGGACTGCGATTTACCGGCATTACCTCCGGCAATGGTTACCCACATCATGGTTATTCGTGGAATCCGGACGCACGGAGATTCAGGTTGGGGCAAGGCATGGCGTAAGCCATCTTCCCACGGCAGCAGCGAACGCCGAAGCCCGGATCTCCGCAAGGAATCCGGGCTTTGTGTTTTTGATTCAAGAAATCCTTCCGCGCTTGGAAGGTCCGTATCGCAGTCGATACGGTTGCTCATAAACAATTCGGATGCGGTTGAACTGTTGCGCGTCGATGCCTGGTGTCCTCACACGCCGGGTATCGAGGCCGACAGCCCCCAGGTGCGCCGCTGACCTGTCGATTCCCTTCGGAGAATTGAGAACAGCGGCAATCGCGCCAGGCGTAATGGATCACGTCGCCTGTCACCGGATAAACCCAGATGGAAAGGAGGCTCCCCATGACGTAACGACACAACACAGGAGAACGTCATGTCTCGAACTTATCGGCGGCGTCATGCCCGCTACAACTTGACCTGGGTGCTGCGAACTTACACCTGGATCAATGGCCATCAACAACGATTCGTCCTCGACCCAAACAGCCGTGAAGGGAGAAAGGCGCTCGCGCACTACTTTTCAGATGCTGGATTTGGCGATTACGCCCATGCCACGGCTCCACACTGGTATCGACGCTATCTGAATCATCGAGCCGATCGGCGTGAAGAAATGGAACTACATCGCTGGCGCAGCAACCCAGACCGGGACGTTGTCCTGCCCCGTCGCGCTAAGGATGCAGGCTGGTACTGGTGATCGAATCAAGAACAGAAAGGAGATGGAATCATGAAACCCGAGATCAAGCCACGAAACCCGTTCGTGGTCAGTATGAAGTTCCGGAAAGCCGGGTCCCACGGCAAATCGGAGAAATCAAAGCGTCGGCAGGAGAACGTTGCACTCTTCCGTGCCGTCAAGCAGTGGCCGGAGTCTTGGCATAAGCGTTCAATCGTCGTGAGCGCTTCTGCCAATGCTTCGGCTCAATCAGGGTGTGGCGCAGTGGGTAGCGCGCCTCGCTTGGGACGAGGAGGTCGCTGGTTCGAGCCCAGCCACCCTGACCAATGATCATCGGGCGTCTT
>CALMYW010000402.1 GCA_937873665.1 uncultured Sphingorhabdus sp.
CTGCAACTTGCCCATCCGCGGGGTGACATGGTTGGTGCGCATCCGCGCTAGCGTGCCTTCGTTGTAGCGATGGAGATAGACCAGCGCCTCGAAAGCCTTCTGCTTGCCAGATGAGAACAGCCAGTAGATTGGACGGTTCTTGTACGTCTGAAGGTGATCCTTGTAGAATTGCTTCGACAGGTACGACCGCAATGCGGCGCGAGGCTCACCGGCGTTGCCCATGGAGAGACCATCCATCAGCGTGGTCAGGGTTTCCATGACCGGTGCGTCTGGCCATGCGATACCGAGGAATGCCTAGCGTGGGGAGGCCGCGCCGTCCGCAACCCACTACTCTGCGGTAGGGGAAAAGAGGCCGTCACCGCCCGCTGCAAACGCGCCGTATCGGAAAGGTCCGAAGCCACCCCCGCCAGCATGAGCATAGATCAGCCCCGGCTCCACCAGCGAGTAGCGACCCATTACGCAGCCGATGGCGTATGAGATCAGGTCTTTTAGGACCGACTTAATTTCAAATTCGTGCTGGCCAAACTCCGACCAGTTTCTGGGAGTAGGTGCTCTAAGGTCATGGCCTAACTCGTTTGCGATAATATCATTTATCGCATCTTCATAACCGCAGCAAATTTCAAGTTGATCACTTGAGTATTCTTGGAAAACAGCCACGGCTTGGTTAATGGTATTAGAGCGATTTCGCAAAATCGCGTTCATAGTGAATTCGGGAGAGCACTCCTTCTGACTTTCAATTTCCTTGAACAGATGAGTCAAATGTTGACCTAATCTGGCGACATCCTCCATCCGTTTCTCGGTAATTTTCGGAACAGGGAATTGGGACACTGCTCCTTCTCCAAGGCTGACCTTGGGAGACAAAACAGCAGCTGCTTCCTTGCCTAGATAGGAATTTAGGCAAGCCAAAATATAGTACGTCTGCGAGTTATCTTTCGGAAATATGGTTGACCCACCAGATTCAAAAACCCTTCCAGTTGGCGAAAGACGAAATGAGGGGTTCCCCATTGTCACAGTCGACCACGTTATTCCCAATTTAAAGAAAAATCCGGTACTTTGAGGTCTAGATTTAACTTTTCCATTTTCGTCTGTGAAGTTTCTTATTCGATATCCATCGCTCTCCCAATCCAGAACAAATTGGAGGTTCCCATACCATTTTTGAAAATCCCCACCCTTGTTGCACGGGTACCAAACCTGCGGCTTCGACTTAGACTCCTGCGCAGAGGAACAATTCCAGATCGTTTTAGCGCTGCTAACCTCGTGCCAAAATCGGAGAAATTTAGCAATATCTCCAGTCTTAATACCCTGACGGGCCTGCCCCCAATCATTGAGACTGGGAGAATTCTTGATGAAATCCATAAATTCTGCAGAGGCAGATGCAGAAATTGGTCGGTCCTTAGAATTTGAAAAATTCGCGGACCTAGCCTCTGTATCGATAAATGTTTGACGGATTTCTTCAACTTTCTGAACTTTTCCCTTACCTTTCGACAAGTTCTTGATTGAGGAATTATAATTTTCAGACTGGAAATTACGCAGAGCGTAACAACATGTGCCGTGATCCGACCCCCACACGCCCCTTCCATTATCAACAATTGATAGAATAAGATAATTACTCATCAAATCGTATCGCATTGCTTGGAAGGTTGGTAGAAACATCCAAGTCCCATTTGAAATTAGGGATGAAATTCCGCCAGATTTGTTAAAAGTAAGGCATCGCTTTATGAAGCATGAGAACAACTCGCTATCCCAAGCAGGGAATTCTAGCGATGCAAATTTTGAGAGCTTTTCGTTGAAAAATGCAGATCCCATGTACGGCGGATTGGCCACCACACAGTCATACTGGCCACCCAACACCTGAGCCAGTGCAACCAGCGGCTTCAACGCTTCTTGGGCATCCGCCTGCGATTGCCGTCGCAACAGGTCGCCCGTCAGCGGCTTGGCAAGCAGCGCATCCAACGATGGCAAACTGTTCATCACCGCGTCCGTCACGGTAATCAGCGAGCCGAACGTCTTCGCCCCATCAAACAGCTCGACCAGCGCCTTGATCGCCTTCGCCTCCGCCGATGTCGGTTGCTGGGCCGACAAGGTGGGTTCGGACAAGGTCTCGGGTAGCAAATCGCCGCTCGGCACCATCTCAAACCGCTCTTGCGGCAACAGCGCCTTCGCCAGCGCATCGGCATCCAGCCCTTCGCTATCCTGCACGGCAAGCACGTTCAGCTTGGGCGGACTGCGCAGCACGGTGCGATCATCCGCGCAGGCTTTCATCAGCAGAGCAAACCCCGCCATCTGCGCCGCCCGGTCATCGATATCGAGGCCAAACAGGTTCTTCGTCAGGATCGCGCGCGCCGCCTCCCGCTTGGTGTAGCCTCGTTCCAGATAGATCGCCCGGAACAGGTCATAAGCTTCCACCAATATGTGGCCCGACCCAACCGCAGGATCGATCAGGGTGATGGCTTCAGGATCAAGCTGCCTCGGCGTGATCGCATCGATCTGCGCTTGCACTTCCGGCGTATGCTCAGCCGGGGCGATGTAGTACTCCATGCCCGCACGAATGCCGCTGTCAGGATAGGTCGCCAGCCACTGTGCCCCAAGGCTGTTCTGGACCATGTATTTCACGATCCAGTTGGGCGTGAAAAGCTGGGTGGCGGCGGGGATGTCTTCCGACCTCACCACCTTGCCGATCACCTGATCTTTCTTCTCCGAGATGTAGAACTGGTAGAGCCAGCCAATGATCTCGATTTCCTGCCACTCGGCCTCGGCGATCTCGTTCACCAGCTTGCGCACGATGCTGTCGGATTGCAGCAGGTTTTCCGGCAGCAGCAGTTCGGTCTCGTCGTCGATCTTCTCGAACAGGAACGGCATCGCGCGGTGCAAATCATTGCACTGGGCGATCAGCAACCTGCGGTAAATCTGCTCGTCCTTGGTGCCGTCCAGCTTGAGATTGACGATCTCTTCGCGATTGAGGCCTGGAAGATCTATCGATGCGGCCTTCTCCAGCAATTCAGGCTCATCATGGCCCGCCGGGTGCGACAGGACGCGGCAGCCATGATCGAAATAGTGGTGCAATTCCATATACCGGATGGCGAGAAACCGGTTGAACCAGGTGTAGGCAACAGCCTCCATCACCTGAGCAAAGCCGTCCCGCGCAATGCGCGCGATCAGCCGCGCGCGCTGGTTCGCAACCGAACGCGGGAACGCCTTGCCGTTCAGGATGAAAAGATCGCCCTGAACTTCGCCAGCAGCGCTCCCGGCCTTGGTGATGCCGAACTTGGCCGCGCGGTTGGTCATGGCCTGAATGAAATCAAGCCGAGCCTGCGGGGCATATTTCTTCAGGACGTTGCGGTTGGAAGCCATGGGAAGCAGAACTTTCAGAGGATTTCGATGCGGGCGTTGCTGGCGATGGCCTCTTCAAGCTGCTTGCGCAGCGCGGCCAGATATTCGTCAACATCCTCGCGCGTTTCGAGATAGGGCTTGGACGCGGGCAGCCTGGCCGAAATCTGACGGCGAGGCTTGAAGTTCTCTGGCGCCTTGACCTTGGGGGCGGGCGTGAACGGTGTCGCACCGGGCTGCTTGACGACGGACGGCTCTGGCGAAGGTTGCGGCGTTGCCTTGGCCTGCTTCGCGGCTTCGACTGCTTTCTCGATATCGGAATGCGCAAGCTCGGCTGCTTCGGCCGCTTCCTCGATCAGGTTGGTGATCTGCCCAGTGTTGGTTTCAACCTCGATCCGTTTGCGGATATCCTGAATCGGCTTGAGGCATTTGTTCGAAAAGTCAGCATCAACGCCGATGCCAGCCAGATCGGACCGCAGCGTTTCAATTTGCGGATCAACCTTGGCCAATGCCTCTGCGCGCCGCTCGGCGATGACGGTTTCGTTTCGCGCCCGCAGGGTCTGGATGAGCGGAGCACTTTCCTTGATCCGGCCATAAGGGCGCGGATCGTTCAGGATCGAGCGCCCTGTTGCCAATGCTGCCGCCGCGTCAGTATCCCGGTTCAGGAAGAAGGCGTTGGGCTCAAACTCGTCGCGGAAGGCCGACCGCAGTGCTTCCCATTGCGGCTTCTGCTGCGTGTAGAAGGTTTCCAGGCGCTGGAATCGCTCACCATAATCCCCGAGGTCGGCCGCGTGTGCCTTGGCGTGACCGAGGAAGCCGAAACTGTCGCGGTTGGCGAGCAGCTTGTTGAGCATGCCCTGCAGGTCGGCGATTTCATCCGAACCGGGATAGGCACCCGTCGCTGCCAAGCCCGACCATTGCGCCAGGAGCTGCGATTGCTTGGCAAAGCGATCGCGCAGCCAGTTGTGCAGATCATCTTCGCCTTCCGGTGCCGCAGTGCCAAACAGGTCACGCGCCAAGACGCGCACCGACTGGATGTCCGCCTTGTCCACCGTCTTCCGGCGCGACAGGCTGACCCTGTTCCATTTGGTCGATCCGTCGATTTGCGCGTAAACGTCGCCCGCCTGAAGCTTGCCACCATTCGCGTGCAACTCGATCTGGCCAGCCTTGAACAGCCGGCAGACGAGCAGCAACGTATCGAGCTCTTTCCAGCCATAGGGATGCCGCGCGAAACGTTCAGTGATCAAAGACCCGAGATTGACCGACTGACTGCGTCCGCTGAGCAGCTCGACATATTCCAGCACTTCCTTGAGCGCCCGAGCATTCTGACTGCCGCCAAGCAGATCGAGCTCTTCGCCGCTGGGATCGGCCAGCACGCGGCGCAATTCGGCCGACTGATCCGACGGCGAATGCTGGATGAAGGAAAGCTTGTTGTAGCTGTTTTCGACGAGGTATCGCAGCGCGGCATCGACTGCGACCTTGGGTGTGCCGGGAAAGCTCTTTTCGTTGCCCAGCACATAGAATTTCGCTTCCTCAAGCATTTGCGTGAGAGAGGTGCTGATACGATTGCGGCGTTGTGAGTTTTCCAGGCGCTTGTCGTCATGAATGCGCTTGGTTGTTTGTGGCAGTGAACCATCAGATTTGAGGCGCAGGTAGGCCTCTGTTTTGATGTAGGCGGTGATTTCGTCTGACAGCTTCTGATCGTCGCGCAACTTGACCACGACCTGCCCAACGGAGCCATCCACACTCAACTCGATGCACCGCGCGTCGTTGAAGGTGCCAAAGTCTGGCGCCAGAGGGGTCAAGACGGACAGGATCAAGCTGCCCTCTACCCGGTTGCCAAAGGGCGTCAGGTCAATCAACCGGGTGAGATCGAAATCCTTCCCGTTGGCGGCATGGCGATAACGGCGATCCCGCAATACGTCTTCGAAGATCACGTCGCCAAGCAGGCGGTTGAGGTCCGCCTGGCTGTAGTCCTGATCTTTGATCTCCTTGTTGATATCCCGCTCTTCGTTCGTCAGGAAGAAGTAGAGATCGCCATTGCGGCTGATCAACGTTTCGCGCTCGAGCCGAAGCAGACTCTGCTCGATCTCGGACCTCAGCGCCCGCTTGTCCGCGTCGACCTCGTCCACGAAAAACGTGACCAGATTGTCGATGTTGGCAGGGACTTCCTCGACATAGCGAATGAGGAACAGGGTCTTCAGAACTCGCGCATCATAGTCGCTGCGGTCTGCAATGTTCTCTACCCGGCCGATCGCCGTGCGGACGACACCTTCCAGAAAGCTCTCAATTGCGGGGTAAAAGGCATCCAGTGGGACGAGCGCCCCGATGGGCTTGTTCTTGATAGCCTTCGCAGCAGTCTGGAATGCATCCAGCATTGAGCGCTCACCCTTCGAAAGGTGACCGCCCGTTGCGCCAAATTGGCGACTGGCTTCGAATATCTTCTGGACCAACAGAAATTGATATGGAGCGAATGGGTAGCATTCGACGAAGCCATCCGTATCAGCAAAAGAACGCAGCGTGATGCCTGA
>CALMYW010000403.1 GCA_937873665.1 uncultured Sphingorhabdus sp.
CCCTGCGGGTGCCTGCCCGCACCACCCCTTCGAGCGGGGTTTCCCGCTCTGCGATCGGTGCAGACCTGTCCGTGCCCGGCCTCATCGGGGCTCAGTCAAAGGGATGGTCCCTCAGACGATTTGGACAGCTTCGAAAGGCCCGCAATCATGAAAAACACCGTCACCCTCGTCGGCTTCGTTGGCAACAATCCCGAAGTTCGCAACCCGCAATCGGGAGCCTCGATCACCACCGTCTCACTCGCCACCACCAACAGCTTCAAGGATAGTGAAGGCAAGCGCCAGACCGAAACCGAATGGCACCGGATCACCTGCTTCAACGGCATCGGGCAATGCGTCGCGGACCATGTCGCCAAGGGGGCGATGATTATGGTCACGGGCCGCATCCACTACACCAAGTGGACCGACCAGAATGGCATCGATCGCTTCGGCTGCGAGATCATCGCCGAGCAAGTCGATTTCCTCGCCAAGGCCAAGGAAGCCAGCAAGGACGAACCCAAGAAGCGGCGCGCCAAATAGCGCCGCACCCCTTCGGCTAAGGCTGTGATTTCAATGCCTCGGTGGAACCCCCGCCGAGGCATTTTTTTGGGTGTCATCGAAATGGCGCTGCCAGGGGCAGCATGGTCTGCGGAAGGCCGTGGCTTCCGCCCTTTGTGCAGCTCGATTGCCGGTGATGGCTATTTGGTCCCCAATCCGGAATATATGCGGAACATCGCTGTTGGGCATTGGTGTCGATATTCATTCCTCAGTCGCCGCTCAGGCCTCAAAACTCGCGGGGAAGTCCCGATTGTTGGCACGAAAATGCACGGACCAACCGATGCCGATTTGCGCCTGAGATTATCGAATTGATGTGCAGACCGTACACGGCATACCGTTGGTGAAATGTGCGGTAAATCGGGCGTATACCGGATTCGGCCTGATGTATCACCGGGTATTACAGTGCATGGCAAATATGAAAATCCGGTAATATTACGCCATTCTCGAAGTCATACAGCTGAATACGGCAGCGATGCCCGCCTGGTTCCTTGCCAAGCCAACCGCGATGGCCTAAAACAGAACCGCGCAATCCCCGCCGGGCCCTTCACAAAGGGTTTGGTGATGACAGAAACAGTGTTGATTTCGGCCCGGCTTCCCGGCTCCGTTATCAAGGCCGCCGATGCCGCTGCGGCCTTGCGCAATATCTCCCGCTCAAAGTTTCTGCGAATCGCCATAGAGCGCTTCATCGATGAACTTGACGGTTCGTCCGAGCAGGATCGCCGGCGGCAGTTTTCGGCTGAGTATACCTTCCTGGCGCTCGATCTCATGGTCCAGCGCGAGTATCCCGAAGTTCACGATGTGCTCCTGGCCGAAGCCGAACGGCGCATGGAGGCATTCCATGTCGGAGCCTGACACCTGGTCCGATCGGGCTCGCCCTGGCAAGCTGCAGCACCATTCGGCGCGTGGAACCATGCCGCGCAATGCGGGTGATTTCACCCGCGGCTCGCAGCTCATCACCCATGAATTTCTGATGTGGTTTGCGTCCGCCCGCCTGCCCTTCCTGGTCTGGTTTTTCACCTTCCTGTTCGTGCTTTCGGTGGTGCTCGCACTGCGTCTCGAGGAGCATGAAATCGAGATGATCCTGATGCGGATCTATGCCGCCGGATGGTCCTTCATGGAGTTCTCGCCCAGCAAGGTGATCAACCTCACTGAGCCGTCGGGGGAAGTGATCCCTGCTCCGATCTCGATGATCGCATCGCACCCCGATGTGGTGATCGCCTGGACCAGATTGATGCGCGCGATCTGGGGTTCGCTGTTCATCTCTCTGTTTGTTGCCGTGCCGCTCGCGGTGTGGTTTGTCGACTTCTCCAAACGGCGCGGCAAATCGATCCTCGAGGAGCGCCACCAGCGCGGCGCGATGCTCGTCGATGGTCCTGAACTGGCGCGTGTCATCAGCGGGCATAACCGCGCGCAGCTGGAGCAGGAGATCGCCGAGAAACTCCCCGGCAGGTCCCTGGGCGATGTCATGGGAATGGGTATCGAGGCCCGCAAGGCGGCGGGCATTCATCACGCCTATTCGCTGGCCGGTATCGCCTTTCCCTGGCGCACCGAACAGTCGCACACGATGATGATCGGCTCGACTGGCACAGGCAAGACGACGCAGATGCGCGCACTCATCGCGCAGATGCGGGTGCGCCGCGACCGAGCCGTCGTCTTCGACCTCACCGGCGCTTACGTCGAGGCCTTCTACGACCCCGAAACCGACACGATCCTCAACCCGATGGACGAGCGCTGCCCGTCCTGGTCGGTGTTCTTGGAAGCGAAGAACCATGCCGACTTCACCGGCATCGCAGCGGCCCTCTTGCCGGCCGATGGCGGCGGGGCGGAGCCCTTCTGGATGCTCGCTGCGCGCACGCTGTTCGTGGAGTCCTGCATCAAGCTCATCAAGGAGGGGCAGGCCACCAACCAGGCGCTCGCGAGCCGTCTGATGATGGCCGACCTCAAGGCGGTCCACAAGATGCTCGAGAACACGGTCGCTGACCCGCTCACCGCGCCCGAGGCGGCCAAGATGGCCGAGTCCATCCGGGCTGTGTTCAACACGAACGCCCAGGCCCTGCGCTTCCTTCCCGAAGGCAAGGAGGCCTTCTCCATCGGTGACTGGATCCGCTCGAATGACAAGCCTGGCTCGATCCTGTTCATTACGTCCTCGCACAACGAACTGGTGCTCAACCGGGCGCTGCTTTCGCTGTGGATGAACCTTGCCGTCCACACGCTCATGCGGCTGCCGCGCACGCGGGACCTGCGCACCTGGTTCTTCTTCGACGAGGTCCATGCGCTGCACCGTCTTCCGGCGATCGAGGACGGCTTGCAGACCGCGCGGGGGTTCGGCGGGGCCTTCGTGCTGGGTATCCATTCTTTCGCCAAGCTCTCGGAGACCTACGGCAAGGAAGGCGCGCAGAACCTCTCCTCGCTGGCCCGCACCAAGCTGATCCTGGCGGCAGCCGACCGCGACACAGCCGAGCACTGCTCGGACTACATCGGGCACCGCGAAGTGCGGATGATGGATGAAGCCTACAGCTACGGTTACTCCAATATCCGCGATGCGGCCACGATTACCCCGCGCTCCGAAGTCCAGCCCCTCGTGCTTCCTGACGACATCATGAAGCTGCCCTCGCTGCGCGGCTTCCTGGTTTTCCCCGAGGGCTTCGATGCGGCGCGGATCAAGCTGGCCTGGAAGGATTATCCCAAAGTCGCCGAAGGTTATCTGCTGCGTGAGAATGTCGAGCCGATCGAGTTCTCGAAAGGCTCTGGCGGGGAGGCTGACGATACCGGTGAAGCGGGCGGCCGCGAGACCAAAGAGGAACTCCAGCCCGCCCCTGTGAGCGACCTTGTGGAGGATAAGGCAAGGCCCGTCGCGGCGATCGAGCCGCAGCAGGAAGGCGAAGGCCAAGCATCGCCGCTTCCCAGCGAAACCGAACTGGCCGCAGGCCGCATCGGTGCGGTGATGTCGTTCCGCGCCGGCGGTGCTCCACCTGCCCAGGATACCCAGTCCCGCCATGCCGAAACCGAGGCCAAAGCGATTACGCGCACCGCGGGGAAGGCCGCGCTCCAGCGTTCCATTGTCGCTGCGCGTGAACTTGCCGAAGGGCTCGAGCCCGAGAGCCGTACCGAGCGTTCCACCGGGGGACCCAACGGTGCCGATACGCCCGAGATCAATTCTGACGACGGCATGGAGATGTAGGCCATGCATTCGATCGCAGCGGTTCGTTCCTCCGGCGGTGCCGCCGACTATTTCGCAAACGACAACTACTACACGGCTGAAGAGAACGCGGAAGCCGGGGTCTGGGCTGGCGAGGGTGCGCGCGCACTCGGACTTGAGGGGCCAGTCGGGCGCGATGCGTTCGAGGCGGTGCTCAATGGGCATCTGCCGGACGGGGACAAGGTGGGGCAGGTCGAGGGGCGCAGGCTGGGTCTCGACCTCACCTTCTCCATGCCCAAGTCAGCCTCGATCCTGGGCCTCGTCTCGGGCGACCGGCGCATTCTCGGCGCCCACATAGCCGCGGTGCGCGCGGTCATGTCGCAGCTTGTCGAGAAGCACTACGCCGAGGCGCGCAACTACGAACGCAATCGCAATGGCGAGCCCGAAAAGACCGGCAACCTCGTTTATGCGCTCTTTGCCCATGACACGAGCCGCGCGCTCGATCCGCAGGGGCATGTGCATGCCGTTGTCGCCAACCTCACCCGCGACCTCAAGGGCAACTGGAAGGCGCTGTGGAACGGCGA
>CALMYW010000404.1 GCA_937873665.1 uncultured Sphingorhabdus sp.
TCGCTCCGCCTGCCGCCGGGCGTTTCGGGTACCATCGTCGAAGTGCGCGTCTTCAACCGCCACGGCATCGACAAGGACGAGCGCGCGATGGCCATCGAGCGCGAGGAAATCGAACGCCTTGCGAAGGACCGTGAAGACGAACGCTCGATCCTCAACCGCGCCACCTATAACCGCCTGAAGGATATGCTGATCGGCCAGACTGCCGCCGCCAGCCCCAAGGGCATCAAGAAGGGCGAAAAGATTTCGGAGGAAAACCTCGCTGAAGTCGAACGTCATGAATGGTGGAAGATTGCGGTCACCGACGACAAGGTCCAGTCTGACCTTGAAGCGGTGAAGGCGCAGTATGACGAGACCGCCAAGGCGATCCAGGAGAAGTTCGAGGACCGCAAGGAAAAGCTCGAACGCGGCGACGAACTCGCCCCGGGCGTGCTCAAGATGGTCAAGGTCTTCGTTGCCATCAAGCGCAAGCTGCAGCCGGGTGACAAGATGGCCGGCCGCCACGGTAACAAGGGTATCATCAGCCGCATCCTGCCGGCCGAAGACATGCCTTTCCTCGCCGACGGAACGCCGGTCGATTTCGTGCTCAACCCGCTGGGCGTGCCTTCGCGTATGAACGTCGGCCAGATCTTCGAAACGCATCTGGGCTGGGCCGCGCGCGGTCTGGGCAAGCAGGTCCAGTCGGCGCTTGAAGATTGGCGCGCTGCCAATCCGAATCCCGAGGCTGGCGCACCGCCCGAAGCCATCCGCGACCGTCTGGTCGATATCTATGGTGACAATTACGCCGCAGAGATCAAGGGACGCTCGGATAGCGATATCATCGAACTGGCAGGAAATCTCGCCGCAGGCGTCCCGATGGGTACGCCGGTGTTCGATGGTGCGAAGGAACAGGACGTTGCCGACATGCTGGCCCGCGCCGGTTTCGACGTCTCTGGCCAGAGCGACCTTTATGACGGCCGCACAGGTGACAAGTTCGACCGCAAGGTGACCGTGGGCTATATGTATATGCTCAAGCTGCACCACCTGGTCGACGACAAGATCCACGCCCGCTCGATCGGCCCCTACAGCCTCGTCACCCAGCAGCCGCTGGGCGGTAAGGCACAGTTCGGTGGCCAGCGCTTCGGGGAAATGGAGGTCTGGGCGCTTCAGGCCTATGGCGCAGCCTATACGCTGCAGGAAATGCTGACGGTGAAATCGGACGACGTGGTCGGCCGCACCAAGGTTTACGAAGCGATCGTCAAGGGCGACGACACCTTCGAAGCCGGCATTCCGGAGAGCTTCAACGTTCTCGTCAAGGAAATGCGCTCGCTCGGTCTCAATGTCGACCTCAAGTCGATTAACGATGCCGAAGAAGACGATCTGCCGGAGGCTGCGGAATAAGAAGGCCGGGCGGCAGAAATGCCGCCCCTTTCCCCGCCCTATGGATGAATTTTCGGAGCCTTTCAGCTCCATGAGGACACAAAGATGAACGATCTTACCAAATTCAGCAATCCGCTCGCCAAGCCGGAAACCTTTGACCAGATCCAGATTGGCATCGCGTCGCCGGAGAAAATCCGCAGCTGGTCTTTCGGCGAAATCAAGAAGCCGGAAACGATCAACTACCGCACGTTCAAGCCAGAGCGTGACGGCCTGTTCTGCGCCCGTATCTTCGGCCCCGTAAAGGACTATGAGTGCCTGTGCGGTAAATATAAGCGCATGAAATATAAGGGCGTCGTCTGCGAAAAGTGCGGCGTCGAAGTCACCGTAACCAAGGTGCGTCGTGAGCGCATGGGCCATATCGAGCTCGCCGCTCCGGTCGCGCATATCTGGTTCCTGAAGTCGCTGCCGTCGCGCATCGGCTTGCTGCTCGACATGCAGTTGAAGCAGCTCGAACGCGTCCTCTATTTCGAGCATTATATCGTCACCGAACCCGGCCTGACCGCGCTTGAGAAGTTCCAGCTTCTGACCGAAGACGAACTGCTCGCAGCCCAGGACGAATATGGCGAAGACGCCTTCACCGCCGGCATCGGTGCCGAAGCCGTCAAGCAGATGCTGATGGACCTCGACCTCGAACAGGAACGGGTCGATCTGATGGAGGAACTGGCAACGACCAAGTCGGAGCTGAAGCCCAAGAAGATCATCAAGCGCCTGAAGGTAGTCGAAAGCTTCATCGATTCGGGCAACCGCCCCGAATGGATGATCCTCGACGTTATCCCGGTCATTCCGCCCGAACTGCGCCCGCTGGTTCCGCTGGATGGCGGCCGTTTCGCGACTTCGGATCTGAACGATCTCTATCGCCGCGTCATCAACCGTAACAACCGCTTGAAGCGCCTGATAGAGCTGCGCGCGCCGGACATCATCGTCCGCAACGAAAAGCGCATGCTGCAGGAAGCTGTCGACGCACTGTTCGACAATGGCCGCCGCGGTCGCACCATCACCGGCGCCAACAAGCGTCCGCTGAAGTCGCTGTCCGACATGCTTAAGGGCAAGCAGGGCCGCTTCCGTCAGAACCTGCTCGGCAAGCGCGTCGACTATTCGGGCCGTTCGGTCATCGTGACCGGTCCGGAACTCAAACTGCACCAGTGTGGCCTGCCGAAGAAGATGGCGCTCGAGCTGTTCAAGCCGTTCATCTACTCGCGCCTCGATGCCAAGGGTCTTTCGATGACCCTGAAGCAGGCGAAGAAGTGGGTCGAGAAGGAGCGCAAGGAAGTCTGGGACATCCTCGACGAGGTTATTCGCGAGCATCCGGTTCTGCTGAACCGCGCACCGACGCTGCACCGTTTGGGCATCCAGGCGTTCGAACCTGTCCTCATCGAAGGCAAGGCGATCCAGCTGCACCCGCTCGTTTGCTCGGCCTTCAACGCCGACTTTGACGGTGACCAGATGGCCGTTCACGTACCGCTTTCGCTGGAAGCCCAGCTTGAAGCGCGCGTGCTGATGATGTCGACCAACAACATCCTCTCACCCGCCAACGGCAAGCCGATCATCGTTCCTTCACAGGACATGGTGCTTGGTCTCTATTATCTGTCGATGGACCGCGAAGGCGAGCCGGGCGAAGGCATGATCCTTTCGGACATGGCCGAAGTCCACCAGGCGCTCGAAGTCGGCGCCGTTACCCTGCACTCGAAGATCACCAGCCGTGTTCCGCAGACCGGTGAAGACAAGGTCGAGCGCATGGTGCGTTACCAGACCACTCCGGGTCGCATGCTGATCGGCGAATGCCTGCCGAAGTCGCACACCGTGCCCTTCGATGTGGTCAACCGCCTGCTCACCAAGAAGGAAATCGGCGACGTTATCGACCAAGTCTATCGTCACACCGGCCAGAAGGACACCGTCCTCTTTGCCGACGCGATCATGGCGCTTGGATTCCGCCACGCCTTCAAGGCCGGCATCAGCTTCGGCAAGGATGACATGATCATCCCGAACGAAAAGGACGGACTGGTCAATGAAACCAAGGCGATCGTAGCTGATTTCGAACAGCAATATCAGGACGGTCTGATCACCCAGCAGGAAAAGTACAACAAGGTGATCGACGCCTGGAGCCGTTGCGGTGATCAGGTGGCGAACGCCATGATGGATAAGCTGAAGGCGACGCCGAAGGACGAGCATGGCCGAGAAGCGCCGATCAACTCGATCTACATGATGGCCCACTCGGGCGCTCGTGGTTCGCCGGCGCAGATGAAGCAGCTGGGCGGGATGCGCGGCCTGATGGCCAAGCCGTCGGGCGAGATCATCGAAACGCCGATCATCTCGAACTTCAAGGAAGGTCTGACCGTTCTTGAATATTTCAACTCGACCCACGGTGCCCGTAAGGGTCTGGCCGATACCGCGCTCAAGACGGCAAACTCGGGTTACCTGACCCGCCGTCTGGTCGACGTGTCGCAGGATTGCACCATCGTCGAAATCGACTGCGGTACCGAACGTGCGCTGGAAATGCGCGCCATCGTCCAAGGCGGCTCGACCATCGCATCGCTCGGAGAGCGTGTACTCGGCCGTACTACAGCCGAAGACATTGTCGGTGCCGATGGCAAGGTTGCCATCCCCACCGGCAGCCTGCTCGACGAAGCGGCCATTGCGCAGATTGAGGAAATCGGCCTGCAGGCCCTCAAGATCCGCAGCCCTCTGGTTTGCGAATCGAAGGTCGGCGTCTGCGGAACCTGCTATGGTCGCGATCTGGCCCGCGGTACTCCGGTGAATATCGGTGAAGCTGTCGGCGTTATCGCAGCCCAGTCGATCGGTGAGCCGGGTACGCAGCTGACCATGCGTACCTTCCACATCGGCGGTGCGGCGCAGCTCAACGAAACGTCGAACCTCGACGCTTCGGTCGATGGCGTTGTCACTTATCGTGATCTGCCGACGCTGGTCGATAAGCGCGGTCGCCGTATCGCCATGGCGCGTAACGGCGAACTGATCTTGTCGGACAAGGAAGGCCGCGAACTTGAAATGCACCGTCTGCCCTTCGGCGCGACGCTGGCATTTGAAGACGGAGCCAAGGTGAAAGCGGGCGACCGCCTCGCCGAATGGGATCCGTTCACCATGCCGGTCATCACCGAAAAGCCGGGTATCGTGAAGTTCCAGGATCTGCTCGACGGCAAGACCCTGATCGAACAGACCGACGATGCCACCGGCATCGCCCAACGCGTCGTGATTGAATATCGTGGTGCGGCTCGCGGCAAAAAGGAAGACCTGCGTCCCCGCCTGACCCTGCTTGATGACGATAGCGGCGAAGCTGCGCGCTATCTGCTGAGCGTCGGCACGATGCTGTCGGTTGAAGACGGTACGAAGGTCGAAGCGGGCGACGTTCTCGCTCGTGTGACCCGCGAGTCGGCCAAGACCCGCGACATCACCGGCGGTCTGCCGCGCGTTGCCGAACTGTTCGAAGCGCGCGTTCCGAAGGACAATGCGATCATCGCCAAAATTTCGGGCCGGATCGAATTCGTCCGCGACTATAAGGCGAAGCGTAAAATCGCGATTGTTCCCGAGGAAGGTGATCGGATTGAGTATCTGATCCCGAAATCGAAGGTGCTCGATGTGCAGGAAGGCGATTTCGTCCGTAAGGGTGACAACCTGATTGCCGGTTCGCCAAACCCGCACGACATCCTCGAAGTATTGGGCGTGGAAGCGCTGGCCGAATATCTGGTCGCTGAAATCCAGGAAGTCTATCGACTGCAGGGCGTGAAGATCAACGACAAGCACATCGAGGTGATCGTTCGCCAGATGCTGCAGAAGGTTGAAATCACCAATGGCGGTGACACCACTTTGCTGGCCGGCGAACAGGTCGACCGCGAAGAGATGGATGCGATCAACGCCAAGCTGCAGCCCGGTCAGCAGCCTGCCGAAGGCAATCCTGTCCTGCTCGGCATCACCAAGGCGTCGCTGCAAACCCGCAGCTTCATCTCGGCAGCATCGTTCCAAGAGACCACCCGCGTGCTGACGCAGGCAGCGGTTGAGGGCAAGAAAGACGTCCTCACCGGCCTCAAGGAAAACGTCATCGTTGGTCGTCTGATCCCGGCCGGTACCGGCTCGGCAATGAACCGCATCCGCGTGGCTGCAACCAGCCGTGATGCAGCGCTCCGCGCCAGCTATCGCAAGCTGCAGGAAAGCCTGATTGCTCCAGAAACCGCCGCTGAAGAGCATGCGGCCGAACTGGCCCAGGGCCCCGAAGCCGCGCTTGGTGACGATCCGATCGGCATGATGGAGCACACGCCCGAAACCGTTGAGGATTTCGAAGGCGACACCGAGGCATAATCCCCCTCGCAACCAACATATAAAAACCCGCCGGAAGCAATTTCGGCGGGTTTTTTGTTGGGTTATCGTCGCATGGCCAAGTTAGATATCAAGCTCTTTCTCCGCCGCGATCTCGGCTTCCAGCGCTTCATATTGGATGCACGCCTCGCGATCACCATCAGCGCAATCCTTGCGCGCTTCGTCGCGCTTGCGCGCCAGCTTGCCCAGCCGCTCTTCCTGTTTGCGCATTTCCCGTCCGCGCTTCTCATCGGCTTCGGACTGGCTGGTGGTCATCACATCGGCGGTTTTGGAGACTACCTTGATAGGTGCCGTCACTACGTCTCCGACTACCGAAGCCACACAGCCCGGGAGTAAAGCGAACAAGGGCAGAATAATGATGGGGCGCATGCACAATCTCCAAGCTTTTTGCAGAATAGCGCACTCATACTGTCCTGTCTCTGAACATTAGACGCTTTGACATTTGAATTCGGACAAAGCGTGATAGCCTTGCTGCGCCGCGTCTTGGTCGGCGCAAGAGGAGGATGTTCATGAGCAATATTCAACGGGGGATCGCCGAATTTATCGGCACATTCTGGCTGGTGCTGGGCGGGTGCGGTAGCGCGGTAATCTCAGCTGCCTTTCCCGAGGTCGGAATTGGCCTTTTGGGCGTTTCGCTCGCCTTTGGGCTAACGGTTGTCACCATGGCCTTTGCCATTGGCCATATTTCGGGTTGTCACCTGAACCCGGCGGTCACTTTCGGGTTGTGGGCTGGCGGGCGTTTCGACGCCAAAGACATCCCGCTTTATGTGATTTCGCAAACATTGGGCGCGATTGCCGCTGCCTTCACGCTGTTTGTCATCGCGACCGGCAAGGCAGACTATTCGCTGGTGACCAACGGCCTTGCCGCCAACGGGGTGGGTGAGGGTTCACCCGGCGGTTATGCGATGATGACAGGCTTTCTGGTCGAGCTGCTGCTGACCTTTTTCTTTCTGTTCGTGATCATGGGCGCGACCGATGCCAAGGCACCGGCAGGCTTTGCGCCGCTCGCCATCGGTCTGATGCTGGCATTGATCCACCTGATCTCGATTCCGGTGACCAACACCTCGGTGAATCCGGCGCGCAGCACTGGCCCGGCGCTGGTCGTGGGCGGGTTGGCTTTGCAACAGCTTTGGCTGTTCTGGGTCGCGCCAATCCTTGGCGGCCTGCTCGGCGGTTTCGTCTATAAGGAACTGAACAAGACTGCGGCTTGAACGAAACTAACCGACGAGGCGCTGTGCCATGGCGCGCACCTCGTCGGCCATGTCGGGCCGGGAAAGCGCCACAGCCAGATTGGCCTCGATATAGCCTGTCTTCGACCCGCAATCATAGCGTGCGCCATCAAAGGTGACCGCGTGGAAGGGCTGGTTGCCGATCATCTGCGCCATCGCGTCGGTCAGCTGGATTTCACCGCCCGCACCCTTGCCCTGATGCTCAAGCACGCGCATCACCTCCGGCTGCAGGATATAGCGACCAGAGATGATCAGGTTTGACGGCGCAGCCTCGACCGCAGGCTTTTCAACCAAGCCTTTGACCTCGGTCAGCTTGCCTTGCGCGCTGCCGGGATCAATCACGCCATAGCTCGACACCTGTACGTGCGGCACTTCAAGCACGCTCAGCAAATTGCCACCGACGCGTTCATATTCCTCCACCATCTGCGCCATGCAGCCGGGCGAGCCGTGCATGAACTCATCGGGCAGGAAAATGGCGAAAGGCTCATCCCCCACAATATCGCGCGCGCACCAGATGGCATGACCCAGCCCCATCGGTTCCTGCTGGCGCACATAGGCGCAATTGCCGGGCCCCAAACGGGTCGGTTCCAGTACGGAAATATCCTTGCCGCGATCGGTCATCGTCCGCTCAAGCTCATAGGCGATGTCGAAATGGTCCTCGATCGCGCTTTTGCCGCGACCGGTGACGAAGATCATCTGCTCGATGCCGGCTTCGCGCGCTTCATCGACCGCATATTGGATCAGCGGGCGATCGACCACCGGCAGCATCTCTTTCGGGATCGCTTTGGTTGCAGGCAGAAAGCGTGTGCCAAGTCCGGCGACGGGAAACACGGCCTTGCGGATGGGTTTGTGCGTCATGCCCTAAACCATAGCGAAACATGGTTAAATGTCTATGATACCAGCTTTTCGGCAAAACCCTTTTTAAGCTTCGCGAGCTTGGGTGGAATTACGGCAAGGCAATAGGGATTACGCTGACCTTCGCCATCCCAATAGTCCTGATGATAATCCTCGGCTGGATACCATGTGGCAGGCCCTTCGATGGTTGTGACTATGGGCGCTGGCCAATCGGCTTGGGCGCGAACGATAGCCGCCTCGGCCTCGGCGCGTTGCTCATCGTCGAGCGGGAAAATTGCCGAGCGGTACTGCGTTCCGATGTCGTTGCCCTGCCGGTTGAGCTGGGTCGGATCGTGCGTCGCAAAGTGGATATCGAGCAGGTCGGAATAGCCGATTACGTCCGCGTCATAGCCTATGCGGATCGCCTCGGCATGGCCGGTCGTACCACTGCACACCGTCTTGTAATCCGGATTTTCAACGCTTCCGCCGATATAGCCGCTTTCCACCGACTGGACGCCATCCAGTTGTTTGAACACCGCCTCGGTGCACCAGAAACACCCGCCTGCAAAAATTGCCTCAGCCACTTGTCGCTTCCTTTGTCAAACGTGCAGCCTCCTTCTTTTCCTCACGGCCGCGTACCACGAGCAGATACATGGCGGGCGTGACGATGCGCGACAAGAGGGTCGAGGAAATAAGTCCGCCAATCAGCACGATTGCCAGCGGGCCATAAAGATTGCCCCCGAACATCGCGAGCGGCAGCAGGCCACCGATGGCGGTAACCGAAGTCAGGAGCACCGGCAGGAAGCGCACCTCGCCCGCTTGCTCGATGGCGTCGCGCAGTCCCAGCCCACGCTCGCGCAACTGCGAGGTGAAATCGACCAGCAGGATCGAATTTTTGATCTCGATTCCGATCAGCGCAACAAAGCCGATCACGGCGAGGAAGGAAAGGTTGTTCCCCGTCACCAGCAGGGCGATCAGGCCGCCAAAGGTTCCGAGCGGGATTACCCCCGCGACCACCAGCGCCTCGCGAAACTCGCCGAATTCCGCAACCAAAATGCCGAAAATGATGAACAATGCGATGAGGATGACCGGGCCGAAGCCGGAGAAAGTATCGTTGATCTTCTCTGCCTCACCACCGACCCGGATGGAATAGCCGAGCGGAAGTTTGATCTTGTCCAATTCCGCCTTGGCCGCTTGGGTGATTTTCGAAGGCAGCGCACCGTCCTGGGTTTGTGCGGTGATCTCCACCGTCCTTTCCAGATTGCGGCGCGTGATTAACGGCGCCACCGCGACCAGCTTCGGATCGGTAATCTCGCCCAAGGCAACCGGGGCACCTGCCCGTGTAGCTACATAGATTTGGTCAAGCGCGGAAACCGGCTGGGTATTGTTCAGTGGCAAGCGGACGGTGACCGGATAGCTATCCCCTTCATTGTCGCGGAAACTGCCGGCCCGTTCGCCGGATAGCGCCAGCCGGATGATCCGACGTGGCGATCCAGCCGGAATGTCGAGCAAAGCGGCCTTGCCCTCGTCAATCTGCATATCAAGGTCGAGCCGGTCGGTGGCCACCGGATTTACAATATCGCGCGTTCCCGGCACCTTGTGCAGGCTTTCCTGAACCTTTCCGGCCAATTGCTTCAGCACCTCCAAGTCTGGGCCGACCACGCGAAATTCGACGGGTGCGTTTATAGGTGCACCGTTCTGGAAGAGCACCAACCGCACCCGGGCACCGCTGATCTGGTCAAGCTGTTTCCGGATCCGCTCGACCATCGCCATGCTTTCCTGCCCGCGCCATTTGTCCATCACGGCGAGCACTTCACCAATGGTGCTGGTCTCTGCAGTTTCAAAGCTGTTGTAAAAAACTGACGGGTTTTTGCGGCCAACATTTTCGGCGCGAACCTGTATCGAAGGCTCCTTCGCCAGGATTTCCGATACCTTGCGCACAATCCGGCCGGTTTCATCAAGGCTGGAACCTTGCTCTGCCTGCACCGTCACACGGAAATAGGATGAATCGGCGTTGGGAAACAGGCTGAATCCCAGAACAGGCACGAGCGCAAATGCTCCCAGCGTAACAGCCAGCGCGCCCCATACACTTCGTCTCGGATTTTCAAGCCCCTTGTGCAGCACAGGCCGGTAGAAACGATCGATCTTTTCCATCAACCAACGCAGCAACGCATTGCCATGTTCATCACCGTCGCGCTTGAGCAGCCGGCTGGCGAGGAAGGGAATGATTGTGAGCGAGATGACCAGTGACGCGGTCACGGTGAAGATGATCGTACCGATGAAGCTCATCGTAAACTTTCCCGCTCCTTCGGGCAGGAAGAGCATCGGGACGAAAGCAAATACCAGGACGCCGGTGGAGCCCAGCACCGCAAGGCTGATCTCCCTGGTCCCGTCTATGGCGGCCTGCACCCGTTCCTTGCCCATCCGCAAATGGCGCGAGACATTTTCAATCACCACGATCGAATCGTCGACCAGCAGGCCAAGCGACAAGATGAAACCGGCCACCACCAACTGGCTGAGGTTAAAGCCCATGGCATAAACCGCAACCAGTCCCGAGGCGAGCGAGAGCGGGATCGAAACCATGACAATCACCGCAGCCCGCCAACCCAGCGGCAACAGCGTGATCAACACCAGTGCAAGCGCGAGCGAGAAATCGCGCGCCAGTTCGGCGAGCCTCTTTGCGATGTCGCGGCTCTGGTCGAATTGCAGCACCACATCAATGTCGGGCGGGAGCACTTTCTTCTGGTTTTCCAGCTCGTCTATCAACGCGTTGCGCAATTTGGTAGCGTCAGTCCCCGCCTTTTGGTTGGCGGTGATCCAGATTGCCCTTTTTCCATTGTGATAGACCCGCGATCGCGTTTCTTCCGCGCCCCAGAAGACATCGGCGACATCGCCGACGCGCAGGATCGTGCCTTCGTTCGAACGAAGCGGCAGGTTGCGAATGGTATCGAGCGATTTGAACGCCCCGCCTGCCTCGACATTGAAGCGTTTGGTGCCGCTGACCACGGCGCCGCTCGCAACATCAGCACCGCCCAGCTTCAGCGCATCGGCGACACTGCTCGCTGGCAGGCGCAATTCGGCAAGCCGTTCGGGCTTGATCGCAACTGTAACCTCGGGCTGCGACAATCCGTGCACTTCGGATTCACGCACCGCCGTATAGCGCGAAAAGGCCTCTGATATGTCGCGGCCATATTTTTCCATGCGCCGCCAGCTCGCCGTCTCGCTGACCAGCGCGATCTGCAATACAGAGGCATTGGTGGTCCGCATCTTCTTGAAATCGAGCCGGGCCAGATCGGCGGGCAGCCTGCTACGGATCGCCGTCACTTCGCGGACGGTATCATTGAAATAGCGATCCGGATCGCCCGACCAGTCAAATTCGGCGCGGATGACGGCGCTGCTGTCATTGCTGGTCGAAACGATTTCTTTGACGTCCTCCAGCCCCTGCATCAGCTCTTCAATGGGTTTGGCGACCGTTTGCTCCATCTCCTCGGCATCGGCACCGGGCTGGACTGCCGTGATGACAACCACGGGCAGCGGGAAGTGCGGGTCGACCGCGCGCGGAATAGATGTAAAAGCCGAATAGCCGAGCGCGATCAGCAGGCTGAACATCACCAGCGTCAGTTGCCAGCGGCGAATGGCAAATTCGGTGACGTTCATCCGCGCACAGCCGGACCCGCAATGTGCCGCATATCAACCGGGCGCCCGCGTCATGCGCACTTTGGCGCCGGTGCGCAACTTCTCTGCGCCGGATGTCACCAGCAAGTCGCCCTGCTTCAGCCCGCCGGTGATGATAACGAATCCGTCGGTCACCCGTTCAATGGCGACATTGCGGGTTTCGACCCGTTCGGTCTTGGCATCGACAATATATACCAGCCCTTCATTGGCACGCATGCCAAAGATCGCACTCGCCGGAATCTGCAGCGCGCCGTCGTCACCCGCGGGCAATTTGATACTCGCCGTACCAATCTGGCCGGATTTGAGTTGTGCCGAAGACGGAAGACTGAATTGAACGGTGAACGCACCCGTCGCCTGATTGGCGCGACCATCAATCTCGCTGATGGTCGCGGTAATGGGGGCAGAGCCCAAAGCGGGGAGGCTGATTTCCGCAGCCATACCGATGCGTAGTTTCGACGCGCTGCGATCGATGACAGGCGCGCGGAAAACGAAACCGTCATCGCCTTCGCCCAGGATCAGCGCCGGTGTTCCGGCTGCAACCACCTGCCCCGGCTGGACGTTGCGCATCAGCACGACACCATTTGACGGGGCATAAAGTTGGGCCGTACCCCGCGCGAACCCGGCCTGGGCAACGCGGGCCCCGGCAGCCTTGGCTGCAGCTTCGGCTGCTTCAAAGCGTGATTTGGTGACCCAGCCGTCAGCATATAATTGCTTGATGCGTTCGAACTCGGCCTGCGCCCGGCCGCGTTCGGCCTCGGCCACATTCAGGTCGGCCCCGACGCTGGTGGTATCGAGCGCAGCGAGCAAAGCGCCGCGCTTCACATAATCGCCTTCCTCAAACCGGACGGTTGCGACCTTGCCCGGCGTAGTAAAACCCAGCGGCGTTTCGCGGCGATAGCGCACCGTCCCGACGGCGCTGATCGTTTGCAGCATGTTGCTCGGCTGAACGGTCAAAACCTGAACGGGGAAGATCTCTTCGCTTATTTCGGTTTTGCCAGCTTCCTTCTCGCCGCAGCCATATAGCAGCGGCGGCAGTAAAAGTGCAGCGATAGCAAGGCGATGTGCGCGACAGGCCACGTTCCCTCCCATTATATCCTTGGTTCCACTTGGTAGGATAATCGAAGCCGCAAGGGAACAGTCGATTGCATTTCGCAATCGAAATTATTGCTTCGCCCGATGCGCCGCCAGCAAGGGCGGATCTCGCCTGCCTTCAAGGGCGGGTAACAACGCCATCTGATCAATCTCCGCACGCAACATTGCGACCCGTGTCTGCCAGCGATAATGGGTTGGCGCGCTGAAAATGCCGAGGCCCGTAGCCTTGCCATAGCGTTCCCAGAAGGTGATCGCTGCTTCCGGATCATAGCCCGCATTGGCCATCAGCCAGACCGAAAGCCGGTCGGCTTCCGCTTCGGTGGCTTTAATGACTTTGGTCTTGCCGCTTTTGGTTGCCTCGATCAGTGGGCGATGATCGAGCAAATTATGCGCCATTTCGTGCGCGACGACCGCTGCCAATTCATCGTCATCCGACACATATTCGATCAGTCCGCTGGTCACGCGCACACGCGCCCCGTCAGCACCTGCGTCGCGTTTCGGGCGAACATCGACCCAGAAATCGGAGGCACAGATTGGTGGAGGATCAAGGATAAAATCGCGCCGACCGGTTGCAGTGTCGATCTGGAAGGCGATGGGCCGTCCTTCCGAAAGGCGGGTCATAAACTCTTCGCGCAGCCTATCAATTCGCTCCGACGAGGGGCCGGATTTTACCGGCCTAGGGTCGTACCACACCACACTTCCGTCGACACCGAGAAGCCCATCCCCTGCTGCCAGACCTGCCTGTTCCGCAGGCCCATCTGCAACCAGCGCGGCAATGCTAATTGGCTGTCTGAAAGTGAAGGCGCGGCGGGCAAGGCCAAGGTCAGGATATTGACGTTCATCGTGCAGCACCCAGCCCGGATTGCGCCATCTGTTCCGGCAAAAGTCTGCGCTGCCTTTGGCCAGATGGTAGCCAATGGTCGCAAGCCGCAAATCCTTGGCGATCAGGTCTTGATAAGCAGTTTTGACCGAGTCCTTGGGCGATTCTTTTTGTGTAGCCACGAGTGCACCGGTGAAAGCCATAGCGGCTAGGACAGCGGCAACCAGTTTCACGCTGCCGCCCTGCGCAGCCGGTCATTGATCGCAACTCCGATGCCTTCATCAGGGATCGGCGCAATGGCTATTGAGACACGATCGCTTGCATCCGCGGTGTGCAAGGCATCAAACAGGCGCGCCGCCGCTTCGGCAAGGTCGCCTTCGGGTGACAGATTATCGTCTCCGGTCGTGTCGCCAAATCCGATATGCCATTCGCCAGGTGCTGGCAGGGCAGCATTGAGCCGAACCGGTTTGGAAGGCGCATAATGGCTCACCAATTGGCCGGGAGCCTCGATTTTCGCTTCAGTGACCGGCAAGGGCGGTTCTCCGAGAAGCTCGGATATTTCGGCCAAGGTGACTGGCCCGGGACGCAACAATTGCCAGCCATTTTCCCGCACCGCGACGATGGTCGATTCAAGACCCGCGCTGCACGAACCGGCATCGAGAACCAGCGGCATGGCATCGCCGAAACTGCGCGCGACATGCTCTGCTCGCGTCGGGCTGATCCCGCCGCTGCGATTGGCCGAGGGTGCTGCAAGGAATAGCCCGCTCTGTTTAAGGACAGCCTGCATCACCGGATGGGCGGGGCAGCGGAGCGCAATTGTCGGCAATCCAGCCGTTACGGCTTTCGCCACCGGCGCACCGGGTTGCAACGGCAGCACCAGTGTCAACGGCCCTGGCCAGAAATGAAAAGCCAGCATCGCCGCCCGCTCGTCGAATTGCGCCAGTTGTTCCGCCGCTGCATGGTCGGGCACATGGACAATCAGCGGATTGAAATCCGGGCGTCCCTTGGTGCGATAGATATTGGCAACGGCTTCGGCGTTGGACGCATCTGCCGCCAGCCCATAGACCGTCTCGGTGGGAATCGCGACAATATCGCCCGCGCGCAGACGCTCCACCGCCTCTGCTATTGCGGCGGAGTCGGCCTTCGCTATCCGGCCATGTCCTAGGGGATTTGAGCCTGCCATCATACCGCGCTATAGGCCGGGAAATCCGCAAGCAACAGGCCCCAAAATGACATTCACCGCACCGGTTACCGAACAGCTTTTCGTCCTCAAGCACATCACCGGCATTGATGCGCTTTCGGCGCACCAACGCTTTGCCGACGCCAGCCCCGATATGGTGGAAGCAATTGTCGGCGGCATTGGCGAATTTGCCGCTGCGGAATTCTATCCTTTGCGCCGGATTGGCGACACCGTGGGCGCACGACTGATCGATGGGCAAGTGGTCATGCCTGAAGGATTTGTGGATGCCTATAAGGCCTATGTCGCCAATGGCTGGGGTTCTATCAACGCGCCGGCAGATTTCGGCGGGCAAGGCCTGCCGTTCAGCCTTGCGACTGTTGCGCTCGATTCGCTGGGGGCGGCGAATATGGCCTTCGCGCTTTGCCCGATCCTGTCGGTCGGTTCGATTGAAGCGATCAACCATCATGGTTCGGACGCGCAAAAGGCAATGTTCCTGCCGAAGCTGTCGACCGGCGAATGGACCGGCACAATGAACCTGACCGAGCCACAGGCGGGATCGGATGTCGGCGCGCTTAAGACAACAGCAACGCCGCGAGGGGACGGCACATACCAGATCAAGGGACAAAAAATTTACATCAGCTTTGGCGATCATGACATGGCGGGCAATATCGTCCACCTCGTGCTCGCGCGCACACCCGATGCACCGCCGGGAACCAAGGGAATCTCGCTCTTCCTCGTTCCCAAATATCGTGTGAATGAAGACGGCTCATTGGGCGAGCGCAATGACATCAAAGTCGTGTCGATCGAGCATAAGATGGGCATCAATGCTTCGCCCACCTGCGTTCTCGCCTTTGGTGATGAAGGCGACTGCATTGGCGAGTTGATAGGCCCGGAATTTGGCGGGATGCGCGCCATGTTCACGATGATGAACAATGCCCGCCTCAATGTCGGCCTCGAAGGCGTGCAGATTGCCGAGGCTGCCACGCAAAAGGCGGTCGCATTTGCCCGCGAGCGCGTCCAATCGGCCCGCGCAGGCGGAACCAGTCGCGATTCGGTCCCCATAATCGAGCATCCCGATGTCCGCCGCATGCTGATGCGGATGAAGGCGGGGACACAGGCGATCCGGGCATTGCTCTATTGCGCGAGCGGTTTCGTTGACCGCGCGGCATTAGGTATCGAAGGCGCGCAGGAAATGGTCGATCTTTTGACCCCGCTGGCGAAAACCTATGGCACCGATATGGGCAGCGAAATCGCTTCGCTGGGTATTCAGGTCCATGGCGGTATGGGCTTTATCGAAGAAACCGGCGCGGCGCAGCTCTATCGCGACATCCGCATCGCGGCGATTTACGAAGGCACCAATGGCATTCAGGCCGCCGATCTTGTCGGGCGCAAGCTCGGCATGCGCAGCGGCGATGCCGTGCGCGAGCATCTGACGCGTATCGGACAGGAAGCGGCCGAACATGCCGGGCTCAAGGCACTTGCCGGCGCCTGCACCGAAGTTGCCGAATGGATGATCGGCAGCGCGTCGACTGATGACAAGCTGGCTGGCAGCTATCCCTTCACCACGATGATGGCGGTTGCGACCTGCGGAAGCCTGATGGCGAAGCAGTTACGCGTGGCCGAAGCCGAAGGCGGCAATTCGCCATTCCTGAAGGCCAAGATCGCCAGCTGCCGCTATTATCTCGATGTGATGGTGCCTGAAGCGCTCTCGCTGAAAGGTAGCGCTATGGCGGGGGCGGACTTGCTTTATGCATTGGATGTCGAAGGGCTTGCAGCCTGACCTTCTGCCGTTGCAGTCCCTAAACAATGTCACCCCGGACTTGATCGGCGGTCCATGGTCCGAAATGTCGGCTTAAACCTTGGCCTCAGACCATGGATTCCCGCTTTCGCGGGAATGACAATAGGTTATGGTGGGAAAGTGACCGACAACAGCGAAACCCTCCGCCGGATAGCCGAAGCGCTGGAACGGCTCGCGCCGCCAACGGGCGAACCGGCTGACCTTTCTGCCCACCCTGCCTATCATTGGGACGGCCAGGTGCTCGCAGCCGTTGCCACTTTCGCACCGCTGCCTGAAAATCTGATCGTCGGCGTCGACCGGCAAAAGGAAGCCATCACCGTAAACAGCCGCCGTCTCGCACAAGGTCATGCCGCGCATGATGTGCTGCTCTGGGGCGCTCGCGGCATGGGGAAGTCTGCTCTGGTCAAATCGGTGACTGGCGCTTTGCGGGCAGACGGATTGCCTCTCGCATTGGTCGAAACCACGGCGGACCAGCTGGCCAGCCTGCCGCATTTGTTCGCATTGCTCAACCAATCGGACCGCCGCTTCATCCTGTTTATCGACGATATGGCGTTCGAAGGCGACGATGCGGGCCCGCGTCGCCTGCGTTCGATGCTCGAAGGCGGATCAGAAGCACGGCCCGCCAATGTCCGGCTCTATGTCACTTCGAACCGGCGCAACATAGTCGAGCGGCGGCAGGATGAAGAGGATGCCGCGGTGAACGCCCGCGATGTCGCCGATGACCGGCTCGCCCTCGCCGACCGCTTCGGACTCAAGCTGGGCTTCCAATATCCCGATCAGCCCGCCTTCCTGAAAATGGTCGCCGCTTATGCCGCGCATTTTGGACTGGAATGGGAAGAGGCCGATGCACTCGCCTTCGCCCACCAGCGCGGTGGTCGCTCCGGTCGCATAGCTTGGCATTATGCGGTGGAACTGGCCGGAAGGGCCGGTCGCAGCCTCTAAAGCGCCTTTTCGTAAATCCGGTACACCTTGTTCACCTTGCCGCCGACGGCCTCGCCCACAGAGACCATCGGTCCGTTGGACGACAATACCCAACCGAAATCGCCCCGCGTCGCACCAAATTTGGCAATCGCGTCGCGGCGGATATACTCGATCAGCATGAAGGCCAATTGGCTTGCGGTGCGGGTGCCCTGAAGCTTTTTGACTACGCCCATCAACGGCACGCGCATCGTCGTCACCTGCGGCTTGCCGACATTGAGCCACCAGAGCAGCTTCGCCCAGTTAAACGGCCAGAGCGAGCCGCCATATTTCACAAGCTGCTCGTTCAGGTCGGGAATGGTCATCATGAAGGCTACCGGCTCGCCATCTATTTCGGCGACACGGATAAGGTCTTCGAAAACGATGGGCTTCAATTTCTTCCCCGCATAGGCGACCTCTGCCGGAGTAAAGGGGACAAATCCCCAATTGTCGCTCCAGGCATCATTGAGGATCGACAGGATAAGCGCCGCCTCTTGGTCGAACTTGCTCTTGTTGACCCGACGGATGTGAATCTTCCCACTCTTCTCACCCATCGCGACAATGCGATTGGTGAGTTCGGGGAATCCCTGATCGATAGGCAATGCGTAGGTGAAGAGATCTTCGACCTTTTGGTGCCCTGCGGCTTCGATCCACACCTGATAGGCGGCGCTGTTGAAGCCCATCATCACCGTCGGCGGATGGTCATGCCCTTCGATCAACAAACCCGGCTCATCCCACATCGCGAAGCTGACCGGACCCAGCATCTTAGTCATGCCTTTGGCGCGTAGCCATTTTTCCGCCGCAGCGAGGAGTGCATTGCCGATCTCGGCGTTTTCAGCTTCGTAAAATCCCCAGAAGCCGGTGCCGGGGCCCATGCCCTGTTCGACTGGCTGCTTGAGTGCGAGATGGTCAATATGCGCCGAAATACGACCAACCACCTGCCCGGCGCGGCGCGCCAGGAAAAGCTGGGCTTCGGCATGTTCGAACCAGGGGTTCTTGCCGGGTGTCAGCAGGCCGTAAACCTCATCCTTCAGCGGCGGCACCCAGTTGGGATCATCGGCGTAAAGGCGGAAAGGCAAGTCGACAAACTCCGCCAGCGCCTTCTTCCCTGCCACCGGTGTGACCCGCACTTCACCTGCCTGCATAAGTTCAATCCCTGTCCATTATTGGCGGCCTTATGCTGCGCAAGTGCGCGAAGGGCAACCGGTTACAGCCGCAACTTGACCGCGAGTTTGCCCAGCCCCTGCTTATCCTCCGGCAGCAAACCCCAGCGCAGTGCGACCCACAGACTCGGCCAGAAGAGCGCAAAGAGCGAGAGCGCCCTTACACGCTGGCCAAAGGGCACAAGCACTTCGCCGACGCCCCAAAGAAGCCCGATGCAACCTGCGCCAGCGACCAGCGCGCGCACGAAACCATGCCCGAACGGGGAAACGCGGTCGGCCCAATAGAGCTCGGCAATCGCCAGCAGCGCCGTGAACACTACGGCAGCGGAAACGGCGATGGCCATTCCCGTCGCGCCCATGTCCGGCACCAGCCAGATACCCAGCGCCAGCCAGATGGCCAATCCCGCTAGGCTGTTGGCGAGCGGGAGGCCTCGATGACCGATCATTTCAATGATAGGCGTTGCGGGGCCCAGCGCCGCCTCTGCCGCACGGGCAGCGAGCAGGATGACAAGCACCATCAGGGCGGCCTCTGCACCAGGTGCGAAAGCGGTCAACAGGTCAGCGGCTATCAGGATGAGGAAGCCTGCCAGAGGCACCGCAAGCAGCAGCGAGATATGGGTCGAGAAACTGTACAAAGGCGCAATCTCTTTGCGGTCGACTGCTGCCTGCGCTGATGCCAGCGGCGCAAGTACATAGAGGAAGGACTGGCGCACGATCAGCGGGATTGATGCAATCTTTCGAGCGATGCCGAAAAGTCCGGCCGCTGTGGCTCCGCCCGCGCCGGGGATCATCGCATTCAACAGGATCGGTGGCAGGTCGTTATAGGCACGGCGGGCAAGAGCTGGCGGCAGCATCGCAAAACCTGTCGCCAATGTTTCAGCGCGCAGAGACGGCGGCAAGGGTGCCCGCAAAAGCAAGGCCGGATCATAATAACGGGCCAGCAATTTCCAGCTCAACCATGCCGTCAATGCCAAGGAGGCGAGATGGCCGAAGAGCAGGCCCTCAAATCCCGTCCCGGCGAAAAAGAAACCGGCGGCAAATATTAAACGCGCCACCTGCTCCCAGAATATCCGCAAACGGATTTCCGGCCCGAAGGCACGCATGGCGCGTGCAGCAGCCGTGGCGGTTTCGACGAAGATCCATAGCGGTAAGCTCCACGCAAAGATGGCGATGGCCTGAGGGAGTTTCGACGCATCGCCGGGTGCACTGGCGACCCAGCCCGCAAGCATTGGCGCGGAGAGCGAGATTGCCATCGCAGCGACGATGCCGAGCCCGGTGCTCGCCACCAGCGCAAAGCGAACCGCCCCATGCTGGTCTTCGCGGCTTGCGCTGGCGGGCACGATTCTTTGCAACGCCTGCCCCAGAGCCAGATCGAGCAGGTTCGCCAATATGTTCACCGCTGCCCAGAGCACGACATAGACGCCGTAACCTGTAAGCCCGAACATCCATGTATAGGCCGGCTGCGAGATCACCTCGATCAGCGCCCCCAGACGTGCCACCGCAGCAAGGCCCGCCCCTTTGGCAACATCTTTTCTGTCGATGGTCTGTGCCTGTGCCTCGACCAGCGCCTCTTCCTGCGGCCCGCTCATTAATAGGTTTCGGCACCAGCCCACGCCCCCACCCGACCTCCCAAACAGTGTATGCTATGGGAGGTCGGGTGGGGGCGTGGGCTGGTGCCGCCAAACTTCGAATAACGCCCGCTCATTATTCCTCGGTGCGAACGAGCACCGTCTCACCAATCAGGAGAAACAGAAGAAAAGGCGCCCAAGCGGCGATGAAGGGTGGGTATGCGCCCAGATTGCCCATCGCCAGCGCGAAATTGTCAGCGACGAAATAGGCAAAGCCCAAGGCCATGCCGATTACGGCACGCAGGAAAAGTGCGCCTGATCGCGCAAGGCCGAAAGCGGCCACAGCCCCTAACAAAGGCATCAGCAACGCAGATAGAGGCCCTGATATCTTGTGCCACAATATGCCTTCGAGCGTGTCGGTTCTCCGCCCCGCTGCCTTGAGGTCGTCAATCGCACGCATCAACGGCAGGAAGCCCAAAGCGTCACCATCGACCTTCAGTCGATTGAACCGTTCCGGCTCTATACCGCGTCCAACGACCAGTTCAGGCAACTTTTCCTGCTCGGCCTTTGCGACGTCAAAAATTTCAATATTCTCAAGCTTCCATGCGCCGTCGCTGAGTCTGCCTGTTTCTGCCTGAATGACCCGTTTCAGGCTGCCGTCGGCGCGCTGGTAAACACGAATGCCCTGCAATTGGGTATCGGCGCCCTTTCCTGAAACGGTGCGCACCTGAACCAGATCACGGCCCTCGCGCACCCAGACATTGGTGCGGATGCCATCATCCTTGGGCACAGGGCCATATTCGACATCCTGCCAGACCTTCAGTTTCGCGGTTGCGGGGGCGACCACCGTTTCATTGAACGCGAAAGACACACAAGCGACAACCAAGCTGGCCGCCAGCATCGGCACCAATATTTGATGTGCCGAAAGGCCTGCTGCCTTCATCGCCACGACTTCGCTGTTCTGGCTGAGTGTCGCAAAGGTGATCAAAGTCGCCAGCAACACCGAAAAGGGCAGGAAGCGCGCAATGATCTGCGGCGCGCGCATCCCGACATAGCGCCAAAGGTCAGACTCGCTGTTACCCGCTACCGAGAGGATCTTGCCGCTTTCGCCGAGCAGGTCGAGCGTCTGCAACACCAGCACCAGCATCAGCAGCACCGCAAGGGTGCGGACCAGAAACAGCCGCGCCATATACCAACCGATCTGACGGGACGGAAAGAATTGAAGCCGCACCGATCAAACCTCCTGCGCCAACAGCCGCGACTTGCGACGTCCAAAGTGGAACAGCTTCTTGATCGATTTGCCCGCTTTGGCAGCAAAGACCTCCAGCGCGCCTATCGGCTGGCCTCCCGGTACATGCGCGATGACATGGTACATCCAGAAAATCAGGGCAGCAAAGGCGAAGCAGGGCACCCACAATGCCACGGCAGGCGGAACCTGCCCCAGGGCACCCAGCGATTCTGCATATTCATTTATCTTGTGATAGGTCACCACCATCACGATCGACAGGAACACCCCTAGCGCTGAAGTCGACCTTTTGGGTGGTATCGCCAGCGCTAGCGCCAGCAGCGGCAGCAGGAACATCATCGCCACTTCAACCAGCCGGAAGTGGAAATTGGACCATGCCGCGTTGCGCTCACTTTTGGGTCGCTCCATGTCATTGCCCACTTTGACCAGCTCGTTCAGCGTATATTCGCGATCCTTGCCACCTCGCCCACGAAACTGTTCTATCTGCGGCAGATCGATGGGAACGTCATGGCTGGAAAAGCTGAGGACACGGGCACTACGGTAATTGGGAGCATCATGTACCAGCGTTCCGTTGGTCAGCCGCAGGATAATTGTATCGGGATCATCAGTACGCAGGAACTGCCCCTTTTCCGCTGTAACCGAAATCGACTGACCCTTTTTATTCTCTGCAAAAACAAACAGGCCCGAAAGGTCATTACCCTGATTGCGGCTTTCCTCGATCCGCACCGTCAGATTATCGCCCAGATTGTTGAACTCGCCGACCTTGATCGACGCACCCAACGCGCCCGAGCGAAGATCGAACCGCAGCTCTTCATACAAATAGCGCGAAGTGGGCTGCACCCAGCCGACGATGGCAAAATTGACCAACGCGAGCCCGATGGCGAATAGATAAGGCACACGCAACAGCCGCCAATAACTTTGGCCAACCGCCCGGAATATGTCGATTTCAGAGGTGGTTGCGAGCTTACGGAATGCAAGCAATATCCCCAGCATAAGCCCGATGGGAATACCAAGCGACATATATTCAGGGATCAGATTGGCGAGCATGCGCCAGACGACGCTGACCGGGCCGCCTTCAGCGGCAACGAAATCGAACAGACGCAGCATCTTGTCGAGCAGCAACAGCATCGCGGCGATCACCAGCGTGCTGAGAAGGGGTAGCAGGACAAGCCTTGCAATATAGCGGTCGGTGGCGGTCAAAAATTTCAACTTATGGTCGCCCTGTCACCCTAATTTGGCCGCAAATCGTCCCGATATACCCGATCAAGATCAGGAGCAATATCGTTGGTCGTAATATGATCAACGCAAATGGTACGGAGTAGTTTCAGCAATGGCACGTTTCATTGCCGCTTTCGCCGCCGCCGCCGCGCTCGCCATGACGGGTACGGCCTCGGCCGGAAGCGTGATTTCTAACGATATGAGCCGCTGCAGTGCCGGTCGGGGCCCTGCAGTGAAGGTGGTTGTACAGGGTGTCAAAAGCTCGACGGGCAAGATGCGCGTCCAGAGTTATCCGGCAACCAAGGCTGCGTGGCTGACCAAGGGTCGCTGGTTGCAACGCATCGAAACCGGCGCCCGCGCCGGCACGATGAGCTTTTGCCTGCCGGTGGGTTCCGCAGGCAATTATGCCATCGCGGTTCGCCACGACAAAAATGGTAATGGCAGCACCGACATCTCGTCCGATGGTGGCGGGTTTTCGAACAACCCGTCGATCAATGTGCTCAACCTGGGCAAGCCTTCGGTCGGAAAAGTCAGCTTTTACGTGGGTTCCGGCGTAACGACGGTTACCATCAACATGAAATATATGTGAGGTTCCAGGGGGTAATTTGGCTCTAGTCGCGCTTCTTTCCAATCCGCATTCGACCGGCAACAAGAGCCTGTTGCCGCAAGTGCGGAGCTTTTGCGCGAAGAACCCCGATATCTTCCACTATGAGGTTGAAGAGATAGGCCAGATTGCCCGCGCACTTGAAATGATCGCGCGCGTCAAGCCCAAGGTGCTTGTCGTCAATGGCGGAGACGGAACCGTTCAGGCGGCGTTGACCGAGCTCTATCATGGTGGCCATTTCAAAGGCACGCCGCCCCCTGTAGCGGTGTTACCCAATGGCAAGACAAACCTGATCGCACTTGATCTGGGTGCAAGCGGGGATGCATTGCAGGCATTGGCCGACATATTGGAACTGGCGAAGGGCGACCTGTCGGGCCATGTCGTCGCGCGCGAGCTGATCGCGCTGTCCGAAGGTACCGACAATGTTCGCCCCGTGATCGGCATGTTCCTTGGCGGGGCCTATCTCGCCGAGACGATTCTTTATTGCCGCAACAAAATCTATCCGCTGGGCCTGCCCAACGGTATCAGCCATGTTATTGCCGCAATTGCCGCCATTTTCACGGTGCTGTTCGGCCTGAAAGCGGATTTCCTGCCGCAGCGTACCGAATCAATCCGGATCTCGCTGATCCGCGACGGTGAGCTCAAGGGGCGCTTCTCGGTACTGATCGTCACGACGCTCGAAAAACTGTTGCTCGGCGGGCGCGTGCGCACCGAAGGCAGCGGGCATCTGAAGCTGATGGCGGTTGATCAAGGCCCCTGGGTGCTGTTGCGCATGATAGGCGCATCCTTGCTCGGCCTTTTGGGCAAACGGCGCATGGATGGCATCCACATCAGCAATGGCGATATCATCCAGATTGATGGTGGTCGAAGCAATGTGATCCTTGATGGCGAAGTGTTTGAGGCGGGCACCGATCGGCCAATTGTGCTCCGTTCGCCCCCGCCAGTGCCGTTCCTCAAGCTTGCCGCCTGAGGCATCGCACAGTCCGCAAAAAGGCGCTAAGGCCGTCCTATGTCTCCGCTCGCACAGCTTGTCGCCGAAGAACTAGCGCAGCCGGTTGACCCGCGCGTAAGCAATATGGCCAAGGCGCTGGCCGCCAAATATCCGGACGCTTCGAAGGCCGTATTATTCTACGGAAGCTGCCTGCGCGAAAGCCAGCTCGACGGGCTGATGCTCGATTTCTACTTGATCGTTTCAGACTATGAAGCGGCCTATGGCGACAGCTGGCTGGCACGGGCCAATAGACTTGTTCCGCCCAATGTCTTTCCATTCGAACATGACGGGCTGATGGCCAAATATGCGGTGCTGAGCGAGGCGGACTTTCGCCGGCTGAACAGCCCTGAAACCCGCAATGTCTCCGTCTGGGCCCGCTTTGCGCAACCATCACGGCTGGTGTGGAGTGCGGATGCCGATGCTCAAGCAAAGGCGATTGATGCCGTTTCGCGCGCCGCGCCAACTTTGCTCGCGGCAGCCGGTTCAATTGACGGCGAAGCACCGCTCGACTGGTGGCGCCGTGCCTTTGCGCTTACTTATTCGGTCGAACTGCGCGCAGAGCGCAAAAGCCGCTCCAACTCGGTGGTGGACGCAGACCCGGCACGCTATGAGCAATTTAGCGCGCCAGCCATTACGGAAATTCCGTCGGACGCGACTGGCGGGGGATGGGCAAGGCGCCGTATCGAAGGCAAATTGCTTTCGGTCGCGCGACTTGTCAAGGCAGCCTTCACCTATTCGGGCGGGATCGATTATCTGGCCTGGAAGATCAACCGCCATGCCGGCACGCAGATCGAGATCAAGCCCTGGCAACGCAAATGGCCACTCGTGGCGGCCTTCGTGCTGGTTCCCAAATTGCTTGTCAAAGGCGCAGTTCGCTAGACTTTGCGCCGTTTGGATAGAACCGTAGTGCTGAGCCTGTCGAAGCACGCCCAGCCGACAAACGCCCTTCGACAGGCCCAGTGCTACGGTGATGATTCAACTGGACAAGGGCAACTCTAGCTCCGGAAAACGACGGTCTTGCTGCCGTTGAGCAGCACCCGGTCCTCCAGATGGTCACGAACGGCGGCGGCGAGCACGCGACTCTCGATATCCCGTCCCTTCGCCACCAGATCCTCGGCAGTATCGGCATGGCTGACCGCCTCGACATCCTGCGCAATGATCGGGCCTTCGTCGAGGTCTGCGGTGACATAATGCGCGGTCGCGCCGATCATCTTAACCCCGCGCGCATGCGCCTGATGATAGGGCTTGGCACCCTTGAAGCCGGGAAGGAAACTGTGGTGAATGTTGATGCAGCGGCCAGAAAGAAAGGCGGCGAAGTCGTCTGATAATATCTGCATGTACCGCGCAAGCACCACCAGCTCCGCACCCGTTTCGGAGATTAGCGCTTTGATTGCGGCTTCCTGGTCAGACTTGGTATCTGGCGTAATTGGAAAATGGTGCCAGGCAATGTCGCCGACCAGCGAGGGTTTCGAGGCATCGCGTGGATGGTTGGAGGCGATCGCCACCACATCCATCTTCAACTCCCCGACCCGCACGCGATAGAGCAGGTCTTCGAGGCAATGGTCAAATTTGGAGACCATCAGCAACACCTTGCGCGGCGCATCGGCATCGCGGATCTGCCAATGCATGGCCAGCCGATCCGCCAAAGGCGTGAATTGTGCTCTCAGGGCATCAGCATCAGGCGCACCCGGCAAAGCTTCAAACACCACCCGCATGAAGAATTGCGCATCTTCACGGTCGTTAAACTGCTGCGATTCAAGGATGTTGCAGCCATGGTTGGCAAGGAAGCCGGAGACAGCCGCCACCAGACCCGGGGCATCCGGGCAGGATAAAGTAAGGGTGTAGCGCTTCGTCATCGCTGCAAATCAGATGATGCCGACAGCCTTGCCCGCACGTTCGAACCGGCCAAGAATGTCCTGCACCTGCTCGCTGGTGTGCTCGGCGCAGAGTGAGCAGCGCAGCAGCGTCATACCGGCAGGGGTTGCTGGCGGTCGAGCCAGATTGACATAGAGCCCTTCCTTCAGAAGCGCTTCCCACATCATCGCGCCGCGTTCCAGATCGGGCATGATGACGGCGATGATCGCCGACTGCGGTTCATCGGTACCCAGCTGGAAGCCAAGATCGCGCAGCCCCTTGTGCAGTGTCTTCGAATTTTCCCACAGATGCGCGCGCTTGTTGCTGCCATGCATCAGCTTGCGCACCGATGTCGCGCTCGACGCCATCACGCTCGGCGGCAAAGCGGCGGTGAAGACATAGGGTCGGCAGACAAGGCGCAGGATTTCGAACTTGGGATGGTTCGATACGCAAAACCCACCCACGGTACCGACACTTTTCGAAAAAGTGCCGATGATGAAATCGACATCGTCGATGCAGCCCTGCTCCTCGGCAACGCCGCGGCCATGCTGCCCGATAAAGCCCATCGAATGGGCTTCATCGACCAGCACCATCGCGCCGTTTTCCTTGGAGATGCGAACCATCTCCTTGAGCGGCGCGACATCGCCGAGCATCGAATAGACGCCTTCGAGGACGACCAACTTGCCCGCTTCAGCAGGAAGACGTTTTAATCGCTTCTCCAGCGCCTCGATATCATTGTGGCGGAAGGCGACGATTTCGGCATCGCCCATCTTGCAGCCATCATAGATTGACGCATGGCTGTCGATATCGAGGATGATATAGTCGCCCTTGCCCGCAATCGTGCTGATAATGCCCAGATTGGCCTGATAGCCGGTCGAAAAGACCATTGCATGGTCCATATCGTAAAATTCGCGCAGCGCGGCTTCGACATCCCTGTGCGGATCGAATGTGCCGTTCAGCACACGGCTTCCTGTAGTGCCTGCGCCGAAATCATCAAAGGCCTGCTTACCTGCCGCGATGACATCCTCATCGAAGGTCATCCCCATATAATTATAGGTGCCAAGCAGGATTGTTTCCCGCCCGTTGCAGATCGCAACGGTGGGCGACAGAACCTTTTCCATCACCAGGCTGAACGGATCAGTAACACCGGTGGAAAGCAGCGCGCGACGCTGTTCGATCAAGGGGTCGAATTTGGAAAACAGGTCAGTCATAAATCATCCCAATTTCGTCATCCGAACTTGTTTCGGGATAACACGCAAGGGTGGCTCGCTATCCTGAATAAGTTCAGGATGACGATAGTTGGAGTCTATTCAGTCAGCTTCAAAACCGCATCGACCAACTGGCCGACATTTTCGATTTCGGCCTGCATGTTCATGGTGATCACGATGTCGAATGTGTCTTCAACCTCGGCGACGAAATCCATGACGGTCAGGCTGTCCCATTCAAGATCGCCGGCAAAGGTCGTTGCATCACTCAGCTCGACGCCTTTCTTGTTGAACCGCTCGATCAAACCCTTGAGCTTGTCGAACATTTCGCTGCGGTCGGTCATATATTGTCCCTAACTATAGTCTGTTGCGCCATTGCCAGCCGAATGAGGCGGCAAAAGGGCGATTTCTGGTCCCTATCGATTACCGGCTTCTATAGCCATCCCTGCGCCTTATACCAGCGCGCGGTCGCTTTCAGGCCATCCAGTGTTCCGATTTGCGGCTGCCAAAGTGCAGTCGGAGGGGCGGCTTGTCGGTCAATCACCCAATCAGGATGGCTCATATAGCTGGCTCGGTCCGGCGTCAGCTTGGCTTTCGCACCACGCACCAGCTGGTCGCCCCACGCTGCGGCAAAGAGCAGCGGGCGTGGCGCGGATATTGTGGCGATCCGCCGACCAAGCGCCATGCCAATCGCACGCGCAAAGCGGCTATGCTCCCACCCGCCCGGTTCACCATCATCCGCCTCAAAGATTTGCGCTGTAGCATCGTCATGGGCGGGAAGCAGCGCAACCAGCAACCGCGCGAGGTCATCGACATGGATCCACGATCCTCGGCCTGCAGGGGGGAGAAGGCAAAAGCCCTTCGCGGCCATTTTGAACATTTCGAACACCTCTGTGTCGCCGGGGCCATAGACGCCGGGTGGGCGAATGATCGTCCAGTCGAGCATGCTGGTCGCCACCAGCTTCTCGCCCTTTGACTTGCTGGCGCCGTAAACCGAAAGCTGCGGTTCGCGGGCAGACAGCGAGGACACATGGACGAAGCGGCTTATGCCCGATTGCTTCGCAGCGCCGACCAGATGGGCGGTCCCGGTGACATTGCCCGCCTCAAATCCTGCTGCATCGGGTGCGTTGACTACGCCAGCAATATGAAGGATCGCATCAGCGCCGTCACAGAGTTCCATAAGGCTTTCGGGCTGATCGAGTGCACCTTCCACCCAAGTGATGCCTGCTTTCACTGGTTGGCTACGGCGGGTGAGGGCGCGCACCTGCCAGCCTGACTCAACAAGCTGGTTCAACGTCGCACCGCCAACAAATCCGGTCGCACCGGTCAGGGCGACCACGCCCTTGCCTGCCATCAGAGCAGCACCATCTGGTCGCGGTGGACCAGCACCTGACGCGGAACGGCGCCCAATATACTTTCCAGTTCACTGGAACGTTTGCCACAAATCTGCGCGGCATCGGTTGCGTCATATTCGGATAGACCGCGCGCCAGCGTTTCGCCTTCCGCCGTCACGATGTCGATGACATCGCCTCGCTTGAACGCACCAGCCACCGCTGTCGCCCCGGCAGGCAGCAAGCTTGCCCCGCCACGCAATGCTTTGGCCGCACCGGCATCGACGCTGATGCTGCCTTTGACCGACAGCCTGCCACCGATCCAGCTTTTGCGTGCACTGCCGCCTTCGCGGGGCGCGAACCAAGTGTAAGGAGCGCCATTTTCCATAGCGGCGAGCGGATGTTCGTGCAGGCCGGAGGCGATGGCGAGGCCGATCCCTGCGCGGGTGGCAATATCGGCGGCATCGAGTTTCGATGCCATTCCGCCCGAACCCATGCCGGACGAGGAGTCGCCCGTCACCATGACGCGGATGCGGCCATCGACCTTGGCCACTTCGGGCACCAATTGCGCCGCGGGGTCCTTGGGATCGCGATCATAAAGTCCATCGACATCGGATAGCAAGACGACGCCATGCGCACCTGCCGCTTGTGCGACCCGTGCGGCCAACCGGTCATTGTCACCAAAGCGGATTTCCTCGGTCGCGACGCTGTCATTTTCGTTGATGACAGGTACCGCCCCGGCACCCAGCAAGCGGTCCAGCGTTGCGGTAATGTTAAGGTAGCGGCGGCGATCCTCCAGATCGTCGAGGGTCACCAGCATCTGTGCCGCAGTCAGGCCTTGCCCGCCAAGCAACTCAGCCCAGATACCGGAGAGGAGGATTTGTCCGACCGACGCCGATGCCTGCGCATCGGCAAGGCTGGCGCGGCCTCCTTTTTCAAAACCAAGCCGCCGCGCCCCCAGCGCAATCGCACCCGAGCTGACCACCACGATTTTCTGGCCTGACTTGTGTCGCGCAGCTATGTCGGCCACCAGCGTTTCGAGCCAATTCCGGCGAACGGAACCATCGGATTCGACCAGCAGGGACGAGCCGACCTTTACCACCAGAAGCTGGCACGTGGCGGGACTCAGATGGGCGACCATTCGCCTTCCTCATTATCCCCGCTGGAGGTTTCAACGCTGCTCTTGTCAGGCAGTGCCGCAATGACGCGGTCGAGCACCTTGTCAACGCCTTGTCCGGTTGCGCCAGAAATCGCGATCACCTCTTGCGCGCCTGCCGCCTCAAGCTGCGCGGATATATCGGCCATCAACTCTTCGTCGAGCAGATCGCCTTTGTTGAGCGCAACAATCTGCGGTTTGTCTTCAAGGCCCGCGCCATAGGCTTCGAGTTCGTCACAAACCGTGTGCCAGGCAGCAACCGGATCATCGCCGGTGGCATCGATAAGGTGAATCAATATTTGGCAGCGTTCGATATGGCCCAGAAAACGGTCGCCAACACCTGCCCCTTCGGCAGCCCCTGCAATCAAGCCCGGAATGTCAGCGAGGACGAATTCACGGCCCTTATGGCTGACAACACCCAATTGGGGGCGCAGCGTGGTGAAGGCATATGCGCCGACCTTGGCCTTGGTGTTGGTCACCTGATTGATGAAGGTCGATTTGCCGGCATTGGGCAGTCCAACCAGACCAGCGTCTGCCAACAGCTTGAGCCGCAACCAGACCCATAATTCCTGTCCGTCCTCGCCCGGCTGGTGCTGGCGTGGGGCGCGGTTGGTGCTGGTTTTGTAGCTGGCATTGCCCCGACCGCCCATCCCGCCTTTGAGGAAAGTGATGCGCTGGCCGACCTTGGTCAGATCGGCAAGCAAGCTGCGCTCGTCGTCGTCGGCAAGGATCTGTGTTCCGACGGGGACCTTGATCACAAGATTTTCGCCGCCTGCGCCATAACGATCACGGCCTGCGCCGCCGCCGCCGCGCGGGGCCTTGAAATGCTGGGTGTAGCGGAAGTCGATCAGCGTATTGAGACCGGCAACGGCTTCAAAGATGATGTCGCCGCCTTTGCCGCCATTGCCCCCATCAGGACCGCCATATTCGACATATTTTTCGCGGCGAAAACTGACAGCCCCGGGGCCACCGGCACCGGAGCGGATGTAGATTTTCGCCTGATCAAGGAAGTGCATGGCCCGCCCTTAGGCGAGAGTGGCTGCTTTTACCAGCCTTGGCCTATCTTGGCCTTTGTTCGGTGCCCAATCCCGCTGTGATGAACAGCGCCGTTGCATCGCCATCAATATCAGCGGTGTGCCAGACGCCGGGCGGGTTGATGACATATTCACCAGCACCAATCGTCACCGAAGCGGTGGTGCCGTCGGGAAATTCCTGAATGAGCGTCATCTGGCCCGACGTGCAGACCACAACCTCGTCACCCGCCGGATGCATTTCCCAGCTGTCCCAACTTTGGGTGAAATGGTGCATCGAAACCAGCCGTCCTTCGGCCCCATCGCCTCCGTGGCGGCCACCATAGCCCATATACCATTCCATCCCGCCGGTGAATTCGGGCTGGGGAATTGCGGTTGCGCCAAGGCCAAGATGGAGCGGGTGTTTCTCCAGTTTTCGAACGCTCATATCGAGAAACTCCCCCGCTCAAAGTCTACAAAGATGACACCAATGCAGGCCGAAGCCTGTCACATGATAAAGGCGTTCAACTTGTTGCCATCGGGATCGCGAAAATAGCCCGCGTAAAAGCCTTCATCACCGCGCGGTCCCGGAGGGCCTTCGCAGGTGCCGCCATTGGCAAGCGCGATGTCATAGAGCCGGTGTACCTGCTCTTTGTCCTTCGCCTCGAGCGCCACCATGACGCCATTGCCGACCGTGGCGGCATTGCCGTCAAACGGCTTCGTCAGGCCGATTCCTGCAGCCCCGCCCGGCGTGCCCCAAGCGATGAAACCGTCAAATTCCATCATCCGCGGTGTATCGAGTTCGGCCGCAATGGCGTCATAAAATTTGGCGGCACGGGCAAGGTCGTTGGTGCCCAAAGTCACATAACCGATCATCGAATCATCTCCTCCAATATGATTGGAACATTATGTGAACATGGAGCTGAAGTCAATCCTGCTTGGGCGGCCATTCTCCCGCCGCTGTCAGCTTTTCGATTGTCCGCGTTTCAAAATCACCCGCATCATGCCGTTCGGGCAGACAGGTGGCGGGATCACCCATCACGCGGTTGACCATCCGCCCGCGCTGTGCCGCCGGGCGCGCGGCAATCTGTTTGGTCCAGCGCTGGACATTTTTGTAGCTGGCGACATCCAGGAACTCGCCCGCTTCATAGACCAGCCCCATGGCAAGCGCGCCGTACCAGGGCCAGATCGCGATATCGGCGATCGTATATTCGTCGCCCGCCATATATTCGCGCTCCGCCAAATTACGATCGAGCACATCCATCTGCCGCTTCACTTCCATCGCGAAACGATCGATGCAATATTCGATCTTGAACGGTGCATAGGCATAGAAATGGCCGAAGCCGCCGCCGAGATAAGGCGCGCTGCCCATCTGCCAGAACAGCCAGCTTAAGGCCTCGGTGCGCTTGGCTGGGTCGGTCGGCAGGAAGGCACCGAATTTTTCGGCAAGATAGAGCAGGATCGCACCCGATTCGAAAATACGCTGCGGCGTCGGGCCTGACCGGTCGACCAATGCCGGAATTTTGGAATTGGGGTTGGCATCGACAAAGCCCGACCCGAACTGGTCGCCATTTCCGATATTGATCAGCCAGGCATCATATTCTGCGCCCGTATGGCCCAGCGCGAGCAGCTCCTCAAGCAGCACCGTCACCTTCACACCATTGGGCGTGCCGAGCGAATAAAGCTGCAGCGGATGCTTGCCGGTGGGCAGCTCCTTGTCGTGCGTAGCGCCCGCGATTGGCCGGTTGATATTGGCAAATCGCCCGCCGCTCTCCTTGTTCCATTCCCACACCGCGGGCGGGACAAATTCGGACAGGGTCTGGTTCGGCGTTTCGGGCATGCGGCGCTCCTCGATTGGGTTGTTCTTTGCTACTGATATAATGGGATTAAGAAGGTTGGATAGAGAGATTGCAATTTCGGAGAATGTCGTTATAACACTTGTATGAACATGAGCTCCAAAATCTCAAAACATGGAAATTCCGCTGCCATTCCCTTGTCAAAGGAAATGCTCGCCAAGCTGCGCTTGGGCTTGGGTGACCGCGTTTACTTCACCGAAACACCGACCGGCTTTCACATTTCCGCCGCAGACCCCGAATTCGAGGCGAAAATGGAGGCTGCAGAGGCGATCATGCGCGAAGACCGAGAAATCCTGCGCGTATTGGCGAAATGAACGCAAAAAAGCGGAGCGAGCCAAAATGGCTCGATGCCCGCGACGCCAATGCCATCCACGATCGGCAGCTTGCCGAACATGGCGGTGGAGTGGGCGTGCGCGATGCGGGTTTGCTCGATTCCGCTTTGGCGCGTCCCGTCAATCGCTGGAATTATGGCGACGTTGATCCAGCGTCGCTCGCCGCCGCTTATGCCTATGGCGTTGCGCGCAACCACCCCTTTGTCGATGGCAACAAGCGGACAGCATGGGTGCTGGCTCGCCTTTTTCTGGCGATCAATGGGCACCGGCTTGAGTTCAACGCCATTGATGCCATCCAGATGATGCTGGCGTTGGCGGCGGGTGAACTGGAAGAAGAAACTGTTGCCGACTGGTTTCGGAAACGATTGGTTTAATCACGCCGCCGCGATCGTCGTCCGGTGCAGCAGGCGGTGGTATCCATCATAACCACCCGTCGCGGCATGCAAGACTGATCGGTTGTCCCACATCAGCAGCATTCCGGGCTGCCATTTGTGGCGATATTGGAACGCCTCCTGCCCCTGATATTGGTAGAGTTCGATCAGGAGCGGCAGCGCTTCTGCATCGTCCATGCCTTCAAAGCCGATGATATAGCCAAAGCAGCTGAACAGCCCGAGCCGCCCGGTTTCGGGATGCGCGCGGATATAAGAGTGGAGTTGCGTCGCCTCGGCATCCTTGGAAGGGTGGATATCCATCGATCGCTTCGCCTTGTCGCCCTCTCCATAGGCCCCATCGGGGGCATAGGCCCGCTTCGCCGAATGGATCGCCATCCGTCCCTCCACCCGCGCACGCAGCGCATCGGGCATCGCATCGAGTGCGGCATGCTGGTTGGCGAACAAAGTGTCGCCGCCGACCGGCGGAATCTTGATGCCATAGAGGCAGGTGCCCGCCGGGGGCCGCACCTGAAAGCTCCAGTCGCTATGCCAGTTTTCGGCGAACAAGGGCGAGGTTTCATCGGCGAGCCGCTCGACCGCGATCACATGCTTGCGCCCCGGCACCGGCGCAATGAAGGGATCATCGCCAAAGCCGCCAAAATGCAGCGTGAAGCGCTCCAGATCGTCGTCGGTCAAATCCTGGCCGGGAAAGGCAAGCACATGATGCTGCAGCCAAGCCGCGCGGATCGCGCCGACCAGATCGGCCGACAAGGGCTGGTGCAGGTCAACACCGGTGACGGTGGCGCCGCATGCCTGGCCGGATGGGGTTATTTGCATTGGGGCCTCTCCTCTGCGGAGAGGCTAGTTTGTGCAGGTAGTTTGTCAATCTTAGGGGTGGTTACCCCCGCCCTAGCGGCGCACAAGCCTCCTCAAGCCAAGCCTTGGCGTCGCCTTCCAGCTGCGGCCCGACAATCTCCAGCACGCGGGTATGATATTCATCCCACCAGCGCAGTTCGTCGCGGGTTAGCAAGTCCGTATCCACCAATGCCTTGTCGATCGGTGCCCAGGTGAGGTTTTCAAAGCCATAATAGGTGCCTTCCGCGCCCTCGATCTGCCGTTCTTCGACCAGCACGAGATTTTCGATGCGGATGCCGTAGGCGCCGGTCTTGTAATAACCGGGCTCGTTCGAAAGGAACATGCCAGGGAGGAGGGTTTCGCCGGTTCCGGCCTGACCGCCTGCCGATTTGGCGATGCGTTGCGGGCCTTCATGGACCGAGAGGAATGCGCCGACGCCGTGGCCGGTGCCATGCGCATAATCGACACCTGCGGCCCAAAGATATTGCCGCGCGAGGGCATCCAGCTGGCTGCCTGCCGTGCCTTCGGGAAAGACCGCGCGGGTGAGCGCGATATGGCCCTTGAGCACGCGGGTGTTGCGGTCCTTCATCTCGGCAGTGGGCTCCCCGGGACCGACCCAGACGGTGCGGGTGACGTCGGTGGTGCCATCGAGATATTGCCCGCCGCTATCGACCAGATAGATGCTGCCTGGCTCGATCCGTCGGTTCGATTGTTCATCGACCCTGTAATGCGGCAGCGCGGCGTTGGGCCCGGCGGCTGAGATGGTGTCGAAGCTCAGATCACGCAGCTTGCCGGTCGCCTCGCGGAAACTTTGCAGCTTGGCGGCAGCGCTCAATTCGGTCTCGCTGCCTTTGGGGGCTGCAATGCTCAGCCAGTGGAGGAAGCGGGTGAGTGCCGCGCCATCGCGTGCCTGCGCGGCGCGGTGCCCGGCCTGTTCGACCGGATTTTTTTGCGCGCGCGGGATGACGGTGGGGTCGCGCAGTTGCACAATTTCTGCCCCGCCCGCCGCGAGCTTGTCGAAGATCGCCGCGACCGCGCGTTCGGGATCGACGGCAACCTTCTTGCCCTGCATCGCTTGCAACGCAGGCGCAAAGGCGGTGCGTGGGTGCAGCCGCACGGCATTGCCCAGATGTTGCCGCACCTCGTCGGTGATCTTGTCGGGCTCAACATAGAAATCGGCTGTACCATCGCCATTGATCACCGCAAAGGAGAGCGCGACCGGGGTGCGCGATACGTCACTACCCCGGATGTTGAACGCCCATGCTACACTATCGAGCGCGGAGAGGATTGCGGCATCCAGCTTCCGTTCGGCCAGCCAGTCAGCAATTGCTGCGCGTTTCTCCGCACTGCCCTGCCCGGTATATTCGTCGCCGAGCACGATCAGCTTGGCGTCGGAAGGATCGGGGCGGCCCGCCCAGACCTTGTCGATCGGGTTTTCGCCGACCGCGACGAGTTCCGCCCCGACCGATTTCAGTGCTTTAGCCGCCGCATCGGCCCATCCCTTTGTATGCACCCATGGATCATAGCCGATCCGTGCGCCCTGCTTCGCATTGTTCTTCAACCAGTCGGCAACGCTCGTCTGCGGCACCTGCTGATATTGCCACAGCTTGCCATCGACCTGCTCGCGCACCTGGATGGTGTAGCGCCCGTCGACGAAAATCGCGGCTTCCTCGGAAAGCACTGCCGCCGTCCCCGCCGAACCGCCAAAGCCAGTGAGCCATGCCAGACGCTGGGCATATTCGCCGATATACTCGCTCATATGCTCGTCGCAGATGGGGATGACGAAACCGTCCAAACGGTCAGTCTTCAACTGTTCGCGCAAGGCAGCGAGGCGGGCTTCATAGGTGGACATGGCTGATTCCTGAATCTAATTGTCTGTCCCATATAGTGAGGACATCGCGCATATGAAACTGCTCCTGAAACTCGGAACCTCGATTGCCCTTTGCATCAGCGCCGCACCGGTGCTGGCTGACGATATGAAGAAAGACAGCATGACCGCCAAGACCGACACCCAAGTCCAGCCCCCCATCGCCGAAAAGCGCCCGCACAGCACCACCGTGCATGGCGTGACCATAACCGACGATTATCATTGGCTGCGCGATCAGGGCTATCCGAAGATCGAGAATGAAGAGATTTTGGCGCATCTCGAAAAGGAAAACGCCTATTTCGAAGCGCAGATGAAGCCACAGGAAAAGCTGGTCGAAACGATCTTTCAGGAGATGAAAGGGCGGATCAAGGAAGATGACAGCTCGGTCCCGCAGAAGGACGGCGATTACATCTATTGGTCGAAATTCGATGAGGGCACGCAGTATCGGAAGCATTACCGGAAGCCGGTCAAGGGCGGCGCCGACCAGCTGATCCTCGATGAAAACAGACTGGCCGAGGGCAAGGATTATTTCCGGCTGGGTGCAGCCGAGGTGAGTCCGGACGGCAAGCTGCTGGCCTATGCCTATGACGACAATGGCTCCGAACGGTTCGACCTGCACGTCCGCAACCTCGAAACCGGCGAAGAGCTGGCCGACATCATTCCGGGCACGCTGTCGAGCATCGTCTGGACCAAGGACAGCAAGGGCCTTGTCTATGGCCTCGCCAACGAAAATTGGCGCACGGACAATGCCTATTACCACCGGCTGGGGGACGATCCGAAGAACGCCAAGCTGCTCTACAAGGAAGCTGATATCGGCTTTGGCGTCGGCGTCGGCATCACCGCACAGGAGGACTGGATCATCATCGCCACCGGCGACAATGTGACCAGCGAAGTGCGGCTGGTACCTGCCGACAATCCGTTGGCCGAGCCGATCCTCGTTGCCCCGCGCAAGGTGGGCCGCGAATATAGCGTCGATGTCCGCGACGGCACGGTCTACATCCTGACCAACGACGATCATGTGAATTTCCGGGTCGCCACGGCCAGCCTTAAAGCTCCCGGCGAATGGACCACGTTGATCGCGGGATCGGACAAGCATTATTTGACCGGCGTTTCGCTGTTCAAGGATTTCTTTGTTACCGAGGGCCGGATCGACGGGCTCGATCAAGTCGAGGTGCGGCGGTACGACAGCCCGACCAAGGCCGAGCCCATCAAATTTGCCGAGGCGAGTTATGTCGCGGGGCTTGGCGACAACCCCGAATATGATGTGCAGAAACTGCGCCTAGACTATGAATCGATGGTCACCCCCGACACGGTGTTCGACTACACGGTCGCCACCGGCGCGTTCGAAACGCTGAAGGTGCAGGAAATCCCCAGCGGTTATGACGCGGGCCAGTACCAGACCGAGCGGGTGATGATCACCGCGCGCGACGGCACTAAGGTGCCGGTGTCGATCCTATCCAAAAAGGGCTTCAAAAAGGACGGCAGCCAGCCGCTCCACCTCTATGCCTATGGTGCCTATGGCTATGCGATGCCGCCGGGCTTCTCGGCCAACCGGCTGAGCTATGTCGACCGCGGCTTTACCTATGCGATCGCGCATATCCGGGGCGGCGATGACCTTGGCTATCAATGGTATCTCGACGGCAAGCTGACTAAGCGGACCAATACCTTCAACGACTTTGTCGACGCCGGAAAGGCGCTGATCGAGATGGGCTATACGAGCAAAGGCAAGCTGACTGCGAGCGGCGGTTCGGCGGGCGGCGAGCTGATGGGTGCGGTGGTGAACCAGGCCCCCGAAATTTTCGGCGCGGTCGTTTCACATGTCGCTTTTGTCGATGTGCTCAACACCATGCTCGACGAGACATTGCCGCTGACCCCCGGCGAATGGCCTGAGTGGGGTAACCCGATCACCGACAAGGCGGCGTTCGACTATATCCGCAGCTATTCGCCTTACGATAATGTCGCGGCAAAGGCCTATCCGCCGATGCTTTGGACCGCCGGCCTAAACGACCCGCGGGTCACCTATTGGGAACCCGCCAAGATGGTCGCAAAATTGCGCGCGATGAAGACCGACGACAATGTGCTGCTGCTCAAAACCAATATGGGCGCAGGCCATGGCGGTAAGAGCGGGCGCTTTGACCGTTTGCGCGAAAATGCCGAGGAGGCCGCGTTTCTGGTTTGGCAATTGGGGTTGGGGGAGTGAGATTGGCATTGACAAATCTCAATGTGTGTGTGCTATACACACTGTGAGGAGTGCCGACCTGATCCGTGAAATTCAGGCGATCGGCTGGACCCTTCATCGTGTGCGCGGATCGCACCATATCTTTGTCCATGCGGAGCGACCGGGGCATGTGTCCGTGCCGCACCCTAAAAAGGACTTGGGCAAAGGTCTGATCGCATCAATCCGCAAACAGGCTGGAACTAAAGGAGGCTGATATGCGCTATCCCATTGCGATCGAACCGGGAGATGAAACAACGGCCTTCGGCGTGGTCGTTCCCGATTTGCCCGGCTGCTTTTCGGCAGGCGATACATTGGACGAGGCGATGTCAAATGCCGAAGAAGCGATTGCGCTTTGGATCGATTCTACGCTGGATGCGGGGGATGCCATTCCCACGCCCTCCAGTTTGGATAATATTCGTCTGAATCCGGAATTTGAGGGCTGGATTTTTGCTATTGTGTCCATCGATCCTGCCTTGCTTGATGATACAATCGAACGCGTGAACATCACATTGCCGCGTCGCGTCCTGAAACGACTGGATGCGCTTGCAGAAGCAGCTGGATCAAGCCGTTCGGGCTATGTGGCGCAACTGACACTTGAAGACAAGAAAGCGGCTTAGGTCTGACACCCTTCACCCGCCCTTTCATCCCCACCCCTGAAGACATTGACGAGCTGGGCCATGTCAACAATGCCGTGTGGGTGCGGTGGATTCAGGATATGGCGACATCGCATTGGGCGGCGACCGCAGCGCCCGAGCATGTCGATGCCTATATCTGGGTCGTGACGCGGCACGAGATCGACTATCGCGGCAATGTGGCGCTAGGGGAGAGCGTGACCGGGCGAACTTGGATCGAAAAGCCGCCGCGCGGGGCAACTTTTGACCGGCGGGTCGAGTTTGTGAATGCGGCGGGTAAGGTCATTGTCAGCGCGAACACCACCTGGGCGATGCTCGACCGGGCATCAGGGCGGCTGATGCGAGTGCCCGCCGAAGTGGCGGCGCCTTTTCTCGCGTCAGCGTAACAGGCTTCGCGCCTGCCATAACCGGTGAAGCACCGTGACAAAGCACAAGGCTGCAAACAGCATCGCCAATTGCGGGAACAGCGCCGGAAACAGGCACATCGCGATGAATAAGGCGATTGTCTCGCCCCCCTCCATCAGTCCGGTCGAGTAAGTAAAGGCCTTGGCCCCATGCCCCAAATCGCGCCCCGCCAGGATCGCGGCGAGCGCGAGGAAACTGACGGCGGTGAGGGTGAAGCTCGCCACCAAAATCAGCGCCGACAGCTCATTGGCGGGGGATGCAAAGGCGAAACCCAGCGGCACGGCGATGTAGAACAGATAATCGCACAGGCTATCGAGATAGCCGCCCCACACGCTCGGGCCCCGAATGCGCGCAACTGCGCCGTCGAGGCCATCGAGCAAACGGTTGGCCGCAAGCAAAGCCAGCGCCGCCAGCCAATTTTGCAGCAGCAGCGAATAGAAAAGCGGCACGACCAGCGCTGCACCCGTCAATGTAATGGCATTCGCGCCGATACCGCTGCGTGCAACCCACGCGCCCATCCGGTTGAGCAAAGGATCAATCAGCTGGCGCAGGCGGGTGTCGAACAATCTTTAAGCCTATTTCTTTTCCAGCTTTTCCTTGAGCGCCGCGAGCGCACTGAAGGGGCCGGCCTCGCTTTCATCCTTCACCCCGGCGGCCTTCAAGACGGCATCGGCGTTCGGGCTGCGCGGAAAGGGGTCGAGCGAGAGAGCAAGGCTTTGGGCCACGGCCTCGCCCAGATCAATCACCCGCCCATCATGCGTCAGCGTATCGCAATCATCAGCGGCAAGTTCGATTTCGGCATCGGGTTCATGGCCCTGATCGGCTACAAAGCGGATGTTGAGCGGCTCCTGTACCTTGACCGCCACGGCCTCTCCGGTGGCAATGCAAGCCTGCTGCACCTCGGCCCGCAACTGGCCCTCAAGGACAATCGCCTCACCTTCACGGTGATAACGGACGTCCGCTTCAAGCAGGTCGAGCGCCAAAAGGTCAAAACGCTTGGCGAGCGCGGCGCGCTCGGTGGCGTTGGCGGCAAGCTGTCGACGGACCACGGTCGAACCGATCTCCGACAAGGGCACGGTGACGCTGAACTCAGGGGCAGGAAGGGAGGTCATCCGTCGATCCCGCCCGCGAGGATGGCATCTGCTTCCGTGCTGGCCAGCCGGTCGGCAAAGGCCAATGCGGTGTCGCGCACATGGGCAAGCGCCGCAGCGCCAGGCCCCACCCCCGCATAAAGATTGCGGACCAGCGCCGCTTCAAAAGCAGCCGCTCTGTCCGGTGCATCCAGTGCGTCGCGATACGCCCCCAGCCTGCCACCCAGTGCGCTAACCAATCGCCCGATATGCTTGCCGACGATCATATCGCCAATTCCGACTTCGCGCAGCTGCGGGTCCATATCCTCGACAAACAGTTCGGTCAGCAGTGCGGTCGCACCGGCCTGCTCGACATCTTTTTCCAATTGCAGCAGCACCAGCGACAATATGGTTGCGACCATTTCAAAGCGGCCTTCGATTGTGTCGGCCACCTTGCCCTCGACAAACCAGTGTGGCTGGCGCGCGGTGGCGATGATCTGCGCATAAAGCGGGCGCAGGGCATCACGCGGATCGGCCTCTTTCTTTCCGAACAGGCGCTGCAACAGCAACATTATGAAAAACTCCCGATAGGTGCGCTAGACTGGCGGCTCATCCGCCGTTCATTTCGCGATGGATATTGCCATTGCCGCCCAAGGATGCAATGGCAATGCCGCTTAAAGACTTAAAAGGCCCAAACATGCCGAAGACCCGAATTTCGACTGCCCTGAAACTAGCCGCATTGGCGGGGACCGCCCTGTTGGCACAAGGCTGCACGCAGTTTCGCGGGCATCAGGGCTATATTGGTGATGCAACGCTGATCTCTTCGGTTCAGGCCGGGGTGGATAATAAAGATTCGGTGCAGGGGACTTTGGGGCGCCCGACATTTGTGGGCCAGTTCAGCCCGAATGACTGGTATTATTATGCACGCGATACCAAGCAACTCGCATTCCGCAACCCGCGCCCGACCGCACAGACCATATTGCATGTGCAATTCGACAATGCGGGCAATGTTATCGCGGTGAACCAGCGCGGCATGGAAAATGTTGCGCAATTGAGCCCTGAAGGTGACAAAACCCCGACGCTTGGCCGTGACACCAGCTTCTTCGAAGAGCTGTTTGGTAATATCGGTGCGGTGGGTGCCCCCGGGGCTGGCGGCGCTGGAAGCTCGGGCGGTCGCCCATAAGCCGCAGCGCTTATTGCGCCACCCCGGCTGAAGCGAGCACCGCCAAGGCCACGATTTCCGACGCACTCGACGACATGGTCGCGATCTGCACCGGCTTTTCCATGCCCACCAGCATCGGCCCGATCACCTGATCGCCGCCCAGTTCGCGCAGCAGCTTGGCCGAAAGATTGGCCGATTGCAGCCCCGGCATGACCAGCACATTGGCCGGGCCTGACAGGCGGCAGAAGGGATAGTTGGCCATCAGCGCCGGGTTGAGTGCAACGTCAGGGGCCATTTCGCCTTCATATTCGAAGGCGACCTTGCGGCTGTCGAGCAGCGCCACAGCCTCGCGGATATTGCCCAGCCAATTTCCCGCCGGATTGCCGAAGGTTGAATAGGACAGGAAGGCGACGCGCGGCGTATGCCCCATACGGCGCGCAACTTGTGCAGTCTGTTCGGCGATATAGGCCAGCTCTTCCGAACTCGGACGTTCATTAACCGTGGTGTCCGACATGAAGACGGTGTGCGTCTTGCCGACAAGCACATGAATGCCAAAGGGTATTTCGCCCTTTTTCGGATCGAGCACGCGCCGCAATTCGCGCATCGTTTGCGCAAAGGTGCGGGTGATACCGGTGATCATCGCATCGCCCTGATCCATTGCCAGCATCAGCGCGCCGAAAATATTGCGATCACGGTTGACCATGCGCTGGATATCGCGGCGCAAATAACCCCGGCGCTGCAAGCGCAAATAGAGCCGGTCGACCATCGCGGGCACCAGCGGGCTGGAAACGCTGTTGTGGATCTCATAGCTTTCGGGGTTGGCAACGCCCATGGCTTGTAGCTTGGCAAGCACGGTTGCGTCGCGCCCGACCAGCACCGGCGTGCCATAGCCATCCTGACGGAACTGCACGGCGGCGCGCAGCACGACATCTTCCTCCGCCTCGGCAAAAATCACCCGTTTCGGTTTCGCGCGGGCGGCTTCGTAAACCTGTGCCATCACCGACGTCGTCGGATTCTGCCGGGCGCGCAGCGAGGCGCGATAGGCATCCATATCGGCAATCGGCTTTTGCGCAACGCCGCTGTCCATCGCTGCCTTGGCCACCGCCGAGGATACAACCTCGATCAGGCGCGGGTCGAACGGGGCGGGGATGATGTAATCGCGGCCAAAACTTTGCGCATTGCCGCCATAAGCCGCCGCCACATCTTCATGCACCGTTTCGCGTGCCAGTTCGGCAATCGCATTGGCAGCGGCAATCTTCATTTCCTCGTTGATCGTCGTCGCCCGAACATCAAGCGCGCCGCGGAAGATGAAGGGGAAGCCGAGGACATTGTTGACCTGGTTCGGATAGTCCGAACGCCCCGTCGCCACGATAGCATCGGGCCGTGCCTCCATCGCGTCGGGCGGGGTGATTTCAGGATCGGGGTTGGCCATCGCGAAAATGATCGGCTGGTCGGCCATGTCGCGGACCATATCCTTGGTCATCGCATTCGCCGCCGAAAGCCCAAGGAAAACGTCGGCGCCCTTGATCGCCTCTGCCAATGTGCGCGCCTCGGTGGGGACGGCATGGGCCGATTTCCACTGGTCCATGCCTTCGGTGCGGCCCTGATAAATCACGCCCTTACGGTCGCACATGATCACATTGCCATGCGGTACGCCCATCGCCTTGATCAGTTCGGTACAGGCAATCGCTGCTGCACCCGCACCGTTGCAGACAACCTTGATATCCTTCAGCTCACGCCCTGTCAGCAAACAGGCGTTGATCAGGCCGGCCGCCGAGATGATCGCGGTGCCATGCTGGTCGTCGTGAAAGACAGGGATGTTCATGCGCTCGCGCAGAGTCTGTTCGATCACAAAGCAATCGGGTGCAGCAATGTCTTCCAGATTGATGCCGCCAAAGGTCGGCTCGAGCAGTTCAACGGCATCGATGAAACGCTGCGCATCCTCGGTCTTCACCTCGATATCGATCGAGTCGACATCGGCGAAGCGCTTAAACAGCACCGCCTTGCCTTCCATTACCGGCTTTGAGGCCAGTGCGCCCAGATTGCCCATACCAAGAATCGCGGTGCCGTTCGAAATCACTGCAACCAGATTGCCTTTGGCGGTATAATCATAGGCCGTCGCCGGATCGTCAGCGATCGCCTGCACCGGCACAGCGACACCCGGCGAATAGGCAAGGCTCAAATCGCGCTGCGTTGCCATCGGCTTGGTCGCGACGATCTCGATCTTCCCGGGACGTCCCTGCGAATGGAACAGCAATGCTTCGCGGGCGGTAAAGGGGACGTCGCTTGCGCTCATGGGATTACTTGCCTTGTTTTTCTTCTGATATGCGCCCGCCCTAGCGGCAAGCACGGTAGGGGCGCAAGTCTGCATGCTTCTGGGGCGGGCAAACTTATTCCACAAATCATCGGCAGGCCCCTGTTGCCTTGCCCCGGCAAGCCGGTATCAGGCGGGTATGGACTCGCGCCCAGCCAAAAATGTCGCATTGCCAGGCCTCGAAACGCCGACGCCGATGATGGCGCAATATCTGAAACTGAAGGCGAAAGCCGGCGACTGCATGCTGTTCTACCGCATGGGCGACTTTTTCGAGCTGTTCTTTGACGACGCCAAGGCGGCATCGCAAACACTCGATATCGCGCTGACCTCGCGCGGCGAACATGGCGGGCAGCCGATCCCCATGTGCGGCGTGCCGGTGCATGCCGCCGAAGGCTATCTGGCACGGCTGATCAAGGCCGGACACCGGGTCGCGATTGCCGAGCAGACCGAAACGCCCGAAGAAGCGAAGGCGCGTGGCGGATCAAAGGCGCTGGTTGCACGCGACATCATCCGCTTCGTCACGGCGGGCACGCTGACCGAGGACAGCTTGCTCGAAAGCTGGTCGTCGAACATCCTTGTGGCATTGGCAGAAGCCGGTGGCGAGATCGGGCTGGCAGCCGCCGATATTTCGACCGGTTATTTCGAGGTGAGTTGCGTGTCTGCCTCGGCACTCGAGGCCGAGCTGGCGCGGCTAGGGCCAAGCGAAGTGGTCGCGCCCGAAGGCTTTGCCGCCCAACCCTTTGGCGCAATCGAACGTCCGCGCGATGATTTTGACAGCATGGCGGGCAAGGGTGCCCTCGCCGCGCATTTTAGCGGCACCGACTTTGCTTCGCTCAGCCGAGCCGAACTGGCCGCTGCAGGCGGCCTGCTGGCGTATCTGGAGCATGTCGGGCAGGGCAAGATGCCCTTCCTCAAAGTGCCCGTTCGCCGCGAGGTGCAGCAATATCTGCTGATCGACCAGGCGACCCGCGACAGCCTTGAAATCACCCGATCGGCCAATGGCGGCGGACGCGCAGGCTCGCTGCTCGCCGAAGTTGACCGGACGATTACCGGAGCGGGCGCGCGGCAACTGGCAGCGGACCTGTCCGCCCCGTTGATGGACAAAGGCGCGATCGAGGCGCGTCTCGCGCTGGTGCAATGGTTCCACGACGCGCCTTTGTTGCGCGACAGCACGCGCGCTGCGTTGCGCCAACTGCCCGATATCGCCCGCGCCTTGGGGCGTGTAGTCGCCGGACGCGGTAGCCCGCGCGACCTTGGGCAGATAAGGGACGGTCTTGATGGAGCCCGCATCTTGCGTGAGCGGCTAGGGGCGATGGCGGAGCGACCCGTTTTGCTGGAAAGCCTGCTTCCTGCACTCGACGGACATGGCGCGATGGTTGACCTGTTCACCCGCGCGCTGGTGCCGACGCCGCCCACCGAAGCCTCGCAAGGCGGTTATATTGCCGAGGGCTATGACGCTGCACTCGATGCGCTGCGGCTGGCGGGGCGCGACGGGCGGGCAGCGGTTGCGGCGATGGAGGCGCGCTACCGTGCATCGACCGGCATTTCCACGCTCAAGATCCGGCACAATGGCGTGCTCGGCTATTTCGTCGAAGTGCCCTCCAAAAATGCCGACCCGCTGATGGCGGCAGGCAGCGGCTTTACCCATCGGCAGACGATGGCAGGCGCGGTACGGTTCAACTCGCCCGAACTGCACGAAGAAGCGCTGCGCATCACCCAGGCGTCCGGCCATGCGCTGGCAGCGGAGGCGGCGCATCTGGAAGAATTGATCGGGCATGTCCTTGCGCGACGTGACGCGATTGCGGCGAGCGCCGATGCGCTCGCGCGGATTGACGTCGCGGCGGCGCTGGCCGAACGCGCGGCAGAGGGACGTTGGTGCCTGCCTGAATTTGTTTCCGGAAACGAACTGCATATCGAAGGCGGGCGCCATCCCGTTGTCGAAAGCGCGCTTGCGCGGCTGGGTGAGCGCTTCATCGCTAATGACTGTGATCTGGCACCCGAGAAACGACTCTGGCTGGTGAGCGGCCCCAATATGGGCGGTAAATCGACCTTTTTGCGGCAGAATGCGCTGATCGTGATTTTGGCACAGGCGGGCAGCTATGTTCCTGCCAGCACCGCCCGGCTAGGGCTGGTCGACCGCCTGTTCAGCCGCGTCGGCGCGTCGGACAATCTGGCGCGCGGTCGTTCGACCTTCATGGTCGAAATGGTCGAGACCGCCGCCATCCTGGCGCAAGCGACCGAGCGCAGCTTCGTGATCCTCGACGAAGTCGGGCGCGGCACTTCAACCTATGACGGTCTCGCCATCGCCTGGGCAGTGGTCGAAGGAATCCATGAAGCCAACCGCTGCCGTTGCCTGTTTGCCACGCATTATCACGAACTGACCCGTTTGGCGGACACGCTCGACGCGCTCTCGCTCCACCATGTCCGCGCCAAGGAGTATAAGGGTGACCTCGTCTTGCTCCACGAAGTCTCGGACGGTCCAGCCGACCGCAGTTACGGCATCGCGGTCGCCAAGCTGGCGGGCCTGCCACCACCAGTGCTGGCCCGCGCCGCGCAGGTGCTTGAAAAATTGGAAAAGGGGCGCGCCGAAACCGGCGGTCTAGCCGCCGGCCTCGGCGAAATGCCCCTATTCGGCGCCGCGCTCGATGCCGCCGAAGCCAAGGTCGATGCCGTGCGTGAAAAGCTGTCGGGAATGGATATCGACGCCCTCACCCCAAGGCAGGCGCTGGATTTGTTGTATGAGTTGAAGGGCTTGGCTGGAGAGACTTAACCTTTCCCCTCACCTCAAACGTCACCCCAGCGAAAGCTGGGGTCTCAGGCCGCCTTACACTACCGCATGAGATGCCAGCTTTCGCTGGCATGACGCTCATTTGGAAAATGGCGATCACGCATTCAATTGTTCCCACAAGTCATTCCAACCCGGGTTCATGCTTTCGATCAGTTCAATCCGCCACATACGTTGCCACGCCTTGACCCGTTTCTCTCGAACAATCGCTTCCTCGATCGACGGCAAGAATTCGTAATAGACCAAGCGCTTCAGATTATATTTTCGGGTGAATTGAGCGCCGCGGCCAGTGCGATGTTGATAAATCCGCGCGAGTAGGTTTGCGGTGACTCCCACATACAAAACGCCATAGCGCTTGTTGGTCATTATGTAGACCCAGCCGCCCTTGTTCACGCTCACGCCCTCTTCTGAGCCGTCGCACCAGCGAACGCTGGTGCCTCAAGCCGAAGCGCGTCTCCGCCTGAGATGCCAGCATACGCTGGCATGACGATGGTGGGTTTAGGGCTCGAAATCACCCGAGCGACAAAAACAGCCCCGCCAACGCCGCACTCATAAGGTTTGACAACGACCCTGCCGCCAGCGCCTTCAGCCCCAGCTTGGCGATCATCGGGCGCTGGTTGGGGGCGAGGCCGCCGGTGACGGCCATCTGGATGGCGATCGAGCTGAAATTGGCAAAGCCGCACAGCGCGAAGGTGACGATGGCGACCGTCGGTGCCGACAGTGTTTTCAGCGCGCCCAGATCGATGAAAGCGACAAATTCATTGAGGACGATCTTGGTGCCGAACAGCCCGCCCGCCTGCACCGCTTCGTTCCACGGCACGCCGAGCAGGTACATGACCGGCGCAAAGACCTGCCCCAATATGCCCTGAAAGCTAAGCCCCTTGAGCCCAACCAGATTGCCGAGGCCACCCAAGACGCCGTTGGCCAAAGCGACCAGGGCCACGAACGCCAACACCATCGCGCCGACGGCTACCGCCAGCTTCACGCCGGTCTGCGCGCCTTGCGAGGCGGCCATGATCAGGTTGGCCGGCTTTTCATCGTCATGCATGTCGAGCGCGATATTGGGATCGTCGACCGCCGGTTCGTTCGGATCGTCGGGCATGATCAGCTTTGCCATCAAGATTCCGCCGGGCGCCGACATGAAGGCGGCAGCGATCAGATAGTCGATGCGGATGCCCATCGAGGCATAGGCCGCAAGGATCGTCCCCGCGACCCCGGCCATGCCGACCGTCATCACGCAGAACAGCTGCGCGGGGTTGAGCGTCGCCAGATAAGGGCGGATCACCAGCGGCGATTCGGACTGCCCGACAAAGATGTTCGAGGCCGCACACAGGCTTTCAACCTTCGAAATGCCGGTGATTTTCTGCAGGCCGCCACCGATCCAGCGGATCACATATTGCATCACCCCGAGATAATAGAGGATCGAGATGAAGGCCGCGAAAAAGATGATGACGGGCAGCGCCTGGATCGCAAAATTCTGCCCCAAGGGATCGGTGGCAAGACCGCCGAAGAGGAATTTGGTGCCTTCATTGGCATAGCCCAGCAAGTTCGAAACGCCGGTCGCCGCGCCCTGCAAAACCCGGTTGCCCCACGGCACATATAGCACCAGCGCCGCCAGCCCTGCCTGAAGCGCAAAGGCCGACAGCACGACGCGCGGGCGGATGGCCTTGCGGTTGGAGGACAGCAGGAAGGCGATCGCAAGGATCAGCACCATTCCGGCAAGGCTCATCAGGATTTGCATTCTCGTCTTCCCCCAAATTCATGTCGTCGCCCCAGCGAAGGCTGGGGCCGTTGGAGGCCCAAGCCGATTGAGCAGGATCAACCTGCTGCGGCCCCTGCCTGCGCAGGGGCGACGTGTTATGCCAAAGCTGTTAGCGCGCCCTTCCGCCTTGCGCCAATAAAATTAGCCGCTAACCATTGGCCAGCAAAGCAGAAACGGGGGAAGCCGCAATGACCGACAACCAAGCCAGTGGAACGATGATCCCGCGATCGCTGTTCGTCTATGCGCTGCTCTATGGAGGGTTGGTGGTGCTGGCGGGCGTACTCGGCACCAAGATTTCGGAGATCGGCCCGCTGCATGTCGAATCGGGCATTTTCGCGTTCCTAATGCTGGTAGTGCTGTCGAGCGCGGTCGCCGAGCTGCATGGCAAGGACACGGCCGACAAGCTCGTCCGCTATGGTTTCATCCCGCTGATCTTATCGATGGCGCTGATCTTCATCGTCATCCGGATGCCCCCCGCACCTTTCTGGACCTTGCAGGACCAGTTTGCGGGCATCCTTGGCCAGGGCGCGCGGCTGCAACTGGCAGGGCTGATTTCCTATGGTATTTCACAGACCCTGAACGTCTATGTCTTCACCAAGCTGAAAGGCGAAGGCAGCGGGCGGGCGGCGTGGCTACGCGGGTTGATTGCCGGCCTTCTCTCGCAGGCACTCGACACCGTACTGTTCATCACCATCGCCTTCTATGGCGTGGTCGATCCAGGCAGCGGCCAGGAAATGCCGATTGTCGACATCATGACCGGCCAGATCATCGCCAAGCTGACCTTGGTGGTGGTGTTCGTGCCGATCCTGATCACCGCCTGCGTCAAGCTCGGGCAACGATTGGACGGCAAGACCGCCTGAGCCTGCAATATAGTTGCGTGCAAAGCGATGGGGCGCTAACCCGCGCGCCATTATGACCAACCACGCTCCTGATCCCGCGATGCTCGCCAAGGCCGAAACGCTAACCGAGGCGCTGCCTTATATGCAGCGTTATGCGGGCAAGACCTTTGTCATCAAATATGGCGGCCATGCGATGGGCGATCCGGAGGCGGCGCACAATTTTGCCGAGGATGTGGTTTTGCTGAAGGCGGTCGGCATCAACCCTGTGGTTGTCCATGGCGGTGGGCCGCAGATCGGGGCGATGCTCAAAAAACTGGGCGTTGAATCGAGCTTTGTCGATGGCCTGCGTGTCACCGATGCAGAGACCGCGCGCGTGGCGGAAATGGTGCTGTCAGGCGCGATCAACAAGGAACTGGTCAGCTGGATTGCGCAAGCCGGCGGTCGCGCGGTTGGCATATCGGGCAAGGATGGCGGTTTCGTGATCGCTGAGAAGGTCGAAGGCACCACCCGCGATCCCGACAGCAATATCGAACGCGCGGTCGACCTTGGCTTTGTCGGCACACCCAAGCATATCGACCGCAGCCTGCTCGACACGATTTCGGGCAGCGGGATGATTCCGGTCGTCGCCCCCATCGGCGTCGACAAGACCGGCCAGACCTATAATATCAACGCCGACACCATGGCAGGTGCGATTGCAGCGGCGCTCGGCGCGGCGCGCCTTTTCCTGCTCACCGACGTTGCCGGGGTGCTCGACAAATCGGGTAACCTGCTCACCGATCTTGATCCCAAACAGATTGGTGCCTTGCGCGAAGACGGCACAGTTACCGGCGGCATGATCCCCAAGCTGGAAACCTGCATCGCCGCGGTCGAAGGCGGCACCGAGGCGGCGGTCATCCTCGACGGGCGGGTTCCGCATGTGAGCCTGCTGGAAATCTTTACCGCAAGGGGTGCGGGCACGCTCGTGCATAAGTAAAACCGTCGCCCCGGCGCAGGCCGGGGCCGCTATCGGCTTGCTCTTTCATCGTTGGATAAACCTACAGCGGCCCCGGCCTGCGCCGGGGCGACGTCCGTTTTTAGTGTTCTAGATAGTTGATACAGCGCGCAGCCTCGGCTAATCGGGCGCATCGTTCCCTTTTCGGAAGACCAAGATGCTCCTCGCGCTTATCCAGATACTAGGAATGTTGATCAATATCGTAGTCACGGTTGTGATCGCACAGTTTATCCTAAGTTTGCTAATTGCATTCAATGTTGTCAGTCTGACAAACAATTTCGTTGCCGCTTTGTGGCAAGCGCTTAACGCCATACTCGATCCAGTCTTACGCCCGATCCGAAAGATCATGCCTGACACCGGCATGATCGACTTTTCGCCTATGGCGCTGATATTTGCTCTTTATTCGATCCAGATCATTCTCGAACAACTATATAGAAATTCATTTTCTGCATGAGCGGAGCGACGGTTATTGATGGCAAGGCGTTTGCCGCCGGGCTGCGCGCGCGCATCGCCACGGCGGTACCTGCCTTTACCGCTGCCACCGGTCGCGTGCCGGGACTGGCCGTGGTGCTGGTTGGTGACGATGCAGCAAGTGCGGTCTATGTCGCCTCCAAAGGCAAGGCGACCGTCGCCGCCGGAATGGCGAGTTTCGAACACCGCCTGCCTGCCGATACCAAACAGGAAGAGCTGATTGCGCTGATGCGCCAACTCAACGCTGATGAAAGCGTGGACGGCATATTGGTGCAGCTTCCGCTTCCCAAGCATCTCGACGAACAGGCGGTGGTTGAGGCGATTAGTCCGGACAAGGATGTCGACGGCCTGACCCCGATCAGCACCGGCCGCCTTGCGCTGGGCCTGCCCGGTCTTGTGCCCTGCACCCCGCTCGGTTCGCTGATGCTGCTCAAGGACCATATCGGCGATCTGTCGGGTAAGGACGCGATTGTGATTGGCCGTTCCATCCTCGTCGGCAAGCCGATGGCGCAATTGCTGCTCGCCGAAAACTGCACCGTCACTATCGCACACAGCCGCACCCGCGATCTGAAACAACGGGTTCAGCAGGCCGATATTGTCGTCGCTGCTGTCGGTCGCGCCGAAATGGTCAAGGGTGACTGGCTGAAGCCCGGCACCGTGGTGATCGACGTGGGTATCAACCGTCTTGAACCCACCGCTGGTGAAGCCAAAGGCCGCCTTGTCGGCGATGTCGATTATGAAAGCGCGTTCGAGCTGGCTTCAGCAATCACGCCGGTGCCGGGCGGCGTAGGCCCAATGACCATCGCTTGCCTGTTGCGCAACACTCTGGTCGCCGCGCACCGCCGGGCTGGCCTCGCCGACCCCGAAGGGCTATGATCCGGTGATGACCGGCAAACAACTGCTACCCTTTATCGTCGGCTCCAGCCTGATCGCCAGCGGGTGCGTAGCGCAACCAATGCCGCGCAGCGCCACTGCACCCAGTGCCAATCCCAGCGCGATCATCGCTGCCGAAATCGCCTTCAACCGGCTTGCGCAAGAAAAAGGGCAATGGACCGCCTTTCGCGAAACCGCGGCAAAAGATGCGGTCATGTTCGTACCCGAGCCAAATCTCGCACAGGAATGGCTGAGGGAAAAATCCAACCCGCCCAAGTCCGTGACATGGCAGCCGCACAAGGCCTTCATGTCCTGCGACGGCAAGACCGGAGTGACCACCGGCGCTTGGCAGCGCCCTGACGGATCGGTGGGCTATTTCACGACTGTCTGGCAATGGCATGAAAAGGGCAAACGCCCGAATAAGGCCCCGCCTTCCTATATTGGCGACGGCGAATGGAAATGGGTCGTCGATCATGGCGACGCATTGACCGCACCGCGCGCCGCGCCGGAAATGATCGAAACGCGCGTGGCCAGCTGCAAGGGTCAGCCGAGTGCTCCGCTATCGGCCCCGCCCGAGGGCGCGAAAATGAAAATGGGGTTGTCGCGCGACCAGAGCCTCAATTTTACCTGGGTCGTGATGCCCAATGGTGCCCGGTCGGTGGTGGTGCGGTTGTGGAATGGCGAGAGCTTTGACACTGTAATTGCCGACAATGTAGCGGCGCCCGCCTCGTGATCGACCTGTTCATCTCTGCCTTCATCACCTTTTTCGTGGTGATCGACCCGCCCGGCTGCGCCCCCATCTATGCCAGCCTGACCAAAGGCGCGTCGGCACAGCAGCGGCGCAGCATGGCGATCCGTGCCTCCATTATCGCAGCTGGCATATTGTTCGTTTTTGCGCTGTTCGGCGAAGACCTGCTCGGCGCGTTGCATATCGAACTCAACAGCTTTCGTATCGCTGGCGGGATCATGCTGTTCCTGATCGCGATCGACATGGTGTTCGAAAAGCGCACCGAAAGGCGTGAAGAGCGCGCGCAAAAAATCATCGAAACGCCCGAAATCGAAGATGTCTCGGTCTTTCCGATGGCAATGCCGATGATTGCAGGCCCAGGCTCCATTGCCTCGGTAATGTTGTTGATGAGCCAGAATCAGGGGCTCGACCGCTCTTTGGTGGTGCTTGGCGCACTGGGTGCCGTGTTGCTGCTGACACTGATCGCACTGGTTGCGGCAGGGCCGATCATGCGTGTGCTGGGATCAAAGGCCGAAGCCGTCATCACCCGCCTGCTCGGCGTGTTGCTCGGCGCACTGGCGGCGCAATTTGTGATCGATGGTTTGCGCGCCAGCTTCGGCGGGTAACGCTGTTCTCCCCTCCCGCTTGCGGGAGGAGGGCCTTACTGCAGCGTAACCCGGTCGTCCGATCCGTCGTGCCGCCCGAAAAACTGCATCAACTGGATGATCAGCTCGCTGCGCGTTGCCAGCCCCTTCGATTCGAGCAAAGCCTGTTTGGCAGCAACATCAAAAGGCGCAATCTGGGCGATGACGTTGACCAGCGAGAAATCGTCGAGCTGACCGACCGCGTTCCAGTCCACCGCATAGCCCTGTGCATCGGCAAAACGGCGCGATTCGATTTCCAATGCCGCACGTTCGCCAAGCGACAGCGTTTCACCGATTTCATCTTCTTCCCACAGTTCGCCTTCGATCTGGCGGAAAGGTGTCGTCACATCGAGTTCGCGCAACAGGGTGAAGCGCTGCAGCCCTTCCAGTACGATATTATAGCGTCCGTCCTCCAGCGCCTCGACATCCCCGATACGCCCAAGACAGCCAACGGAGAACAGGCTTGGGGTTTCGCCGCCGCCCTTGGGCTGGATCATCCCGATCATCCGGTCGCGCGCTAACGCATCGCTGACCAGCGCTCGATAGCGCGGTTCGAAAATATGCAGCGGCAATTGCATGTCTGGCAGCAATATTGCGCCGGACAGCGGGAAGATCGAGATCCGCTTGACTGTCATCAACTTGCCATCAGCCGAACAATATCGCCGACAGTTTGCGCCGCGTCGCCGACACCCAGGGGTCTTCAAGACCGATCATGCTGAAAATCTCCAGCAACCGGCTGCGTGCCACACCGTCATTCCATTCGCGGTCGGCAGCAATGACCGCGAGCAGCGCGTCTGCGGCGCCATCGCGGTCGCCCGCTGCCATCAGGGCGTTGGCCAGATCAAACCGCGCCTGATGGTTGTCGGGGTCGGCATCAACCGCCGCCTTCAGTGCAATAATTTCGTCCGGATCGCGCGCCTGTGCTGCAATGGCGAGCATCGTTCCGACGCGTTCCAGCGCTGGAGCGGCGCGCTGCTCTTCGGTCAGGCTGGCGTGAATCGCCTGCGCCTCTTCCTTTCTGTCGAGCGCAATCAATGCCTCCAGCATGCCAGCCAGCGCAGCCTTATGTTCGGGATCATGCCCGAGAATTTCGGTAAAAATGGCATAGGCCTCTTCATTCGCCCCTTCAGCCAGCGCCTCTGCGCCTGCTGCGGCCACTTCGTCGAGGCTCGGTCCGGCATCCGCCGCAGCGCCCGCCTGCACCGGCAGTTTGGCAAGCAACTGGTCGAGCATCGCGGACAGCTGCGGTTCGGTGCGCGCATTGGTCAGGTCTGCCACCGGCTGCCCCTGAAACATCGCATAAACGGTGGGGATCGAACGGATCTGGAATTGCGCGGCGATGAACTTGTTCTCGTCTACATTGACCTTGGCGAGCACCACGCCCTTTTCAGCATAGTCCGCCGCCACCTTTTCCAGCACCGGGGTAAGCTGCTTGCATGGCCCGCACCATTCGGCCCAGAAATCGAGGATGACGAGCTTGGTCATCGACGGCTCGACAATCTCGTCCCGAAATGCCTGCACCGCTTTTTGTTCTTCGGTGGTCAAACCCATGCTGGCCAAAATACTGCTCCCGTTATCCGAATCATCTATGCGCTTTATGTGGGGTGCGGCGCGGATATGCCAAGAGATTGGCTTGCAGAGCGGAAAAAAAGCAAAGCAAATTTCCTGTGATTAAAGGGGTTGCAGCCCCCGATGACGCCTGCTAATGGCGCGCCTCACCCGCTGGACATCACCTGATTCCAGCCGCCAGAGCGGGCGTAGCTCAGGGGTAGAGCACAACCTTGCCAAGGTTGGGGTCGAGGGTTCGAATCCCTTCGCCCGCTCCAGTAAAATCATCGACTTACGCATGGATTTAAGTGAGGCGGCATATTGCGCCCCACCGCATCCCCACAAATTCGATTGATAAACCCTGCCTTTGCATCGCTTGCTTTGGCTGTGAGGGGGGCGTTCTTGGCTTTGAAAATCTGAAAGCAAGACCCCCCTAGGGGGTGGGGGGTGGGGTGAAATCCGATCTTTCATGGCGGTATGATAATCGGCCTCTCGTCCTAGAAAAAAAAATTGGATTAGGACACTTCGTTGTCGATTAGGCTGGCCATTGACAAGGCAGGAGCAACTGCTTGGGCAAGTTTCTCCGACATCTCCCCAATGACCATCAGCGAATCCCGATAAGCATCAATCCTTTGCCTTTCCGGATAAATTCTAGCAAATGACGTCGTTATCACTCGAAGCTTTTCCAGCCATTTTTCCTCGGAGGCTTCGCAAGCCGAGGCTAAAAGAATTTGACGGGCTAAGGAGCTTCTTGAGTCAATATCCTCGCCCTTGAAACGCCGGAATACGATGTTGATCATATCATCCGACAGCGAAGAGTCGCGCCACCTTGCAGCTATGTGCAGATTTATCTCAACCGCATGAATGAACTGCTCACCGGTCAGCGTCTCCACAATTTCCGCCGCCCTCTTGCGATATTCGTCGCGCTTTGAGGCAGGCAGCTCAAAAGCGACTTGTAGCTTCCACATGCGATCTAGCCAGACAGCTTCATCAGCCTGACTTAGAACTTCGAAAGTATTAACAACATTCTCTTGATCTAGCTCATTAAGTCCATTCCAGCTTTGGCCAAATGCAGAAAATGGCGATGCGGCCCAAAGCCATAGACTAGCGGGGCCTTCGCTTAGATACTCCATCGTTCGCGTGCCTAAATCGGTCCAACTCGGCGGTCTCAACTTTTCTGGAATAAGGTTTACAATCTCAACGGTGCGCTTGAAAATGTGGGCATTGAGCGTCGATGGCTTTAGGTATATTGCTTGCCAATAGGGTTCTGCCTGCAAGTCTCGGTAGTCGGACAGCCTAGCCTGATACTGAAAGGCTCCCAAAACTCTATCGTGCAGGTCTGGACGCTCCACATCATGCTGGTCCAAAATCCGGGCGATATGTCCTGCATGGACGAATTTAGCTAGCCGCTGTGCATATAACGGCCAGTCTTCAATCACTAGCGCTTTAGCCCAAGTAGCAGTCGTCGCTACATACGCGACATAGAAATCCGCCGACCCCTGCTTGTAGATGTTGCTCTCAGAATTCCAAAGCAGGGAGAGAGCCTTTGTGGCTTTGCTAACTGACTTGCCATTAGCATGGCTAACGCAAGCGACTTCGAGCGCCGCTAGAACAGACAGCGGATCAGGGCTGGAAACAAGATATTCGAACAATGTCCAACGTTCTTTCGCAGACAAGCCTAGTGCGGCCTCACCGATAAGGTTGCCTCCTGCGATGGCGATTGGTGCTGCTAGCCGCAGGCGACGGGCTAGATGCTTCCCCTTTAGCTTGTTGACCGTTTCCAGCCATGATTTTTGAAACTCGCCAAGGCTGTCGGGAAGCTGGGTTAGGCCAATTAAATTGAGCAAATAATCTGGGGTCGCCCTCGCCAATATGTCAATTGTTGCGCTCTCCGCGACAAGGTCATGCGAGATTTCTGATAGATCGACTTCCGCGTGTGTCTGAAGCTCCGTTTCCAAGGCTACATACTCGGCTTGGGTCACTGGCCTTTTGTTAATGATCCTTCGCCAGTGAGCCTCTCGGTGCGCCTCAAATCTTCCGTCCGCGAATAGCTGCGTTAGGCACTTCTGCCTTGCGGGCTTATCCTTCCCAAGCAACGCTACGTTTGAGAATCTCGCTCCCTTGTTGCCTTTGATGATTTCCGCAGAACCATCTGGATTGAGTCGCACAGCGTCGCTGACCTTCACCCCCTTATGTGAGGAAAGTTCGGGCGTTTCACCGTCAGCGATCGCCTGAAGCGTATCAAGCAAGTGATCCCGCAGAACGCGGGTGTCGAGTATGCGGACGGTGTCGTCCGTTGTAACGCCGATCTTGTTCAGCAAGTCGGGAATCCCGAGCATCGGCTGGGACAGGCTTTGCGGCAGCTTTTGAAGCGTATCGTTGAGGAAGTACCGCGTTATCTCCTCTTGAGTAGGTTGGTGTGAACTACTCATGAGCTTCTAATTCGTTCAAATCGACCGGTTTGGAAAGGCTCTCAAACAACGCCTTTGCTACCGCGTCCATCACACCAGGATCACGCCTTTCCTCTCTTGGACCAACGTAGTTGTCGAACCACTTTTGATACTTCTCGATATGGCTTTCGGGTAACATGAATGCACTTCCGAACATATAAACCGAACTGCGCGTGACTTCTTGCACCCACACATCTCGATCAGTGGCGTTGTCCTTAGCCGACCAAGCGCGGACATCGGGAATCATGTCGTAGAGATATGTCGCTGCCCGCATTGCATGATCGACTTCCGCAATCTCAGTCCAGACATGGCGAATAGCGATAGCGATAGAAAGCACGGAGGATCGAAACCAGTGCCTTTCCTCAGGCAGTTTGATCAGACCCCTTATGAGCGGGAGGTGTATCGAGTTTCGAATTTGGCGCAATGTGGCGTTCGGACCAACATTCCAATTGCTGGCGCAGGCTGCCTTTATCAGCTCCTGAAAATCTACTGGCACCAACGCGAACCCGCTTTCATATAGCTTCTCAATCGCGCGTTGAAACTCGTCGTTAGTGATTACACCCTTAGCCTCTAGGTGCCTCAAGACATCAAGAGAAATGGCTGTATTTACTGATGCTTCCGCCTTGTCCGTGAACGTACCGCTCTTGTTAAGCGCTCGGTCATCGCAGACGAAGATGTCTGCTCCGCTAATGTCGTGGAACGCATTGAATAGCGGCCCTATCTCGCGTCGGGTGTCCTTGTCCTCTGATTCCGTAGTCTCCTCAGAAGTAAGTTTTCCGATCCTAATAGTGCCATTTTCTATGGCCGCCGCCACTGAAGCTCTTAGTTGTTCAATTTGATCTCGAACCGCCGCAGCCCTCGTGCTGTCTTCGATTTCCCGGTTTGCCAGTTCCTCAACATCAGGAAGGATGATCAGTTGCCCAAACACACTCTTCAGTCTGGGTAAAATCTCAGCATCCGCCAAATAATGCGAAGCAGTCATGGACAAATATAAAGGTTTGCCGGATACCAAACTTGGTTCGTTAGGCCATACCTCGCCACTACCAAAGACCGCCGCTAAAGCCTCATTGGCCACTGTGTCGCTCAGATCACCATTGTCTTTCAGCTTCGCAATTAGCCCTTTGGGACTCACTAACCTGTCTGCAAATCGACTAGGATCGATGGTTTCTTTCAGCTTACCGGGCGGGTGTAGAGGGGCCGTATCAATTACATAACCATCTGTTTTCCTCGCAGCCTGATAGAGCCTTGCAAATTCTGCTCCGACTTCATTCTCCATCTCCTCGCTCGCTGGGTCACATTTTTCGATGCTTAGAATTTGGGACGCAATGTGCCTTCTGATCTCTTGAGCCTGTAGCGCTCGACTTGGCTGGGTATGTCGGGCCTCTGAGTAGTCCTGAAAAATTTGTGACAATGTCCCAGCGGGGAGAACGACCCTCTTATATGCGCTGAGCACCTTACCCAGCATTCCAATGGATTGAAGAGACAGCAACGAGGTGACATCAAACGAAATGACGGGATCGTCAGGTAAATTCCAGAAAAGCCGATTCCCCGCATAAGCTGGTATGAGATTGTGTTTTCTTGGATCGACATTTTGCCGATTTTCCCATGCTTGCCCGAGATAAATCGCACTCAGCGTCACGTTCATTGGCTTTGCGGCTAAAGAAAGCGGGAGCTCAGCCGCCATTATCATAGAGTTTAACTTTTCGTGCCGTTCTCGGCCTTCACGCATAAGTTCAACAGCATCGTCTATGTCTCTGGTGTAGATCGGTCCATCGTCTGTAGAACCTTCAATCGCAGATTTGAGCCAACCGTTTACCTCTGAACTGCGCTCCACGCCCAAGTTAAGTGCAACTTGATATGCAGCCATATATAGCTGCGGGCTTTCGTCGCCTTTGCCCAGCGAAGCCCTTACGAGTGGAAGTGCCGTTGGGCTATCCAAAGTGGTTGCAAGCTGGGCCACCCCCATCAATGTTATTGCGCTACGATCATCTTTTGCGGCAAGTTCCGATTGGAGAAATGGTTCAAGCTCGGTCCACCGGCCCAGTTCAAGCAATATACTCACCCGAAGCTGCCGAATGTTATAGTTGTCGGCCCCTTCGGCATTGAGCCTGTCCAATATGGCCAAAGCTTGCAGCAATTCGCCCTCCCTTTGGAGTTTCCAAGCCGCGTGCATGCTTAAGTGATGATGTTGGGGAATATGATCTGCCAGCGTGTCTAGAAACGCATCCAGCGCCTCAGTTTGGCCATTCCACATGAAGGCGTCACAAGCCTTGGCCGCATCTATCAGCTGGTGCTTTCGCGTCCACAGCAAAGTCAGATAATGTCCTAAGCGACTGTCTTTTGCCTTACTTAGAGCGGATAATAGTATTTCTAGATTATGCGTGCTGCCGTTGCTCTCAAATTGTGAGAGCCTTGCCGACACCGAATCCATGCCACTATACTCGTCGATAGTTGTCATGAAGGATTGCACGTCGTCTTTCTCAAGATCGGCATGATGCTCTGTCAGTAGTTTTTTTGCGCCTTCAATATCATTGGATTTCGCCAAGGCTTCGATCCGAAAACCTATGATTTTTGAGGGAGCTAAAAATGCTCCCAACTCCTTTTCATGCTTTGCAAGGAAGGTAACTACTTTATCAGGAGGTTGGTCATGTAGGGTGAATACAAAGGCCGCGTGAAGCTGAGTCCTATCCCAGCCACCAAACTTTTCCGCGTTATCAAGCTGCTCCCTAAGCTTCTCTCGATCAAAATCAACGCCGCAGACTAAAGCCAACGGAGCAAATTCCACCATTTTTTTAGGGTCCGACAATATGTTCCGGAGCTCTGCTTCCGCCTTATTGCGCTCAACACTGTCTTGCAGTGACAGCCTTATGCTGAGACTCAGGCAGCTTGCAGTGGCAGAGAGATTGTCGCTTGATATCTCATTGGCCGATGCGAGCAGATTTTGAAAATCGGAAATCGCCTCCAATAGTAGAGCTTGCCCCGCTTGATCGGTGCGATAGTCTTCTGGTTTCGGAATGCTCTCTTGCGATTCTATGAACCTAGTCGCAACGTCCGGGGCCATTGCAAGAGCCATAAATAGGCGTCCGCGTTGAAATAAGATAACCGGATTTTCGTCAATCTGTTTAGTGGAGGCCTGTGACAGAAGCGCTTTAGCATCAGCCAGTCGCAAAAGATCAATCAGCCGACACGATAGCCAGAAAAGGGCATGTCCTGTTAAATGTTCAGCGGCGTAATGATTTTCGAAGCAATTTACCGCTTCGTCGTTGCCGTCCCTTAGACAAATCGCTTGAATGAACTGACTAATAGAGGCCGCATCCTGTCTGTTACGAACAAGCTTTAAAGCGCCATCATAGTCCTTTTCGGAGATAAGAATACGTGCTCGTTCTGGTGTCAGATCAATCGTGCATAGAGATTCAGCAATAGCCAGCACTGAACCGCCCCGGGATTGCCGGAGGCCATTCAGCTTAAATTATGCTGCCATTGG
>CALMYW010000405.1 GCA_937873665.1 uncultured Sphingorhabdus sp.
CCCCTCAGTGCGGCGTCTCCCATGGTCCCCGCGCTTATCGGGTCCGGGTCCCCATTACATCATTCAGCCGGCGGCGCAGCCATTCCCCCGATACTGTCGATTTCCGCGATGCGCTGAAACTCGGTCAGATATTCTGCGCGGTGCACCGACAGCCAGCGCACGATGCGCGCATTCGCCAGGAGCTTGCCGAGATAGCCTCGCGCAAAGGTCAGATGGAGGTTGTCGATGCCGTAGCTTTCTTCGACCGATTTGACCTGCGTCTGCAACGCGGCAAGCTCGCGCTCCATGCGGGTGATTTGCTGGCTGGTCGGCCCAGTCACGTCGGGCTTGCGCGCCTTCTTGCCCGCAGGAACGAGCTGATCCTCGGGTGTGGCGGCAAGCAGTGCCCGCGCGAACATCAGCGAGAAATTATTCTGTCCGATCATCAGATCGGCGGCCTCGATCTGCCGGAGCGCGGTCATGCGGCGCAACAGATCGAACACCTTCATCGAGCAGTTGGTGTCTTTCAGCGCGTCGGCCGCTTCGGTGCAGATGCCATCGAGCAAGCGGAACCGCGCGCGGATCGACTGGACTTCAAGCCCGAGGGCGTCGGCGATGACCGCTTCGGTCACCCCGCGTTCGATCGCGCGCACGATCATCCTGTGCTCCTGCACCGGTGGCAGGCGGTTGACGCGCTTGTTGTAGGTGTAGGTCTCATCGTCATTGGCGACGAGGCACTCGACAGTGGGAATTGCGAGCTGGCGCAGGGCTTCGATCCGCAAGTGCCCGTCGAGCAGGAAATACTTTCCAGGATGCTTTGGGTCGGGCGCGACGGCGGGGGCCTCGACTATCCCGATCGCCTTGATTGAACTGACGATCTGGGCGAACTTTTTGCTCTCACGCACGCCCGGCTGGAGTATTTTCAACGGAACGAGCTGGTCGAGCGCCACCGAGACGGTCTCGCGTTCAAAGCCAAGCCGGACGCGGTGATCCGAACCCGGTTCCAGTCCCGGTTTGTCTGCATCGGGCCGCTCAGTCATCGGTTTCACCCGCGATCCGCATGGCGAGGGCGCGCGGCATCGTCTCCAGCGCCTCGGCGCGCAACAGGTTTAGAAACCCTTCGTCGCCAAGCAAATCCTTGATGGCCTCGACGATGAACAGCAACCGGGTCTGCGTGAAATCCGATTTCTTGACGAGCAGCCGCTGTTTCTCTGCCTCTCGCTGGTACACCAGCAAAAGGTCGCTCGCAGTCAGCTTGCGATTGGCGGATCGCCGACCGAGCTTGCTTGCAGGCATGGACTTGTTCTGCCCGCGCATTCGCAGTTCGAGCAGCCTTCGCACCGAAGCCAGCTTCTTGCCGCGCAGCTTGCCCGTCTCATAGGCGTCGAGCAGCAGGTTCTGCGCTTCCTCGGACTCCGCGCGGGAGATTTCCATGGCCAGACTGATCGGGATGAGACCCGTTTCCACGGCTGCGACAAGCCGCTCTTCGCCGCGCTCGAGAAGCGAGACGATCATGCTGACCCAAGAACTGCTGACCCCGATCTTGTGGCCAATTTCGGTTTCATTGTAGCCGCGCTCGCGCAGGGCACCGATCTCGCGCATGACATCGATCGGGCGCGGCGTCCGGCGGGCGATGTTCTCCACCAGGCTCATCACCAGGCAATCGCTCTCGCTCGCCTCGATGACGACCGCCGGAATTTCGGTCTGACCCAGCATCTGGAAGGCTTCGAGCCTTCCTTCGCCGCAGACCAGATCATAGCGAGGACCTCCCGGACCCTGATGGCGGCTCACCGTGATCGGTCGCTTCAATCCGATCGACTCGATGTTGTTCACGATCTCACGGTGCTGGCGCTTGTTGCGCGAGCGCGGGTTGAGCACGGTGATTTTGGAGACCGGAATCATCTCGATCTCTTGGGGACGCACCACCGGCATTACGCAGCCTCCGGAATGGCGACAGGCGCCGTTATGTCATAGAAAAAATCGAGCGTGTCGAAGCGATAGGCATCGAGGTGCAGATCATTATCTTCGGCAAGCCGCAGCCGTTCGCTCGCGACGTCGATCCTCGGAAACAGATAATAGTCGAATGGCGCACGGTTGTGCATGTCCATGCGCACAACCACCGTGATGTCGGCAAGCTGGCTGGTGTCGAAGCGAATCTTCCAGCGCAGCAGGCCGGTCGGCGTCGGGGTGCAGCGCACCAGAATGATCGACAGGCTGAACTCTCCATTCACCCGAATGCTGTCGCTGGCGAGGTCCTGCCCAGCATCGCTGCCCTGTGCCGCAAGGCCAGCCAGAATGTCACGGACGATGTCCGGATGCAGGCTGCGCAGCGCCTTGTTGATAGCGACGTAGCGATAGTCGCGATCCGGCGAATAGCCGACGAGACTGTAAGCGCGTAGCAGGCTGCCGAACCGCGAACTGTACGCGCCGCTTGACGGCAACCCCTCGCATTCGTCGATAATGATGCCCGACAGCAGGCCTTTGCTGGCGTAAAGGCCACGCAGTGCTTCCAGCATCTCATCGTCGGACAGGCGGAATGAGCGCGCCGTGATGATCGAATTCGCCGCCTCGAACAGGTCCCGTTCAACGATCCCCTCGAATGCGCCCTGTGACCGGATCCACATGTCCGGCGCATTGCGAACGCGCTTCTTCTTTAGCTTGAATGAGCGCCGATTCCAGACATTGTCGCCGACATATTTCTCGTTGATCAGCAGCTGGTGAATGGTGCCGCGTGTCCACGGACGCTCAAGATCGGAGACTATGCCGCGGACATTGAGATCGTCCGCGATCTCGCGCTCGGTTCGTCCGTCATGGACGAAGGCGCGGTATATTTCGCGCACGACACCAACCTCTTCGGACGGTCCGGGCGTCAGGATGACGCGATCGGTCTGAAGACTCTTCTGTTCGCCGCGAGCGAGAACAGCCTTGGTATTGCCGTGCTCATCAATGAGCGTCCGGCGCAGGCCGAAACCGGCGGGACCGCCCTGCCGGTAACCTTTCTCAATGAGCCGCCCCTGGCCAGCGAAAACCTTGACCGAAAGTTCCCGGCTGTACTCGCCAGCCATGGCGCGCTTGAAGCCCTTGAACATGGTGCTCATCGGCGAGCCATCATTTTCGAACTGTTCGGCGCAATAGGCGATCTGAATTCCGGCCCGGCGACAAATGTACTCGTAGTAGGCGCTCTCGTCCGCGTCCTGAAAGCGGCCCCAACGGCTGACATCATAGACCAGGATCATTTCGAAATCGGCGACACCGGATTCGACGTCGGCAATCAGACGCTGAAGCGAGGCGCGACCATCGATCGACAGGCCGCTCTTGCCGTCGTCGGCATAGGTCCTGACAATTTCAATGCCCCGGGAAGACGCATAGTGGCGGATCGCATCGGCCTGATTTTCGGTCGAGTATTTCTGATGGTCCGTGGACATCCGAACATATTCGGCCGCGCGCACAGTTGGCCGTTGTTCTGTATCGTCTGGCCGATCGTCTTGATCCCACTCCGGCAATGCACGCCCCTTTCGAAACCCGAACTGCAGTGGCCAGGGCGGCCAACCGCTGCAGCGCGAACTACGGACCTCTCCGGCATTCCCGCACTCTCAACAGTATATGTGGGAAAGGACCGGAAGATGTTGCCGAAAAAGGGCAGGAAGTTGCCAGCTTGGGAGGGCGCGCTTGCCAGTCGCCAAGCCTATGCCGAAGTTATCGCCAGCTTGCTGCGCAAGGAGCACGGAGACACGCATCGCGCCGTTAAGCAATTGATGGGACTAACCCATGCCAGTGAGCGGTCCGCCAAGCATTGGATGGCGGCCCAGCATGGACCTGACACGGTGTACTTCCTACGCCTGGTTGCAACATCTCCAATCATCCGGGCGTTCGTCTTGGGTATCATAGAAAGTCAGCAATCGCCCTCCGCTGATGCCGCATTGGCGCGAGCGCAATCAATGGTAGGGCCGGGAAGGGAGCGCCCCTGGGGCAGACATTGGCCGAATTCTGACCCAATAAATGACCCTGAAAGTGACCCTGGAAATGACCCAATAACGCGCGGCCTCAACGAGCGGCAACGCTGGGTACTCGACCGAGTCGGTCGCGGATTACCGGCCAGAGCACCCGATATCGCTGCGCACTGGGGGGTGAGTATCAAGTCAGCTCGTCGCGATCTTGGAGGATTGTGCGCCCGCGGTCTTCTGCGCTTTGTCGGTGCGCGAAAAAACGGTCGCTACCAACTTGCTCGCTGGTGACCATATCCCAGCATGGCCAGCTGACGGATCGGAGTTTGCCCTTTAGTCGGCGAATACACGTTCGACATCGCAGGTAGATCAATCTTAAATATTTCGAGTTATCCTAATATTTATGAACAGGCGGCGCAGAATAGCCAATGTCGTGCCTATCCGTCCGCAACGTCGCACACACGCTTTGCGGCGTTTTGTCATGCCTGCTGCTATTCTCGGAGGAGCGGCCCTTGTAGGCGGAGCGATCGGGATTGCGCCATCATGGACCAAGTCGCCTGCCACACCTGCGGCCTATGGCGCCCCCATATCCGGATGCCGCGTCGTCGACGGCGACACGCTAAACTGCTCAGGCGAGCGCATCCGATTGCTGGCAATCGACGCACCGGAAATGCCGGGCCATTGCCGCGAAGGACGATCTTGTGTGTCTGGCGATCCCTATTCTTCCACCGCAAGTCTGTCTGCTGCGCTTTCGGGTTTGCTGACCATCGACCGCGTGGGCGAGGACCGCTACGGACGCACGCTGGCCCGTGTTGCCGGTGACAAAGGCGATCTGTCCTGCTGGCAAATCGCGCGCCAGCAGGCTGTCTATAAAGCTGGGTGGGACAATGGAATGCGCATTGCGCGGACGTGCCCATCCGGCTTGTGGTGATCGTCTTTGCAATGGCTCGAACCCAGCCGACTAGACCGCCAGCCTCCTTCCTGCTGAAGCTTCTGCTGCCCTTTGCCGGGCCGATTGCATTGACCTTTGCGCTCCTGCTTCTGGGCGGCGATCATTGGCCACGCGACATCGCGGCAGGATCGGGATTGAAAATTGGCGGGCTGTGCGCCAGCGTCCTGACTGCGGTCGCGATATGGCATTTCGCGACGAGGGGTTTTGCAGACCTGCACCTACGCCGATTTGCCGCGATTGTCTGCGCGGTGACGGGGTTGATGGGCTGGCCGGTATGGACCACCGGGGTTCTTCCCAGCGTCAACGGGATGGTGCTGGGCAATCCGGTCACGGTTCTGATGACGTTCGAACGCACGGAGCGGACACAGCAAAGCCGAAGCCGCAACCATTATCATTGGGTGTGGCTCAAGGCGCAGTCCGTGTCGTCCCCTATCGGCTCAGGCCGCTATTTCATCTCGCAAAGCCTTTATGAGGCATGGACCGCGCAGAAGCCAGTCACGGTCAGGGTCACTGTCGCACGTGGCCTGCTCGGGGCGCAGTTGGTGCAGGGTTTTGAACCGCGCCCGTAAACCGGGACGCTTTCTTTCACCCCAGCTCGGCTCAAAATACGCACATCAGACTTGGGCCCTTGAATGGATCAGTAACCCACCACCCAAACTGCCCATGTTCGCGCTAATTGCCATTGACAGAATAGTCTCAGTCGACCGTCACAACAAGGCGATAACCAGCGTCGTAAGCATCGCATTCCAGAAGATTTGCGTAACGCCGTGCCCACTCGCCAGAAGCGAGTTCGTCACCGAGGCGCGCGATCCCCGCAGACACGTCCGGTAACGCCCAGAATGAGGAGCTGCCCGAACGAAGCCGGACGTCGAGGTAGGCTTGTGGCCTTCGCCAGTAGGCATAGAGGAAGCCATCGCTGCAGTCGTACGGAATCGGCAGCGGCTCTATCTGAACCGGGCCGAGCCATTTTTCGTATTCGGTGATCGACGGCATCTGTGCTTCGTCGAGTAGCGCGAGTTCGGGAATGTAGTCTGTGAGCCAAGGGCGACTGGCCGGATCGAAGGTCAGCAAAACCACCTTGTCGCGAGCAACCCGGCGCAGTTCGCGCAGACCTTTCGGCTTGTCCTGCCAATGATGCACCGTTAGAATCGCCATGGCGGCGTCAAAGCTGCCTTCATCGAACGGTAGATCTTCCGCTGATGCCTGAATCGCTGGGGCCGCGTTAGCGGGCCTCTTCCGGATCATTTCGATCGACGGCTCGACCGCCATCACGTGCCGGTCGGTCGGTTCGTAAGACCCTGTGCCTGCTCCGACGTTGATCACTGACTGACACGGGCCCACGGCAGCCATGATTGCACTGGCGATGCGTGCGTCCGGCTTGCGCAATTCGGCATAGTTAAGGCCGATAGAATCGTAGATCGCGGTCATGATGATGGCCTAACATGCGGGTTGTTCCATTGCGGGGCCGCAGATCCAAGCTCTTGCGCTGGTCGGTCCCAACGCATCGCGCAATTCGAAAAACCAACTGGTGGCTTCAATCGGCGCGCCGGACCCCATGGGGTAATCTCCAAATTGCTTGCGAAATCCGCCCGCATCGCTGGCGGAAAGTCTTCCGGCGTTGCTGCGCTTCCCCCGACGAATAGTAGTTCGGCGGTACGTGCGAGCGAAAGGCAAGCAGTGCGCCACGCCGAACCAGATAAGCGCGCGTTCAGCCCGCGGATGACCGCCGCTGCCATCAAATAGCCAGTGGCGTGATCGAGAGCCTGCACCGGGAGCGAAACCGGCCGTTCGGACTTCCGCCATGCCATGCCTGCGGCAGCAATGCCCGATGAAAACTGCACCAAGCTGTCAAATCCGCGTCGTGGCGCCCAAGGTCCGGAATGGCCATATGCACTGAGCGAAACATCGATCAGGCCGGGCCTGAGGGCTTGCCGCTTTGCATGGCCAAGCCCTAAGCCATCAAGCGCATCGCGGCGATAGCCATGGACCAGCACATCGGCCTCCGCCAGTAGCTGCTCAAACGTCTCGCGATCATCGGGCCGGTGTAGATCGAGCCGCGTGCAACGTTTGCCCAGCGTTACGTCGGGAACGACGGCGGGCTCATCCCAGTACGGCGGATCAATTCGCAGCACGTCTGCACCCAGACCGGCCAAAAAGCGGGTCGCCACCGGCCCGGCCAGGATCCGCGTCAGGTCCAGAATGCGCAGGCCTGCAAGCGGCCGATCGCGGGAAGGTCGCCATAATGATGGACCCTCGCTGCTCGATTCCCCCCATTTGATGAGTGGCTCGCCGCTGACTGCACCTCCCTGCGGATGCGCCATCCAATCGTCATGACCGCGCAAAGCCGCAGCACAACCTCCCGCCGCGACGACCTCATTCTCCAAGTCTTGCACAGCGAACCTGGAAACGGCGGCTTCGACAACATCGCGCTTTGCCGCACAGCCAAGCACCGACAGCCCCGCTGCCTTGTGATGGGCTGCGTTGGTATGCAACTTGATCCATCCGTCGCTACCAGCATAGTCTCCCGCAATGGAATCCCAGGTTTGTGGCAGCGCCCAGCCTTGAGGTGCAATCGTAAAATTGAACCAAAGCGAGGCCAGACGCCGATCAACCACCACGTTCATTATCTGGCCCAATTCTGCCATAAGATCTGCTAGAGCCAACCCGGCGACACCGATAGAGGCGATCGCGAGGTCGGTAACCGGGAAGCAGGATGGAAGGCTCCCGGAACCTGTTACGGTCAACCGCTCGACCGCATTATTGGACAGCCCAAGCGCCGCACAGCATTGCGAAAGAATAAAATCTGTTGGCATATCGGACATTGGCGTTTCACCTTTCTGCAGAGACAGCATTCCGGTGTTGGAGCGCATGATCAATCTTGATACATACAATCAATATGAAATCTTGGATTGATCGGGATGATGCGCTGGCGCTGCTTGGGGTCAAAGCCCAGACCTTGTATGCCTATGTCAGTCGCGGTCGCATCCGAATGGAACCTGATCGCGTCGATGCGCGTCGCAGTCGCTATCACGCCGGCGATATCGCTGAATTGGTAGCTCAACGCTCTCGGGGGCGGAGGGCCGCGACGATTGCAGCCAGTGCCCTGGCGCTCGGCGAACCGGCGATCCCGACCAGTATCTCGATCTCTGAAAAAGGAAGACTATTCTTTAGAGGCCGAGATGCGGCCGAGCTGTCACAAACCGAAGACCTGGAGCGATTGGCAGCGTTATTTTGGGAAAAGCCTACTGCTGCTGATCTGACTGGCCGTTCAATTACTGCCCTCGATCCGTTTGCTGCGCTCGCTAGTCTCGCATCGGCATCAAAGCCCAGCCTCGGTCGCGGCAGCGTTACCCTGACCGAGGACGCCGGCCTGATCGTTGGCACACTTGCCAACGTCGTCGGCGCTGTATCGAGTAATGAACCGCTTCACCAACGCCTGGCCGAAGGCTGGGGCTGCGATCAGACGGCGGCGCACAAGCTCCGCGAGGCGCTGGTGCTCATGGCTGACCATGATCTAACCGCTTCAACCTTTGCGGTGCGTGTCGCCGCATCGACAGGCGCTTCGCTTGCTGCGAGTGTGCTGGCCGGACTCTGCGCTTTGTCTGGCCCGCGCCATGGGGGTGCGGCGTCGGCATTATGCACGCTCATTACGGAAGCTTCTCGCGATGGAACGGAAAGCACGGTTGATAACTGGCTCAATCGGGGTGCCGAATGTCCCGGGTTTGGCCATCCACTCTATCCGGATGGCGATCCGCGCGCAGAAATAATGCTCGATGGTATTTCGGTCCCTGACGAGATGCAGCGCTTAGCCGAAGCTGTCTTCACGAGGACGGGATTGCGCCCCAACTGCGATTTCGGACTTGTGGCGATCACCAACCGGTTTGAGCTGCCCCAACACGCTCCATTCAATTTATTCTTGATCGGCCGAAGCGTTGGTTGGTGTGCTCACGCAATTGAGCAATCCCGGTCGGGGCACCTGATCCGCCCTCGCGGTCGGTACGAAGGTCCTCCACTGATGATTGATTGAACCTAATCGCATTAGACAAGAGCTTTGCCGAGCGTAAGGAAAGTAATTACGAGGCCAACGGTCTTGCCCGAGCGGGTGGGCGCGAACCACGAGACAGCGGTCGATCCTTAACTTACCTGCGTAGCGCGTGTACGCAAGCTAGCAAACAATGGTCGATATTCGTCAAGCGCCAAATCAGTGAGCAATTCTGCCTCGTAAAGTGAAAACCACCTTAGCTCCGTGTGCTCTTTATCTCTGATTGTGGGGTTACCCTCCCATTCTTCCACGGCATATATGTGGAATGTCGCAGGATCAGTGCTTGCAGATCGGTCGGAGATTATCTCGGCAATAAGGCAATACTTAAGTGGGATGGCACCAATTTCCTCTGTAATCTCACGGATCAGGGCTTCCTCAAGGGTTTCACTGCCTTGGAGGTGACCGCCAGGAAAGCTCCAGCAATCCGGATAGGCTTTACGATGCGGACTGCGGCGAGCGAGCAGGACATTCTTGCCACTCATCAGAACTGCATTTACGATGGTTTGCATAGCCTCTCGGCTACACTCATGGCCGAATATCTGCTATCGAGAATTTAAGGTTTTCTCCTAAATGTCGCTTTTCTTGTCGTGACGGGACACCTATGCTCTCGATGATCGACCTTGGGGCGGCGGCGATCCGCCAACCTGTGACGCAAACAGCGTTACGTTATGCTTCCTGAAATTTGAAGCGCGATTGTTGTCATGGGGCCATCCGACCGCCCGGGCTGGGCTCATGCCGCAGCACTTCGAACACCCTTCGCCGGTGTCTGTTTCTTGCCGGTCGGCGTGAGGCGGCCGCCAACACCCTCCCGCGGGGCGAGCCTGCG
>CALMYW010000406.1 GCA_937873665.1 uncultured Sphingorhabdus sp.
TTGTCTCGCGAGGAATGGGTCTCAGACCCAGGGGAAGAAAGTTGGCGCAGACGCCATTGCAGCAAGGGACCAAGCGGCGAAGCCATCCCCTGCCAACCAAAGCCATTGCAGAGGCGGCATTGGGCTCGGGCAACACTTGATCCAGGAACCATGGCACTTCCTGGACTTGCCAGACCGGCATCAATGAAGGGCAGATTGTTCGGACCCGTTGCTCACAGGAGATCCGCATTTTCAACCGACACAAGGGAAGATACACTCTCCGTGTTCGAGACCCGCGCAATCAAATTGGCCCGCTGGTGGCTCGACGTCGCCGCGTTTCGCTCCCAAGCACGTTCCAGCCGCTGTCTCGTTCATAACCCGCAGACGTTGACGGGCCGACAAAACGGCGCTGCTCCTGCCTCGTCCCGGCATGACGGACCTTGCTTGACCCGCCCGGCACCTGCCGGGCGGGGCTTCGCGTGTGACGTAGCTACCGGCTGGTGTGGTGCCATTGTGTCCACGATGCAGCGGCAATCACGCCCGCACCGATGAACGATACCACCATCTGCCATATGCTGATGGGCATTGTCGCTGCCGCGATGCCATGTATCGCGTGGTATCCGGCGAGCGCTGCAGGAAGCGCGAAGAAGAGGCCGATGACGGCACGGCCGGAATTGGATTTGATCGCACCAAGGGCAATTTGCGCGACCGCGATGCTCGCCAGTGCCGCAAGGGCTGCCGCGAGCAATGCAGCCACAATGCCGCTATCGGCTTGGTAAGCGGCCGATGCGGCAGCAAAGGCCACGAGGAGAGGCAGAGCATGAACCGAGAGGCGGAAAAGCAGTGTGCAGCACATGTAGACTGCGACAATTACGAGGGTGAAACCGATCAACATGGCGTCCTCCTTGAAAGCAAGGCTAAGGGACGCGCTCTCCACCTCCACCGCAGCGCAATGTGCTTTGGCAGCATAGCAGACATGCGAATGGGCCGGAATACCCGATGGGCATCCGGCCTGTCCGGCGGGCGGGCTGTGGCGCGTTCAGGGATTGAACGGGTCATATTCGCGGACAATGCTGTCTGCATCGCCATCATATTCTGCCGTGGGAACGGCGGCGTAGCCATTACCGGCGTGGAACAGGGTGACGCAGACCATCAGGGTGCGGGCGAGGCTCCAGGCGTGACGCTGTGCGATGGTGAGTGACATGTTCGAGCTCCTGTCTCGGAGCAGGGACCATCCCCGCTCGACAGGCCCCGGACAGACGGCGCAAAGCCGCAATCACCACGAAGGCGCAGCCGCAGTGGCCGCACGCACGGCGTAGCGGACCCCTTGCGGGTTGATTGAAGGAGGATTTGAGGCGGCCAACGGATTGGCCATTGAGAGCGGGGTGAAGTCACGGGCGGCCAAAAGCAAGGTGAACGAACCTTGGTGACCTTCACATTGCGACTTTCCCTGCGGGACATCCGAAGGTAAGTTTCGTCATGAGGGGACTCAGAGCACGACACATAGCAAGAGGGGGAGTGATTGGTAATTCGGAATCTCGTTAGAGGGATTGAATGGTGCGGGAAGCACCCTTTCGCCACCGGTCTATGCGCGATACTCGGAGTTCTTGGGCTGATCTTTTCCATCTACTCCGAAAATCAGTCTTCTTCCGAGAGCAAAGAGTTGAGGGACACAGTAAATAGGGTCGAGGCTGCTGTAGTTTCGGAATGTTCTCAACCTCCATGTTGGTCCGCAAAAGATATTTTTAGAAAAAATTTGTACGGCGCGACTTCCGATTTAATCAAGTCTAAACTTCCCCCTGCATTTATGAGAAATCAATCCGTCGATTTTTATATTCTGGGATCGTGCAGAATTGGATTCCTATTTAATGATGGATCAGTAAATTATTATACGTTTTCATCGGACAAAAAGAAGTGCCCATTCGAATGGAGGAATGTTTTTTTCATTCCTTCAGAGTTTGATGAAAACACGACCGTAAAGGTGGGAGATATCATAAATCCACAGAATTTCCCAGAAGGCATACCAAGGGTAGAGTTGGCGATGGGGTGCGTGCGATGTGGGTCACTTGGATCGCCTACGCTGGAATTTGTGATTCCCGGCCATTTTGAGGTTGGTTCGCCATATATGGCTGATCGATATTTTCAATTTGGGTATAGTGATCCAAATCTTGGAGTTGATCTGGGAAACTACAAAGAAAATTATGATAAATTTAAGACGTTACTGGTCGAGGCCTATCCGGAAAAGGATCCAAAAAATCTCGCCGAATACTGTGGTCTGGATCTTTCAAGGATTATGTTGAAAGCATTCAGTGACAGCCCCGTACAACGTATTGGAATTTCTCGGTTTGGCCGAAAGGGATTCGACGCTGAACTATGCCGCGATAATGCTGAGGTCCGTGGGTTTTGATGATGCGCCGTGGGTTTATTCAATCGCCCACACCAAAATCCCCATTTTGCGGGCCTTGTCGACCAGGTTGGCATTGATGCCGTTGCCCGGACAGGCAACCACAGCTTTGGGGAGCGCTTCCAGCATCTGATCGTTACGGCGGAAGGGTGCAGCCTTCTTGAACCGCTCCCAGTCTGGCCGGAATGGTACGTGCGTGATCTTGCGTGCACGTGCCCAGAGCGAGGCGATGTGTTCGCCGCCGGTTGGATTACCGCCGTGAAGCAGGACCATGTCGGGATATTTGGCGAGCACCTTGTCGAGCACGGCCCAGATGCGGTTGTGATCCTGGTAGGCGGGACCAGAAGTGAATGCGATGCGGGTTCCAGCGGGCAACATCGGTTCTGTCTCCGAACGGCGCTTGGCGGCAAGGAAGTCACGGCTGTCGATCATGGCTGCGGTCAGGGTGCGGTGATTGACGAGTGATCCGGTGCGCGGGGTCCAGGCCTTGCGGAAATGAGCTTCGAACTGGTCGGAGGCAGCATCACGCATGAACTCCATGGCGTTGCGGCGTTCGATCAGGCCGATGCCTTCGCGGATCAGCCGTTCGAGTTCGACCGATTTGACCTCAGAGCCATCCTGTTCGCGCTGGCTGCGCTTTTGGGCGTCCTCGTTATCGTCGAGCTCGCGGCTGATGCGGCCTTCGGCGCGGTGGAACAGATTGCCGAGCGACCAGCACAGGTCTTCAAGATCGGGTTCGAGCCTGGTGTCGAGCATGGTGGCGATCAAGGCGTCGAACATGTCGGCGACAGCGCCGGCGGCGATGCGTTCATCGGGAAGCGGGCGCGGGTCAGCTTCGTCCGAGAAGGGGCGATATCCGTAAAGGGCGATTTCATCGAGGAGATGAGCGGTCGGCGAGATTTCGTGGTCGGGTTCGTCGGGGAACGTCATGGGGATGATCCTGGATGCGTATGACCGGGCACCTTGCCCGGCCTTCTCGGCGATCCCTCTGACCGGCAGCGGCGGGGCTGCATCCCCTTGGACCGAAGCGCAGCGGAGGATGGCGGGCGGCGGCTATTTTGGGTCGCGATGGAAAGGCGCGGGGTTCGCAGATTTGTCGCATCGCTTGATGCGATGCTTCCTGCGCCGCCGGAAAATAGCCGCAGACCGCCATTGCAGCCTCGCGGCTGCTGGTCTCTCGGATCGCACCTGAAGGAAGGCCAGGCGTGGCCGGTTCGGATAGCCGGGAAACCATGACCGCACGCGCGTGCGCCACCCACACCCCGTCTCGGCCAACCTCAGCTTTCGATGAACTTGCTGCAATCGGCCCCTTGCAACTGGGCAATAACCCGCGCTTTCAATGCGGGTGCACCGTGCTGACGCAGATCGTCATTGAAGTCCCCGAGCTCAGGCATGAGCGAGACCAGCTCGATCCCAGCTGCCTGTGCCCGGTCAGTGAGTATCGCAAACGCACCATCGCCAGCCTTGTCCCGGTCGCGGGCGACATAGAGGCGGCGCAGTGCGGGCGGGAATTGGACGGAGGCAAGGTGGGCGGAGGAAGTGGCGGCAATCATCGGCATGGCGGGCACAACCTCACGCAGCGACAGGATTGTTTCGATGCCTTCGCCTGCGACCATCATGTCATCGACCAGGCCTAATCGGATCGCGTGCCCGAGGATATTACCCATCGCGCGTCGCGGCGATGCGACTGCCGCCTTTGCCGAGCCGTTTGGGTCGAGCCAAGTGCGATGCGTGCCGGTCTGAACGCCGTCACAATCTGTCACCGCCGCGATCAGGGCTGGAAAGCTGCCGGGCGTCACGGGAAGGTCGTCCTCGTTTGCCCGGTAGTAGCAGCGGGGGTGGAAACGCAGTGCGGTAAGATCGCCGAGGCGGGTAATGCCCCGCGCGGCAAGGGAAGTTGCAGCAAGGGTGCCGGCGAGCGGTTTTGAGGCCGCGAACAGCCGTCGTGCAGCGGTTGGCGATCCAACGCGGGCGGGTGGTTGATTGGCCAGTCGGCACGGATCGACTTCGACCGATGACGGGAGGGACAGGAACTTCTCGGCTTCGTCGATAGTCTCGGAGAGGCGGCCATGCCGCTGGTTCAAGCGAATGAGGTCAACAAGATCGCCATGTTCGCCAGTCGCGGCATCGACCCAATTGCCAATCCGTCCACGTTCTGTCTCGAACAGGCGGACGTAAAGGCTGCGCCCAGGCGCGCCAGCCACATCGCCGACCATCCAGTACCGCCCCTCGCGGCGACCGGCTGGCAGGTAATGGCGGCAAACGGCCTGCACATTCTGTGCAAGCCGTTCCGACAGTCCGCCCGCGCGGTTTGACAGCCTGCTCATGTCAGGCAGCCTTCCGATCAGCGATGCGTGTCAGCGGATGTCGCTGAAACAGCCGTTCGAGCACAGCGCTCCCCGCGACGACATCGTCGGGCACGAACAATCGCAACTTCCAGCTGATAATTTCGGAGAACAGCCCCATCGCCTTGAGGCGGTCGACGGCGGTGGGACCGAACCCGGTCAGTTCGATCCGGTTCACCTGCATCAAGCGCGAACGGCGCAGTTGCAGGCCGTCGGTCAGACTTATGACGGTGTGCCCTTCGCGCAGCAGCGCCAGAGCTTGTGGTGGTGTGAGTTGCGGTGCGTCGGCGCTGACGGCATTCGCGGCCCATCCCGGGGAGACGCGGCGGCCGACGATGGTGGTCCCGTCGTCAGTGCGCAGGCGATAGACGCGGGTCGATTCCTCCGGCAGTCGCTTCCAGATCGGCAGCAACAGCCCGGTGACGATATGCAGCTCGCTGGTATCGAACTCGGGAACCTGCGCGATTTCTGCATCCCACGCTGCCCGGAATGCCGCCTCGTCGGCGGGTTCCCAATTCGTCTCCGGAAGATGAGCGACGGACAGATAGAGCTTCTCCATTGGCCGGATCAGACGAACGCGCCGCTCGATCTCGCCATCGTCGAGCATGAGGCTGCGGGCGGGCAGTTGCACGGCTGCGCGCTTCGAGCGGGAGTTGACCAGCAGCCGCGCGCCGGGTTCGCGCAGCAAGTCCAGCGCCTTGTCGATTGTCCCCGGCTGGTTACGCTCTCGCACCGCGATGGTGAGCAGGCGGGTTTCAGCTGAGGTCGATGGATGGGTGTAGATGGTCTCGCTGTGCGCGACCGTAAAGCTGTCGGCGGTCAGCGTTTCAAGCCCGACGTCGTAGGTTCCGCTCGCCATCGCGCTTTCGACCTTGGCACTGAGCAACTGCTCGAACGCGGTGAACAGGACGTTCTGCATCGCGATGGTCAGTGCCAGCAGCCGGTTGAGGAAGGTGGTGATGGGTGGCAGTTCGTCCTTCAGGCACCCGCTGCCGTCGGTCAGCGACAGGCCGGTCAGGCTCTCGAAGAGGCCGAGCGAGCAGTGCTCCACTTTGCCTGCATAAATCAGCATGTAGAGTTGGCGCAGGGCATCGCGGGCATAGGGACTTTCGAGATTGTCCTCCGGCGGGAGGAGGCCTTCGCCGCCGGTCTGGCGTTGCCCCCGCGTAATTGCGCCCAGTGTGTCGGGCCGGCGCGCGATGGTCGGGAGGAAGCGCTTTTCGGCCTGGACGTCCGTGGCGACCGGCCGGAACAGCGGCGGCTGCGCCTGATTGGTGCGGTTGGTGCGTCCAAGCCCCTGGATCGCGGTGTCGGCCTTCCAGCCTGCTTCGAGCAGGTAATGGTGTCGCAGCCGCTGGTTACGGCTACCAAGATCGGCGTGGTAGCTGCGCCCGGTGCCGCCGGCGTCGGAGAAGATTAGGATTTGTTTGCGGTCCTCCATGAACGCCTGCGCTTCTGCGAGATTGGCATGGGCAGGCCTGTTCTCGACCACGAAGCGCGTCCCATCCGCATCGACCTTGCGGACGATCCGGCGAGAGCGACCGGTGACTTCGGCGACCATATCGGTGCCGAACCGCTGGACGATTTGATCGAGCGCGCCCTGCACCGGCTCCATCGATGCCAGTTGCTCGATGAGCCGATCGCGCCGTTCGAGGGCATCGCGGCACTGGATGGCATTGCCATCTGCGTCATAGGCGGGCCGCGAGGAGAAGTTGCCATCGCCATCTGTGAACGGTTCGTGGAGCTGCGTTGGGAAGCTGTGCAGCAAATAGTCCAGCACATATTCGCGCGGGGTGACGTCGCACTGGATGTCGTTCCATTCGCCCGGATCGATGTCGGCAAGCCGCCGCGACAGCAGGGCTTCGCCGGTCGAGACGATCTGCACCACAGACGCATGACCATCGGTGAGCCCCTGCTCAATGGCGCGGATAAGCGTCGGGGTCTTCATCGCAGTGATCAGGTGGTTGAAAAAGCGCTGCTTCGCAGACTCAAATGCTGAACGGGCGGCGGATTTTGCGTGCCCATTCAATGTGCCGTCGGCAGCGCTGGTCACCCCCGCGGCTTCGAGCGCGGCGTCGAGGTTGTTATGGATGACCTGGAACGCGCCAGCGTATGCGTCGTAGATGCGAACCTGATCCGGGGTGAGCTGGTGTTCGAGCAGCTCGTATTCGACGCCTTCGTAGGAGAGCGACCGAGCAGCATAGAGCCCGAGCGCCTTGAGGTCGCGGGCCAGCACTTCCATCGCCGCGACCCCGCCAGCTTCGATTGCCGCCACGAAATCGGTGCGCTTGTCGAAGGGGAAGTCCGCACCTCCCCAGAGGCCGAGGCGCTGGGCATAAGCGAGGTTCTCGACCGTGGTTGCGCCTGTTGCCGAGACATAGAGGATGCGGGCATCGGGGAGCGCGTGCTGGAGGCGCAGCCCGGCACGGCCCTGCTGTGAAGGAGCCGCATCCCCGCGTTCGCTCTTGCCGCCACCGGCATTCTGCATGGCATGGCTTTCGTCGAAGACAATGACCCCGTCGAAGTCGGTTCCAAGCCAATCGACGATCTGCTGGACACGGGAAACCCTGCCTTCACGCGCATCGCTGCGTAGCGTCGCATAGGTTGTTAAAAGGATGCCCTGCTCAAGTCGGATTGGCGCGCCCTGACGGAAACGGGCGAGCGGGGTGACCAGCAAGGGTTCCTGGCCCAATGCCCGCCAATCGCGCTGGGCATCTTCCAGCAGCTTGTCGGACTTGGAGATCCACACCGCGCGGCGACGGCCCTTGAGCCAGTTGTCGAGGATGATCCCGGCAACTTGGCGCCCCTTGCCCGCGCCAGTGCCATCGCCAAGGAACCAGCCTTTGCGAAAAGCGACGGCGGTCTCGCAGTCGTCCGGCGCGGCCTCGACCTTGTCGAAGGTCGCATCGACCGTCCAACTGCCAGCCAGATGCTGGCCATGCGCCTCACCTGCATAGATCACCGATTCAAGTTGGGCGTCCGAGAGCAGGCCTTGTTCGACCAGAGCATCAGGAAGGTGCGGACGATAGCTCGGCTTGGGTGGCGCGACCGAGGACATGGCGGCGGATTGCACCAGCTTGGTTGGATGCGGCTGCGCGCCGGGAATACGCAGGGATTGAAGCGTGTAGGGCTCGTAGAGGGTTTCGCTGAGCCGGGCCGAGACCTCGTCTGTCCAGTCGGCGACCTCATAGTCGAGCAGCACGCCGGTCGGCTCAGCCGGTGCCACGACCGCAATTCTGTGTCGTGGTGCAGCTACCCGGCGCGATGCGGCTGGCCGGAGCGCGGAAGGTTGCTGGGCGGCGAAAGTGGCGCGGGGCGGCAGGTAATCGATCAGCCAGCGCAGCAGGGTCGCAAGGTCGGGCGCGGTGCCCGGGGGCGCCGGGAAGGAGGTCGGCTCAGCTGCGGGCAGCTTGTCGATCACCGTCAACCGGGTTTCGATGCTCGTGCCGTGGGGCGCGAAGACCGAGCCGGCGATCGGCGCGGAGAACACGACGCGGGCTTGTTCCTGAAGCCGCACGAATCCGTCGCGCCACGCTCTGTGCTCGGGCGAGCAGTTCGCACCGGTGATGGCGACGAGACGCCCACCGGGTGCGAGCCTGGCCACGGCCGAAGACAGGTGGCGGAATGCAGCATCCGCCACGCGCGTCTCGACGCCAACGGCGGCAGAAAACGGCGGGTTCATGACGATGCAGCTCGGCACCGTGCCGGGATCGAGCCGGTCGTGGATCTGCGCGGCGTCGTGCATGGTCACGGTAGCGGTGTAGAAAAGCTGGCGCAGAAGCGCGGCGCGCACATCGGCCACCTCGTTCAATGCCAAACGGCTCGCGCCAAGCTCGGCCTGAATGGCGAGCAAACCGGTGCCCGCCGATGGTTCGAGCACCAGTTCGCCGGGTACGAAGCTCGCCGCGAAGCCTGCGACCCAGGCCAGACCCAAGGGCGTCGAGAACTGTTGATAGGCCTGCATTTCTTCGCTGCGCCGCGTCTGCGTCGGGGCAAGCCGGACAATCCGCTCGACAAGCTTGAGCCGTTCGAACGGATCTGACGTCTTGGCGTGGATGGCCGGGCCATAGCGCCGCAGGAACAGCAGCTGCGCGACTTCGACCGCTTCGTAGGCAGCCTTCCAGTCCCATGCCCCAACAGCATCGCTCGTGCCGAACGCGGACTGCATCGCGGTGCGGACGGCTGCCGTGTCGATGCGGCGACCGGGAGCGAAGTGCCCGAGCAGGTCCTGTGCAGCGAGGATGATCGAAGCTGCGGTTTGATCGGGACATTGGGCGGACAGCGGGCGCGCAAAAGCACCCGCAGCAAGCGAGTTGGTCATTGGGAGTATCCTTGTCAAAAATGGATTAAGTGTGAGCCCCGCTCAGGCGGGCGGGAGGTAGGTGTCGTAGGGATTGCAGGGAGCGAGGTGACCGAACGGGGTCATGACGTAATCACCCTCTTCGCGGCCGACGGCGCAGAGGACGTAACGAGTCTCGCCGCTTTCGACCTCAGTGCATTCCATCAGCGCCAGGTCGCCTGCCTTGGCGGCCTTCACCAGCGTCTCGAAATTGGTGCGGGCATAGTCGGGTATGGCCATCATTTGGCTCCTTCGATGTCGAAAAACGGGCGCGGGACGGCGCGCGTGCCGCCCCGCGCAAGAGCGTCATTCGGCGGCGACTGCGTAAGCGTCGTCCTGGTCGTGCTCATCGAACTGACCGTCCTCGACGAGGAAGTCGGGCAGATCGGCGACCTGCTCGTCGGCTTCGGGCTCGGCTTCGGCTTGCGGCAGTCGCAGCGGTTCGGGGAGCCAGCCCGTGCCTGCAAGCAGACGTTCGGCCTCGCGGGCCATGTCGCCTTTCTTGAGATGCTCGATCAGCACAGCCGTGGCGTTGCCCTTGGCTTCGCGCACCGCCTCGATGATCCGGGGTTTGGTGACGCGTCCGAGGTAGTTTTCGACCGTCGGCGCCCAGCCTGCGTCGGCCATGTCGAGCCCGACCACTCCCGCCAGAGCATCGGCGGCGGCGATCCGCTGCGCAACCCCGTGCGTGGAGATTCGCCCGTCGTAGCTCTTGGTCGCCTCGAACAGCGCGTTGACCCCGAGGGACACGCAGTGGGCCAGCAGGGACATTTGCTCCTCGTGCGCCATGGCCGCGAGTGCCGACCACAGCTCATTGGGCTCGCTGGGGAGCCGATCGGCCCACTGCTCGTGCCGCTGCTGGATCGACTGGCTCCACGCCGTCTCGCGCAGGTTCGGGGCGGCATTGCCAAGCCACGCCTGAGTGACGCCGATCTGCACGCAGCCAGCCTGCACATGCGACCGGAACACCGACAGGCACAGCGCGTGCAGCAGGGCAAGGAAGGCGGCATCGGGCGCACTGGCGAGCGCATCGCGCAGCGCCAGCGTGCGTTCGGCGGTCAGTTCGGACATGAGTCGGTCGGGCAGCGGACGGATGGTGTCGTCTTCGTCGTCGGCCTGTTCGCCAGTCTGCACCTGACCACCGACGCTTACCGTCGGGCCGGTCGAAGTGATTCCGGCAGCCTGGCTATCGTCGTCACCAGCATCTTCAGCAGCCGGTTCATCCTCCGGGCGCACATAACCGCGATCAATCCGCAGCCGCCCATCGTGCGTCAGCGACACGAACACGCCTGCACATGCCTGTTCCTCGGGATCGTAAGTGACCGGACGCTGGGTGAGCGCGGTGATACCGGCGTCGATCTCGGTCAGCCGCGCATCGACCTCGTCGGGCAGTTCTCCGCCATCCTGATACTGCTCGCCGAGGCCGTCATATTCCTCGACCAGCGCGTCGAGCTTGGCCTGCTCATCGTCGGACAGCGGGACGGTGGTCCCGGTGATCCGGCGCTTACCGCGCTCACAGCCGTAAGGCAGGTCGATTGCAGCTTCGACCCACTTCCAGCCTTCGGCGCCGATTTCCTCGGCAATGGTCGTCAGCTTCGCGTTGACGAGTTGTTCGACGAGTGCCGGGTCTTGCAACCAGCCATCCTGGTCCGACGAGAACAGGTCGCGCATGACGTAACCGCCGGCTTCGACATAGGCATCGAGGCCGATGAACCGGACCCGGCGATCGCTGGCCGGAATGGCATCCTCGGTCAGCAGGCGGCGGATCTGGTGGACCGAGGGCGGATAGGTCTGGCTGAGCTGCTCCCAGACGTGTTCCTGGCGGGCATGGTCCTCATTGACCGTAAAAGCCATGAGCTGTTCGAGCGACATGCCATCATCGCCGTAGATTTCGAGCAAGCTGGGTGCGACCGACGCAAGCCGCAGTCGCTGGCGCACCGTCGAGACCGAGACAAAAAAGCGGGCTGCGATGTCATCCTCCGACAGTCCCGCGTCGATCAACGCGGTAAAGGCACGGAACTGGTCGAGCGGGTGCAGTCCGACGCGCATGACGTTTTCGGCGAGCGAGTCTTCTTCGGCGATGCCAGCTTCACGCACCACGCAGGGGACAGGCTGATCCTTGGCCATCCGCTTTGACTTCACCAGCAGTTCGAGCGCGCGGAAGCGGCGGCCGCCAGCGGGGACTTCAAACATCCCGGTTTCCTGACCATCCTCGCCAATTATGGCGCGGACATTCAGGCTCTGGAGTAAGGTGCGGTGATAAATGTCATCGGCCAGATCTTCGATCGATAGGCCAGCCTTGACGCGCCGGACATTCTTCTGGCTCAGCACCAGCTTGTTGAAGGGGATGTCGCGCGAGGAACTGAGCACGAGCTTGGGTAAGGTCTTGGTCATCATGGTTCTCCATGACGGTCGGTCCGGGAGCCTCTCTCTCGAACTTCAACCGTCACGAAGCGAAGCGCCGCCCTCTCACTTTTGGAGAAGGCAGCGCCACGCGGAATGTAGGGTGCCGGAACAGGCCAGACCCCTCCCGGAGATCCCGGAAATGATGAAAAGGCCTCAGTGGACCCGGTCGAGCAGCTTCTTCGCCTTGCCCTCCATATCGAGCCGGGCATCCTGATGAGCTTTGCCGCGGGCCAGCGCCGTGATCCCCTGCACGAAATCGAAGATCGATTCCGGCGGGCGGCCTTCCTCGGCCAGCACCGTCTCGATGATCTTGCCGGTCTCGGCCTTCGAGAAGCCGCGAAGACGCAGGAAGTCGCCGCGTTCCTCGTCGGTGCGGGCGACAATGCGCTCGCGTGCCGTCTTGATGCCGTTGATGAACGGCTGCGGGGAGGAGTTGGCGAAGTTCAGCAAGGCCGGTGCCGCCTCGTGGGCAAAACGGTTGGCCGCGTATTTGCTGTGCCGGATCGAGATTTC
>CALMYW010000407.1 GCA_937873665.1 uncultured Sphingorhabdus sp.
ACGACCAGCAAACGTCCGTGATCGGATTGACGAACTTGCCGTGGCAGGTGGCGTTGGCACGTGCTGGCGCTGCGCCGAGCATGGCGAGCGCCAGCCCGGCGAGCGTGCCAAACACCAGTCGGCGCAGCCGCGTCATGGCTCCTCTCCCCGGTTCTGGGCGTCCTCGGCGCTGGCCTTGGCGCGGAAATAGACAATACCCATCGCCGGCGCTGCCAGCATGAGCAGCACGGCCGGGAGCGCACCCTGTGGGCCGAACAGGGCGACGCTGGCCGAATTGAGGGGAGCCGAAACGGCAAGGCAAGCGCACAGCAGCACCCAACTCCGACGCAGGCGCTTGAGGCCTGTCGTCTCCGGCGGCGCCATCGGGGTCAGCAGGAACTGCAGCAGCGGATGCCTCATGACGGGCGCCCTTTGCGCGAGAGCGGTACTTCGCTGACCCTGAGCGCCTTGATACCGTTCGAAATGGGCGCGCCGGTGACGACGGCAGGGGTATGACGGATGCCGAACCTTGCGGTGAGCTGCCCGCCCTGGTCGAACCAGAACCGGCGCTGGTAGGGTTTCATCGCGTCGAATGGCGAACCTGCGATGAAGATCACCTTGGCCTTTGCCGCGCTGTAGGTCGTGACCGCCCAGTCGATCTGGGCCGGGTCCGTCCCGTCGACGAAGATCAGGTCCTGGCCGAGCGCCACATGATCGAGCGGGTTCACCCGGGTGCCGCGCGCCGCGATCAGGTTGCCCTTGGCATCGACGAGGTCGTCTTCGAGCTGCATCGAGGGATCGAACAGCCATTCGCGCCGCGCCGTCGCGGGGGTGAGCCCGGCCACGGGCCTGGGGCGGCGCACGCTGGCGACGGCCTGCTCGCGCATCTGGTTTTGCAGGCGTTCGATCCCGCCATTGGCTTCGAGCGTCCGGAGCCGGGTTTCGATGGTCGCAAGAAGGTCGGCTTCGATGATCGGGAAGGTCTCGCCCATCTGCCCGTGATCGGCCGCGTGCAGGACCGAAACGACAGGCCATCCTGCGAGTGCCGCAATGCCAAGCGCGAGGGCAAGGTACGACCGTCTGCTCACAGTAGCGCGTCCCCGGTGCCGACGATGCGGTCAGCGCAGACGAAACCGATCTCGGCGTAGCGACTGTCGAACCCGTCGGGGTGCGCCGTGCCAAGATAGTAGCAGCGCGCGGGGATGCGTCCCGCTGGCCCGGGCAGCAGTGTCTCGCCGCGTTTTGTGCGAGGCTTGAGCGTGGCAACCGTCTCGCCGTTGACCTGGACTGCATTGCCGTTGCGCGTCACCAGATCGCCCGGCACGCCTAACGCCCGCTTGGCGAAGGGCGAAGGGCGGTTCCCGAAGTGTGCGGTGATGAGCGCGGACTTCGGCGGATTGAACACGACAAAATCGCCGCGCTCGGGCAGCCGGCCCTTGTCGATGAAGAAGGCCCAGTTGGGGAGCGACTGCGTGGTGTTGATCAGCACCGCGTGTTCGTCGCGCCATTCGGAGAGCACGGAGCTTGCAGCAAGACCGGCGCCAAGCACGCTGATCGCGAGCCAGCGGGCACGGTTGCCGCTCGTCGTGTGCGAGGTCCGGCCGGGAAGCTCAGTTGCCGGGGGCATGAGGCGGGTTTCCGGTGGGAACTTGGGCCATGCCTTGCGGGGCTGCCATGGCCGCGCGCATTGCGCCCATGACGTCTCTCGGGGCCGCTGCCGCTTGCGGCATCCGCACCTTGGCATAGACTTCACGGCGCAGCTCAGCCGTAATGTCGGGAACATTGCCCGCGAGCACCGCTTCGCCGACCAGCACAATCTGGCCGCGTTGCCCGCGCGCCTCGAGATTGCGCTGGATCTCGGCCATGAACGCCCTGGTTTCGGCGGTGACCTGCTCGGGCGGTGTGGCCGAGCGGGCCTGGGCCTGGACATATTCACCCACCACGCCGGCGAGCTGGACCTTGGCCATCGGCGGCAGGTCGGTAGTGGTGAGCACGTTCTTGGTGACCCAAGCACCCCACAGTCCTGCGGCAACGAGGCCGCCGACAAGCGCGACCGGCATCCAGCCCAGCTTGCGGGGGTGCGCGAGATGGGCCTCGCTTGGCGGGTCTTCGGCTCCGCGCCCATTCGCGTCTTCGAACAGCGGGCCGTCGCCGTCAGGCGCCTTGGACTTGGCCATCGGCAGTCTCCTTTTTTGGGGGAAAAAGATCGGCGAGCGCATGCCAGCGCAGTACGCCGACGATGAGGAGCAACACGCCGCTTGCGATCCAGAACTGCGCTTCGAACGCCCCCTGGCGCTGGCTATCGGCTGCGACGAAGCGCGAGGCGAAATTGTCGAGATGGAGGACGGCGCCCGCGAAGGTGAACTCGCCGAGCAGGACGAAGAACAGCACCCAGAGTGCAGCGACGATGGCCGCGCAGGTGCAAACCCAGCCTGCAAGCCGAAGCGCGGCGTAGCAGGCGTTTGCCGGTCGCGGCGCCCCATCCCCTATCACGCGGTCAGTTCCACGTTAGGGCCGGGCGCGGTCGGTGCCGGTGATTGCAATCTGGCGAGCGAAATGCTACATGTAACGCTAGGGAGAAAGATTATGGCGTCCTCATCCTTGAGCCGTGTCAGCAAGCGTCGAGAAAATCTGCGCGCCGCAGGCTTTCGCCCCATCCAGATCTGGGTGCCCGATACGCGCGCACCGGGCTTTGCTGTAGAATGCGCACGCCAGTCCAAGCGGGTCCTGGCGGCAGACCGCCATGACATGGAGCTTGCAGTTTTCCTTGATGCAGTGCTCGATGATCTTGCCGGTGACCTCAGCGAGGCCTCTGCATGAAACGTGGCGATCTGGTCACAGTCGCATTGCAAGGTGATTTGGGCAAACCCCGTCCGGCCCTCGTTATCCAGGCCGATCAATTCAGTAATCTTGGCACTGTTACCGTCCTTTTGGTGACAGGTACGCTTGTTGAGGCACCCCTGTTGCGCGTATCGCTCGAGCCTGACGAGGCCAATGGCCTGCGCAAGCCCTCCCAGGTTATGATCGACAAAACCATGACCGTTAGACGCGAACGACTGGGACCAGCCTTTGGCTCGCTCAAGCCCGAAGACATCCTGCGGGTCTGGCGCTGTCTTGTGGTTTTTCTGGGCGGCGGTTGAACAGACAGGATGCCTCATTGAGTTGCATCCTCCTCGAACTCTCCGGCATGGAAATCCGGCGCACCGGGCTCGGGCGGAACGAAATCGGGGAAAGCGACGCGCTCGATCGCGTCGGCGAGCGCCATGCCGCCGCGCACCCGCTCCTCGATGTCCGAGAACACCCGTGGACTCGAGGAATAGAGCGTTGCCGAATAGGGATCGAGCACGAGCCGGCCGACCGCCAGCGTTTCGGGCCCCTTGATCAGCACGTCGGAATATTCGGTGCCATTGCGCTTCAAGGATCGCAGCAGCGTCTCCGTATAGCGGTCCATCTCGAAACGCTGGTGCTTGGCGAGATCGCTGACCGTCTCCTCCTTCTGCTGGAGCACAACGGACCAGTCCGAGTTCTCGAGCGCGGCGAGCGACCCTTCGGATTTGTAAAAGTCATTGAGGGACTGGGTGGCGGTGATCAGCGAGCCGCCATATTTGCGGCAGG
>CALMYW010000408.1 GCA_937873665.1 uncultured Sphingorhabdus sp.
CGGGCAAGCAACAGGGTGCTGTCGGGTCGGAAGGCCATGACCGTCAACGATACAGGACGGTCGTGACGTTATGAAATTTCATTGAACTGAGACCGGGCCGTCGCGCCTGCTTGATGTTTTTGCTCAATTGAGTCGCCGTTGCGTGGCAGCCGCCGCTCATCGTGATGGCCTCACTTGGCCGCGCGCACGAGGGCGCGCGAGCAACGCGTATTGATCAGGAAGCCCACCGCCCTACCGGGCCCGCGCGCAGGGGGGCGCGGGAGCACCGGATTTTAAAGAGAACCCCCACGGGGGCCCCCCCCGCCACTATCAACTGGGCCGTCAAGGACTGCCATGACGGGTAGACACCGAGCCAGTCGATGCGCGGAGCCGCGATCAACCCCTGGGCTACCCAGCCCGCCTCCTGCAAAGCCGCCATCCCCTTGCCTACCAGCACCACGGCGAGCACCGCGATCAGGATTGAACTGATTGAGAAGAACTGACCAATGGGAAGTCGCTTGCTCACGCGCAGCAGCCAGTACGCCACCGCGGCCAGCGCAGCACTGCCCGCAACCAAACCGGCCACGATCGCGCCGCCATTGCGCTCGCTCCACATGGCGATGAAGAACAGGATCGTCTCGAACACCTCGCGATAGACCGCGATGAAGGCGAGCGAGAACAGGAAGATCGCCGAGCGGCGTGTCAACGCGGCCGACATCTTGGCGTGCAAGTACTGCTGCCAGCGGCCGGCCAGGCTTTTCTGGTGCATCCAGATGCCCACGCTCAGCAGGACGATGGCTGCGAACAGCGATGACAGCCCTTCGGTCACTTCGCGATTGGCGCCACTGACACCGACGAGATAGGTAGCCACCGCCCAAGTGACGCCTCCTGCCAGCAACGCGCCGATCCAGCCAGCGTGCACATACCGCAATACCTCGGGGCGCTCGGCCTTACGCAAGAAGGCGATCATGCCTATCACGATCAGCAGGGCCTCCAGGCCCTCGCGCAGCAGGATGGTGAAACTGCCGAGGAAGGCGGTCGTGGTATCGGTATGACTGTCCTGTAATACCAACTCCGCGCGATCGAACAGGGTCGTGATCTGCGCAGCTTGCGCGGTCAGATCCGCATCCGATGCGCCTCGCCCGACCTGAGCGCGGAATTGGCCCATCGCGGTTTCGATCTCGCGCATCAGCGGGCGATCCCGGGCGGCCAACGTTGGCTCGACCGGCTCGACGCCGTCCAGGTACGCCGACAGGGCCAGGGCTTTGGCTTGCGCAGTGTGGCCGGTGTCAGAGGCCTCCAGCGCCTTGTCCAGGCGTTGGCGCGCGATCAGGAATGAGCCGGCAAGCGCTTTTTCCTTGGATGACACGGCATCAGGTTGAGCACGCAGATACGCGGTGATGGCTTTCGCCTCGGCGGCCTGCATCACCTGTACCAGATCGGCTTCGCTTGAGCGCGACAACGCTTCGAGCGACGGGACGGCGGCATGTAGCTTCGGGTCATCGCGCCACAATGTTTCACCCTTTGCCTGTTGCTCCGGTCCGTACGCGATCCCGCCGACATAGAACGCCAGAGCCCAACGGTCGGCTTCCGACAGATGGGCGAAGCTGGTCATGGCCGTTCCCGGCAGCCCTTGCGAAATCACCTGGTACAGCGCGAGCGGACTGCGTTGAGCTGCACGCTGCGCATCGGCAAATGCGATCGGCCTCGGATCGAGGCTAGCTGCCGCCGGTCCATCGCCATGCCCTGTGGGGCCATGGCATGCCGCGCACTGCTGGACATATAGCGGTGCGGCAGACGCCACGTTGGGCGGCGTCTTGGGCGTGGTCTCGATTCGGTAAGCGATAATCAGTTCGTTGGCGAGGGCATGCGCGGTCCTGGCTACCGTCTCGGGTGGTTCACGGCGTGCAATTTGCGCGTCCAATCGATCAGCGGCGGCGAGCAGGGTCGATTGCTGTGGCTGTGCGGGCAACGCTTCCAACTTGCTGCGCACAGTGCGGGAGAACTCCTGCATCTCGGCGTACTCGCCCGCCGCCACCACCTGCCCATCGCGCACAGCGCCGACGTAGTCGACCGCGATGTACTCAAGCAGCTGCCAGGCTTGGCGGGCCTCTGCCTGCGGATCGGCAGCCCAGGCAGAACCGAGGCCGGCGCAAATCAGCCCTGCGAGGACAACCCACTGCTTCCAAACTTGAATTTTTGACCGCACAGAACCGCCCGTTGAGCCTGCGCACAGGGCGCTTGGCATGGAATCCGAAGGAGCCCCAGAATAAAGTCCGTAGTAGCTACAGAGTCAAGCGAGATGCGAATGAAAATCAGTAAGGCGGCAACCGCCAGCGGCTGCCATCTGGAAACCATCCGCTATTACGAGCGTATCGGGCTGATGCCCTGCCCGGAGCGCTCCGGCAGTGGATATCGCTCGTACGAGCATGCCGATGTCGAGCGGCTGCGCTTTATCACCCGCGGCCGCGACCTTGGCTTCAGCTTGGAAGAAATCCGCAGCCTGCTGCGCCTGGCGCAGGACCCCGACCTGTCTTGCGGGGAGGTTGATCAACTGGCGCGCAAGCACCTGGGCGACATCCAGGCTCGGCTCGCGGACCTGCAACGCATGGCCAGTGAACTGGCACGGACCATCGGCGCCTGCCATGGCGACGAGCGCGGCACCTGCACGATTCTGGAAACCTTGCGGCAACCCGCTGCGATCGAGCCATGACATCGACGCTTCGGCTGGCCTTGGCACAATTCGATTTCCCTGTTGGAGACCTGATCGGGAATACCGAACGCATCATTGCGTTCATCTCCGAAGCTCGCGACATGCATGGCGCCGATCTGGTGCTGTTCCCCGAATTGGCAGTCAGCGGCTATCCCCCCGAGGATCTACTGCTGCGACCGAGTTTCCTGGCTGAGTGCGAGGCCGCCATCAGACGTATCGCCGCGACCACCCGCGGCATCGTCGCCGTTGTGGGCTGGCCGGAAGCGGCCGGCGCCGTGGTCTATAACGCGACCAGCGTTTTGCGCGACGGTGCCGTCGCGGCTACCTACCGCAAGCGCGACCTGCCCAACTACGCCGTCTTCGACGAACGCCGCTACTTCGCCATCGATCCGGACGGTGGCGCGTGCGTGTTCGACGTGAAAGGCGTGCCGGTCGGATTGTTGATCTGCCAGGACCTCTGGGGGCTGGAGCCGCTCGTCGAAACCGCTGCGGCTGGCGCGCGGCTGGTGCTTGTGCCCAATGCATCACCGTTCGAACGCGACAAACACGCCGAACGCGATGCGCTGCTCGCCGAGCGCACACGTGACACCGGCGTCGCGATTGCATACGGCAATGTCGTAGGCGGTCAGGACGACATCGTGTTCGACGGTGCCTCGCTGTTGGCCGACAGCGACGGACACGTGCACCCGGCAGCGGTCGCCTTCGAGCCTCATTGGTTACTTGCGGACTTTGACGCGTCGGCGCGTCGCCTGCAGCCGGTGTCATGGCCGGTGGAGGGCGATGAAAGCCGCGATGGACTCGCGTGGCGCGCCGTGGTGCTGGGCACGCGCGACTACTGCCGCAAGAACGGCTTTGATCGTGTCTGGGTCGGCCTGTCGGGCGGTCTCGATTCCGCAGTGGTACTCGCGGTGGCGGTGGATGCGTTCGGCGCCGATCGCGTCACCGCCGTGCGACTACCGTCGCGTTACACCGCCGCCCTGTCGAATGACCTGGCTGAGGAGCAGTGCCGGCAATTGGAGGTGCACCTGGTGACGCTGTCGATCGAGGAGCCGTTCCGAGGTTTTTTGGACGCCTTGGCACCCTTGTTCGCGCAGATGCCCGTCGATGCGACCGAGGAGAATCTGCAATCGCGCACCCGCGGCGCGCTGCTGATGGCCTTGTCGAACAAGTTCGGGGGGTTATTGCTGACCACTGGCAACAAGAGCGAGTACGCCGTCGGCTACACCACGATCTACGGCGACATGTGCGGTGGCTACGCGCCGATCAAGGACCTCTACAAGACCGAGGTCTATGCCCTCGCCCGCTGGCGTAACGCTGTGGCTGGCGCACCCGTCATTCCATGGGGCGTGATCAATCGTCCGCCCTCGGCGGAGTTGCGGGCCGACCAAAAGGATCAGGACACATTACCGGCCTACGATGTCCTCGATGCCGTCCTGTTTCGCTACATCGACCAGGAACAGTCGCGGGACGAGATCATCGCGGCGGGTTTCGCGCCAGAGACCATAGACCTCGTGCTGGGACTCGTACGTCTCAGTGAATGGAAGCGCCATCAGGCTGCGCCGGGGCCGAAGGGGTCGCGACGCCCGTTCGGTCGAGAGCGGCGATACCCGATCACCAATGGCTATCGCTAGACCGTGCTCATAACGCGCCGGCACGGTGCTCTGCCTCCTGAGTCCGCTTTGGGCCTTTTGAGACTTTGGCTGATCTCGCAAGTTAGCTGTGACAGCTACTCTTCAAACCATCCAGGTAGTCCGCCCATGCCTGCATCATTTCTCGACGCTTGGGCAGGTATTCGGCCATGTTGTATACGCCCTCCGTGCCTCCGACCTTGTGGGACAACTGGGCCTCGACTGCTTCGCGCGGCCAGCCCAACTCACGCAGCCGAGTCGATGCCATGTGACGGAAGCCGTGCCCGACCATTTCGTCCTTGAAGCCGATGCGCGCCAACGCCGCATTGATGGCACCATCACTCATGTGTCGCTTCTGGTCACGTGCTCCGGGAAACAGGAAGCGGTCACGCCCGGTCAGTACATGAAGCTCTCGCAAGATGGCGATGGCTTGGGTAGACAGAGGAATCACGTGCGGCGATGTGTCGGGATCCTCCTTCTCTCTCTTGCGTAACTTCCGAATAGCCGGGGGCACCATGTAAGCCGGGTTCTCACCGTCAAGGTCGAACTGCGCCCACTCGGCCATACGGATCTCACCAGGGCGGCAGAACCAGAGAGGGGCAAGCTTCAGAGCGCAGGCGACCGGAAAAGTACCGCCGAACCCGTCGATCGCCCGCAGCAGGTCACCTACCCGCTTTGGATCCGTGATCGTCGGATAGCGCTGCTTCACCATGTCGCGGCGGGACGGAAGGGCCTCGCTTAAGTCCGCAGCCGGGTCACGCTCTGCTCTGGCGGTCGCAACCGCGAACTTGAACACACGACTCAATTGAAACCGGAGTCGATGTGCCTGCTCCAGGTGACCGGCCTTGGACAGACGCTCGATTAGGGGGCGGATGTCGGCGACCCCCAATGCCGCCACCGGCCTTCCTCCGATGAACGGGAAGGCGTGATTTTCCAGCCTGCCCTGCTCCTTCTCGAAGTTCTTGTCTGTCCAGCCCGGCTTGCGCACCGCGAGCCATTCTCTGGCGAGCACTTCGAAGCTGTTGGCCGCCCGCTCCAGACCTGCGGCCTTCTCAGCCTTGCGGTTCTCGCCCGGATCAATGCCGGTTGCGATCTGCTTGCGGGCTGCGTCACGCCTTGCCCGAGCGTCTGCCAAGCCGGTGTCGGGGTAGGTCCCCAAGCTCAGCGTGTTCCGCCTGCCGGTGACGGGCCGCCGGTAGTCGAACCGCCACCATTTGCCCCCGTCAGGCCTCAGGAGCAGGTAGAGACCGCCCCCGTCGGCCAGCTTGGCTGGCTTTGCGCAAGGCTTTGCCTTGCGGATGGCAACATCGCTAAGCGCCATGCCGAACCCCTCTGACGGTAACTGGAATCGAGCGACTCCCCTTACCGTCAACGTTACCGTCAAAGCTGACGGTATTCCAGTGGGCGGCCTTGGTCTCCATCGGACGTCGAGCAAAGAAAAACCCCTGATTTCTCAGGGGCTTTTGGACTTTCTTGG
>CALMYW010000409.1 GCA_937873665.1 uncultured Sphingorhabdus sp.
ACGCAGGGGGTCATCAGGCCGGATGAAGCGCTATCCATAAGCTGGCGTAGTCCGGCCTGATGGCCACCGTCCCGCAGGCGCGCAACGGGTGCGTTCTGGATTCGGGAGGGGGTCCGGGGGAGGGACTGGCAAGCTGTGGATATTTCAGGGGCCTTGATCGTTATCCAGGAACGCCGCGCAGCGGATGGCCTGGACGCCTACATTCCGGTGATCCTGCGCGAGGAGGCGATCTATGATCCGGACCTCGATCGCTTCTTCCTGGACCTGCCGCTGAACGGCGCGCGTTCGCGCCACTCGCTGCGCGCGCATGGCTACGATATTCTGGTCTGGGTTCGTTTCCTGGGCTCGGTCCGTGGCAAGACTGTCTGGCAAGCCGATGCCGATGATGTCGGTGCTTATTATCGCGCGCGCCGGCGCAGCGATGCGGAGTTCCGGATTTCCGCATCGACGTGGAACCGGGCGATTGCCTCGCTGGACAAGCTATACCGCTGGGCCGCAGTCGAAGGCTTGGTCGAACGCACCCCATTTACCCACCGGCAGGTGTGGCGAAGATCATACGGGGGCCGTCGCGCTGCCATTGCCGGTCGCAACGAAGCCTACGAGCGCGCTGCCCGCCGGTCCGATGTCCGCTTTGTCGATCTGGCCGACTACCAGGCCTTTCGGGACGTCGGACTGCGTGGCCTGACCGTCGAGGGAGCCGAGCGCCCCGGAGCACGCGACCGCAATGGTGCGCGCAACGCGCTTTTCGCGGACCTGCTGGTCACGACCGGATTGCGGCTCGAAGAAGCTTCCTTCCTGCTCGCCGCCGAGATTCCCGTTGGGGATGCGCGCGCAGAGCGCCAACGCCGGGTCGAGCTTCCAGCGGCGCTGACCAAGGGTGATCGCGGCCGTACCATCCTGCTGCCACGCCGACTGCTGTCGGCATTCGATGCCTACATGGCGGTTGAGCGCGCTTCGGCCGTCTCCAAGTTCACGGCGCGCAGAGGCTGGGATGCCATCGAACGCCCGATCTTCATACATCGCCCACCACTGCTGCCGACCGTGATGCATCTGGTTGGCGGCGGCACTATGGATATGGAAGTCGTCACCCCCGACGAGCGGGCAAGGTTTGTCATCTGCGCCGACGATGGCACGCCATGTGAAGCTGCCGTCCTGTGGCTTACCGAGGTCGGGCATCCTGTGCTCCCCAACTCATGGGAAGCGATCTTCGCCCGGGCGAGCCGCCGCTGCGCGGATGCGGGCATTCCCGTTCGCGTCAGCCCCCATCAACTCAGGCATTCCTTCGCTGTTCACATGCTGGCGATGCTGATCCAGCGCCGCCTCGCCGAAGCAGCCGCACCGGCAGGCGCCATGGAAGGCTATCGCCAGTTGCTCGGCGACCCGCTTCAGCAGGTGCAACGCCTGCTCGGCCATTCCAGTCTTTCCACCACGTCGATCTATCTCGATCATCTTGCTACCCGCGCCGATACCGTCGATGCGGCGGTCGAAGAGTTGCTTGCGCGCGTGCCGGGATACCTCCCGGCATGACCGGCTCACCCAGGAAGGGGCGCAAGGTCAGCTTTGAGCAAGACGGTGCAACGCAGGGTGCCGATCCCTGGGATCAGGTCAGTGCGCTGCGCTTCACTATCGATCCCCCATACGGCGGCGGGGTGCTGGTCGATTTCACCACCCTGCGCCCGCGTGGCCTCGCGCTCGCCTTTGCCCGCGGCCTGTTCTCGTTGGTTGCGCCGCGCGGGCCGATCATCGTGCGGACGACCGTCAAGGCCTATACCAACACACTGCCGCGCTTCTTCGCCTACCTCGCGACGACAACGGACCGGATCGATGGCCCTGCGGACCTGCGCGCCCGTCATATCGACGGCTTCGAGGCCTGGCTCGAAGCTGCGGGCAAGTCGCGGGTGCATCTTCCCACCGTGGTCGCCAAGATCGTTGCCGTCCTTCGCCGGATCGCTACCGATACGGCGGGTGCCATCCACCCCGAGCTTCGCGAGCGGCTGCGCTACGTCAGTTCGCACCCCCATGTGAGGCCGCGGCCGCGCGATGCTTACAGCCCGTTAGTCGCCCGCCAGCTCCGCGACGCGGCACGCGCCGACCTTGCCGCCATCGATGCGCGGTTGCGTGCTGGCCCCCGGTTCGACGAAGTTCCTGAGATCGAGGCTGCGACCCGAAGAGCCCATACGGCCATCGAAGCACGCGGGGTGCTGTACTATCGCGATGCCGAGTGGCAGGCGCTCCACCGGCGATTCCGGAGCCGCAACATGCCGGCTCCGGACATGAACATCAGCCTTCACGCAGCCCATCACCTCACGGCTGCCGATATCGTGCCGCTGCTCGTTCTGCTCTCGCTGGAGACCGGGCTTGAACTCGAGTGCTGCAAGACGCTCACCATCGATTGCCTGCGCAATGCCTCGGGCGGAACCGTGGACATCGCCTATATCAAGCTTCGCGCGCACGGCGCTGAACACAAGACTATCCGGGTGCGCGACGGCGGCTCGACCACGCCGGGCGGCCTGATCCGGCGCATCATTGCACACTCGGCCAAGGCGCGGGCGCATAATCCTTCCGATTGCCTGTGGGTCTATTATCAGCACGGCGAGATCGCCGACGGCATTCGCCATCCCCGCTCGACCATCGACGCCTGGACTGCTCGGCACGGTATCGTCGATGATGCAGGCACGCCGCTCTATCTGCGCCTCTCCCAGCTGCGCAAGACGCACAAGGCCCTTTGGTACCTCAAGACCGAAGGACACATGACCCGCTTTGCTGTCGGGCATACGGTCGAGATTGCCGCGCGGCATTACGCCGATGTCCCGTCGCTGCGGCCATTGCACGAGCAGACCGTCGTAGATGCTCTTGAGGAAGCTGTTGCAGGTCCGCGGCTACTGCCACCGCTTGAGGAAGCGCAGCTACGCGATTCCGTTACAGACCCCGATTTCCGCGGCACTGACGATACCATTGCGCTGCTCGACGGCGAGCAGGACGTCTGGCTCGCGAGCTGCGCCGGTTTCTATACCAGTCCGTTTAGCACCGCCGGATCGCCATGCCCGACACCGTTCTGGGGCTGCCTCGATTGCCGCAACGCCGTCATTACCGCGCGCAAGCTGCCCGCCATCCTCGCGTTCCTGGCCTTCATCGACGAGCAACGCACCGCGATGGGCCAGGCCGAGTGGGCCGCCAAGTTCGGCCATGCCCATGCACGCATCGCCCGTCAGATCCTGCCCGCTTTCGGCGATGACGTTGTGGCGCAGGCCCGCACGCAGATCGCAACTCATCCTCCCGCGCTCTACCTTCCGCCTGAGGCACGGGCATGACTGCCATCGCGTCACAGACCACAGCGACCGATGATCGTGATGCCTTGCCGGTGCTTATTTCCGGGGCCCTGCGCCCCGGCTTCGATCGTGCGGACCTCTCGTGCTACGGCGATCCGAGCTGGGACCTCTCGCCCGGCGTGTTTCGCGACAATGCAAGGCGCTGCCACGTCACCGTGCATTTCGGCGGCATCGAAGATCCCGCCATTGCCGATGCGCTGCGCCAGTTCCTCCATGCACGGCTCAACACCGACCTGCCAGGGCATCGCCGCAAGCTTGAGCCGGCGGCGGTGCGGGGCGAGGCGAACCGGGCCCTGCGCTTTTTCAACTTCGTGAAGGCGGAGCTTGGCCGTTTCGATCTTTCACCGGTCGATCAGCCACTCGTCGACCGCTTTGCGCGCTCGTTGCGCACCGCCGGGCTGCGTCCGGTGGCAGCTGCAGATTTGCTGCGCGTGATCTTCGACCTCCACGAACTGCGTCGGCACCTGCCGACTGCGCGCCTTTCCTTTGAGCCATGGCCGGAACGCAACACGTACTCTGTGGCAGGTGCCAGGCACATCGCCGGCGAGAACCGGACGCCGCGCATTCCCGAAGAGATCATCACGCCGCTTCTGGCCTGGTCGCTGCGCTACGTGACCCACTTTTCTGGCGATATCCTTGCCGCGCGCGGGGAGCTTGATCGCCTCGAAGCGAGGCGCAACCGGTTGCTCGCACAGGAGGCCGGACTCGATCCCATCATCCGGCGAGCGCGGCAGCGCCGGCGCCTCAACGCATACATAGCAACCTTGCGGCGACAAGGCCGCGGTATTCCCATCTGGACCAACTCCCACAATGGTACGACGCGGACCGATCAGCGGACCGGCGAGGTCACGCCGCCGATCAACTACCATCTGATGCACCTGCACGCCGGCATCGATGCACAGTCCGAGCCGGCCATGCATCTTGGACTGACCACCGGTGCGCCGGACCTGATTGCGGCTGCCATCGACGAGCTGGGCACGGAAGATGGCGGCATGGATACGCCGATATCGCTCGACCCGACGAGCAGCTTGCCATGGCGGCCTCGCTTCGATGCGAAGGCGCTCGCGCTGGAGGAAGCCATGCTTCAGGCTGCGGCCTATGTCGTTTGCGCCTACCTCTCGGGCATGCGCGACAGCGAGTTGCAGGCCATGCAGCGCGGTTGCCTGCAAGTGGTCAGGGCCGAAGACGGCGCCATCCTTCGCCACCGCATCCGGTCGATCGCCTACAAGGGCAAGCTCGGTCGCGGCGAGGAGGCCGAGTGGGTGACGATTGCACCGGTCGCCGAAGCGGTGGCCGTGCTCGAGCAGCTGTCCGCGCGGGCCGGACGCGCACGCGGGACCACGACGCTGTGGCCGGTCCTCGCGCTCAGGGTCAACACCAAGACCCATGTGTCCTCGGAGATTGTCCGGCAACTGAACCGCTTCCGCGACCATCTCAACGATCGGTTCGGTTCAGATATTGCCCCGGTCATTCCCCTAGGCCCTGCCGGGGTGCCATGGCGGATCACCACCCGGCAGTTTCGCCGCACCATCGCCTGGCATATCGCCAACCGCCCCTTCGGCACGATTGCCGGCATGATCCAGTACAAGCACGCCAGTGTCGCCGCGTTCGAAGGCTATGCCGGGAGCAGCCGGTCGGGTTTTCGCGGCGAAGTCGAGGCGCAGCGGGCACTCGGCCAGATCGACGATATCCTTGTCTATTTCGACGAGCGGCAAGGTGGCGCGCGCCTTGGCGGCCCTGCTGCATACCGCGTGGGAGCAGCGCTGGATGACGCCGCCGATCTGTCACCGCTTCCAGCCATGATTGCCGACCGGGCGCGTCTGCGCACGATGCTCGCAAGTCTCGCGCGGACCTTGCACGTCGGGCCGCTGGCTGACTGCTTCTTCGACCCCGCTACCGCGCTCTGCCTCAACCGGATCACCGAACCGGGCCCGCCCGCGCCGATGATCGCCATGTGTGAGCCGGTCCGCTGTCCCAACGCCTGCATCGCTGAGCGGCATCGTCCGGCTTGGCAGCGCGGGGCCGACGAGGCGCGCGCACTGCTTTGCGAGAAGCGTCTTCCTGAGCCGCAGCGCGTCACGCTGCAAGCAGAGGTGGCACGGATCGAAGCTGTCCTCGCCCAGATCGCGCCAGGTGCCGCCACACCGGCTTGCGGTGTGGCGGGAGAGGAGAGGGGCCGATTTTAGGGTGACGGATTGAAGGAGCGGGAAAGAGATTCCCTCCGGCCGTCGCGGAGATATCCCATGACCCGGACCCATCCGACAGCCGAGCGCGCCGACGTCTATTCCCGCATCACCACCCAGATCGTTGCCGCCATAGAAGCCGGTGCCGGCGACTGGCGTATGCCCTGGCATCACGACGGTGCGGCCACCACGCGGCCCCAGAACGTGACCTCGCGCAAGCGCTACCGGGGAGTAAATGTGCTGGCATTGTGGATCGCTGCTGAGGCCAGCGCATATTCCAGCGGGCTGTGGGGCACCTACCGTCAGTGGGCCTCGCTCGGGGCCCAGGTCTGCAAGGGTGAGCACGGCACCACCGTCGTGTTCTGGAAGCAGGCTGCATCGCGCGCCGAGGATGATCGTGATGACGCAGAGGCAGGTCCTGGCCGCATGTTCGCCCGCGCGTTCACGGTATTCAACCTTGCCCAGGTCGAAGGATACGAGCCCGAGCCGGTGGCACAACTGCCCGAGAGCGAGCGCTTCGGACACGCTGATGCATTCGTCGAGGCACTGAAGATTCCGATTACGGAAGGCGCCTATGATGCCCACTACCGGATCGACCTTGATCGCATCTTTATGCCAGGCTTCGCCAGTTTTCGCGATGCATCGGCGCACATGGGCACCCTGCTGCACGAGGCGGCCCACGCCACAGGGGCCAAGCACCGGCTCGACCGCAACTTCGCGGAGCGGTTCAAGCGTGACAGTCTTGCGATCGAGGAGATTTGCGCCGAGCTGACCGCCTCGTTTGTCCTCGCTGACCTCGGCATCGCGCACCATCCGCGCCCCGACCATGCCGCTTACGTCGCCTCCTGGCTCCGGGCGCTCAAGGATGATCCGCGCGCAATCTTCACTGCCGCCAGCAAGGCTCAGGCCGCCGCTGACTGGATGCACGCTCAGCAGCCTCAGTCCGAGGAGATCGCAGCATGAAACCGGGTCGGGAAAATGCTGCTGGAATTCACATTGGGGCTGGACTGTCAGGATAT
>CALMYW010000410.1 GCA_937873665.1 uncultured Sphingorhabdus sp.
TGTCACCGAGTGGGCAAAGCAACAAGCGTGCTGGGCGAGGGTCAAAGCAATCGACGTCGATTGGCCTGCTGCGTGGCTGGATGAGCTGATTGGCAAAGATCACATCAAGGCAGGCAAGCGCGATGGCATCAAGGATCAGAAACTGCTGAACGGCATCGAGGCGCAATCGATAGTGGTTTCCGCCGGAGGGCAGCTTTGGGAGCAATTGAGCGGCTGGGGTCAGTCGCGGAAACTGCTTTCGCCAACTGAGCTGGGAATTCTGCGCGTCGCTGCATCTGTTCCGATGAAAATTCCCTCAGAGAAGCAATGTCTCAAGGTCATCGAATCCCTTCGCAAACTCAGATCCGAAGGTTGCGTGATCGGTGCTGACCTGTCGATCTGACATGATCGATCGGACCATCCATTTTCCCGACAAAACTGACCGGAATTTTGCGGAAAGGCATTTTCAGCAAACGAGGACCAGCGTGTTTCCGGCGAGTAGCCTGGCGTAAGGTGTGGAGGGCAAGATAAAGGGAGTGCCAGCACCTGTCCCCTATGTGGTTCGTACAGTTGAGAAATTTCGTATGGCACCGAAGGGAGGCTGCCATACAGCCATTGATATTTCCCATTATTTTTCAACGTAGAACTGTATGGCACCGGCGTCTTTACCGGCTTTGCGGTTGAGTCTTCGATAGGCCGAATGGGGCACAGATATTCGACCCATCGAGCGGAGATATGATCCTCTCGACGATGATCCCGACTCGCCTAGGAAGAGGATTGAATGCTGCGTCAGGCGGCAGGTTTTCATCATGGAATTGCCGCTGATTTGCCACCGCCATACGTTTTGGCGTTGAATTGGTTTGATTATTCGTAGGTGCGGATGGCGGCCCCGCTTTTCAGCCATACAAATTTACCGTTTTTTCTCAATGAATTAACAACCGACCGCCAGCGCTGCTTTTATCTGGCCATCAAAAAACAGCGCAACTGGCCGTTCCCGGAAACTCAGCCAGATATACGCTGGCCCATCCGTCAGACACCGCCACCGCGCCGGGCTACGACAGACTAACGATGAGCTGCAAACAGAGGGCCAATCCCGGAAGTGGATCGCCTGCCGCAGCTTGTCCCACCTATTCCCCTCTTCCCGGGAGCCTTTCTTTCTGTCCCCGACTGCGGGGTGTGGTCAGGGAGCGGGACCCCAATCTCGGTCATACTGATGCGCATGGAAATCCATCCGACGAGAGAGAAGTTCATGCCCCGCGCCCTTTCCAAAACCGCCAATATGCCGGTGATCCCGCAACTGCCGCTGGAACTGCTGACGGAGCGTATCCCGGTCGCGGTGCAACTGACGGGCATTGGCCGGTCCAAGCTCTAGGAGCTGATCGCGGCGGGCGAGGTCGATGTCGTAAAGATCGGTGCATCGACACTGATCACAGTCGCCAGCCTGCGCCGTCTTATCCATAAATCGCGGCGCTAGTGGGCTTTTGAGACTTAGCCTTCGCTCCTTATCGAAGTGCTTGGCGGTAGGTTCTTCGCCAATAACCTATCACAACCTTGCCATATCGATGTTCGGCTGACCGGTTCTGCTGATGTAAGAGCCGAAGCGCTGGACAATATTCGACAGGAATGGTGTCGCGATAGATGCCACACGGTGTTCGAGCTGCCCGTTCAGGTCCTCAAGAGGCCTAGTCAAGATGGCGGAAAAGCTCACGAGAACGGCCTCAGTCTCCCCAGGGAGCGGAGGCAGGAAATGCTTGGACGCTTCAAGGTTCTGGTTGAGGAGCTTGCGCAGAAGCGCTGTGCTCGCCTTAAGCTTGCTGTTGGACGCATTGCCGTCCTTTTGCACATTCACGGCGTCAATCCAGCCTTCGATTCCGTGCTCGCACTTCGCAAGAAGTACATTCTCGACCTTCTGCGTAGCCATGTCGCATTGTGGAGTAAGGACGACCCACAGTACTCCGTCAAACCGGAAGATGTCACCCGTATGCGCCCTCGATGACATGAGGGCGGGGCTGACGTAGTTCTCGAACGGATGCCAAGTCGCATTGTCCGGATCATCGAGTCCAAGCAAATCAGCCATATGGCTGACATACTGGCGGGTGACGATTTTCTCCAGTTCCGTACGGTCGGCAATCTCAAGGTCCGCAAACATCTTCCAGCGCGGCCAAAGTCGAAGCAGGAAGATGTCGGCCGCAGAACCTTCCATTTTATTCCGGGCGGCAGCCAGAACATCCATCATGTCCCACTGATCGCCCAACCAAGCGAGCGCACGATCGTAATAATTTCCATCACCCTGATCATCCGTCTTGTCGAAAATGCCGACTGACCCGGCATTTCGGACATCTTCTTCTATTTCACCGGTGTTCGCGGAAATGATGGCAACGGGTACTCCCCGCTGCCGTAGAGCAAAAAGGGCCAGTTCATTTCCCTTGGGCTGCGCCTTCCCGCCATCATTTCCCTTTACTCTGAGGTCAAACATCGCGGCGTCGTACCTAAGGCGATCAAGGGCTGCTTGCGCAGACTCGACAGTGTCCGCCACGTCAAAGGTAAAAAGTCGACCAGCCTCGACGTTCCTGGAATTCCAGTCGGTGACAGCGCTTTCGAACATGTCGCGCTGTGTCGCCTCGTCCTCAACGAACAGGATATGTTTGCTCATTGCCTCTCCTCGACCCGGGGAAAGCGGATCTCGAACCGGGTCCCCCCTTCAAACTCCATGTGAAAGGACAGCGTCGCATCTGACCTCGCTAGCGCTTCGCGGGCAATGTTGAGCCCCAGACCTGTGCCGTCCCGCTTGAGCGAAAAGCCAACGTCGAAGATAAGCTCGGCAAATTCCTGTTTTACGCCGGGCCCGTTGTCATCAATGTAGATGATCGCTTCGGACGGCAGACCCCTGATGCTGATCAGGATCTGCGGATCTGTTGTCTTGCTGTCCTCCAGCCAGTGGATCGAGTTGCCGACGATATTTACCAGCGCAGTCGACAGGTCCTCGGGGTAACCGATCATGTCCATGACTCGGTCTGGGTTCTCGATCCTGACGTTGATGCTATGACCAAGAAAGAGCTCGATCGCGCCGTGGATCGCGTTGACGAGGTTAAAGGTCTTCGGCTTGCCTCTACGGCCACCGGCAAGCGGTTTCAGGTTGCGGAACAGGGTAACCAGTTTATCTCCGGACTCACCTACGAGCGGAAGCTTCTTGTCGAATTCGGCCTTGGCGGCATCAACGCCAGGTCCCTTTCCTCCGAAAAGATCCGGATAGTACCTCTTCAGTCGCGCAGCCGTGGATGACACGTAGGCAGCTGGCTGGGTGCCTTCGTGCAGCACCTCGGCGAGAATCGCGCCGAGCGACGACTTGGCCTCGAGAATTCGCGCCCGGTCCTCGAGCTGGTCGATCCGATCAGTCAGCAGGGCCGACTGGGAATCGATTAGCGCTTCTGCTTCGACACGTTCCTTGGGCTCGAACTTCGCGACGAGTTTCCGCAGCTTCTGCAACTCGGCAAGTCTGCGGACCTCGTCATAGGTGATCGTCTTGGCTCTGGAGATTCCAGCCTTAGACCGGAACTGATAGCGCTTGGGCTCGACAATTCGGGTCAGGAGAAGCTCGGCGAGTCTTGTCAGGCGGCGGAAAGCCCCGTTGTCTTCGAAGCCCTCGCGGCTGCTGCGCTCCTCCAGGCCGTTGGCGGCTTGCTCCTGCACCGTGACATAGCCCGCGACCTGGTTGTGCCCGATCTTGAGTGATGGGTTCTGGACCCTGTGACGATCGAGCGTCAGCCAGTCATTGTCGGAATCACCATATGGCCGGATGCGGAAGCCGCTTCGATAGATCGCAACGCCAGCAATCTCGTCGAGGATCTGGCGTGCCTTTGCTGCCGTGAGGTCACCCAGTCCGGCAGCCCTCATGTTGTTCTTGATGGTCTCGGCTTCACGGTCGAAGAGGAATAGCCGGACCTCGAACGACCCGCAGGGCTCCTCCTCGTCCTCCAGCGGAACGTCC
>CALMYW010000411.1 GCA_937873665.1 uncultured Sphingorhabdus sp.
GCGGAAGGCCTGGCGGCCACCAGCGGGTCCATTGGTGGTCAAACCGTCGAAGCCGCCCTCGCCGATCCCGGTCTTGTCCGTATATCCGCCGATCGTGAGGGCATTCCACGCCTGGGACGGGTCTTCTGCCGGGAAAGCATCAGCATCTGCGATTTCGGCGGCAATGGAATTATCGGGAATATTACCAGCAGAGAGCAGTATCAGCCGCCGAGGCGACGGATTTTCGTCATCGTCCGACTCCGCTCCGGCCGCCGCCTGGTCGATGGCCGCGCTCCACGCCGTCGCGTCTGATCCGCTGCGCCCCTCGTTGGTGACCGCCATGCAGAAAACACGGTCACGATCCGGGTTGTTGATCTCCGCGAGCAGAATGGCGCTCTGGGTGATCGGTCCATAGGAATGGGGATCATTGTCCGGCACACCGGGAGGGGGCAGAATCTTGACTGATTCCAGACGGTGGGTGAGCTCGATTGGCTGATCGCTCGCGAGCGGACCTACAAAATCCCCATGCAAGGCAAGACCCGCCATGCCGGTCCCATGGCCAGCGCCGTGTTCGTGATCGTCCCCGCCCCAGGCCGTGTCGATCGCCATCAGATCTTCTGTCGACAGAGCGGGTTCTATCAGGGGATGCGCCCGATTGACTCCTGTGTCGAGCAGGCAGACCGCCGGCGCGTCATTGCCGGGCCAGGTTACACGCTCTGCGAGATCATCGATAAATGCCGGAACGTCGTCCTTCAGGTCCCGGGTAAACACCAGCGGGCTGTCGCTCGCGCGACGCAGCTCCGAAATGCCTGCGGTTGCGAACAGCAACATCTCGATTGATGCGCGCCGTCCGTATGCCGGGATCACTGTCGTCTCCGGAAAACGCAGAAAGGTGTCGGCGGTGCCGACATGCAGCCCCAACACCGCGGCGCTGCCCAGAACTCTGTCGATGCGATCGTTGAAGCACCAGAGCGCCCACCACATCTGCGCCTGGGGGTCTTCCGGCAATGCCTCGGGAGCATCGCGCCAGAAACTTTGCAGGCGTGCCGCGCGAATGTGCTCGATCGGTTCGACCCGGGTCTTATTGGGCGGCGATCCCTTTTCGCTCAGTTCCCCGTTTGTGTAGTCCTCAAAGACTTGGGAAAAGGCATCGCGCATGTCATCCGGGACAAACAGGGCAATGCGGCGTACTCCGTTCTCGTCGATGATTTCGGCCGCTTGCCGTGTGCCTTCCCTTTGCCGTTCAAGGTTGGTGGCGGCTGTGCCGCGATTGAGTTCAACCTCAATGAAAACGCCGCTAGCAGGCTCAAGGTCCACTGGCTGTTCGGGCAGGCCACGCTGTCCGGCCTCAGCTTCCGCAAAGGCATTGCCAATTTCCGCGATGAGGCGGAGACCGTGATCCGCACGCACTCTGTTTAGCGCGCGCTGCCGTGCGTTACTGCCTGGCGACTTGAAGGTACGTCGCTGGGCAAGCGGAGTGATATCGATGTGCGGTCGGTTGTGTTCGCTCACAGGACTCAGAGCTTCGCCGCAAACGCCGTTCGCATGGCCTGGCGCTCAGTGAGCTTGGCGACGACCTCCTGGGTGGTCGTCTGCTTCCTCTGCTCGAGGATCGCGGTCTTGACGACTTCATCCGCAGCGCGGGCGACTTCGGCCTGGCTAAGCCCGCGCGCCGCCTCCTCGATCGCGGCCCACCCTGCGCGCTGGAACTTGAGGGGTTTGAGGTTGGCCTTGATCACCGCGCGAATTTGCGCTGCGGTCGGCATCTCAAATTCGAGCACGTCGTCGAACCTGCGGAGGAGCGCCCGGTCCAGCAGCTCCGGATGATTGGTGGCTGCGATGATCGGGCTGTCCGTCGAGGTCTTCTCTTCCATGAACTGGAGGAAGCTGTTGAGGACGCGACGCATTTCAGCGACGTCGTTGGTCGCGGTGCGATGACCGCCGACAGCGTCGAATTCATCGAATAAATAGACCCCGCGCCGACGCCGGGTCTCATCGAAAACCAGACGCAGTTTTGCTGCGGTCTCACCCATGTAACGGGTGATCAGTGTTTCGAGTCGAATGATAAAGAGCGGAAGCTTCAGCTCACCTGCGATCGCCTCTGCCGTCATGGTCTTGCCGGATCCCGGGGGGCCGACGAACAGCAGGCTTCTTGACGGAACCTTGCCATGTTCGCGCAGCCAATCGCGTTTGCGCTGCTGCAAGAGCATCCCATTGAGCCGCTCGGACACCGACGCGCTCAGAACAACGTCCTGAAGATCAACCACAGGATCGCGATAGTCTAGCAGTCCTTCGAGATCGCCGCGCGGGGCAGCAAAAGATACGGGAATAGACGCCTTGACCCCGCCCGCGCCGCGCGCGGCATCGACTGCGGAACGAAGTTCATTCGCAGTGTCACGGTGCCCCTGACGGGCTTCCGAAGCGGCAACTTGCAAGGCAATAGAATAGAATTGCGCGTCGTCACCTTCCGCGCGACTGCGTAACATCGCCAGTATTTGCTTGGCGTTTGACATCTATTCTACTTTCCATCCCCTCGCGTCGCAAACCTGTGACGCGAACAGCGATACGTTATGCTTCCTGAAAATTGAAGCGCGATTGTTGTCCCGGGGCCATCCGACCGCCTGGGCTAGGCTCATGCCGCAGCACTTCGAACGCCCTTCGCCGGTGTCGGTCTCTTGCCGGTCGGCGTGAGGCGGCCGCCAACACCCTCCCGCGGGGCGAGCCTGCG
>CALMYW010000412.1 GCA_937873665.1 uncultured Sphingorhabdus sp.
CGCAACGGACCACCGGCGGCGCGTCTAGCTTCCATTGCGTGAATGATAGGTGCGATCTTCATGAAGTTCGGCCGCGCTCCAGCGATGATATCGATCATGGTCATTGCCGGAGTGCCTCTGCGATGTCGATCGACACGCGCGCGACCTCGAAGATCTCGTCGTGCGGGATAGGCGAAGGCCCACCATTTTCTAACGCCCGGACGAAGGCAGCGGCGCAGGCCTTCTGGCCCTTGTCCTGCCGCCAGAGCGACATTTGCGAGAATCCTTTCCAGCCGAAACCTTTCAGCTTCCTGAAATTGTTGAGTTGGAGGATTCGCCCTTCAGTGAAGATTTCAAGCCGCTCTTTTGGAAAGCTCCTCGAGCCATTTGCAAAATAGTGGATGGCTCCCATTGAGCCGTCGTCGAAGGACAGCAAGATGGTCACCGTGTCGTTCGTATGCGTGGCCATCGCCCGTGCCTCGAAAGATGCGATCGGCGCGGCGGCAAGGAACCGCAGGAGATCGATGAAGTGGCAAGCCTCGCCAAGGATTCTTCCGCCGCCGGCCTCCCGATCCTGCGTCCAGTGCTCTTCCGGGATGGCGCCCGCGTTCACCGTCATGACGAAGGATTTCGGTCCGCTTGCTCCGGCAAGCAACGACTTCACCTTGACGACATGCGGCGCAAAACGACGGTTGAAGCCGATGGTCAGGAGCGGTGATGCTCCCCTTGCGCGCGCCTCCATTGAGGCCGTTTCGATTCGTGACAGTTCGTCACGCGTAAGCGCCAGCGGCTTTTCCATGAAGAGATGCTTGCCGGCATCAATGACCTTGCACGCGAGTGAGGCGTGACTGTCGTGGCGTGTCGCTATGACGACGGCGTCGATCGCGGGGTCGTCCAGAATGACAGCCGGATCGGTGGTGGTTTTCTCGAAGCCGAACTTGCGGGCCGCTTGGAGACCGGTAACGCCGGCGCTGGAGGCAACCGCGACCAGACGCGCGCCAGCCGTCTTGAAGGCGGGGATCAGCACGCCCATTGCGTAGTTGCCCGACCCTATGAATCCGACCGTTGCCCTGCCCGGCGCGGACACCACCTTCTCTCCAGAGGCGATCGTAACCGTGCGCCGCGTCTGCGCATCTTCCGGCACCCCACTGGCCTCGCCCTAGACGAGGAGGATGCCCAGCGACGGCTCCGAGCCGGTCACGAGATCGTAGGCGTTCACTGCCTCGTCGAGCGAGAAGCGGTGGGAGAGCAGGGGCTTCACGTCAAGCCGCCCCTCGGCCAGCATGTCGAGCACCGCCTCGAAATTGCGCTGCTCTGTCCAGCGCACGAAGCCGACGGGATAGTCCTGCCCCTTCTCCTCATAGTCTGGGTCATAGCGGCCGGGGCCATAGGAACAGGAGACCTGGAACTGGAGCTCCTTCTCGTAGAAATCAGCGCGCGAAAGCTCCAGACCGGCGACGCCGACGAGGACGATGCGCCCGCGCTTCCTGCACATCAGCGCACCCTGATGCATCGGTTCGCTGCTCTTCGTGGAAGCGGTGATGATGACGGCGTCAACGCCGCGCCCGCGGGAAAACGTCTGGGCCGCTGCGACCGGATCCTCGCCGGCGCTGAGGTTCACCGTCGTTGCGCCGAAGTGCTCGGCGAGCCGCAGCTTGGCCGGATCGGGGTCGATTCCGAGCACGCGGCAGCCATGCGCCTTCAGAAGCTGGACGGTCACGAGACCGATCAGGCCAAGCCCCGTCACCACGACCGTCTCGCCCAGCGTCGGCTGGACTAGGCGGATGCCCTGCAAGGCAATGGCGCCGAGAACCGTGAAGGCCGCCTCGTCGTCGGATACGCCATCTGGCACCCTGGCGCAGAGATTGAGCGGAACGGCAACTGCCTCCGCGTGCTTGCCGTTGGAGACGACACGGTCGCCGGGCGAAAAACCCGCGACGCCGCTACCCGTTTCCAGCACCGTTCCGACGTTGCAATAGCCAAGCGGCAAGGGTTGGTCGAGCTTGTTTAACACCGCTTCCAGCGTGGGCGCGAGCCCATCGGTGCGCATCTTCGCCAGAACCTGCCTGACCCTGTCGGGCTGCTGGCGCGCTTTGCCAACGAGCCCAGCTCTGCCGAAGTCGATCAGCATGCGCTCGGTGCCGGCTGAAACCAGCGTACGCACGGAGCGGATGAGCAACTGTTTGCGCCCAACGGCTGGACAAGGCACGTCGGCCACCTCGGTGGCGCCGGTTCGGAGAGATTGGAGGATTTGTTTCAATGACGTTTACTTCGTGCCGCTGATGAGGAGAAACAAGCCTAGGTTCCCGCAGGCGCGCCGGAGTAGCCAACGGGGCCAGACCCGCCGCGCCACGGTGAGCAAGGGACCCCGGTGCCGCTGGCCGGCGCCGGATTCCAGCAGGTCTCCATGTGACAACTCGATCCGCGTCGAAACGTCCGATGCCGCTTCAAATAGGCGCTTAGCTTCGGCGCTCGTGAAGGCTTTCGTTCCAGGGCTTTCAAGATAGGTCGCGTAGACTTCCGCCAGCGTCATGAAGGGACGTCCCTTCAGAAGTCCGTAGCGCAGCCAGAGCATGGCGCCGACCAAGCTCCAGCGATGGTAGATCATCAGGCGAAAACGACCGCCCGGCTTCAGTACCCTGAGGATTTCCCTCGCTGCTGCGGGCGTGTCCGGACTGTGATGGATCACCCCCCACGAGTAGACGAAATCGAACGAGCCGTCTGCGAAGGGAAGCGCCTCCGCGTCTGCGACCTGCACGTTGGACCGCAGTCCTTGCAGTGCAAGGCGCCGGCCGGTTAGTTCTACTGCACGTTCCGTCAGATCGATGCCGTGGAGCGTCGCCCCCGCCCGCGCGAAGGATTCATGGTCCGCGCCGAGGCCCACCCCGATCTCCAGCACGTCGAGCCCCTTCGAGCTGGAAAATTCCGCGAAGGGCGGGATGTATGGCTCAAGCAGATATCGGGCGCGCGCTTGGGCTGCGAACCCCTCGGTGTCGCGTGACGGAAGAAGTAGGCTTTCCCCGCACGCGGCTTCGTTCCAGAAATCGCGCACTGCGTTCTTCGACGTCATACAGAGAACTCCCTGTGTACTGCGCTGCCCGGATGCCATGTCTCCGGATTGTCCTTGAATGCGCGGCACCATATCTCGATGCATGCAAGGGAGAAGATCGTGTAGGCGGCATCGCGCCGGCCGGCCTCGTTGTCGTCGATCAGCGCCGCTACCGCCCGCGCGTCGAACAGCCCGCGCTTTCTTACATTTGCCTCGGAAAGCAGATCCCGCACGAAATCTCTCAGTTCATGTCTGATCCACTTGCGGAGCGGTGCTCCAAATCCGCTCTTGGCGCGATAGATCACGTCGCGCGGAAGGTCTGGCTCCATCGCCTTCTTCAGTATCCACTTTCCTTCACGTCCGCGCTGCTTGAAGCGGTCCGGAATGCGGGCAGCGAGTTCCACGAGGTCAAGGTCAAGAAATGGCACCCGTACCTCGACGCCGCACGCCATCGACATCTTGTCGGTATAGATCAGGTTGTGGTCGGCGAGGAAGAATCGCTGCTCGAGGGCAAGCATCTTCTCGAGAGCTTTGCAATCGTGCGGTAGCTCGCTGAGGAAGTCGAGCATGGGCTGCTCGGCACGCACGTCTGAGATCTTGGCCTTCATGTCCTCGCTGAAGAGCGACAGCAGATCGGCGCGCTGAGCCCATGCGAAATAGGATGCAAGGCGAACGTCACCGGTCTCATGGGCATTCCGGAAGACCCTGCCCAGTCGGCGGCCCATTGCCGTTCGTTGGTCTAGCATCCCCGCGGTCCGGCCGAGCGCGACGCGCACCGGCCGAGGCAGCCACGACCAGGCTCCCTCATAGCGCAGCGCCAAGTGCCGGCGGTACCCGCTGAACAAATCGTCCCCACCGGTGCCCGACAAGAGAACCTTGATGCCGCACTGTCGTGCTAGCTGGCAGATATAGAGCACGTTCAGTGCAGCAGGGTCCGCCAGGGGTTCATCGAGTTGCCACACCAGCCGTTGTAGGTCGCTGATCATGCGCTCCGCATCGACTTGGACCACGTCGAGCCTTACCCCGAGGTGCGCAGCGACCTTCCGGGCATAGGGCAGATCGTCCGGGAAGCCTTCATCGGCTCCCCCCGTAGACTCGATGGTGAAGCACCGGATATCGGGGATCTTTCTGCGCGCGAACGCTACGATCGCACTGGAGTCCAAGCCTCCTGAGAGAAACGCACCCACCGGGACATCAGCGATGAGCTGGCGCTCGACGGCGAGGGCAAGGCCGCGCCTTACAGATTCGATCGCGTCGCGCTCGGAGGACGCCGCCGAATTCGGTCGCGTTTGCGGCAGGGAGTACCAACTCCAGTGCGCTTCGATCCTGCCGGCCCGCACGCGGAGCGCGTGTCCAGGGAGGAGTTTTTTGACGGCCGCGAAGGGCGTCCCATCTCCCGGACACCACAGGAAGGTCAGGTAACGGTTCACAGCGTCGGCGTCGAGGTCGCGATTGAATGGAGCGAGCTTCGGAAGAGCTTTCAGCTCGCTCGCGAAGATCACCCCGTGGTTGCCGACGCTGTAGTATAGCGGCTTGACGCCCAGCGCGTCGCGCGCGAGCAGCAGTTCGCCGTTCCGCCGATCGTGGATCGCAAATGCGAAGATGCCATTGAGCCGCGGCAACATCGCTGCTCCATCCTCGAGATAGAGGCGAAGCAGAACCTCTGTGTCCGACACCCCGCGGAAGGACGCGCCTCGCGCTACGAGTTCCTCGCGGAGGTCCTTTTGGTTGTAGAGTTCGCCATTGTAGACGAGGGTAACGCTGCCATCGTCGGAATGCATTGGTTGCGCGCCGGTGCTCGACAGATCGATGATGGCCAGACGCGCGTGCCCGAGGACGACGCCGGATTCGTCATCGAAATGTATACCGCGCGCGTCCGGGCCCCGGTGCGCGATCAAATCGAGGGAGCGTTGCAACCTCTCTTGATCGGGCTCCAAGAGCCATCCTCCTACGATGCCGCACATCAGACGCCTAAACCCTTGTTCCATGAGATGATTGTGGCACCAGGAGGACAAGATTCCAGCGCCACCGCTCGCTCGTGCGGCTTACGAAACTGCACGTCAGTCTACATAGAAATTCATGGGTTCTCCCAAGGTGCCGCCCGTATTGATCAGGATCGTCCCGGCAATGGGACGGATCTGTCGTGGAGATGGAATTCTCGAAGTGGACTGCGGCACGCCGAAGAACGGTGCCTCCAGGAATTGTTTGTCGATCAGCAGCATAGGCGCGAATTTCATCGCGCTATCGCCCTGCGGCTCGTAATAGAATGACGACCGCGCAAGCGACAGAAGCCGTCATTGCGTACCGATCGGCAGTTTCGAATGATTGAACTCTATCATACCGGGCCTCATTTGCCGATCGATGGCTTGAGCATTCGCGACAAAAATCGTTAGCGACGGCCAACTCTCCAAACTTGGCGTGCGGTTCCTGGATGCCTCCTCGTCGATCTCAGCCGGCAACTTCGCGCCGCGCGCGAAGTTGCCGGCTGCGCTTTCGGGCAAAGCCTTCTTCGACTGATGAATCATCGTCGGATGCACACCTTAAGTCGGCCGCCGATTCCGACACCGTGCGCTCGCCGTTCACGGCTTCCAGCACAACGCGAGCCTTAAAGGCCGCGTCATGATTCCGGCTTTTGCGCATGTTCTCATCTCCTCGTCCTTGGAGACCAGCACATGTCAGATCGCAGCTTCCGTCACTGTTTGATTTTCGGAGAGTAGCTCACTCTGATTGAAATAGAAGTCGATTTTCTTTAATTGCATCATCATTCATGCAGGACCGGCTATATTCTAACGATCGGCAACGGATGTCGAGGTACTGTTCTTCATACAGCTCAGCCACTTCGTCAATAATATTAGCGAATCTGGTTTCTTGATATAGCGGCAAGGCCCAACCTGCCCCAATTTCTTCGAGTCCCTTCCAAGGCGTCTGATCTGAGATGAGAACGGGAGTCCCTGCGGACAGCGATTCGAATATAACGTGACCATAGTTCTCCCCCCTGGTGGGGAGAAAGAACAGATCATGTTCTGAGAGTGTCACCGCAACCCGCTCGTGTTCGAGATCACCATGGAAAGTGACGCTCACGTGGGAGGGAAGCGCGGACAACAGCGCCTTGCACTGCTGCCAATAGGCAATGTCACCTATCGGCCCATAGATATCAAATTCAACACGGTTCCGCACCTGAGCCAATGCTCTGATGGCGAAATCCAGATTTTTCATGGGCGAAATGCGGGAAAGAAAGCAAACGCGCAATGGCTCACCGGCGTTGCGCGGAACGAAGGACGACTTGAATGATTTTGTCGCCGTAAGATCTATGGCGACTTTGATATGAATTGCCGATTGAATATGCATTTCCGATTGGCTTAGCGATCGGCGGATGTCCATTTCCTCGTAAGGACTCGACGCATGCCAATCAAGTCCGGCATAGAGCCCGCTCGCTCTTGCGGCGAGGAGGAACGTCCTCTTTTTGATCGCCTTAAGTTCCAGAGCTCCCTTTGAAAATTCGCCACGCGGAGCGAGGATGCAGCGAGCCTTCGGAGCAATGCCGAGCCGCCGCGCCATAAGAGGTTTCTGGGTGAAAACCGGATCGAAGAAGCTATTGAGGTAGAGGACATCGTGAGGTGTTTCGCGCAAGAGCCTGGCGATCTGCCGCAACCCTGTCATATCTGGTGACAGATAGCGCACCTGAGCCTTCCCCACTTGCTCCCAGCGTCCGACGGCGATCGCGGGATAGGGGGAGATGTCAGATGCATCGCGGTCGGACGTCACAATGCGAAAATCAAAGTCTTCTCCCAGTGCCTCCACCATGTTCGAAATCGTTCTTATGGGCCCCCCTGCCTTGTAGCCGGGAAGATAGTAGCGCACGAAGGCAAGAATCGTCGGTTTCCGCGAATGCTCGGTCATTTCGGAGCAGTGCCCCTTGCGTTGATCAGGCCTAGGGTTGAGCCGCCAGCCCATGGCGGCGCGACATCCCCTTGCAACTCACCTCGAAGTATCTTCTCCAAGTATATCGCTCCTGCTTCGGCTGTCAGGCACTTCGCCCAGTCGGCGAGTGCATCCCGATGGGCCTGCGTCTGGAGTGCGGCCTCAATGCAGTGCCGGATCACACTGTCCAGCGCATCGACGTCGCCCGCCTTGAAGACGCCGCCGTGTCCGCTCGCCCGCACGACGCCTGCTGCACCGCAGCGGTCAGAACAGATGGCTGGCGTTCCCACCATGAGCGATTCCGACACGACCGCTCCCCATCCGTCATGTCGGCTGGGGAGTACAAGGCAGTCCGCATCAGCCATGATGGCCGGGATCTCGCCGATTGGGATCTGGCCGAGCCAGATGACGCGATCGGAGAGGCATGCCCGGGCTCTGCGGCGCATGATCTCCATTAGCGGTCCCGAACCGACGACCATGAGTTCGAACTGATAATCTTTCAGCCGCGCCAACGCATCGATCAGCGTATCGATGCGCTTTGTCTCAATGAGTCGGCCTACGAACAGAAAACGGAAGGGCGCGCCCATTGACCTTTGTGGCGGCATCGGGATCTCTGCCTCTGGCAGAAAATAGGCGAAAGGCACGATGCGCTCGGCCGGCATTCCCCGCGCGGCGAGCCATGCCGGCGTGGACTCTCCGATCGCGAGAACGCCCTCGATCTTGCCCCGCCAGGCACGCATTAGCCGGGAATACTCGAGGCGCTTGATCGCGGAAGCTGCCCAGCCTTGCTCCTCCACCGTCTCCATGATGACCCATTGCCGCAGGCAACGTCGGGCGAGCGCGGTGCGCGCAGAACCCACAACGCCGTTCCCACGAAATCCTTGGCAGATGTGAATGCTGGTCTCGGGCGCCTCGGAGACGAGGTTTGCGGCGGCGGCGGTGTCCGGCGCGAACCGAAGCGTCACGGCCCCGAGTTCCGGAGCTTTCCAGCCGAGGGCCGCCCGTTCCGCAGACATGGGCTGTTCGGCAATATAGGTCACGGGCCGGCCGCTCCTTGCCAGAGCCTCGGCGAGACCTGCCATGTGCGGCGACACGATCTGCTGCCAAAACCACACCGGATCAGCCATGGCGCGCAGTCCCGGCGACCGTTTGTGTGCTCGTTCCGCCCCAGCCAAGCAGCAGCAATAGCAGCAGCCCAAATCCACCGAAGGAGAAAAGCGTGGCTTCGCCGAGATTGAGAAGCAGTGCGGTCAGGCTCACAGAAAAGGACGCGACCCCGCCTCTGGCCGAGCCCCGCATCAGTCGGAATAACCACATTCCCATCAGGAGGGATCCGGCAATTCCAATCTCCTCAACGATAGCCAGCGGCAGCACTCCCTTCTCGATCGAGGCGCCGATCGGCAGGCCAAGGATCGGATCCCGTGTGACTATCATGAGGGCGGGCTCGGAGGCGATGCCGAAGCCGCTGCCGGTGAACGGGCGTTCGGCAATGTTCTCCCACATCCTGTCCATCAAGCGTCCACGGGAAAGATCGTACGCCTGCAAGAAGGTCTCTACCTCCGCTCGGCCAGATTTCCTGATGTACTGGTCAAACCTTTGAGCAATGACCGGCGCCAGCATCAGCCCCCCCAGAAGGGCTGCGAATAGGGCGCTCCAGAGTCGGGGGCTGCGTAGCCCCGGAAATAGTCGACGCATTGGCTTACCGGACAAGCCCGGCGCAGCAAGAACGGAAAGCCCGACTCCCAGCACCATGGCGAAGCCGGCAGTACGTGCCTCCGATGCGAGCACGGCAAACAAGCAGAGACCGAGAAAAGCGACTGAGCTCCAGGCGGGCCGATGCTCCGCCAGAAGACGCGCAGTGGCCCAACTGCCAAGCAGAGCCATCGTCGGACCAAAGGCTTGCGGATGGTTGAGGATGCCCTGGAAGCCCGTGCCATTGCGCAGGTAGCCCAACGGCAGGACGATCAGCGGCAGGCTGGCCAGAAGCACCAGAACGAGCAGGCCAAACAACTCTGCGGTCACCGTAACGCGCTCGGTTTGCGACAGGCCGGTCCAAGCCGCGAAGATTGTCGTCATCGCCACGGCCCATGACACAGCCTTGAGCATTGAGACGTCCGCCATTGGGCTAAAGAAATTTGAATGCAAAATAAGGAAAAGACCGAGCAACATGGTGGCAAGGATAATGCCGCCGCCGCGCGGAGAGCCCCTGAATAAACCGCCATGCAAAAGCATCGACAGCACCGCGCCGCCCAGTACGGCGTAGCGCCCGATCGCAGCATAGGCGGCATCGGGCGCGATGCCCGGGCTGATCATTGTAAAAAGCCAGGACATCGCCAGCGCGCGCAACGCCTGTGGCCGGCCTGCTAGCGCATAAAATGCAAGTGCGAGATAACTGAGATCCGCAGTCGGCTCGGAGGCGAGACGCAGGGCGAGCGCGGCAGCAAGCGGCGCATAGGCCCACGGGCTAACCCGCAGCCGCAGCGCAGGGGCCATGTTTGGACCCGGCCCTGGATGACGGGCCATCATCGCTGGAGGCGGCATGGCACGGGCG
>CALMYW010000413.1 GCA_937873665.1 uncultured Sphingorhabdus sp.
ATCACCAGGAATACTGGGACGGCGAAGGCCAGCGGAACCCCTATTGCCTGGCGGTAATCCCCCCCAAGCTGGCCAAGCTGCACAAGGGCTTTGCGGACAGGCTCAGACCTTAGCTGATTGATCCCTCATACTCGCATCATATTTGATGCTTCTTCACGCATTTAACGAATGAATTGGCGATTGAACATAGACTTGCGTATCTGGATCGTGCTTTAATCACACCATATCGGCCAGGATACGGATCATCTCGATGCTGAAACTCGTCATGCTGAGCGCGTCTCTTGCGGCGGTGCAACTGCCCCCGGCCAACCCATACCTTTCGGAAGGTGCGCCTGCGGTTACCCACAACGATCCGGGCGCATCGGATGCAGTGAATATCGAGGGGCCGCGTGAAATCGGCGTGGTCGAGCCCAGCCGGGTCAAGCGGATTCCCACGGGCCTGCTCACGATCAACTATGCGGGCTTGCTTCGTTACCCGGACGGCACCCAGGCGACCTGGAACACCAACAACAACCGGGTGACAAAGATCCGCATTGATGGCGGCAGGTGGGAGGAACTGGCCGCACTGCCAATCGAAGGCATGACGCTGTTGTCTCCTGTGCAGGTCGAATCCCATCTCAACGCCTTCGACGCCGCGCGCAGCGAAGCCGAACTGCGTAGCTACCTGGCTCGAAAACTGCCCTATTATGCGGAGACGAAGGGGCGGGAGGCTGGCGTCTACTCGATGACGGACGAGCGCGGCCAGTTCTATGTGCTGACCAGAAAGAACATCCAGGTCTTCGGCCAGACCGATTCCAGCGATCCGCATTCGCCGGTCATCCTGTTGCGGAAGTGGGACATCCCGGCCTCGATCAAGCGAGATGAGGCCGCCCGCGCCCTCATGCTGACCCGTCTGGACAAGGCCAGCACCCCGGTGAGCGAGGAAATGCGCAAGGGCATCGGCATGATGCGCGACATGCCGCTTGGCATCAACATGACCTACGATGGCCACCTCGTGTTTTCCATGGTCGGCGGCACGGTGGTGGTGATCGATCGCGAGTTCGCGGGACCTCCACAAGCCATCAAAGTTGACGGAGAATTGTTCACCAACTCGCTTTCGGTCGATCCGGACGGCGGCATCTATGCGGTGGGTGACCGGCAGATGCACAAGTTCGTCTGGAAGGGCGGTCGGCTCTCTGCGAAGGAAAGGGACGGCGCCTGGTCGTCGCCTTACAACCTCACTCAGAATCCGCTTCCCGGAGTGCGCGGCGGCGGGACCGGATCGGGTACCACCGCAACGCTGATGGGCTTTCGTGCCGGTGAAGATCGCCTCGTCGTGATCGCCGATGGCATGGAGAAGATGAATATTGTCGCCTTCTGGCGAGACGCGATCCCGAAGCACGCCAGGAAGGTACCGGGAGCTTCATCGCGCCGCATTGCTGGCCAGATGGCAGTCAGGATGGGCGGAGTTGAATCTCCCTATATCCAGACCGAAGCTTCGCTTGGCGTCGCAGGCCCCTATGCGTTTGTGTTGAACGGCATGGCGCCGGAAAATATCAAGCCCGATCTCGACAATCTTCTGGTTCAGGGGCCATTTCGCACTCCGCCGCGTGGCGTCGAGATGTTCCGCTGGGACAACAACCAGCATCAGTGGGAAAGCCTGTGGGCACGGCCGGACATCAGCACTCCCGCTGCAATCATTCCGGTTCTGAGCACGGTCAGCCGCCAAGCCTATGTAATGAGCTGGGATGACAGCGGATGGAACGTCACTGGCATGGATTTCGATACGGGCAAAACCGAAACCCGCATGATCCTGGGCCGCAGCCAGCAGTTCAACGGCGCCTGGGGCATCCTACAACTCTTGCCGGGCGGCGATGTCTTCATCCCTGGCATCGCCGGACCAGTCAGGGTGCAACGCAAGGCTTCAGCGTCCCAACCATAGGTCGGCGCTGGGCCTTGCGGCCTGTCATCGCGCTCGAACGAAGCGGGCGATGAAGAATCCGTCGATCCCGCCAGCCTCGGCCAGCATCGCCGGATCAGTGCGCAGCCAGCCTTCGGCAGTCGGCGCAAAGCCCGGGATTTCGTTCGCGCCGACCGGATCGGGGGCCAGCGCCACGCGCGCGGCCTGATCCTCGCCCTCCTCGCGCTCCAGCGAGCAGACCGCGTAGACCAGCCGCC
>CALMYW010000414.1 GCA_937873665.1 uncultured Sphingorhabdus sp.
CGAAGCGCAGAACCGCGAAACCGGATTTGCGCCTTCGTGCGCAAGCACGGATGCGGTTCCGTGGCTCTACAGGAACCCGCCGATACGGATTTCCGTAAAAGCACAGGCATTGAATGAACACTATAGATTGTAGCTCTATAGGATGCAATGGGGTGTCATCTTGGTATTTGTGGGGAACCCAAGGTGGCAACAACTTACTCGCTGGCGAAGGCATTGAAGACGGTCAGGAAGGCGCGCGGCTTGAGCCAGGAAGCGTTCTCTGACGTGTCTAGCCGCACCTACATGAGTACCCTGGAGCGCGACCTGAAAAGCCCGACCTTGCACAAGCTGGCCGAACTGTGCGAAGTGATGAAGATCCACCCGCTCACGTTGCTGACCTTGGCGTACTCCGGCGACAGCGAACAGAAAGCCGATCACCTTTTAATGTTAGTTCGACAGGAACTCAAAGAATTGGCTGTGGATGATTCCGGCCAAAGATAGGTTTCTTCAAGGGACTTAAAAACAAACTCCGCACACCATGCCTAAGACTCAACTAAAAAAGCTAACAATCGAGAAATTCCGCGCATTGAACGATGTGGCGGTTGAGTTCGGCGATTACATCACTGTTGTTTGCGGGAAAAATGGCACATCAAAGTCCTCGATACTGGGCATAGCTGCGCAAATTTTTAGCTTTGAAAAAGATTACGTCAAGGATGAGTCCCTTGCATTCCGGCAGATTGCAGGAGGGATGTTCAAGTCTCAATACAGTGACCATTTCAGGATATCCGAAAAGTTTGATGTCCCCGGCTCCATGTCCGTGAACATTGATTTGCTTGATGGATATACAAATCAGGCTGCGACCGCCAAACTTGAGCTGATGAAAAGAGGGAAGTCACCCAGGCCTGTGGTTAGGAATAATAGTACAGCGGCCGGAAGCAGCAACACGAGCAGGAATTTTACTCATCCGGTGATTTTTCTTAGCTTGAAGCGTCTTTACCCTATCGCGGCCAGAGACTACAAGCTAGGCGACTTTGATTATCTAGAGCAACACAAGAAAGATTTCATTGCGCTAACGAACGAACTTCTCAATCGCAACGCATCGCTTGCAACAGGGACTGATGGAACAATCAGTTCTGCGGTGGCGCACGGGGAGAACTACGACCAAGACTCTGTTTCGGCGGGTGAGGACAATGCAGGCCAGATCATATTGGCCTTGATGTCTTTCAGAAAGCTGAAGGAAGATTATGCTGACTATAAAGGCGGTTTGCTTTTAATCGACGAGGCTGATGCTGGGCTATTTCCGACTGCACAAGTAAATCTACTGAAGATGCTTGATCGCGAGTGCAAGAACTTGGATCTTCAAGTTGTCATGACTTCGCATTCGCCAGTTCTGATTGAGTATGCATATGAGCAAAGTCGCCAGTTCAGAAGAAAGTACAAGACCATTTATTTGAGCAACACCTATGGCAATGTCCAGGTGATGCAAGACTGGTCATGGGCGCAGATTAGTGCAGACATCAACACAAAGACCATCGATACATCGTCTGGAGTTTCACTGCCTCGCATCAATATCTATTTCGAAGATAAAGAGGCTGAAGACTTTTTTGCAACTTTGCTGTACAGGCAGCCAATAAAGAAGTTCACAAACCCGATGTCGGAAGTGTCACTCGGATGCTCCAACTATCTTCAGTTGATCCAGAAGAAAATCCCTGAGTTCTCGGAAAGAAGCATCGTCTGTCTGGATGCAGATCAAGGCTCTCAAGTTACAGGGAAGAGCTATAAGACAGTGACTCTCTTGCCCGGGCATCTCCCGCCTGACCAACTTGTATTCGAGCACTTGTACAATCTCCCTGCCGCACATCCATTTTGGAAAAATGACTTGCAGTTCACAAGAGATGTTTTCACCAATGCAGCTCGCGAGGTTTTGAACGAGTTTTCAATCAACGGGGATTCTGTTGAGGTGAAGGAGCGGGTGGCTGCATACACTGGAACCAAGAAGCCGAGAGAGGTTTTTAAGCGTTTTTATAAGAGTGTCGAATTTCAGAAATTGCTCACCTCTGGAGCCAAGCCCTACAATCCTTGGAAGCATTGGGCAGATAACAATCCAGTGCTTATTAACGAATTCTTGGAAAATTTCAAGACGGCTGTTCACGGTGTGATGAGCATAGGGTATGCTGTGGACGTCACCAAGTTGGCCGCCTTGGAAGTTAAGCCAAGAAAGGTATAACGATGTTCTCAAACAGACTGTATAGCCCTCTGCGCTACCCTGGCGGGAAGGCGCCATTTGCTCCATTCATTGCAAAAATAATGGAAACGAATGGTGTCACGGGAGGGCATTACTTGGAGCCATACGCTGGCGGGGCAGGCGTTGCACTTGATCTACTCTTTCATGGGCACGCAAGTCATATCCATATCAACGATGCTGATCCTGCCGTATACGCTTTTTGGGTTGCTGTAACAAAGCATTCAACTGAGCTTCTTGATTTACTCGAATCCACCCCTATTACCATTGAAGAATGGTTTAGATGGCGAACCATTTTGCGCGAAGATTGCGTTGCCAGCCTAGTCGAGAAAGGATTTGCGACTTTATTCATGAATCGGACGAATCGATCTGGAATTCTCAAGGCAGGCGTCATTGGCGGAAAGAGTCAGAACGGGAACTACAAGCTGGATGCTAGATTTAAGAAGGACGTTGTTGCTTCACGCATTCGTGAAATCGCCCGGCGACAGAGTGACATATCGGTGTATCGTGAAGATTCATTGCGCCTTCTGAATCGCTGCTCGGATTTTCTGCCAAAACAATCTCTGATATACCTCGACCCCCCATACTACGTTAAGGGAAAGGGGTTGTATCGAAATTACTACGAGCATGATGACCACGCGGCCATTGCCAAAGTCATTCAACAGAAGAAGTTCAAATGGCCTTGGGTTGTTTCTTATGACAACGCGGAAGAAATTTGTGCCATGTATCGCATGAGCCAATCGTTGAGCTATGGTCTGAACTACACCGCACAAAGACGATATGTTGGTAATGAGGTAATGTTCTTCAGTCAGAACTTGACAGTGCCTGATGAAGCCATTCCTCAAACTAGGGCCGTGAGCTAAAAACGCCCCGCCGCAATGGGCGGGGCGCTGCGGCGGTCACGCCGCTTGGGGCTTGCTGCGCGACCAGATCAGGTCGTGCGTGCCGTCCTCGCCTTCAATCA
>CALMYW010000415.1 GCA_937873665.1 uncultured Sphingorhabdus sp.
ATGCCGGCGGTTACGTTGAACCGGTCGGTCACCGCATAGGTCGCCTGGCCATAGATGCCGAGTGCCTGGGTGTGAATGTAGCCGGGGGCGATGCTCTCGCTGGCCGTAGTGTTCCCACCGAGGCCGATCACCTGATACGAGCGGTTCGATTCCATGCCCTTGTCGCTCATGTAGAACGCGCCGAGCGAATAATCGAGCTTTCCGGCCAGCGCCTTGCCCGTGAGGTTTAGTTCCTCGGTGAAGACCTTCACCCAGTCCGGGCTACCGGTGAACGACTGATTGCCCGCGCCGGAATTGGCGAAGGGCGTCGAACCAGGGTTCCATGACGACTGGAACGTGCGGCGCTTGTGGGCGCGGTAGGAGATGATGTTCTTCAGCGTGGCGTCGCCGAGATCGATCTCGGTGCGGTTGTTCACGCCCCAGACGGTGAGCGTGAAGGCATCGTTGAGGTTGCCGCTCTCGCACTCGGTCTGGAACGGCACCGTCGACCCCGCGGTGCAACGCGACGGACGGTAGAGATCGAAGATCGAATCGGTGCCGAATTCGTTGGCGATGGCCCACGGCCCGCGGGCCTTCTGTTCGGCAAGCAAGCGCTGCGAATTGGCGACGCCGCCGAGCAGGGAGCCCGAGCCCCCATTGAGGAAATCGACCATGATAATCGCCGCCGGGGTCTGGCGCTGGTCGAAGTAGTCGGCCGAGAGGTAGTTGCGCACGTTGCCGCTGTCGATGGTCAGCGAGGCGCGGAAACTGTCGTTGTTGGTCCCGTTCCAGCGGTCGCCGTTCAGCACGTTGGTGACATAGCCCTTGCGCTCGCGATGCTCGCCCGCGATCCGGAAGGCGACGTTTTCGCTGAGCGGCATGTTCACTACGGCGGTGACGCGGCGCAGCGAATAGTCACCGATCGAGCCCGAAATGTTGCCAGTGTAACCGGCCGCCGGATCGGCCATCTTCGGCGTGACCACCAGCGCGCCGGCCGTGGAATTGCGGCCGAACAGGGTGCCCTGCGGCCCCTTGAGGATCTGCACGTCGTTAAGATCGTACATCATCTCGCCCACGCCATAGGGGTGGGCCAGCACGGTCTGGTTGTAGATGATCGAGGCCGAGTTCTCGAAGTAGATGTGGCCTTCCTTCTGGCGGATGCCGCGGATGCCGATGGTGAGAAGCTGCGGGTTGGTCGAGGCGCCGGCGATGATCACGTTGGGCGTCTGGCGCGAGAGCGAGACGAAGTCGGTCACGCCCTTCTTGGACAGGGTGTCGCCCGACATCGCGCTGACCGCGATCGGCACGGCCTGCTGGCTCTCCTCGCGTCGGCGGGCGGTGACGACGATGGCGTCAAGCCCGGTGTCGGCGCTGCTCGCAGCAGGAGCCGCGGTTTGCGCGAAGCTCACGCCGCCACCGGCAAGCGATGAACCCGCCGCAAGGCAGCTCACAAGGCGTCGAAGCGAAAGTCTCATAGCTATCCTCCCACATTGTCCGGCTCTCACGAGCCATGATGCACGAAACAATCTATAGATAGTTATATGATTATGCAATATGCTAGGAACAGGCCGCCAACGTCGTACAAATCTGCCCGACGGTGGGCCTTCGGCGGCATGGCGGGTGGCTATTCAGGGAGCGTGTGTTCTGGCATGGACCACGGCATGAACTTCGCGAAGTCATCAGCGATCCGTGTTCCGAAAATGGCCGCGGTCATCGCGGCCAATATCCGCAAGCAGGTGTTGACCGGCACGCTCCAGCCGGGCGATTACCTGCCGCTCGAAACCCAACTTGCCGAACAGTTCACCGTCGCCCGCGCCACCGTCCGCGAGGCGATCCGCGTGCTCGAGGCCGAAGGGCTGGTGCAGATCTCGCGCGGTGCGCGGCGCGGCGCGCTGATCCTGACCCCCAGCGCCAATATCCTCGCGCGGACCATGGGGGTCGCCCTCCAGACCCGCCACGCCACGGTCCGCGACGTCTACGACGTGCGCACCGTGATCGAACCCTTCGCCGCCGGCCTCGCAGCCGAGGCCAATGCCGCAGAGGCCTCGCGACGCCTGCTCGCCGAAGTGGCGGTGGAGGCCGAGGTGATCGGGCGCAAGGATCACCGCCAGATGCAGCGCTTGATCGGCCGCTTCCACAAGACCCTGATGGACAGCACCGGCAACATCACCCTGTCGCTGCTCGGAGCCGCCCTCGAAGGACCGGTCAGCGGGCATATTTCTCTGCTCTATGACAAGAGCAATCAGGATGACTGGTGGGCCCAGATGACCCTATCGATGCGCTCGCGCAGCAAGCTCGCGCGGATCATTGCTGACGGCGACGGCCAGACGGCGGCGGCGCACTGGACCACCCACATGGAGCAGACAGGGCGGATCTGGCTGTCCGGCATATCGCAGCACTCCATGGTCAACATCGTCGACGACGACCCGATCTGAGCCGATTCCGCGCCAACGCTTCGGCCGGCCGCAACCGGCCTGCTGGGCTCAGGCTACCGTGGCGATGGAGGTGCCATAGCAAATGCACCCGATGACAAGAGGTCCTGGAGCAGGGTAGTAACGCGGCATGTCGTGCCGCCCCAGACCCGCCAATCCGTTCCGCTAATTCAAGACCTCACCCGAGGTGATCCGCCTTGCGCTTTTGATGTACGTCCGTTTCCCGCTGAGCCTGTGCAACGTCGAGGACCTGCTGGACGGTGTTCTCGTAATCGGCCCGGAAGCTGTGCGAATCGAAGAACCCAGCCTCGTCGATGATTCGTTACGCATCCACATGCAAGGGAGCGAAGGGCCGCGACCCTGCCAGGGCAGTCGTTCGCCGTCGAAGGTGTCAGCCTCAGCCGACAAGGCCTAGCGCTCGTGACCAATGCGGTATTCCTGGCAGGGCGGTCGTCCCCTCTTTGGAATCTGCGAGCGGAATTCACCACCGCGCCATCAGACGCCGCTCAAAGGCATCCACGTCCGCCTGCGCCTGCTCCCGCTGCCCCCAGAGGCGGCTCGCGGGTCGGGCGGCGCGTGTACTTCGATGCGCTTGCCAGCAGAGCCTCTATCCCGTCTCTGGTCCGAAATGCCCTGTCGATCTCCCTCTCGCGGGTGGAGGCGCACGGCACACCCCAGCCGGGGACTGAGGCGAAGAACGAGCGGCCAGGCGGGAGGATCAGCGACTTGCAGCGTCGCCCGGTGATGGGACATAAAGCGAAAAATCTTTCACCGCTCAAGGGCTGCGGCTGGGCTACGATTTGCATCCACTGATCGATCTTGCGAGCAAACGCCCAGGGCCAACAGCTTTGCCCGACCTGGCGAGGGCTGCCATGGGGCTGATGGCAGAGCAGCTTGAGGGTGTGTAGATGTAGATCCAGGCCCTCAATCGCCGGCTGCTGGCATGGCACAAGCAGGACGCAACCAGTCAGCGTCTCGCGACCATCCCCGGTGTCTGCGTGATCAGTGCGACCGCCTTGGCCGCGTCTGTCGCAGACCCTGGCCAGTTTCGGTCCGGCCGTGAGTTCTCGGCTTCGCTGGGGCTAGTGCCGCGCCAGAACTCATCAGGCGGCAAGGACCGGCTTGGGCGCGTTTCCAAGATGGGCGATCGCTATTTGCGCAAGCTTCTGGTGGTCGGCGCGACATCCGTCGTGCGCCGGGCGAGCCACAGCAAGTCCAACCCATGGGTGGGCAAGCTGCTGGAGCGCAAGCCCACGCGGCTGGTCACGGTGGCCATGGCCAACAAGACCGCGCGGATCGTCTGGGCGGTGTTGGCGCGGGGCGAGGCGTACCGTTTGGCTGCCGCCTGATACCTATCGCCGCCCGCCACGCGGCGGCGTCGAACTGCAAGGGTGCCAATCGGAGTGATGATGACGATCTGAACGCGGCCGCATCGGCTGGAGCAACCCGCGGAGTTGTCGGAGCTTTGAGGCTCGACAGACTGATTGGGATCCAGTCAGCGGACATCATCAGGGCCAGCGGTCACACCATGCCGCACCAACAGGCCGGACAGATGACCGCATTCTGTCAGATCAAATCAGCAAGCCAAATTACCTCTTGCAGCGCGGGGGGGCATCCACAGATGACACCTCCATCCGCGACAGTTCGGCTTGCCTTGATTGGGGTAATGAGCCGTCGTTGCATCTCAATTGTCCCGATAACCGGTGGTTGGAACGCATAGTCGTGCGACGCTCATCAGAATGCGCCTTCCTGGGTGAGCTCACGCGCTGTGCGCAGCCGCCTGATATTCCAGCCAATGCGCTGCCTGATCTCCATCCCGGAAAGGGATCAGGCGATGCGACGGATTAGCCCACGACTCATAAGTCTCATTTCACTGGACTAGCCCAGAGCCTTCGAGCACAGCTCGGCCCATGGCACGAGCAATCGGAACCCCCGTCCTGGTCAGCAGCTCAGGCAGTCAGAGCCCGCTTGAGCGCATCTATCTCGGGGTTGGAAACCACAACGAGAAATGGCTGCAGAAGCTCATCCACGCGCATCCCGGCATCCTGCCGATGGCCGAGATCGAGCCGGGGTTTGGCACCCTCATCCCGGCAGCGATGGAAGTGCCATGCGCCCATGGCCGGATCGACAACCTCTTCGTCAGCCCGTCAGGCGACATCGTCTTTGTCGAGACCAAGCTATGGCGCAACGGAGAAAGCAGGCGCGAGGTTGTCGCCCAGGCTCTCGACTATGTCGCGGCGCTCACAGCCATGACGTTTGAAGAGTTTCAGGCGGTCACAGCCAAAGGGGAGCAGGCGCCCAAGCGGCTCTACGATCTTGTGAAGGACAATCCTGAAGACTTTGCCACCGACAGCGGATTTGATCGCGGTTACATCTCCGGGCTCGAGCGGGGTGTGCGAAACCCCTCGGTTCTGGTCCTCGAACGCCTTGCCAGGGCCCTCGAGGTTGATGTGAGTGAGCTATTCTCAATCGAGCAGGCGCGTGAGTTTGCGAAGGCGAGGGGCAGCCGGACGCGGTAGTAGCAGGCTGCGGGTCCTTTTCAGGGCAGGTGCGCCGGAGGTGATTGACGAATGCGACCAAAAAGCTGATCGCTGAGTTCAGTTGGTCGCAGGCGTGCATCGAGGCACTCAGTCGCCCGATCTGCCACACAGCAGAATTGGACTGGCCCGACACAATGTTGAGCGTACAGACCCACCGCTGGCAAACTCGGAAGCCTGCCCAAAAGCGCTAGGATCAGCATGCGGGATCAGCCCGAAGGTCGCTTGTGGCCGGAAATGAAGTAAAGGTTCGAATACGCCCCGCTCCGTCCAGCGGAATGAGGGGGTATTCGCGCAAAGTGGACTTAGGGTTCGACAATGCTGCGCTCCCGCCAAAATGTTCCGAAACGCGGAAGTGGCGAAGATTTCAGCTACTGGCGCAAAGGATGCTCTCCCTGGGGCATCGCAGCACGCCGGCAGAAAGCCGGTCAGTTGCCTGTCGCTGACAACTTCACGCCCGTCCGCGCGGCAACAGTCGCTGGAGCGCGTTGGCCAGGTGATCGCAATCGGCCAGCAGGTTCGCCAGCGCAGGAGTGACGCGGATGCAGGCTCCGCCAGCCAGGCCGTTACGGACCACTGTAAACACGCCGAATTCGTCCAGCAGACGGGCGGCGAGCTTCCCGTGCCCTTCAGCCGAACTGTCGCCTTTGATCCGGAACGAGGTGATTGCGCCGTAGAGGCGAGGATCCGGCGGCGTAAGAATGTCGATAGCGGGATGCCCCTCAAAGGGGGCGACCCAACGGTCTCGTAACGCGCGCAGGCGTGTCACGCGCCGCGCTGCGCCTACGGCATCCTGAAAGGCGATGGCCGCCGGAAGGGTCAGGACAGCCGCGAAGTCGACGGTTCCTGTGTGAACTAGCGCGGCGATTCCGCTTTCGCGGAGTGGATCAGAGGCGGGATCGCGGGCAAACTCGCCATAGCGGCCGCGCCGGACGATCATCGCCCCTACGCCCAGCGGCGCCCCGATCCACTTGTGCAGGTTGACCCCGATGAAGTCCGCACCAAGGTCCGGCAGGCGGAAATCGAGCTGGCCCAGGCTGTGTGCGGCGTCGACGATCACCTCGGCGCCGCGGCTGCGGGCCAGTGCCGTGATCTCCGCCACGGGTAGGACCAGGCCGCTGCGATGGCCGAGATGGGTCAGCAGCACCAGCCGGGTGCGGGGGTGGGCGTGCAGCGCCGCCTCATAGGCATCGATCAGTCCCTGATGCGTCGCTGGATGGGGCAGGGCGATGCGCACCACCTCCACTCCGCGCCTTGCTGCAAGCGACGCCATGCAATTCTGCATCGTGTCGTAATCGTGGTCCGCCAGGATCATGGCATCGCCCGAACGCAGGGCCTCGTAGCCGAGGATCAGCGCCTTGAGCGCCTCTGTGGCATTGCGGGTGAGCACGACTTCATCCGTCTCAACGCCCAGCAGCTTGGCGACCGCGCGGTGCGCGGTGCGCAGGTCTGCACCCATCGCCCGCCGCGCATAGAAGCTGGTGTCGCGATTGACCCGCTCGACCTGACGCAGATATTCCTGCCGCACCGGGCGGGCCATGGCACCCCAGTTTCCGTGTTCCAGCTGGATCACGCCGGGCGGCCGATCGTAGAGCGCGGCGATCCGCTCCCAATCGGCCTTGCGCGGCGTGTCAGCCAGGGCGGCGTGCGGCAGGATCCCGGCCACGGGTGCTGCTGCCGCCGCAGCCAGGATCTCGCGCCGCTTCATCCCGAGCCCGCCGCTCAGAACCGGATGTCAAGGCGGGCGTAATATTGGCCGCCGTCGGTGTCATAGGGGGCGTTGCGCGAATAGATCAGCCCGCGCACCGCCTGGTTGGTGGCCTCGTCCGGATAGGTGCCGAACAGGTTCTCGGCGCCGATCTTGACCGACAGGTTGCCGCCCAGCTTGCCCGCAACCGCCGCGTCGAACAGCGCCATGCCGCCGAAACGCTGGAACAGTTCGCCCGTCGCATTGCCGCTGACGTCCGTCCACGCGTCGTAGAAGCGACCGCGCACCATCAGGTCGACTGGGCCCACGGCATAGGCGAGCGTGCCGGTTGCGTTGTGTTCGGGCAGGCGCTCCTGGAAGATCCGGGTCTGGGTGGTGTTGGCGATGGCCGCGGTCAGGCCGCTGCGCACCCGCGTCTGGTTATAGTTGTAGGCAAGCGTGGCGTTGAGCTGGCCCGGACCCACGTCGCGGCGCAGGTTGAACACCACGTCGACGCCGCGCGTGCGGGTGGCAAAGTCGTTGGTGAAATAGCGCACCGCAGTGAAGCGGTTAGGATTATCGAAGGCGGCGGGCACCGCGAAGGTGCGCGATTCCCCGAACCGGTCGTTCACGTCGATCTGGTATGCGTCGATGGTCACGCTCACTCCGCCATCGGTGCGCCAGACAAGGCCAAGGGTCGCGCTTTTCGACTTTTCAGGTTGCAGCGGCTTGGCCCCGAGCGCGATCGCCAGCGGATCGCCCGGTGAAAGGCGCCCGGTGTTGAAGATCTGCATGGTGGTCGTGTCCAGACCCTGCGACACGCTGCGGCTGTTGGTCTGTCCCGGTGTCGGGGCGCGGAAGCCCGTTGCATAGGTGCCGCGCAGCGCCAGCCCGGCGACCGGTTCCACGCGCGCGGACAGCTTGTAGGTGAAGCTGTCGCCGAACGAGGAATAGCTTTCATAGCGGCCCGCCGCGCCGAGCGTCAGGATGGGCGCGGCCTTCCATTCAAGGTCGAGATAGCCTGCGTTGCTGGTCTGCTTGAAGGTACCTGCCTGCAGCGGCCCGAAGCCCGGAAAGCCGTTGGAATTGGGCGCCAGCCCGGTCGCCGCACCGGGGCCGACCGCCCAGGATGCCGGATCGCCCATGCCGACCTTGTAGGTTTCCTCGCGCCGCTCATACCCGAAAGCGGCGTTGAGCGGTTCCGCTCCGCCGAGGTCGATCCGGTAGACCATGTCGGCATTGAGCGTCAATTCCCGCTGCTCCAGCTGGCCGATGTAGAACGCCAGCGGGCTTTGCGGTCCGAGCGAGGCGTTGAGGCTCTCGGTCATGTCATAGTCGATCGTGCTGCGCCCGAAAGCGGCCGACAGGTCATAGGTCAGCGCTTCGCTCAGCGCTCCTCTGAGGCCGCCGTTGGTCTGAAGGTCGTTGTAGTGGGTGGCGAAGCGCGGGGTGAAGCCGGTGGGATAGACCGTGCGGAACGAGAAGCCGGGAAAGGCGCTGGAGGCGTTGAACACGCTGCCGGTCGTTGCCGGGTTGCGCCAGTTGAAGTCGGTCACGCCTTCGCCCTGCTGGGCGATGGCGAAGGCATGGAATTCGGCCTTGGGGGCCAGTTCAAAGCGCAGGCTGGCCGATCCCTTGATCGATTCGAGGTCAGGCTGGCCCCAGCGCTGGACCGGATTAGGCACGGCAAGCGTTGGATTGGCTGCCTGAAAAGCAATCGCATCGGGCCGCTGGCGGGTGCGCGAGGTGGCGTTCTGCTTGTTCCATTCGCCAGTGAAGGAAAGGAAGCCGCGATCCCCCAGGCGCGCGCCGCCGCGCAGGCCGACCAGGTATTCGGTGCCATCGCCCGCGTAGTAGCGGGACACCTGGCTCACCGCGTGCATGCCGGGCTTTTCGTCGAGGATGATGTTGAGCACCCCCGCAATCGCGTCCGACCCGTACTGGGCCGACGCACCGTCGCGCAGCACTTCGATTTGGCCGACCGCAAGGTTCGGAATGCCCGCAAGGTCGGGCGCCTGCGCGCCGCGCGAGCCGAGCAGCGCCGAGCGGTGGAAGCGGCGTCCGTTGACCAGCACCAGCGTATGGTCCGCCGAGAGCGCCCGCAGCGTCGCCGGGCGGACGAAGGCCTGGCCATCGGCGGCGGGCAGGCGCTGGACGTTGAACGAGGGCAGCAATTGCGCCAGCCGGTCGTTGAGATCGCCCGAGACGCTCGATGCCACCAGATCCTGCGACAGGACGTCAACGGGTGCCATGGCATCGAACTGGGTGCGGGTCGCCTCGCGCGTGCCAGTGACGATGATGGCTTCGGACCCGTCGGCTTCGTTGGCATTGGCGTCAGCCGCAGTGTCAGAAGTGGATGCTTCAGCGGCGAAGGCCGGAGCCGACAGCGAAAAGGCAATGGCGATGGCGGACGCGAGATTAGATTTCTTCATGATACCCCTTGGCCCCTGTTTTGCTGCAACTGCGAGCAATGCGAGTGGCCAGGAGTTGGCAGGCGAACGTTGCAGTTGTGCGTCTCGAATCATCGCAAATGCGAGCTTGTCATTGGGCTATCTTTAGAAGCTAGGCTGCGCGATGAGTCGTCGTCGGCCAATGATATGCTGCAACGCACCCTAAGCTGGTGCAGTTCAGGGTGGCACCTTGCTGTGTTTCTAAAGCGACTTAGCCTCGGCGATGGCGGCTATGCCGCGCTTGCCGTCGATCCGGTCCAGCTGAACGACGATGTCAATCACAGACGCGGCATATTCCAGCGTTTCCGATCGGGTCAGGCCGATGCCGGTCTGCATCGCCATTAGCGCGATCTGCTCAAGCGCACCGCGCGGCGTGTTGGCATGGACGGTGGAGAAGGAACCCGGGTGGCCGGTATTGATCGCGCGCAGGAAGCTGATCGTTTCCGCACCGCGCAATTCACCCAGCACGATCCGGTCGGGCCGCAGACGCAGGGCAGCCTGCAGCAAGTCTGCAGAGGTTACACGAGCCTCGCCGAGCTCCCCTTTGACCGCGATAAGGCCGACCCCGTTAGCTCCAGGAAGTCGCAGTTCAGCCGTGTCTTCGACCAAGACGACTCGCTCGTGCTGCGGAATCTCGTGCAGCATGGCATTGAGGAAAGTGGTCTTCCCGGTGGATGTGCCGCCCGAAATGAGGATTGTCCGGCGAAGTCGAATCGCCTCGCGCAGGAAGGCGATCGGCTCTGCCTGGGGGTCGGGCAGGGCAGGTTCCATGCGCGGTGCGATCGGCCCTCGATCGTAGGCGTCGAGAGGCAGGTCGAGCAGACGGTGACGGCGGATCGCCATTGCCCAGTGGCGCCGGGTGGCCGGCGGGCCGCACAACTGGATTCGCGCGCCATCGGGCAGGGTCGCGGCGAGCAGCGGATGTTCGCGGTTGATGCCCTGATGACTGATGCGCGCAACCTGCTCGGCCAGTCGCTGAAGCAGCTGGTCGGTCAGTTCGGGCAGGGCCACGCGCTGCATGCCGGGCTGGGCGGCATCTTCGATCCACAACTCACCCGGACCGTTGACCAGGATTTCGGTCACCGTCTCGCGATCAAGCCACGGCCGGAACGGGACGAGATAGGCGTCGAGATAGACGCTGCGTGCAGGGGGAGTCAGTTCCTGCGCTGCCGTCTGCTGCGCCGTCAGGCGATGAAGGCCCGCGTTCACTGGGTCGTCACCTGCGAGAAATCGAGGTCGCGTGCGGTGAAGACGCGGATAGGTTGTCCCTGACGAACGCGGACCGTCGGTCCGATCTGGCCCGACTGGCCGACTGCCGCTGCCGCTGCTGATTGGCCACCGCTGGCAATGACCACCCCGGCATTGCCGCCGATCGCGGAAAGACCGCCGACGACCGACAGCAGCATCGCCGAACCGAAGCGCTCGAAGAAATGGGAATCGACCTTGCCCGCAAGTCCGGTTTCGCCGCCAAAGCCGATGGCCGGAGAGCCGATGTTCACCGATACACCATCGGGCCGGATCAGGCGTGTCCAGATCACATAGGCCCGCTTCTGCCCGGCCTGAAGCCCGCTCTTGTACTGACCGATCAGCCGGGAGGAACGCGGCACCAGCACCCGCGCACCGTCGAACGAGCGCACATCTGTCGAAACCACCGCGCGGACATAACCGGGAACGTCGGTATCGATTGCGGTTTCGAGCACCGCCGGAATCAGCGTGCCCTGGGTCACGGTCGTGCGTGGATCGAAGCTGGCACTGGCCGTGGCCGAGCTGCCACCGACGCCTCCCAACCGGCTGGCGAAATCCTCGTTCGAATTGCCGGTTGGACTGGCTGCGGGGCCGGCGCCCGGAACGGCAGGGGTGACCGGAGCGACCAGCGGAGCAGGAAGCGCGCTGGCATCAAACACGACGGTGGGAGAAGCAGCCGGGTTGCTGGCGGGTCCGGTCAACGCCTGCGTCTGAGGCGGCGCGGCCAGCACAGCCTGCTCGGGCGGCGCAGCGGGGGCATTCCCCGGCTGGGTGATCGCTTCAGGCGGCACAGCCGGAGCGGCCTCTGGCGGAGCAACCGGGGCTGGCGCCGGCTGCGCGCCCGGCGCAGGCGCCTGCCCGACCTGCCCGTTGCGCGCGGCATCCATGCTCCACAATGTCACGGCGCCCAGCAACCCGACCAGACCTGCCCCGAGCGCCAGACCGAGACCTTCACGGCCGGGCTTGCGCTGGGTGACGGCTGGAAGCACGTTGCGGGTGGCGAGGTCGATGATCTCGGCCCCAGCGCGCTCGCGCGGATCCTGATCGTTGGCTGGATCGGGACGCTCGGCAAGGCGGTTGTTGAGACGCATTGGCTTATTGGTCCTTGGCTGGGGCTTTGACCAGGCCGGTGCCCGGCAAGGCCGGGTTCCCAGCGCGGGCCAGGGTTTCGGGGTTGCCGGGAGAGAGATTTTCAAGCGTCGCGGAGTCCTTGCCTGACCGCAGCACGATCAGGTCATGTGTGCCTTCGACCACGATGACATCTCCGCGCACCGCGAAATTGACCGGTCCTTCTGCCCCAGATTCATTGCGGATCTGGATCGCCGGGATCGGTGTTTTCGCCGGCCAGGCCAGATAGGTCGCGTTGCCATCATCATAGATCCGCGACGGCAACAGGGCGCTCTTTCCCTTCATCTTCCACGCGAAATTCAGGTTGGCAGGATCGACGGGGCGCTCCTCCTGCGAGGCTGACGCGGCCTGGCTTTCTTCCAGAGTAAGCGCGCTTGCCGCAAGTTGGGTGGAGGTGTCCGGCTTCTCCTCCTCCGGATAGGTGAAGCGCAGGACATAGACCGGCAGGCCCTGCGCTGCGGCGACCAGATCGAAAAAGTAGGTGCGGCGATCGGTGACCACGGTCATGTTGGTCCGCGCCTTGGCCGCCAGCGGTTTCACGAATAGCAAGTTGGCCCGCTTGTTCGGCGTGACCTGCCAGCTGGTCGAATCGCCAATGGCGACATTCTCGATGTGCTCGTCTTCGGCGAAGGCGATGGTTGCCTGAACGCCGGTGCGGCCGTCGATCCGCACGACTTCATCGGGATTGAACAGACGCGTAGCCAGGCGCGCGTCAGCGCCTTGGGCCGGCACGCTTGCCAGCAGGGCAAGGCCAAGGATTGCGCTTGGCGCTGCTCGGTGCAGCAGAGGGCGGATCATCGAAGCATCTCCCGGGGATTGCGGGGCTGGGTTTGGAACCGGCTGCCAATGCCGCTGGCCCGGCGGGCACGGAGGGCAGGCAAGGCGGGGGCAGCTTGCGCGGCAGCGGTGACGATTTCGGTCCGGCTTGTTCGCACCGCTGACACGGAAGAAGCGTCAGTGGCCGGTTCCGCTGCGGGCGTCATGGTTTGGGCGAAGGCGACCGCGCTCCGACGTCCTCCTGTGTTGGTGATTGCCGCCGCCTGATCCTGAGGAAGAACCGTTACGGCGCCAGCGGCTTGAGCGGCGCTGCCGGACCTCGAGATTTCGGGGCTTGCCAGGCCGAATACCTGCCATCCTGACACCATCGAAGCCGTTACCCGCATGATCATGGTCATCAGCGCGATATGGACCGCCGCGATCAGGAACAGCGCCATCGCCGCTCGCCCGTCGATCTGGCCTTCGCCGGATCGCAGCGCGCCAATCACCGGGACCAGCAGTTCCATCACGATGCCGCCGCCGGTAACGACGAACAGCGGGGTGGTCGCGGTCAGCACGACCGCGCGAAGCCAGCCGGCGGTGAGCCCGCGCGTGCCGGAAAACAGGGCAAAGACAACAAAGACGGGACCCACTGCCAGCAGGACTGCCAAAGCGATCCGCGCCGTTACCAGGATGCCCACGGTGCCAAGCAGCAACAGCAGCGCACCCAGCCACATGACGTTGGCGGGGGTGAAACTGCCAGAAGTTGCCCCGGAACTCGCACCCTGGGCGCTCTGGCCGCTGCTCGTCGCGACTTCGGCAATGGCCGCGAAAACGATGTCGATCCGATCGGCGAAGATCTGCGTGGCAGAGCCCCGCGCGCCGGTCAGGACGCTGGCGATCTGGTCAGGCGCGCCGATCGCAAGGTTCCAGACGACGCTCTGGTAGGCGATCCAGCTGGTCGCGAAAGTAAGCACCAGACCCAGGGTCATCATTCGCGGGGTCAGCGCAGATATGCCGAGCCGGCTGCGGCCGGTGAGCAGCGAGATTGCGAAGAAGGCTATATAGAGAGTGAGCAGGCCGGTCAGGGCCGGCACCAGTGCGCCATTGCCCCCGAACAGGCGGCCAAAGGCGGCTGCGGTCGTCTCGTTTGCCAGGCAATCGACCGCGCGCAGCGCCGGTGCGACGCCAGACGAGGCATTGGCTGCGAGTTCGGCGCAGGTGCTCATTCGGCAGCCTCTGTCCAATGCGCAGATGGGTCCGCCGCATCACCAGGCCAGGGCTGTCCGGTCAGCGCGGGATACCAGGCCTGCGGGGCATCGCCATAGGCAGCGCGCAGCGCATCGAGCCGCCGCACGGTGCTTTCCCGGCCAGAAAGCAGCGCCAGAACCTCGGGCATGCCGGAAAGGTCAAGCCGCACCACCACCGATGCCCCGGGCTGGCGGATCAGGAAGCACCGGCTGTGCGCGGGCAGGGTGCGGATCAGGTCGAGTTCGTGGGCGGTGAGGGCGAAGCCGTCGCAATAGTCCTCGGCCCGCGCGCGGGCATTTGGCATGAAGATCATCGTCGCGGTCTGTTCTATCAGCGCGGTCGAAATGCGGCTGTCGAGCGCATCGCGCGCGCTCTGGGTGGCGAACCCGACGAGCGCGTTGCGCTTGCGCAGGGTCTTCAGCCAGTCGCGGATTCGGGCGGAGAACACCTCGTCGTCGAGCGCCTTCCAGCCCTCGTCGATCAGGATCATGGTCGGCTCGCCGTCCAGCCGCTCCTCGATCCGGTGGAACAGGTACATCATCGTCGGCGTGCGCAGCCGGGGCGCTTCCAGCAGGGCGGTCATGTCGAAGCCCAGGGTGCGCGCCGACAGGTCCAGCCGGTCCTCTGCGTTGTCGAACAGCCAGCCGTTCTCGCCCCCACGGATCCAGGCATCGAGCCGGCTGGCAAGATCGCCCGGTTGTGGGCGGCGCGCCCCGGCGAGCAGTTCGCGGAAGTGGGTCAGGCGGCGCAGCGAGGGGTCGTTGGCATAAGCGGCGTCGACCGCCTCTGCGATCATGGCCGCCTCTTCAGGGCCATCGGCAGCGAGCAACACCCCCAGCCAGTCGCGCAGGAAGGCGCGGTTGACCGGGGTGTCGGGCAGGGCGAGCGGGTTGAAGCCGCTGGGGCTGCCTGCCGCGATCCGGCTGTAGGTGCCGCCGATCCCGCGCACGAACAC
>CALMYW010000416.1 GCA_937873665.1 uncultured Sphingorhabdus sp.
GGCTGCTCGGGCGTGAGCCGGGACATGGTTCGACGAGTGCGGCGAGCGATGAAATCAGGGGGGTTGATCGAATCAACAGGCAAGGGGCGAGGGGCGAAATGGAAGCGCATCACAGCAGGCACATCCGGTAGTACAGCGGTTCTGGCGATTGGCCACAAGATGGATCAGTGAGGACTCTCCATGGATAACGTTTTCCAATTCCGCGACCAGCTCATCGAACGATACGGCAGCTTTTCCCGCAGTTTCGTTCGCATCGCTGCGCCTGATATCCAAGCCGAGGTCGAACATCAATATGCGCAAGGTCGCTATTGGCCTGAGCCGCTGGTGCAGATCAACCCGAATTACCAACGCCAGGGCACGGTGCAGAACCTGGCGGCACAGGGGGTCTTGCATGCTGCCTGCGCAGAGATCTTCCAGGTCGGGAAGTCTGAAGGTTCGCCAGAACCCCTGCATCTTTACAAGCACCAGATGGAAGCCTTGGCCAAAGGCCAGGAACGCCAAAGCTATGTGGTCACGACCGGAACGGGGTCGGGGAAGTCCCTGTCCTTTTTCATCCCGATCATCGACCGCATACTCAAGGCCAAGCAATCCGATGGCAAAGCACGTACCAGGGCCATTGTCATCTATCCGATGAATGCTCTGGCCAACAGCCAGTTGGAAGAACTCGACAAGTTTCTGCATGGCTATGCGCCAGAGCTTCGTCCCTTCACCGTCAAGCGCTACACCGGCCAGGAAAGCAAGGCGGAACGCAGCGCCATCGCGGATGACCCGCCCGATATCCTGCTCACTAACTTCATGATGCTGGAGTACATCCTCACGCGCTTCGACGAAGTGGATCGGCGTGTGGTGGAACACTGCGAGGGACTTGAGTTCCTGGTGCTGGATGAGTTGCATACCTATCGTGGCCGTCAAGGGGCGGACGTTGCCTTGCTAGTGCGGCGCCTGCGAGAGCGCTTGAAAGCCGAGCAACTGGTCTGCATCGGCACGTCGGCCACCATGTCCAGCACAGGCAGCCAAGCCGACCGCAACCGCGTGGTGGCCGACGTAGCCAGCAAACTTTTTGGCACCCAGATCAGCGAGCATGACGTCATCGGCGAGACCTTGGAGCGCGTCACCAACCCGCTCAAGGACGTCAACGCCATCCGCACAGAACTACCGACGGCCATTACGCGAAAGCAGGATATCTGGGCTGACTTCGACGCCTTTCGCAATGATCCGTTATCCATCTGGGTGGAATTGAACCTGGGTATCGAACTACCTGCCGACGAGCCTCCTAGGCGGGCGAGACCCATGATGTTGGAAGAGGCCAGCCGCCGTCTCGCCGAAGACGCGGGTTGCCAGCCTGAAGCCGCTCGCACCGCCCTGCAGCGATTCCTCGTGGCTGCCCATGATGTGCGCACGCCCCAGGGCAGGCCGCCTTTCGCGTTCAAGCTGCACCAGTTCATCAGCGGTCCCGGCAAGGTACTCACCACGCTGGAGGCGCGAGGTAAGCGCCATGTCACGCTCGATGCCCAGCGTTTCGCGCCGGGGCGGCAGCAAGAGAATGTGCTGCTTTACCCGACGCACTTCTGCCGCGATTGCGGCCAGGAGTACCTACCTGTCTGGCACGCACAGCAACCGGTCAGCTTCAGCTCACGTGAAATCGACGATATCGCGGCAGAAGACGACGCCAGCTATGGCTTCCTGTGTCCTCTGGTGCCCGGGCAGCAATACGGCGGCCTGCTCGAAGACCTGCCGGAAACCTGGATCGACCTCAGCCGTAACGAACCCAAAATCAAGCCAGCCTACAAGAATGCCGTTCCCTATATGGTCACGGTCGATGCCAAAGGGCAAACGGGCTCGGGGACGGAGTTCTGGTTCATTCCGGGAAAGTTCCGCTTCTGCCTGAACTGCGGCACGACACACGAAGCCCACGGCAAGGATGCCAACCGCCTCTCCAGCCTGTCCGGCGAAGGCCGCTCTTCGGCCACTACCATGATTGCCCTGGCGGCCTTGCAGCAATTGTTCGCACTTTCCGAACCTGCGCCAGGGCAGCCTGACCCACGCAAGTTGCTTGGGTTTACCGACAACCGCCAGGATGCCGCTCTGCAGGCAGGGCATTTCAACGACTTCATTTTCCTGCTGACGCTGCGCGCCGGCTTGATCGGCGCATTACAGGGCAGCGGCGGCCAACTCGATGAAGAACACTTGGCCGAAAGCGTATTCAAGGCCCTTGGCTTTCAAGGAGTCGATGAAGCGACCTTGGTGGAGTATCTGCGTACCCCTAAGCTCATGGGACTGGCCCGACAAGAAGCGCAACGCACATTGCGCTTCATCATCGCCTACCGGCTACTGCGTGATCTGCGGCGTGGCTGGCGTTTCAATAATCCGAATCTGGATCAACTCGGCCTGTTGCAGATTCGGTATCGAGACCTGGATGCCTTTTGCGCTGACGCCAGTGTCTTCGCCGCAAACAGCACTTTGACCAAATTGACGGTAGTGCAACGGAGAGTTCTGTTCGAATTACTGTTCGACGCCTTGCGCCGCCATCTGTGCCTGGAAAGTCGTTACCTCGATCCGGTCGAGCAGGACAAGGCTCGCACCAGCGCCCACACCTACCTGAATGAACGTTGGGCCTTCGCCCCCGACGAGAAACTCGATACCGGCCGCTATCTCATTCTCGGCAAGCGCCCGGAATACAAGGGCAAGCCGCGCACCGACCTGGTGACAGGTGGTCCACGTTCCCGACTGCTGCGGCAAATCAAGACAGACAAACTCTGGCGAGACAGCGCTTGCGTCAGCGAGGTCATTCAGTGGAAAGATACCGAGTGGGTCGAGCTGATCGAATACATGCTCAAGGCAGCCGGCAACTATGGTTATGTCCAAAAACATGCCATCGATTCGCAGCTTGCCGGCTGGCGCCTGAACGCGGCCGCCCTGGACTGGTGTCTGATTGCCGATGAGCAGCAAGCAGAAAGCAATCGTATTAACCGGTATTTCCGTGCTCTGTATCTCAGCATTGCCGACCTGCTGCGTCGGCCCTCGCACCCGTTATTCGACTTCGAGGCCCAGGAACACACCGCCCAGGTGGATGCGCCACGCCGGCAACTGCTGGAGCAGCGTTTTCGCTACACCGAAAAAGACAGGCAGGATTGGGCGCAGAACCCCGCCCACGAAGCGCCGTTGGAGCGGCTGCCGGTGATGTTCTGCTCCCCCACGATGGAGCTGGGCGTGGATATCTCCGCGCTCAACACCGTGTACCTGCGTAATGTGCCGCCGACCCCCGCCAACTACGCCCAGCGCAGCGGTCGTGCCGGTCGCTCGGGTCAGCAGGCGCTGGTCATCACCTATTGCGCGGCGCTCAGTCCGCATGATCAGTGGTTCTTCCACAATGCCGAGCAGATGGTGCATGGCGTCGTGCGCGCGCCAACCCTCGATCTGAGCAATCGTGATCTCATCGACAGCCACCTGCAAGCGGTCTGGCTTGCCAGTACCCAGGTGCCACTGGACGACAGCATTGCGCCCATGCTGGATCTCGACCAGCCCGGTAAACCACTGAAACAGCCCTTGCACGAAGCACTGCGGGCGCAGGCTGTCCAGCAGCGTGCCTTGGCCAGTGCCGGACGGGTCATCGACCAGCTTGAGGGCGAGCTTGAAGGCAGCGCCTGGTTCACGCCTGACTATGTGCGCCAGGTCATCGACAACGCGGCGCAAGCGTTCTCTGGGGCGCTGGAGCGCTGGCGCGTGCTGTTCGATGCCACCCGCCAACAGATGGATATGGCTGATCGCATCGTCAAGAGCCATACCGCCGCGCACACCGAGCGCCAGAATGCCCAGCGCCGTTACGGCGACGCCGCGCGCCAGTATGCCGTGCTGCTCAAGTCCGGCAACGGCCAGAACAACGACTTCTACACCTATCGCTACTTGGCCAGCCAAGGCTTCCTGCCCGGCTACAACTTTCCGCGCCTGCCGCTGATGGCCTGGATTCCCGCCCGTGGCGGCCAGGCCGTCAATGGCAAGAATGACGAAGGCAGCATGGTCAGCCGGCCGCGCTTCCTGGCCCTGTCCGAATTTGGCCCCCGCAGCCTCATCTATCACCAGGGCCGCATGTACCGCGTGGTGCGTGCCAAACTCAACGTAGGCAATACAGACCACATTTCCGGCAACAGCCAGTTGGCCACCATTGCCTCGTTGGTGTGCAGCCAATGCGGCTACGGCCATCTCGGCGAGCCGGGCGGCGAACAGCCGCTGGTCAATCGCTGCGAGAACTGCGACGCCTTGCTCACCGAGCACGATTGGGTGCGCGAGCTCTACCGCATCGAAACCGTGGAGACCGTGGCCACCGAGCGCATCTCCATCAACGACGAGGAGCGCCAGCGTCAGGGCTTCGAGCTGCAAACCACCTACCGCTTTCTACCCGGCCCCGATGGCCGTATCCAGCGGCAGAAGGCCACGATCCAACAAGGTGAGGACGTGCTAGGCGAGCTCACCTACGCGCCCGCTGCGCAAATCTGGCGCATCAATCGCGGCTGGCGCAGGCGCAAAGACAAGGAGCAACTGGGCTTCTACATCAACCCCATCACGGGCACCTGGAGCAAGCAGGACGCACCGGATGCGGAAGACGACCAGGGCGGCGACGATGCTTTGCTGGAGAAGGTGCCCAATCAGCGCATCGTTCCTTTTGTGGAAGATCATCGCAATCTGCTGATCTTCGCTCCCGTACGTGCCTTGCCTCTGGAGGCCATGGCCACTTTGCAGGCCGCGCTCAAGCGCGGCATCGAAATGACTTTCCAGATCGAGGAATCCGAACTGGTGGTCGAGCCACTGCCGAAGTCCGACGAGCGCCGCGCCTTGCTGTTCTACGAAGCGGCGGAAGGCGGTGCGGGTGTGCTCACTCGCCTGGCAAACAATCGCGACGACCTTGCACTCGTAGCCAGCAATGCCCTGCAACTGATTCACTATCGCAAACCGCAGAGCGGCATTTGGACGCTGGACGATTTGCCGTCGCTGGAACAGACCGATGCACTTGGCAATCATCAGTGCGAAGCCGGCTGCTATCAGTGCCTGCTGTCCTACTTCAACCAGCCGGATCACGAACACATCAACCGCCGCAATGCGGATGCGCTCAAGCTGCTGGTCGCGCTGGCCAATGCCCAGGTACAGCCTGTGGAATGCTGCCCGGCCCCCGTTGCAGCGACGATCTTGGCAGACGAGCCACTCGACGCCTGGCTGTTCGCGCTCCGCCAGGCAGGGGCTATACAACCTGATGCGGTCAACGTGTCCGTCAACAATGGCGCAGCCACCGCGGCGGCCCAGTACAAGGCATCTCGTGCTTTGGTGTTTCTGTCCGCTGTGGATGATCAGACCACCAGCGTACTGCAGGACAAAGGCTGGCAGGTGCTCGATTTTTCGGACGCTTCACGCTGGCCACAACAATTCGCCGCGCACGCCGATGTGTTCGGTTCCAAGGAATAAAGGCGCATGACGATCCTCGAACACGACTTTCTGCCCGGCAACCTGGTCCGCGCCCGAGGCCGCGAATGGGTGGTGCAGAGCGACTCCCGCCGCGACTGGTTGCGCCTGCGCCCATTGAACGGCGCCGATGACGAAAGCATCGCCCTGATCCCCGAGTTGGAACTGCATCCCGTCGAACCTGCCACCTTCGACTGGCCCGATCCTGCACGCGCCGGCAACCATGCCGCCGCGCTGTTGCTACGCGATGCCTTGCGCCTGACCCTGCGCGCAGGCGCCGGCCCGTTCCGCTCCTTTGGCAATATCGCGGTGGAGCCTCGCGGTTACCAACTTGTGCCGTTGCTGATGGCACTGCGCCTGTCCACTGTGCGCCTGCTGATCGCTGATGACGTTGGCATCGGCAAGACCATCGAAGCCGGCCTGATCGCACGAGAGCTCATGGACCGTGGCGAAATCGCCCGCCTGGCCATTCTCTGCCCGCCACACCTTGTCGAGCAGTGGCAAAGTGAGTTGGAAACCCGCTTCAACCTTCAGGCCGTGGCGTTGACTTCGTCTTCGGCCTCCCGCATCGAACGTGATCTTCCGCATGGAGTGCGCCTGTTCGACCATCATCCCGTGGTGGTCGTCAGCCTGGACTACATCAAGAGCGAACGCCACCGCGAACAGTTTCTCGCTACCGCCCCCGAATGCATCATCGTTGACGAGGCCCACACCTGCGCCAGCAGCGGCGCAGGTAAGCAATTGCGCTTCGAGTTGCTGCAACGCCTTGCCCGTGACGCGCAGCGACACCTGATTCTGCTGACCGCCACCCCTCACTCTGGTGACGAAACCCCCTTCTCCACCTGGCTGCCGCCGCTCGCCCCGCGCTTGGCGGCCTTGCAAGCCCAAATGCCGCCCCCCGCCCCCCGGCGCCAGGAATGGGCCCGCCACTTCGTCCAGCGCCGTCGCAAGGACATCGTTGAATGGCAGGCCGAGACCCATGACGGACGAGGTTTTCCCCGCCGCATGAAAACCGAGCTGACCTATCAACTCAGCGGCGAATGGGGCGCGTTCTTCGACGCCGTGCAGGATTACTGCCGCGAACTGGCTGAAACCGTTGAGCAGCAAGAACAGCAAGGCGGCGCGCGCCTCATTTGGTACGCCACCCTGGCATTGTTGCGCTGCGTGGCATCGTCGCCCGCAGCCGCCGTCAAGGCGTTGACCACACGGCTGGAAGGCACTGTGCTGGATGAGGCGCTTCTCGGCGATGAGCGCCTGCACGATGGCGAGGCCGATGACCTCTCCGGCAGTGATCTGGAGCCGCCTGCCCAGGTGCAGGACGCTGCGCCGCGCCTGCAAGCCCTGATCGCCGACGCGCAACGTCTTTCCGGCAAGGCGGGTGATCCAAAGCTGGCTGCGCTCATCCGGCATATTGACCTTCTGGTGAAGGATGGCTACCACCCGGTGGTGTTCTGCCGTTACATCGCCACCGCCCACTATGTGGCCGAACACCTCAAGGCCGCCTTCCCCAAGGCCACCATCGAGGCCGTGACCGGCGAGCTCACGCCCGAAGAACGCCGCGAGCGGGTGGAGGACATGATCGACGCCGACCAGCGCATTTTGGTCGCCACCGACTGCCTCTCCGAAGGCATCAACCTGCAACATTTGTTCACCGCTGTCGTCCACTACGACCTGGCCTGGAACCCCACCCGCCACGAACAGCGCGAAGGCCGCGTCGATCGTTTTGGTCAGCAGGCCGATGAAGTGCGTTGCACCATGCTCTACGGGCAAGATAACCCGGTGGATGGCTTCGTGCTCAACGTCATCCTTAAGAAGGGCGAGGCCATTCAGAAGGAGCTCGGCGTGCTCGTTCCCATGCCCGAGGATGAAGCCCGCATCAATCAGGCCTTAGTCAAGGCGGCATTGAGGAAACGCAGCGACAATCGCACCGCATCGCCGCAGGCCGTATTCGACTTTGGTGAGCCGGAGCAATTGCTCGCTCCACTGCAAGCCCAATGGCGTGACGCGCTGGAAAAGGCTAAGGCCAATCGCACTGTGTTCGCCCAGCGTCGCATCAAGCCAGACGAGGTGCTGCCCGAATGGCACAAACAACAACAGGCTCTGGGCACCCAGGCTGATGTGCAGCGCTTCCTGCAAAGCGCTTGTGTGCGCTTGGGGGCGCCATTGGAAGTCGGCCGCAAACAGACCGCACGTTTCCTGCCGCAGCACCTGCCCGAAGCCCTGCGCCAGCGCTTGGCCGACGAAGGCATAGACAAACCCCAGATCATCGACTTCAGCGAACTGCACCGCAGTCACCCGCTGGTTGGCCTGCTGGCCCAGCACCTGCTGGAAGACGCACTCGGTGGCGAACGTCCGCTGGCCGCCCGCTGCGCTGCTACCCTTACCAATGACGTGGAGGTTGTCACCACCCTTTACCTTCTGCGTCTGCGCCACCAGCTCAGCTACGTGCGCCGCCGCGAACCCTTTCAGATGATGGCGGAGGAAACCGTTGCTCTGGCTGTGCAGGGCCGCAACGCTCCTCAATGGCTGGCTGACGACGGCGTGAGTCGCCTGCTCGAATGCACGCCCAGCGGTAACCTGCCGCCAGAGGCGGCACAGCGCGAAATCCGCACCGCGCTCGACTTCCTCGCCGCGCACCCGCAGCAACTGCAAGCGGTAGCCCAACAGCGGGCCGATGCCCTGCTGGCCGACCACCAGCGCGTGCGCGAAGCCACCCGTGACGTCGGCCAGTACAGCGTCAGCCCCTGCCTGCCGGTCGATGTGATGGGCGTGTACGTACTGCTGCCTGACTCGCTGTAAGCCTCGGCCTGGAGAAGAACAACCATGAAACGCATCCGCAAGGCCCAGGCCACGCTCAACCTGCCCACCCTCAAGCTCGAAGGCGGCCTGTTCCTGCCCGATCAACTGGAAAAAGCCGCACAGGGTCGCGCCAGTGCCCAGAGCGAGGCCGACTACGGTACCCCCAAGGGCGTCAAGCTCAAGGACGAATACAGCCGCGCTTTCCAGATCGCCTGCGCCCAATGGCAGCACTTTGCCGCGCAGTTGGAGCGCGCCGACGTCGATGCTGCGCAGCTCACCACCGCCTTCGTCCACGAACTGCTGCGCGACGCCTTTGGCTACGCCGCCTTGCAAGCCGCGTCAGCACAGCAAGTGGGTGAACTGCGTTACCCGGTCAGCCTCATGGCAGGCACTTTACCCGTGCTGGTGGCCCCGCACACTCTGTGCCTGGATGAGGCCGACGCGCGATTTGCCGTGCAGGGCGGTGGCAACCGCAAGAAAGCCCCGTTCCAGGCGATGCAGGAATTGCTCAACGCCAGCGAAGCGCTGCAATGGGGCATCGTCAGCAACGGCAAGCAACTGCGTCTGCTGCGCGACGCTGCCTCGCTCACCCGTCCCAGCTTTCTCGAAGTCGATCTGGCCGACCTTCTGGGCGGCCAGCGTTATGCCGAATTCGCCAACGTTTGGCGTCTACTGCATGCCAGTCGCGCATTCCGCCCCGGCCAAGGCGCTACGGCGTGCATCTGGGAACAATGGCGTAGCGAAGGCCAACAGGAAGGCACTCGCGTGCGCGATGGTCTGCGCAACGGCGTCGAGCAGGCCCTGCTGACCCTAGGTGCAGGCTTCCTGCAACACCCCGCCAACCATGCCCTGCGTGCCGCTCTGAACGACGGCACGCTCAGCAAGGATGACTATTTCCAACAACTGCTGCGCCTGATCTACCGGCTCATCTTCGTGTTCACCGTGGAAGAGCGCGGCGTGCTGCCCCCGCAGGAAGATAGCGCCGAAGCACAGGTGCCCCGCCGTGCCTATGCCGAAGGCTACGCCCTGGCCCGCCTGCGCGAACTCTGCCTCAAGCGCCGCGCCCGCACCCGTCATGACGACCAGTGGCAAGCCATCCGCATCGTGTTTCGCGGCCTGGCGCAAGGCGAGCCGCGCCTGGCGCTGCCCGCGCTGGGCGGCCTGTTCGCACCGGAGCAATGCCCCGATCTGGATAACGCCAGCCTGGATAACGCCCACCTGCTCGCCGCCCTGCAACACCTGCGCTGGGCAGTGGTCGCGCAAGGCAAGGGCAGCAGCCTCACCCCGGTGGACTACCGCAACATGGGACCGGAAGAGCTGGGCAGCGTCTATGAAAGCCTGCTGGAACTGGTGCCCGCCATCGACCTGCCCGCGCGCACGTTCGGCTTCGTCGGCCGCACCGAAGAGGGCAGCACCGCCGGCAACGCACGCAAGCTCACCGGCAGCTACTACACCCCCGACAGCCTGGTGCAGGAGCTGATCAAGAGCGCGCTTGACCCCGTCATCGAACAGCGCCTGGCCGCGCAGCCGACCAACCCCACCGAGGCGCTGCTGGCCATCCGCGTCATCGACCCGGCCTGCGGTAGCGGCCACTTCCTGCTGGCCGCTGCCCGCCGCCTGGCGGAAAAACTGGCCCAGTTGCGCAGCCTTGAAGGTGGGCAGGAAGGCGCCATGCAGCCGCAGGACTACCGCCACGCCCTGCGCGAAGTGGTGAGCCACTGCATCTACGGCGTGGACCGCAACCCCATGGCCATCGAACTGGCGCGCATGGCCTTGTGGCTGGAGGGCTACGAGGAAGGCCGCCCGCTGGGCTTTCTCGACCACCACCTGCAAGTGGGCGACGCCCTGCTGGGCCTGACCGACCTGACTGTGCTGGAACAAGGCGTCGCCAAGGATGCCTTCAAGCCCTTGAGCGGCGACGACAAGGACGTCTGCAAGGAACTGGCCAAGGCCAACGCCGCCGGTCTCAAGCAGATCGCCAAAGACCCGCAAGGCAAGCAGATGCTGCTGGGCGTGGACAACCGCAGCGGCCTGGAAGCCCTGCGCGCCATCGAAACCCTGCCCGCCGACACGCCCGAACAGGTCGCCGCCAAGGAACAAGCCTGGCGGCGCTTCCTAGAGGACTCCGCCCACAGCCCGCTGGCCCACGCCGCCGATGCGCTAGTAGGTGCCTACCTGCTGCCCAAGACGGAGGACACGGCAGAAACCGTACCCACCAGCATCACCCTGCATGCGCTACTGACCGCGCCGGAACGCGCTCAGACCGAGCACGCCGCTCCTATCGCTGCGGCTCGCGCCACCTGCGAACAAGCCCGCGTATTCCACTGGCCGCTGGCCTTCCCGCAGGTGTTTGCGCAGGGCGGCTTCGACTGTGTGCTGGGCAATCCGCCGTGGGAGCGCATCAAGCTGCAAGAGGAAGAATTCTTCGCCACCCGCCATCGCGACGTGGCGCAAGCCCGCAACAAGGCCGAACGTGCCCAGCGCATTCAGTGGCTCAGCGAAGGCATGCTGGCACGCCATCTGTACCCCGACCTGACCCACGCAACGCACGAGGACGAGGCCGAAAAACGCCTCTACCGCGAATTCGTCACCGCCCGCCGTACGGCGGAAGCCGCCAGCGTGTTCGCCCATGTGAAAGGCGCCGACGGCGGCCGCTACCCGCTGACCGGCGTGGGCGATGTGAACACCTACGCGCTGTTTGCCGAGACCATCAAAAAAATCGTTGCGCCGAGCGGCTCGGCTGGATTTATTGTTCCGTCAGGTTTAGCAACCGACAACACAACCAAGGAATTTTTTGGTTCATTGATCTCCAATAAATCATTGAAGAGCTTTTTCGAGTTTGAGAATGAAGGGTTTTTCTTGGGAGCCGGGCAAGGTCACATGCTACGCTTTGCTCTCACCACCATTGTTGGGGCGGAAAATAAGGTCAAAGAAACTCTTTTTCTTTTTCAAGGGCGTAACATCGAAGAACTTGCTGATAAAAACCGAGTTTTCACCCTGTCACCAGAAGATATTTTTCAGGTCAACCCCAACACCCGAACTTGCCCTATTTTCCGGTCTAGGAAAGATGCCGAGATCACTAAAGCAATTTACTCCCGCTCCCCGGTATTGATACGAGAAAGTAATAAATCCAAGCCCGAGGAAAACCCTTGGGGCGTGCGTTTTTTGGCTATGTTTCACATGTCCAATGACTCACATCTATTTAAAACCAAATTAGAGCTCGAGAGGGAAGGTTTCAATCAGGAAGCGAACCACTTCGTACAGGGAAAGGAACGCTATTTACCCTTGTACGAGGCGAAGATGATTTACCAATACAACCATAGACACGGTGACTTCCGTGATGCTCGTGATGGCGAACGATCCCATGTGCTCCCGACAATTCCAGCCGAACGATTACGTGATACCTCGTACCTGACTCTGCCATATTATTGGGTGCCCCAAAACACAGTATCTAACCTATTAGACGATAAATCTTGGAAGTCAGATTGGTTAATTGGCTGGCGTGAGGTAACAGATGCCCGGGCTAGTATTCGGACGCTGGTTGCAAGCGTTATTCCACGCGCAGGGGCTAATAACAAATTTCTACTCATGATGCCCAGCACGACAGCACGGCAGGCCGCTGCGTTACTTGGTAATCTTTGCTCTATTACTTGCGACTACATATCAAGGCAAAAGGTTGGAGGACTTGCACTCAACTATTTCACCATGAAACAGTTGCCTATTCTGGCACCAAACGCTTATACCAATACTAATCTCGCCTTCATCGTCCCGCGCGTACTGGAACTGACCTATACCGCCCATGACCTCTCTGGCTGGGCACAAGACTTGGGCTACGACGGCGAACCCTTCCCCTTCGACCCCGACCGTCGCGCCACCCTGCGCGCCGAACTCGACGCTTACTACGCCAAACTCTACGGCCTCACCCGCGATGAACTCCGCTACATCCTCGACCCCACCGACATCATGGGCGAGGACTATCCCAGCGAAACCTTCCGTGTGCTCAAGAACAAGGAACTGAAGGAGTTCGGCGAATACCGCACGCAAAGGCTGGTGCTGGCAGCTTGGGACAAGCTGGAATGCGGAGAACTCAGATGAAGATCCTTGATCTGCAGAACGAATTCCGCGAACTGATCGCGCAACTTCGGCGCGAAATCGAAGCCGCCAGTGCGATGGGGCAGTTTGATGCGCATAAGATTTCCGAGAACCTCATGTGCGGCCTTCTGCGCGAGCTGTGTGGCTGGACCGACTTGCGGAATCTGAACCGCGAGCAAGCGAATTTTCCCGGAATTGATCTCGCAGACGATACGTGCCGAGTGGCGGTGCAGGTAACGGCCACCGCAGACATCGGCAAGGTCAAATACACGCTGGAGCAATTTCTCAGTCGTGATTTGCACCAGCGTTACGACCGATTGATTGTCTATGTACTCACCGCCAAGCAAGGCAGCTACTCGCAAGCGGCCGTTGATTCTGTGTGCGAGAGCAAGCACAAGTTTTCAGCTGGCGATGATGTTTGGGACTACAAGGATCTGTGCACCCTGGCAGCCGATGCTGAACCACACAAGTTGCAAGCTGCGCTCAACCATTTGAAAACCTATCTGCGCGGAGTGCCTGTTGGTTTAGCGGACGAGGACATTGATCCACCGTTGACACCATCGGAATCGCTGACGGCCAACCTCGTGGAACTCTATTTTCCGAGCAAACTCTTCATTGCTCGATTGAGTGAGGATCTGCTGAAAAAGCATGGCAAAAGAAGGCCAGGCTTGTGGCGAACCACCATCAGAGAGTTCAACCAAGAGAATGGACTCGCGGTTCCATCTGCCTACGTTATCCACAGCGGCAACTTGGTGACGTTCTTTAATCTGATCGAGCGGAACAGTCCCTATCAGCACTTGTGTGAGCCAGGCACAGCGGAAGAACACAACACTGCTGATTACTTCACGATCGACGATGACCACGAGCGCGTCTTCAAGTCGCTGCTGAGGTTTTCCCTGCAGCATCGCCTGTTTAAGGAACGTGTGCGGTGGGAAAACGACATTGGTGAGTTCATATTCCTGCCTTTGGAAGATGGCTTTAACCAAAGAGAAGTGGTCTGGCAAGGAGAGAAAAAAGCCAAGCGCAATGTCTTTTCAAGGCAATTCAACAAAAAAGATCCTTCAAAGGTTTTTCTGCAAAAGCATCTCTCGTTCGCTGCAGATTTTTTGCGTCTGGATGGTCATTGGTTCATGGCCATAACCCCCAGTTGGTTCTTTAGCTATGGCGCCAATTTCGAGCAGTCTGGTTTCAGTCACGACAATCTCAGCTGGATCAAGCGCCAGGAAAATAACCAGCAGGTGATGAATCATTTTCGATTTATATCTGCCTGGCTGTCCTCAATTGACGACGAGGATCTTTTCTCAGAAAAAGGGACAATGGACTCCTTCCTCTCATTTGGGACTCCACTCATGCTGAATGGTGCCCCCTCTCTGGAGGAGTCTGACTGGAAAGCCCTGCCTACGATCAATGAAGAAGATTCTGCGCAGCCGAGAAGGATGTTCGGTTCATGAAACTGGTGCATGTCAACGAGCCAAGGCTTGAGTTCTTTGAGGGTTCACATGTTTGTCCTAGGCGCGGGATTGCAGCCTATGGGGTGTATGACAAAGGCTCTCTCACCCGGAGAACTCGAATCCTAATCGGAGCCATCGGCACTAGCAACGACCTCGAAGACCTTTCGAGTCTGATCGAGCGAATGAAGTCTCCTATATCGGCTGACGTGGATGAACACAAGGACAATCTTTTTCCAGACTTCTGTGGATTCAATGAGCGGGTTGGGTTTCATGCGGAGCTTGCGTTCAACCAAGATTTAGGTCGCCAATTGAGGCAATTGGATATCGAGAAAGTTGCAAAAATAAATAATCGAACGCAGCGTATAGAAGCAGCCCTCGATCTGTACTATGAGGAGATCAAGTTCCTCGCACAGAACAGGCCTGTCGATGTGATCGTTTGCGTGCTTTCCAAATCTGTTTACGATGCAGTCAGCAAAGATTCGGCGATAGAAGGCGACGAAAAGCTGGAAGAGAGCATCGAGGTTCAATCAGAGTTGAATTTCCGGCGGGCCTTGAAGGCGAAGGCCATGCACTTGGGCAAGCCGCTTCAATTGGTGCGTGCGGATTCACTGGCATCCGGCGCAAAGGGTCAGCAGGATGACGCAACCAAGGCTTGGAATCTCGCGACCGCGCTGTATTACAAGGCTGGCGCGACTAACCCATGGCGCCTTGAAAAGGCTGAAGGCAACACACTTTCTTGTGCCTTGGGTATCGCGTTCTACCGAAGCAGAGACAAGAAGACGCTTAACACCAGCTTGGCTCAGGTTTTCGATGAATTGGGTAATGGATTGATTTTGCGGGGCACGCCTGTGCATCTCGACAAAGGAGATAGAGTCCCAAAGCTATCGGAGGAGCAGGCATATACGTTGTTCAAGGCTGCGCTTGAGGAGTATCGCAATGCGATGCGAACGTACCCTGGCAGGGTCGTTGTTCACAAGACATCAAATTTCTCTGATATGGAGATTTCAGGCCTCATGAGTGCGGCCTCTGACTTGCGTATCAATACAGTTGATTTTGTGACAGTGATGGATTCGCGACTTCGACTCTTCAGGACTGGAGCATATCCTCCTTATCGAGGTACATCCCTAGTCCTTGATGACCAGCGGCAGTTGCTCTATACCCGAGGCTCAATCTGGTACTACAAGACCTATCCTGGGATGTACATTCCTCAGCCACTTGAGTTGCGCGTGATCCGCTCGGAGCAAAGTCCCGCCTTTCTGGCTAGGGAGATCCTCGGACTGACAAAAATGAACTGGAACAACACCCAGCTTGATGGAAAGTACCCCATCACGCTTAGTTGCGCCAGAAAGGTGGGGGAGATCATGAAATATTTGGATGAATATGAACGGCCACAAATTCGCTATGGCTACTATATGTAATCTGCGAGGCGGAACATGCTTACTCATCTCAAACTGGAAAACTTCAAGATATGGCGCACTACGGGGCCCGTGCGACTCGCCCCGATCACTCTGCTGTTGGGCGCCAATTCATCGGGCAAGTCCAGTCTGATCCAAAGCCTGCTGCTCATCCGTCAGACCGTCAAAGGGGATGATCCGAGTCTGGATCTCAACCTGGGTAACCCTGATGCCGACGATTCCGTCACACTCGGCCAGTTCAACGATGTGCTGTGTCGCCATGGCGCAGCAACAGAAAGCACCGCGTCCAATCAAATAGGTATCGAGTTTCGCTGGAGCGAAACAGGAAATGCCGCTGAATCGGCGATTTTCTCGGCACGCTATCGTAAAGGGCAGTCTGGCAGTGCTGAACTGGAGTTCCTGCGTTTGGGCAAAGACGGTCAAGGTTTCAACGTGCAACGTCGTAAACCCGGGATTTATCGCCTGACGCTGGGCAATCAAATCAAACCTTTGGGGCAAAGTGCGAATTTTCGCCCGCAGCGCTCATTCGCATTTTCACCCTCTACGCTCAACAAGCTGGGGGTGCAGGGTGAGGTGGTTCGCCCAGTTGGCCCGGCGCTGCTGGACGAATTGGGCCGCATCATCTATCTTGGCCCGGTGCGCCGCTTGGCCCAGCGTGACTATGTATGGGCAGGGCGTATGCCTGCCCATATCGGCGACGACGGCGCCAAAGCCGTGGATGCGTTGATTGCCAGCGGTGTGGCCAAGAGGCGTAGTCAAGCCTTGCCAGCGGAAGCCTATCTCTTTGAGCAAACGGTTCATTGGCTGAAGGAGATGAATCTGGCGCACGGTCTTTCCATCCGCGCCCTTGGTAATTCAGCGCGTCATGAGTTGCTGGTGGAAACCGATGGCCAGGCCAGTAATCTCAAAGACGTTGGAGTGGGGGTATCGCAGGTGCTTCCCGTGATTGTGGCCGCCCTGTTCGCACAGCCCGGCCATATCGTGATCGTCGAAGAACCGGAAAGCCATCTGCACCCACTGGCACAGAGCAAGCTGGCTGAATTGCTGGCGCAGGTAAGCAAGGAGCGCAACGTCCAGTTCATCGTCGAGACGCATTCAGAGCATTTGTTTCGCCGGATGCAGACCTTGATTGCCCGCGAGGAAGTGTCTGTTGCTGACGCCGCCATGTATTTCGTTGAACGTGATGGCAAAAATGCCAACCTCCTGCCTTTGGAAGTTGATGATCTTGGGCGAGTAAAAAACTGGCCAAAGAATTTTTTTGGAGACACCTTGGGGGAGACTCGCGAGCAAGCGGCACTAGCCATCAAACGAGCGAAAGAGCTGAGGGCGAAAGATGGCGATGTTCCTAATTGATACCAACGTGATGCTCGCCGCCAGTGCGATCTCCGAGTTGTCCAACGTCGCTACACGCGCCATGCCGCGCGAGATTGAATTGCGTGAGTCGGTCTACGAGTGGCTGGCGCAATTCGATCAGTCGGATGATCGGATGGTGCTGGATGACACTGGTTTGGTGCTCGCGGAGTACGAGCGCAACCTGCCCTACAACTGGCAGGAGCAGGAATACGGGCTGCGGGTGCTTCAGAACAAGAGAGATCGGATGCAGGTTGATGACGTGCCAATCGACACGTTCGAAGGCAATGGGGAGCATGTCGCCGTACTAAAGGTTGAGCACGAAGCCATCGTCACCGACCGAGAAGATCGCAAGTGGGTCGCTTGTGCCTTGGCCGCGATGATTTTGTTCGATGAATCACCCCCTATCGTCTATGGTGCAGAGACGGATTGGCATATTGCAAAAGCACATTTGGAGGCGCTCGGAATTTGCTTTCTGCCCTTGCTGCCTGCTGCGTGGTATCAGGACAGGGTTGCGCGCCCATGACGACCGACTTCTTCCGCTTCCCTACCATTCCGCACCTCGCGTGGCTGGCCAAAGACGGCATGCCTCGCGATGACAAGGTGTTGTCGCTCGCTGAAGCGCAGGTGCTGTTGTCCGGCGATGTGGTCGTGGAGGAAAAGCTCGACGGCGCAAACCTCGGCCTGTCTCTGTCGCCTAATGGCGCCGTGCTTGCTCAGAATCGTGGCCAGTATCTGGGTGAGCCCTATGTTGGTCAGTTTGCGCGCTTACCCGCCTGGCTGGCGCAACACGAATCCAGCTTGCTTGCCGTGCTTCGTCCTGAGTTGATGCTGTTCGGCGAATGGTGTGCCGCACGCCATTCACTGAATTACGACACGCTGCCTGACTGGTTCCTGCTTTTCGATGTTTATGACCGCAGTAGGAGGCGTTTCTGGAGCACATCCCGACGCAACGCGCTGGCCTCAGAAGCTGGCTTGTTCACTGTGCCGCTGGTATCGAGTGGCAGCATCACCCTGGCGGCGCTAGAGCAGTTGGTCATGGGGACAACCAGCCACTATCGCGCCGAGCTGCCGCTGGAAGGCGTGGTGGTGCGGTGCGAATCAGCCGAATGGTGCGAGGCGCGTGCCAAGCTGGTGCGCCCGGATTTCGCCCAAGCCATCGACGCCCATTGGCGCAAACGCGCCATCGAGTGGAACCGGGTGGATTGGACGCGGACATGAATCCTCTGCAACGCGCCCTCATCGAAAAATCTGGCCACGACAACGGCTTCGAGCACGTGCTGCCGTCGACTGGCGATGCAGTGACACTGGCTTCGGCTCGTCATCGAAGCCAGGCCGTGGTGACGGCATCGGCCGACGGCTTTGACGTGTGCTTTCAACCGGCCACGTCCGCGCTGCTGCCGGAGTTGCTGCGCAGCTTCCAATCCTGGGCTGGAGCCGATGACGTATTCTGGGTGCCCACCATGGCCGATTTGGCCGCCTTGCTGCGCCGTGCGGCCAGCCTGTCGCAGGCGTTGCCGAATCAGGCGGTGCGCGACTTCCACGCGGCGGGGGCGCAAGCTGCGGATACGCTGCCGGCCGGCAGCCCTGGCACGGAAATAGAGCGGCTGATTCGCCAGCGCATCGGCCAAGAGCGGTACCGCGAAGCCCTGCTGGCGTACTGGGGCGGTGCCTGCGCCGTGACTGGTGTCACCGTAACCGAAGCGCTGCGTGCCAGCCATGCCAAGCCCTGGGCCGCATGTACCGACGACGCCGAGCGGTTGGATGCCTTCAACGGCTTTCTGCTGCTGGCCAACCTCGATGCGCTATTTGACCGCTTTCTGATCAGCTTCGACGATACCGGGCATCTGCTGACCAGCGCCCGTCTGTCCCAAAGCGATCTGCTTGGACTTGGCATTCATCCGGGCATGACGTTGCGCTGGCTGGCCAGCGAGCACCGGCACTATTTGCAGTGGCATCGCGAGCGCTTCCTGCTCGGTGCTTGATCGAAGGAAGAAGCATGGCCAAGGCCGAAGCAAGCGTTGAAGAACTGGTATCCATGATCGAGCGGGGCGAGCTGCGCTTGCCGGAGATGCAACGCCAGTACGTGTGGCGTTCTACGCGAGTGCGCGATCTGCTGGATTCGCTGTATCGCGGCTACCCTTCGGGCGCAATCCTGCTTTGGGAGACGGATGAAGCTGTTCCGCTGCAGGATTTCGCGGTCAGCCAGAGCACGAACCCCTACCAGAGCACGCGGCTTCTGCTGGATGGTCAGCAGCGTCTGACATCGCTCTCTGCCGTTATTCGCGGCGAGCCAGTATCGGTGCGCGGCCGTCGTCGGCCTATCGACTTGCTGTTCAACTTGGAGCATCCTGACCAGCTGGCGGTCGTGACCGAAGTGGAAGAGAACGGCGACGATGAGGACGATGCTGACGACGATAGCGAACTGATTGGCGATGAGACGGACTCGACCGAGGACGAACTGCTCAAGCGCTTCAACAAGATGACTTTCGTTGTGGCCACGAGGAAGCTGGAGCAATTGCCGCATTGGGTGAAAGTGTCGGAAGTGTTCAAGACCGACAACGATGCACCTTTCCTCAAACGTGCCGGTATCAGTGGTTTTGACGATCCGCGGTACGAGAAGTACAGCCAGCGCCTGGCCCGGCTGCGAGGCATCCGCAAGTACGTTTATCGGATGGACGTGCTGGAACGCACGCTTTCCTACGATGAAGTCACGGAAATTTTCGTCCGGGTCAATTCACTGGGCGCCAAGCTGCGCAGTTCCGACTTGGCTCTGGCTCAGATCACCGCCAAGTGGCGGCACTCGCTGCAGACGTTCCAGGATTTCCAGAAGGTATGCGCCAAGACGGGCTTTGACCTTGATCTCGGTTTGCACTTGAAGAATCTGATGGCGTTTGCCACCGGTCAATCACGTTTCCAGATCGTGGGTAGCCTGAATGTGGAGAAGCTGCAGAAGGCATGGAAAGAAGCCTGCGATGGCATGGAATTCGCGCTCAACTTCCTGCGCAGCAATCTTGGCATCGATAGCCCGGCACTGTTGTCGTCGCCTTTCCTGCTGGTAGTGCTGGCGTATTTCGGGCATAGCCGCAACTATGCGCTGAGCAACGATGAGGCCCGCCAACTGCGCTACTGGGCGCTGATGGCCAATGCCAAAGGCCGCTTCTCCCGAGGCTCCAGCGAAACCATTCTGGATCAGGATTTGGCAAGTATTCGTCAGGGCGGAGCGGTGAGCGAGCTGATCGACCGACTACGCCTGCAGTTCGGCCGCCTGGACATTACCGCGGAGGAGTTGGAAGGCCGCAACCAGCGCAGCGCGCTGTTCAAGACCATGTTCCTGGCTTTCCGCGCTGCTGGTACGAAAGATTGGCGCAGCCATCTGGCCATTGCTCTGGATCATTCGGGCGTCCAGCATCGCTTGCAGTTCCATCACATCTTTCCCAAAGCCGTACTGAAGACCAGCTTCACTGCCCGCGAGGCGGATGACATCGCCAATCTGGCCTTCATCGGCGGCAAGACGAATCGCGCGATCAGCGACAAGGCCCCGGCGGTTTACCTGCCCCCGCTGGTGGACCAGCTTGGCGAGCCAGCGTTCGCAGCACAGTGGATCCCGGTTGAGGCATCGCTGCTGGAAGTGGAAAGCTACAAGGCTTTCTTGCTTGAGCGACGCAAGAGGATTGCAACGGCGCTGAACACGTTTGTTGGGCCTGCAGATTGAGCCGATGGACGGGTGTGTATGTAGCCAGGGGGCTCATACTGCCTGACCTAGCTACCGAGGTAGATGGCAGTGATTTGAACGCGCTCGTGTCCCAACTCACGGCTGATGGTCTGACGAGCATGGCGGTCTTCTATGCGCTGCGTTGGACTTAACTCCGTGGCTAATGGTCCACCTGCCGCTGGCGGCGGCCTCCCCGTCAACGTCTCATAACGGCTTTGCGCGTACTGATGGCGAAGGCCATGCATATGACTCAGACCTACCGCCTTGCATTGTCCATCGTAGACGTGCCGCTGCTGGATGTAGGTCTTGTTTGCCGGGATCAGTGATCCTGTGCCCGCCAGGCGGTGTGCTGCGTGGAGCGCGTCGCGTTGCTCTGTCGTGGTGATGGGCACAGTTCGCTCCCGACCGCCCTTGGTCCACGATCCCTTGAGGGCGATGTGGTCGCCCCGATCTGCGTAACTGGGCTGGAACTTGATCGCTTCCTCCCGACGCAATCCGAAGGCGGCCTGTAGCTGAAGGCTCATGCGCACGTGGGCATCGGTGACCTGTTCAAGACCTGTGCCCAGTTCTTGGGCCTTGCTGATGTTGGTCACATAGCGGCGCTCGGCCACGCCGAGTTGCGTGTTGTCCGCCGGCAAGATGCCGGCCTTGCCGATCTTCTCGGCCCACCAGCGCAGGTGAGAGAGTCGATTCTTGATGGTGCCGGACGACAAGCCTTCTTCCTGCCAGCGATCCAGCAGCGCTTGGGCGTGCTTGCCCTTGAGTGACGACGCCTTCATCTGCCGGAAACCGGCCTCGCGCAGTTGCCGCGCAGCCAGCGCGAGAGAACGCATCCGGTCGGCCTGTGTGTTGTGGCTACCGTCACGGTTGCGCTGGCAAAGCTGCCGCAGGGTGTAGGTCAAGTCGTCCATCTTCCGGCCTCCAAGCAAAGCGCCGTACTGCGTTGTCCTGAAATTCAGTGGTTAGTGTTGGTGCCAACTCGCCAAGGCGAGATCCCGTGGGGGCAAGGGCATGGTGTTCAGGGGACACCAGAGCCTCGAATGAGGCGTCCGTCTTGCTCCCTGCTGGAAGCCCGGACAGGGGTACGACAAGACGAAAGTGATGTGAACGTGGACGAGTCCTCCTATGAAGTGGATGGGATGAGAAATGCAGCGGCAGCCCTGTGCGTCGCGCACAGGCAATTGCTGCAAAGGACAGTGCGCCAGGCGGCGCGATAGGGATGAGTTCAGACAGATTAAGAAGGCTCCGCCCTGGGGAGGGCCGGTATGCGGTCGGAGCCTGGGCATACCTGGGGTGGCTCCACCCTGTCGGGCCAGCGCTTGCAGGAACCTGCGCTGTTGGGGATGCCGATGTACGAAGCCCATCGGTCTTGGCAACTGCCCGGTCAGTGTAGGGTGGCCATCATCATGTCTGCCGCACGCAATAGGATTCGGCATTCGCCCGCATTGTTGCTGGCGTGTGCGGGGCCGTCACTGCGGCTGGCAGTGACGGCCCATTTCGCGGCAGCATTTACTCCGCAGGATGCGGCTGCCATCCCCTGGTCTGCATTGCCTGCGCTGCAATGTCCCCAGCGTTCGTCGAGGTGTTCAGCATCTTGCGGATGTTGGCGATGTGTGCCAGGGCGGTTTCACGCGATGCCGGTTGCGCAGTCGGTTCTGGGCGGTCTTCGGTGCGTGGCGCACCAGCAGGCCGATTTTCGGCAGGCCGTGGGGCGGCGGCAGATGTCTCCTTACGACCTGCCCACAGACGGAATTCGCCCGCAAAAACGCGCTTCACCAAGGCGAAGAAGTAGGCCACGACATTGCGCACGGAGCCGTTCTGGCTGCGTGCCTGCAACTCGTCGAGCACTTCCTGGCGATGCTGTGGCGGCAGCCGCCGCAAGGCGGCCTGTACGTCCTTTTGCTGATCTGCCTGGGCATGGCTCAGGCAAGGCGGCACGCTCACCGACTGCGATGCCGAATCGCCGTCGCCTTCGCGCGCGCGGTACGTACGTTCTTTTTTATACATATACGTCTTATACGTACTG
>CALMYW010000417.1 GCA_937873665.1 uncultured Sphingorhabdus sp.
CCACCACAGGATTTGCTCATGATACGACTCCACTTGAACAATGTTGTGGTACCATTTAAAACTATAAAGCTACTATAAGGTCAATAGAGTAAAGAATCCGTTGGGGAGGAGGCTGATGCGCATTGGTCAGTTGGCGCAGTTGGTAGGGGTCGAAACACAGACGATCCGCTTCTATGAACAGCAGGGCTTGTTGCCGCCGCCTGATCGGCAGGACAACGGTTACCGTGTCTATACCGAGAAGCATGGTGAGGGGCTGGCCTTCATCCGTCGCTGCAGAATCCTGGGCCTGTCACTGGCTGAGATTCACGAACTACAGAGCTATCAGGACGACCCTCATCAGCCTTGTACCGCCGTCAACGCCTTGCTCGATGATCACATCTCTCATGTGCGGTCGCAGATAACCGCTCTGCAAGCGCTTGAGAAACAACTCGTTTCACTGAGAGCGAGTTGCAACGATGACCGGGAGGTTGAGGCGTGTGGGGTTCTTGCTGGAATTAGCGAAGGAAACATGCACCAGCAGTAGGTGAAGCATCAACCAGATAATCCGATGAGATGCCGGTCTGTCTCACTCTCATGCAAAGGTAAGATCAACCATTAAATCCGTATACCCGAAATAAATAGCTTTTTATTCATCACCGTCTCCGAATTTGGCGTCCTCGAAAGCCTCCATGGCTTCGTCAGAGCAAGGTCTGTATGTTGCTAAGAAGGCCATCCGAATTTATGATATTTATTTTCTTAGACCTGATTTTAATTTCACCGTTGACGCGGACGAGATTGTGTTCAACGCGCCCGGCAAGTACGCTCACCTGCCCGCGCGTTTCGGGGCGCCCAGGACGGAACTGTACGAAGTGAAGCTGCGCTGCACAGGACAGGTCAGCGCCACCGACGGGCTCCACGAGCCGAATGTTGCCAATGATCCGGGAAGTTCTCGTCGCTGGCTGTTGGGAGTGGAGCTTACGGTGCGCAAGCTGCTTTACGCGCTGCTCAAGTAGGCTCCGAGTATCTTGTATGATCGATGCCCCGTTCTTTTGATCTTTCTCGAAGGGATCAACTGGAATCCACAGCTCAACTTCGCCGGGCGCCCAGAGGGCCATCCAGCCCTCCCAGTCTCCAGCATCTTGAAGCGCAGCCTCCGCATACAAAAAGTCTTCTATTTCGGCCTTGGAATAAGTAGTCATGATGGGCACTCCTGCGGAAAACCGCCCCGTACAGATACCGCGCAAAAGGGAACACTGGCCACGCCGGCGGGAACTTACCCTCGCGCGCCCGTCATTAAGTGCTGCCAATGGCTGTACAGGCTTCTCTGGCCCGGCTCATCTTCCCTGGTGCCCACCAGATCACCACTCGCATCCCTACGTTCGCGGCCTAAGCCCCTGTCGATCAAGTACCATTCCGCACTTTCGACATTTAGCCCCTCTTGTACTCGCGCGAATATTTCCCCATCGTCTGGCGTATTGAATCCGCCGTGTCCAACCCACTTCTTGTTTATGTCGAGCTTCCTACGCTCACGCTCCTCCGCCGTTATGCCGCGGGGATACATAAATCTCAAGGAAAAAACCGTCCTGTCTACCGCCTTCGGGTAAATCACGCGGATCTGATCGCGCAGCAAAAGGAGGTTGGGGAATATTCGGACGTACGGCCCTTCCAGGTTTTCCTTAAGCGCAATTCTCATCCGCTCTTCGCCGCAAGCGCTCTCGAGCGCGGCAATGTACCCGGCACCCGCAGCTTGAATGTAAGAGTCAACGTCAGAATCGTTGAGGTCGACTAACTTCAGGGAGGCCTGCCCCTCCCCAAGGTCGCGGGTCTCGCCGGCATCTTGGGGAAGAGCGATCGCACCTATATCCATGGTACTGGCATGGGTGTAGGGTAGGTGGTAGCCGTCGACCACGTTGTCAGCCACTAGCTTCCAGTTGCAAGCGGTGTCTATGTACTGGCTCGGCTCCACCTCGTAGAGGCCAACAGACACGTCTGCGAACCTATCAATGTACTTTCTCGCATTCCCCAAATGTTCCTCTAAGGAGGGAACGTTGGGATTCAGGCTAGCGAAAATAAACCCACGGTAGCTGCCCACCTTCGCCGCCTTTGTAAGGCTTAAGGCCTTGAAGTCTTTGTCTTCCGGATATGCTTCCTGCCCCGGTATAGAGACCAAGGAACCGTCGCGCTCATACGCCCAGCCGTGATATGGGCAGGTAAAAAACCGCTTATTCCCGCTCGGCTCACTACAGACAGTGGCCGCTCGGTGCATGCAACGATTCATCAGAACCTGTATGGCGCCCTCTTGGTCCCGAACGACAATAATCGGCTGGCGGCCGATGTGTCCCGTGATGAAGTCGCCACGCTCCGCGAGTTCGCCCTCATAGCCCACGTACACCCAGGTACCGTGGAAAATACGATCTAACTCCAATTCAAATATTTCAGGATCTACAAATGCCTGCCGATGGACGCGGCCTTCCTCAACAAGACTGGCCGGGTGCCGTTGTTCAGCTTGTAGTTTAGTCATGAACTTGATGTCCAACTGGAAGAATGTGATTAAGGATTCTAGCAGCGGGGTCCCTGTCTGTCAACCTACAGCCATACAGCCTTGGTATGAGCTACTGTAGATTTCAGGGTCACGACAGCAGGAATGAGGCCGATGCCCAAGCCCCCCACCGAGTTGCCCGACGCGCAGGTCACGCCTGAGCCGAAGCTTGAGAAGCGCATGCGGTTGAACACCATCGCCTTGACAGACAGGGGCCCGACCTCGAGATCGCCCTGGCGATATCCCTGTTCGCCGACAGGCTCTGGCGGCGCGCCGAACCCGCACCATACCGGGGCGCAGCGCACCCGCAGGGGGCATGGCGACACCGCCCCGCACGCCGAAAGCCGCCGCCTTTGGGGGATGCCGGCCCTGGCACGCTCTCTGCATAACCCTCGCCAACGCCCGCGAAAGCGGGTGCCCACGTCAATTACGGAGGTTAACGATGACCAAGAGCGACATGC
>CALMYW010000418.1 GCA_937873665.1 uncultured Sphingorhabdus sp.
AAATATCACAAACTGCCTGTCAGCATCGCGCGCTCGATGGCCGCGCCAATCGTCTCGGTAGCTTCCAGCAGGTGGTCATCGTCGAAATGCGCGTATCGGGCAGTCGATGCGACCAGCGCATGGCCGAGCAGCTTGCCGATCATCGGCAGGTTCTCCTTGCCCATCACCGCATGGCTGGCGAACGTGTGACGAAGGTCGTGCAGCCGTACGTCACGCAACTTTGCCTGAGCCCGGACTTGCGCCCACAGGTCCTGAACTGACTTGATCGGGCTTTCATACCGCCAGTTCCAAAATATCCAGGGTTGCTTCGCCGCGCGGGGGATCGAGACGAGTATCTCCCGTGCTTCATCACCAAGCCACACGGTGCGGGGTCCGGTCTTCGTATCCCGCAGTAACAAGCGCTTCCCTTTGAGGTCGGTCCAATGAAGACCGAGAACCTCACTAACGCGGCACCCCGTTAGAATTAACAGCAGAATGGCGCTGGCGCGGGCGTGAAGGGTCCGATCATCGCAACTCCGCGCCTCGGCAAGAATGGCACCAACCCTGACAAGTTCATCGTCGGATAGAAAGCGGGTGCGGTGGTTGCGCTTGTTCTGCCGCACGGCGAGGCACGGATTGGTGTTCTCGACCCTATAACCCCACTTTTCGGCCTTGTTGAACGCAGCGCGCAGGATTTCAAGGCAACGGTTGGCCGCGCCGGGACCGGACCGGTCGGTCAGAGCGACAAACCACTTGATGACTTCGGCTTCACTCAGGCTGTCGACATAAGCGTCCGGGAACGCCCCATCGATATGACATCGGCGGTAACCGCCTGCCGTCTCTTGAGTCGACGGTTTCCAGGTCGGCGCGCACTTCTCCCAATACTCCGCAATGAAATCGTCCATTCGCGGGGCACCGCGAATGCGCTGGCGCGCAGTCGCCGGATCATGCCCGACGCGGGCGTGGGCGATGACCTGACGCGCGACCATCACCGCCTGATGCCGTGTGATGACCGAGGCAGGGCCTATCGTGATCGTCCGCACCCGTCCGCCCATCCGCGTCTGGACAATGTAGACATGCCGCCCGCTGGCGTAGTGGCGGATGCCAAATCCGTTTTCAACGGCGATCCAAGTCGTCGTTCGCGCCTTGCCTTTGGGCTTTTGCGCCAACTTGGGGCTGACGCCGATTTCGGCCAGTGCCTTTTCGACGATCTGCTTGAGGGAAAGGCTGGTCATGCCGTCAGACCCAAGGTGCCAGCAAGTCCGCCGGATACTCGCTGAGCGGCGTCGGCGATCGTGTCGTCCGCCAAATGTGCATAGCGGGCGGTCGTCTCAGGCAGGGCGTGGCTCAGCAAGCGCCCGACAGTGGCTAGCGGCACCTTCTCGCGAATGGCAACGGACGCGAAGCTGTGGCGAAGATCATGGACCCGTATGTCGGGCAACGCGCATCGGCGGCGAAACGCATACCACCACGGTTCGAGCGCCATCGGTCGCTCTCCGGTTTTGTTCGGAAAAACGAAGGCGATACCCTCCTCGCGCGGGAGTCTCTCGAAGATGCGAAGAGCCTGGCTATTAAGCCAGATGGTCTTCGCCCCGGTCTTGCTGTCCGGCAACATCAACCGGGGCAGTTGCACCCAGTCCCATTCGAGGTCACGGATTTCGCTGATCCGCGCGCCGGTAAAGATCAGTAGCCGCACGATGGCGACATGAATCGGACGTTCGGGTTCTTCAGCGTCGAGCTGCCGGGCGATCCGGCGGAATTCCTGCGGGCTTAAAAAGCGCTCCTTCTTGATCGGTTTGAAGCCGGGCATTCCCCGGCAAGGATTGTAGCCCTTGCGCGTGTATCCCAGCTGCTCCGCATACTTGAACATCGCACCAAGGACCGGAACCGCCCGATTGTATTTCGATTCCCGTCCATTTGCGTAGCTGTCACGCCAGCGCGTAATTTCGGCGCGCCCTATCAGATCGAGCCGCATCGACCCGAACACGGGCAGGATGTCGAGCTTCAGTGCGCTCTGGTTGCGCTTCTGCGTACTTGGCTTCCAGTGGCTGGAGTAATCTGTCCAGAATTCGTCGGCATAATCCGACAGGATCGGTGCGATTTTCGCGGCGACACGCCGGGGCAATCCGTCGAGAGCCACTTCGGCCAGCAGCTTCCGCGCCTCTCCTCGCGCTGTCAGGGCTTCAACCTCATCAACCCGGCCAAGCGATACCCGGCGATGCCGCCCACGCTGGCGAAGGCGGACAAACCAGTAGCGCTTGCCGGAAAGGCGAACGCGCATTCCGAAGCCTGCGAGTTCGGTATCCCAGATGTCGTAATCGGCGGGCGCAGGAGGGAGCTTCCGGCGAACCAGATTACCATCGAGATAGGCCCGGTTCCCGGGCAAGAGCCGCTTGGGGACCATATGGCCATCAGACGTACCAAAACTGTCGGGCAAAGTCCCGGAAATACTGGCATATCTGGGGACCAGGTGGCCATCGACAGCACCCAAACTCCCGAAGGACTGGAGTGCCTCACTTATTGATTTTGCTACACTTTTTCCCATTTCTGCGGCTTTAGCCGCGTACGGTCTGC
>CALMYW010000419.1 GCA_937873665.1 uncultured Sphingorhabdus sp.
CGGGCCCCCGTCAATTCCTTTGAGTTTTAATCTTGCGACCGTACTCCCCAGGCGGAATGCTTAATCCGTTAGGTGTGTCACCGACAAGCATGCTTGCCGACGACTGGCATTCATCGTTTACGGCGTGGACTACCAGGGTATCTAATCCTGTTTGCTCCCCACGCTTTCGTACCTCAGCGTCAATACTTGTCCAGTCAGTCGCCTTCGCCACTGGTGTTCTTCCGAATATCTACGAATTTCACCTCTACACTCGGAATTCCACTCACCTCTCCAACATTCTAGCGACCTAGTTTCAAAGGCAGTTCTGGAGTTGAGCTCCAGGCTTTCACCTCTGACTTGAGTAACCGCCTACGCACGCTTTACGCCCAGTGATTCCGAACAACGCTAGCTCCCTCCGTATTACCGCGGCTGCTGGCACGGAGTTAGCCGGAGCTTATTCTCCAGGTACTGTCATTATCATCCCTGGTAAAAGAGCTTTACAACCCTAAGGCCTTCATCACTCACGCGGCATTGCTGGATCAGGCTTTCGCCCATTGTCCAATATTCCCCACTGCTGCCTCCCGTAGGAGTCTGGGCCGTGTCTCAGTCCCAGTGTGGCTGATCATCCTCTCAGACCAGCTAAAGATCGTCGCCTTGGTGAGCCTTTACCTCACCAACAAGCTAATCTTACGCGGGCTCATCCTTGGGCGATAAATCTTTGGACTTTCGTCATCATCCGGTATTAGCACAAATTTCTCTGAGTTATTCCGAACCCAAGGGCAGATTCCCACGCGTTACGCACCCGTGCGCCACTAGACCCGAAGGTCTCGTTCGACTTGCATGTGTTAAGCATGCCGCCAGCGTTCGTTCTGAGCCAGGATCAAACTCTCAAGTTTGATTTATAATCATGTCAACCGGTTGGAATACCGACTGGCACGACCAAATCCAAGGATCCGGGCTGCACAATAGTCAATTACTATATATGGATATGCGTAAAGGACATATGTGCAGTCGGCGTATTTGGTAACCCGATCACTCTGCGCCTTGAAGCCGCAGAAACCGGGGCCGCCGCCCACATGTCCCTTCATCAAACATCACAATGTCAAAGAGCCGACCGACAAAAAACCGGACACTCAACGTTCCCCGATATTCCTACCGGAGGAGGGAGTGTCCTGCTATGTTGGCGACCAGACCGCAGAAGCGTTTGCTTCCCGTCCGGTGAAGGGGCCTCTAAAGGGGTCCTACGATTCGGTCAACAGGGTTTTTGCAATTTTATTTCAAAATTTTTGCGGAACCCCGGAAAACCACGTTTTTGTAAGCAATTATCGATAGTTGGTACCTTCATGAGCGATGCGCAGACAATCACACCGCCGGAAGGAGAAGACTTTGGAAACCGCGTGAAACGCGCGGTTTTCTGGCGTTCCGGGACCCAAATCATCTCGCAGATCGTCAGCTGGGGCGCGACTCTCGCTGTCATCCGAATCCTCGATCCCAGCGACTATGGCCTGTTCGCAATGACCTCGGTCGTGCTCGTTTTCCTCAATTTCCTCAACGGATATGGCTTTGTCAGCGCGCTGATCCAATCCGAATCAGTCGAACCGATCCGAATCAGGCAGGCTTTTGGCATGCTGATTCTCCTCAATGTCGGATTGGCACTCATCCAACTCTTCATCGCCGCCCCGCTGGCCGCTGCCTATTATAGGGAGCCGGTCGTGGCAGAGATGCTGCGCTGGCAGTCGCTGATCTATCTGTCGACGCCCTTCCTGATTCTTCCCGAAGCGCTGATGACGCGCGATCTGGAATTCCGGAAGCCAGCGATCATCAATCTGCTGACCTCTTTGGTTGGCGCTGCGGTCGCACTGGCACTGGCGTTAAATGGGGCGGGCGTGTGGACATTGGTCTTCGCCCCCATCTCGATATTCTGGAGCCGCGCGGTCATGCTGATGGTCGCAACCCGATTCTGGGTGTTGCCTAGCTTCAACTTTCGTGGCGCGGGGCACATCTTCACCTTCGGTACCGCGCTCTTGATCGGACATGGCTTCTTCATCGTGCAAAGCCAGTCTGATATCTTTATCGCTGGCCGCCATTTCGACACCCATGATCTGGGGCTGTATGCTGAAGCGCTATTCCTGACACAGCTGTTCGCCACCAAATTCATCCCGCCCCTGAACGAGGTAGCCTTCCCCGCCTATGCGCGGATCCAACACGACCAGGGCAAGCTCGCCTATAGTTTCCTCAAGGCCGTGCGCCTCATCATGCTCGTCGCCTTTCCGCTCTATTTCGGCATGGCCGTGACGGCCGCACCCTTCGTTGCCACGTTGATGGGTGAGAAGTGGCTGGAGGCCACACCAATCGTCGCAATTCTTGCGCTTGCCATGCCGGTGGCCACTTTGCAGTTCCTGTTTCAGCCTGCGATCAACGCACTCGGCCTACCGGGTGTGACGATGCGCAATTCGATTGCGGGCGCAATTATCATGCCATTGGTCTATCTGGCGGCCATCCGTTTCGGAGCGACAGGATTGGCCTGGGGCTGGCTGGTGTCGTTCCCGCTACTCCTTGCCTTCACCATCTATCAGGCACGACCGCATATCGGATTTCAGCTTAGCCAGCTGGCCGGGGCCGTGATACCCGGTCTGTGCGCAGCGGCGTCGATGGCTGTTTTAGTTTGGTTGTTCGACCGCTATCTAGTTGAGGCGCTGTGGCCGCAACTGGTGCCGATGCTCCACCTTCTGCTGCTCGCAGGAGTCGGCGGATTGATTTACGGAGCCCTGCTTTGGTTTGGTTCGCGTGAAACGGCGACGGAGGTTCTCAATTTGCTAGTACGCCGAAAGGTGCAAGCGCAACCCGATGCGGCCTAGCCGGGCTCGACCGCTTGAGCCATCCGTTTGAGCGCCAACCGGTCAAACCAGAACAGTTCGGGCCGCCCTCTCGGCTCCATCCCCGGCAATTCGCGCCGGTAGATGTCCGAAAGCAAACGGGGCAACCCTTTGGGGCCGGTATCGCGCATGATCCGGCTGATCATCGCATTCTGATAGTGGCGTACACTATAGTTCACCATGCGGCGATACTGCATGCGCCAGCTTTGGGGCGATAAGGTGCTGACCGGCGCACAGAGGAAGCCCGCGCCCGCACACACGGCAACCCGATAATCGTTCCAATTCGATTCATCGGCCAGATCGGTCTTGGCCATCGCACAAATCAGGCCATCTTCACCGATTACATCGTCCGGCAAACGGATACCGTCTTGCTTCATCCGCCGCAGGAAATCGCCGCGAAGCGCATAAAGATCGCCGAACAGACCATGCTCGCGCTGCATTACTTTTTGGTAATGAGCCATCCTGCGCCCGTTCATCGGCATGCCCGAAGCGGCATTGGCGCCATGCTTTTTCTGCAACGCTAGATTCAACGCATCAATCGAACCGGGCGTGATTTCGGCATCGCCGTCGACAAATATATGCGTTTCATGAAATCCGGTCAGATCATCGAACAGGAACCGGTTCCAGCTGCGCGCCTTCCCGCCTTCTTTATATATGTGCACCCGAACGTTGCGCGCCGCAGCGGCAACGCCGCCTGCGATGGCGGCCGTCGCGTCGGTAGATCCGTTGACAATGACGTGGATCGCCACATCCGCTTCGTTCAACGGCAGGCTGTTGAGGCAGGCGGCAATCCGCGCCTCTTCATTGTGCGCCAGCACGGCGATGCAGATGGGCGGCTTGAACGTCATGACTTCTGGGCCATCGCCCAGACGGTTACGGGAAAACGCTCATCATTGGGCAGGTGTCGCTTCCAGCCAGTCCGCGCCCAGCGGTTCAAATTGGCTTTGACTGCCGAGGCGTTGCCCCAACTGCCAGTCACTACCCGTTCTGGATCGAAGCCCGCCTCTTCCAGAAAATGCTTCATTCCCAGCTCGGTCCAGCGGCTGCAATCGGTCGGGATCGGATGAAAGCGGATCAGAAAGGGTGTGATGTTGATGAACCAGCCCCCCGGCCGCAGCATCGCATGGACATTACGCGCAGCGCGATAGGGGTAAAGCAGGTGTTCCCACACATTGTCAGCGATGAGGATGTCGAACTGGCGGTCCAGCCGTTCGTTGCAAATATCATGATCGGGCCAGTTCATTTCGCTGAAGCTGCCCCATTGCCGCACGCGCCACTTCCAACCCGCACTGATTTCCAAGGCGTCGAGCGTTTCGGTGCCTATGCCATCGAGCCAGCGGTCAATCTCGCGATAGGCGACGGTGCGGGTAATGTGCTGCTTGTCATAGCCGACAGCCGCCGCAGCTTTCCCCAGCCAGTTTTTGAGCCTGTTGTCCATTGCCACCCCGAATGCGCCCACGCAGACGCGGATTCGGGATAGCAGACCCGCCCTTTACAGCGCGTAAATTGTTGTCACGCTTTCAGCAGACCGATCTCGATCAACCGCTCACGCAGATAGTCGTCGGCCAGTATCGGCTCGGGATAGCGATTCGGATTTTCTTCGCTGATGCATTGCGGTAGCGTCGCAATCGGATAATCCGAATTGAGATGCAGGAAAAAGGGCATCGAATAGCGGCTGTACTTCGACCGCTCGCCCATCGGATTGCGTACCCGGTGCGTGGTCGAGGGGAGGTAATGGTTGCACAGCCGCTGGAGCATATCGCCGACATTGAGCGACAACCCGCCTTCGGGCGGCGAGACATCCATCCAGGTGCCGTCAGGCCGCAGGATCTGAAGGCCCGATTCCTCTGCACCAAGAAGCAGGGTGATCAGGTTGATATCCTCATGCGCGCCGGCACGGATGCAGCCTTCGGTATCACCTTCGATCGGCGGATAGTGGAGCAGGCGCAGGATTGAATTGCCGACGTTGATCTTGTCGTCAAACCAGTCTGCTTCCAGCCCAAGATAAATGGCGAGGTAGGACAATATCTTCGCACCGACCCGGTCAAACTCGGCGTAGAGTGGCTCAAACACGTCGCGGAAACCATCGACCGTATCGGGCCAGATATTCTTGAGCATATCGCTTTCCAGCGGATGCCCTTCGGGCAAAGTCCGCCCGACATGCCAGAATTCCTTCAGGTCATGATGGTCGGCGCCTTTGGCAATCTCGGTCTTGAAAGGGGTGTAACCGCGCTGTCCCGCGATATTCTTATCGTACCAGCGCAACTTTTCCTCGGTCGAGCGGGCAAACAGCTCTTTCGAGAGGCGCCAAGCCTCCTTGGCAAGATGCGGATTGATCCCATGGTCGACAACCTTGGCAAAACCATAGGTTCGGAAACTGTCGCCAAGGGCTTGGGAGATGGCTTGGGTGTCGCTGCTGGCCAGCGAAATATCGGGCATTTGACTCATATCCATGCAAATAGCCCTTGACCTATTTGCATGCCAGCGAAATTGACGCCGATCAAAGGAGCGTCAAATGAGCGAGCAATATTGGCTGATGAAATCGGAACCCGATGTATACAGTTGGGACGATCTGGTGGCCGAGAAAGAAGGCACTTGGGACGGCGTGCGCAATCACGCCGCCGCGCTCAACATGAAGACGATGAAGAAAGGCGACCTCGCATTCTTCTACCACAGCAATATCGGCGTCGAGGTGGTCGGGATCATCAAGATCAGCAAGACCGCCTTTATCGATCCCACCGACGAGAAGGGCAAATTCGTCGCCGTGAAGGTGAAGCCGGTACGCAAGCTCAAAAACCCTGTTCCGCTGAAAGCGGTCAAGGCCAACCCCAAACTCGCCGAAATGGACCTCGTCCGGCTGTCGCGCTTGTCCGTCGGCAAAGTGCGCCCGGAAGAGTGGAGTGAGATTTTGCAGATGGCGGGGGAGAAGGCCTAGGCCGCTTTCCGACATGTCCAAAATCGCCATCCTCACCCCTGCCCCCGAATATTGGGAAAACTGGTCGCTGCCCAAGGCGCATTATGAGCGGCTGCTTGGGCCGAGCCTCACTTTTCGTCCCTGGACCGACCCGGGCGACCTTTCCGGCTTTGAAATTGTCCTTCCGCTGCTGACATGGGGCTACCAGCGCGATGTGCCCGGCTGGTTCGCGCTGCTCGACCGGTTGGAGTCCGAGGGCTTGCCAATGGCCAATCCGGCGAAGGTGCTGCGCTGGAACAGCGACAAGACCTATCTGGCGGAACTGTCTGCCGCAGGCGTCGCTACGGTGCCGACTTTGATTCGCGAATCGATGAGCGACGCCGCACTGGCAAGCGCACGCGAAATCCTTGAAAGCCCGCGCCTTGTGGTAAAGCCGCCCATCTCTGGCGGGGCCGATGGCACATTCTTGATCGGCCGGTCCGACCCGCTCCCAGCCGAAGCGGTGGGGCAACGGATGCTGGTGCAGCCTTATCTTCCCGCGATTGCCGAGGATGGCGAATATTCGCTCTTTTACTTTGGCGGCTGCTACAGCCACGCGATCAGCAAGCATCCTGCCGAGGGCGACTTCCGCGTGCAGGAACAATTTGGCGGCGTCGAGCGCAGCATCGAGGCACCCGCCGATGCAAGAACCCTCGCCGAAACAGCTCTGGCGGCTACCGACAAGTTGCTCGATTGCGGCCCGCTCACTTATGCCCGCATCGATATGGTCCGCGATGGCGAGGGCGCTTTCCGCCTGATGGAACTGGAACTCATCGAGCCCAGCCTGTTCCTGCACTTTGCGGCGGATGAAGGGGCGATGTTTGCGGAAGCGGTAAAGGCTAAAGCTCAGGCCACCCGATAATCCGCCACCACTTCGCCGCACGCCCGCAATTCTTCCTCATGCCCGACCTCGCGCCACTCTTCCTTGAGTGCGGCGGCTTCCCATGCCTGCATTGCGGGATGGGCGAGGATGTGGTCGACCCAAGCCTGTCCAGTTCCGACATCCAGCCCATAGGTCCGCACGCGATAGGCCACGGGGGCGAAGAAGGCATCGACGGCGCTGAAATCCTTTCCCGCCAGATAAGGCCCACCGAAGCGCGCCAGCCCCTCTTCAAACAATTCGCGGATGCGCGCGACATTGGCCTTGAGCGTGTCGGACATCGGCTTTGGCTTCACCCGCACGCCGACATTCATCGTGCAATCATTGCGCAGCGCAGAAAAGCCGCTGTGCATTTCCGATGCCGCGCATTGCGCCCAAGCCCTTGCATCGGGGTCGGTCGGCCAGACGCGCTCATGCCGGTCGGCCAAATAGAGCGTGATGCCCATGCTGTCGTAAATTGTCCGGGTCATAGTGTCGTTGGCATGCAGCAGCACCGGCACCTGGCCGGTGGGGGAGAAGGAACGGAAATCGTCATAATTGCTCGGCTTGGTGAAGGGTTCCAGCCGGTCTTCAAATTCCAGACCCAGCCCCTTCATCAACAACCACGGCCGCAAAGACCAACTGGAGTAGTTCCGGTTTGCGGTGATTAATGTGTAGCCCATGGCTTCCTGCCTTCCTGTTGCCCTGCCGCCACTTATGGTATTCGGCTTGTATCCAGCCAGTTTGAATCCTGCTTGTTGTGGTAGCTATCAATCACTGCGAACGGGATGCGAAAGGGAAAGCCCCAATTGCTGTTCCACATCGCCACAACACCGGTCCGGGTGGCGGGTTCAAAAATCATCGTAGCACGATAGCCGTCAACCGCACCTGAATGGCCGTCCAGCCGTAGCCCGTTGTAAGAAAAACTGCGCCAGCCGAGGCCATAATAGGCATCGCTGTTCGCCTGCCTGAGGTCGCCGCCATAAAGCCGTCCGGTTTTGACGCGCGGGCTATGCGCCAGCTTGAGCACTGCGGGCGAAATAACCTTGGGCCGCTCTCCCATCATCGCCTGCATCCAGCGCGCGAAATCGACGATATTGCTGTCGATCCCGGCAGCCGCAGGTACGCGCCAATAGGCTTCCTTCAAAGGGCGGACATCCGATCCATTATGCGGCTTCGCCCAATCCTTCGCTTTGGTCAGCCCTGCCATGCCAAAATCGGCACTGCGCATCCCTAGCGGTCGAAAGAAGCGGTCAACAACCGCCTCGGCATAAGGTCTTTGGGCCGCCTGACCCAAAATCTCGCTGGCTGTGTCGAATGCGACATTCTGATAGGTATGACAGGTCCCCGGAATGCATTGCAACGGCGCAGCAACAAGGTCGGCACGAATCCGGGCAGGATTTTGTCCGTCTTCCAGCCGTTCGTCATAGGCATTTTTGGTGAGCCCCGTTTGCTGGGACAATAATTGTCCGAACGTTAGGCGCGATTCGGCTCCGCCGGGCAGATGCAAAGTGGTGCGCCAACTGGCAACCGATCGATCCAGATCCACCGCACCTTCATCGGCGAGCGAAGCGGCGAGTGCGCCGGCCGCCGTCTTTGAAACCGAGGCCCAGCGAAATACTGTCTGCGGGGTCACCTGCGTGCCGACTGACCGGTCAGCAAAGCCATAAGTGCGAACGAAGCTCAGCCTGCCATCTTCGACAACTGCGACCGCGAGCCCCGCCATTTCAGGACGCAGCGACAGTTCGGCCAGTTGCTGTTCCAGCGCGGGATAATCGATCCGGCCTTCCCATTCCTCAGGCGTGTCGGGTAGGTCTTCTGCGGTAAGGCGCGAAATGATCGGCGCCTCTGCCAATGGCCCGCCGTCATCAAGGCTTTTGGTACCGAACCAGCCAGCGAGGGCAAGGGCGATAACAACGGCAAGTGCAATATAAATTCGTTTCATCGACCGCTGTTGCTTCTTTCCGTCCTGAAAAGCGGATTCATTTCGCGGCCTTTTCGGACAGTTCGGGCCAAGCTTGCCAGGTGCCAATGGTAAAGCAAAGGCCGAGCGCAAGAACGATCAGCGACGACCAGAGCATGAAGCCAAAGGACAGGTCAGGTCGCCAGCTGGATCGCACAAAGAAGGCGGCTGCACGCAACAACAATACAGCGCTAATCAACACAAGCGCGGTGCGCGCCAGCGGGAGCCGTGTCAACAGCCCTGCCCCCGAAAAGGCGTAGGCGGCCCAGACGGCAAGGACTGCCGCGATAGCCATTGTAATCGCAGCAGGCACCCATGAGCCTTGCGTCGCCATCCGGGCCATCCCCTCGCCTGCACCCAAAAAGCGGTACCAAGCCGGTCCGCCGACAATGCACGCAAGATGCAAGGCAGATGCGGCCAGACTGCCCAGCCCTGCCGCGATAAGCCAGATATTCAACGCAGCGCCGCTCACGCCAAATAGTGCGCCGTCGTTTTCGCCGCAACTTCGTCCACCGTCACACCCGGAGCCAGTTCGATCAGCCTGAAGGGCGATGCGTGATCGGGCCGCTGGAACACGGCAAGATCGGTGATCACCATATCGACTACATTACGACCGGTCAGCGGCAGAGTGCAGGCGGGGATGAATTTGGGCGAACCGTCCTTCGCGACATGCTCCATCACCACGATGATCTTTTTGACGCCTGCGACCAGATCCATCGCGCCGCCCATGCCCTTGATCATCTTGCCGGGAACCATCCAGTTGGCGATATCGCCATTTTCGGCAACTTCCATCGCGCCAAGCACGGTCAGGTCGATATGCCCGCCACGGATCATGGCAAAGCTCTGCGCGCTATCGAAATAGGCCGATTGCGGCAGCTCACTGATCGTCTGCTTGCCCGCATTGATCAGGTCGGGGTCGACCTCATCGTCATAAGGAAATGGACCGATGCCGAGCATGCCGTTTTCCGATTGCAACGTCACGTCCATGCCATCGGGGATATGGTTCGCCACCAGCGTCGGGATACCGATGCCGAGGTTCACGTAAAATCCATCCTGCAACTCTTTCGCCGCGCGCGCCGCCATCTGGTCGCGGGTCCATCCTTTGGAAAGGCCATCATGGGTTGTCATTATGCTGCCTCCCTTTCGCGAACGGTGCGGAACTCGATCTTCTTGTCATAGGGGCTGCCGATTATCATCCGCTGCACATAGACACCGGGAAGATGGATGGCGTCGGGATCAAGGCTGCCCACCGGCACCACTTCCTCTACCTCGACCACACAGACCTTGCCGCAGGTTGCGGCTGGTACGTTGAAATTGCGTGCGGTCTTGCGGAAAACGACATTGCCGCTTTCATCGGCCTTCCATGCCTTTACCAGGCTGAGGTCTGCAAAGATGCCGCGTTCGAGGATATATTCCTCGCCGTCGAAGACCTTCACTTCCTTACCCTCGGCCACTTGCGTGCCGACGCCGGTCTTGGTGTAGAAACCGGGGATGCCCGCACCGCCTGCACGCATGCGCTCGGCGAGCGTACCTTGCGGACAGAACTCAACCTCAAGTTCGCCCGACAGGAACTGCCGCTCAAACTCCTTATTCTCGCCGACATAAGAGGCGATCATTTTTTTCACCTGCTTGGTGCGCAGCAGCTTGCCGATGCCTTCATTGTCGATACCGGCATTGTTCGAGGCGAAGGTCAGGCCGGTGACGCCGCTGTCCATGATCGCTTCAAGGAAGCGTTCGGGAATACCGCACAGGCCAAAACCGCCACTGGCGATGAGCATATCGTTACGCAGCAGGCCATCAAGCGCGGCCTTTGCGTCGGGATAGAGTTTTTTCATGAGATACCGACCTTACGGCTGGGGTTGGGAGAGACCCAGCCACCTAACCGTTCGGTCCGTTCTGCGCAAGAGCCGCGCTGGCCCTTTCCCTTACGTCAGTTTAGGATATCACCGATCCCGCGACGCACAGCATCTTCGGCACGGCGACCGACCTCATCCTCGGCAGCCCCCTTTGTGCGCTGACCCAGCCGGCGCAGTTCTTCGGGTGTGCGGACCTTTTTCTGGCTGGCGACGGGGCCGGCACTTGCCATGCCTTTAACACCAGTGATGCAGCAATTGTTCGATTGCAGCAGTTCAGCCCGGCCGTCCCATTTCAGATAGCACATTTTGCGTTCGGGGACCAAAGTCCAGGCTTGGCAGCTGCCATCGGCATCGCAGCCACGCTTGCAGCTTTGCCAGTCATTGGCGTTGGCAACGGCGAATTCGCGGTGGTCATAACCCATGATGTTGACGTTGAACATCGGCTGCCATTCCTCAACCGCTGCGACCGAAGTCACGGTCTGGCGCGAACACACCAGTTCGGCAAGATTGCCCTTTGCGTCTGCAGCATAAGACAGCACCTGCGAATAACCCCGCCTGCTGCAATAGGCACGCGCGCCCTGCGACTGGCATGTAGCCAGATCCTTGGGTTTCTTATCATCGCATGCTTTGACGAGCTTGCCCTTTGCAGACAGTGGCTGGCAGAAAAAGCCTGTGCTCGCGCCCTCGCTGTCGGTGCAGGGGGCAGTGGCAAATTCGGGGGCGTCATCCTTGCCGGTCGCCGACCAGGCGAAGGCTGCAATTACAAGAAGCAGCAGGCTTCCTACTACACCCATTCTCGACAACATGACGCGTCTCCTTGCTCGGTCAGCACTGCTCCGAACCGGAAATACGGAGCTCCATTGCAAGACAAATATCGCGGCCAAGAGTGGGTCACTATACCCAGTTCATGGGATGGCGGGTGCGATGCCAAGTGCGTAGGTTATGGAACCAAAGTTAGATGTGCTGCGATGTTCAGGAGGCCCTGTGATGACCTTTTACCGGACGATTTTTTATCTGGTGCTTTTCGTCACCGCGGGTCTCGCAACCACTCTGTTCCCACCGTCAGGCGCAAGAGCCCAGGTGGGTCGTGATTCAAACTGGGCTACCGATACCGGTGATCTGCGCATCTACGTTCCCGATTCACCTTCCTATCCGCGCGATAACTGGCGCAACGGCGCAGGACCGCGTGCCGACATCGCCCCACGCGCTGCCGTGGTGATGGAGGGCGAGTATCGGAACTTGCGATGGAAAGGCAATTATTGGGTCATGACGAGCCGTGATCACAAGCCGCATGGAAGCATGTGCCTCGGTTCACGACCCACATTATATACCGCTGCCGATGACAGCTATGATTACGGGATATTCGACGTCACCTTCAACGCCGCCGAAAACAGCTTTACCGGTACCAGGCAGTGGCAATGCCGATATCCCGACGGCCGCACCCGTTCAGGTCCAATAGAAAGCTTCTCGGGCACCCGGTCGGGCATCGCCGCAGCGATGCCGCCTACGCTGGCGGTTCCCACAGCCCCGATTGTCCCCAACCCGGCCTCTGCAGATTCGCCTGACAGTCGGCTTCCAGATCGCCGCAATTGCGATGAAATGAGAGGACTGGTGATACGGGCTGATGGCCGCGATATTCCAACGACTTCGCGATATGTCATCCGGCCTTGCGCGCTTGACGCGTTGACGAGGGACAAGTTCCAGATCGACATGGCCAATCCCGAAGGTAAACGACCGATGCGTCTTGCGCTTCGTGGGTTCAATTTGAGCGACATTCAGCCCGATCCGGTGACGCGGAATTTGACAATCACCGGTCGTTTCACCCCCGAAACTTATGCGCAGGGTCTGCCATTTACCGGCGATCCCAGACCGGGAAGTTCGATCATGAACCTGACCATGTCAGGAAGGTTTTGTAATTCGGCTTTCTGGGTCGCCTATCTGGATTTTTCCGACGGCAGTCAGAGCGAACCGGTCGGCATGCTGCTCAGCAAATGCGGCGCGCGGCTGCACCCCGAGCAACTACCACCACTTACAGGCCCGCGCGCTGGCGAAGGTGATGGTGTCCGGCGAGCCAAACCGAAGCCCCGCTAATAGGCTGGGGTTTCGGCTCTCGCTGCTCTTTCAGCGGAGCGACAGTCCCACCGCCGACTCCAAATCGGCAAGCGCCTGTTCGCCACTGGTTACCTTGATCGCGTGCATACCCAACTGGGACGCGGGTTTGCAGTTGATGCCGAGGTCATCGAGATAGACACAGGTTTCGGGTGACACCGATAATGCCTCGCACATCATCTGGTAGATGCGCGGATCGGGCTTGCGCACGCCTGCCTTGCTGCTTTCGATGACATGATCGAAGCGCGCCATGATAGCTTCGACCTGTAGGGCCTTATCCTCGCTGCGTGCCATGGCGGCGCCACGGCCTGCCTTCACATTGTTGGTGATGCAACCGATGCCAAAGCCTTCAGCCTTCAGCCGGTCTAGCGCGGTGACCATATAAGGGCGCACATCGCCCGCAAGACAGGCGATCACCGAGGCGCCGTCGAGCGCATGGCCCATTGCTTCGGCCTCCGCCGCGAACAGGGCATCGAAGCCGCTGGCGTCGATTTCTGCGCGTTCAAATTTCGCCCATGCATTGTCGTCACGGTTGATCGCGTTGACGCTGCGGATGAAATCATTGGGCAGGCCGCGCTCAGCCTCCAGCCGATTGAACGCTTCAAAGGGTGACGAGGTGATGACCCCGCCGAAATCGAAAATCACATGGGAAAAGTTCATGGGGTAACAATGATTCCTGTCTTGGGATCGGCAGCGCCGCTCAATACTTCATGATAGGCGGCAAGCGCGCCTTCGCTGCCGCTGCGTGTGTCGATGGTGGCGATCGAAGGGGCGACTTCCATGAAGTCCAGCCAAGCGGCGGCGATACGCTCGCCAAAGCCGCGTGCACCCCAGTCGGAGATGCGTTTCTGGCTGCGACCGGGCGCGAAAAAGCCTTCGCGCACAGGACCGGGTAGTTCTCCCATTTCGGGCGCGGCGTCCCAGTGCGACTTGCCGACGATCATCGAATATTTAAGCGCATAGGCGAAATGCGTGTGGACAGCGCGCGTCACATCGCCGCTACCCGCCATATCGACCAGTGCCGACGGCACCGACGCATCGAGGGTAGCTATGTCGTCATAGGCAACCACTTGGTCGTAAATGCCAAGATCGGCCAACCCGGAGGCATTGGCTTTGCTGGTCAGGCCGATTGTGCGCGGCCGTTCGCTGCGCTGCTTCATCGCATGCGCCAAGCCGATGGCGGTCTTGCTCGACGCACTGGCGATCAGCAGCTGCTCCACACCATAGTCGCCTTCATCCTCGAACTGGTCAGCAATCAGCCAGCCGGTCAGGAACAGCGGACGGAAAACCGGCCAGTAATCGTGATGCTCGGGCTTATAATCGGGGATCGCCTCCACCCGCTGATACTGGTTATAGATCGGCGGCAAGGTCGTGCGCCGCGGGGTTATATCCATGAAACTCCCGCCACCGATATGCCCCGGCATCAGCACCGCGTGGCTCGCCATCGGGTAATAGCCGTAATAGCGATCGCCGGGGGCTACGCCTTCGACATCGCTGACCAGCACCGTGGCGAATCCCCACACCGGCAGCCTCCCGGGAACCCCGCGTTCGGCGAAGAAATCCCAATAGCCCTGTTCATTGCCAAACAGGCCAGCAGGCTTGCCGAACACCGCATAGGTCACATTGTTGGCGGTCATCGCATAGCTATCGACATGCACCAAAATCTCGCCGGGGCCGACTTCAGTGAGAGCGGTTACGACTTCGGTTTTGCTGACATCGTCGCGATCAATGTCGATGGCCCATGCTGCACTGCTCATAATCTATCCTACCGTTGTTCCGAACAGCGAGCCAATCGCCGCCGTTGCTGCCATGGCGACTGCACCCCAGAATGTCACGCGCATCACGCCCTTCCCAACCGGTGCGCCGCCCGCTTTCGCACCCACCACACCCAAAATGGCAAGAAAGAGCAGCGAAGCGCCTGAGACAATCCATGTCAGCGACGGCCCGGGAAACAGGGGAACCAATATCAGAGGCAGCGCTGCCCCAGCGGCAAATGCCGCAGCCGAGGCAAGTGCTGCCTGAATCGGCCGTGCCGACATCTCGCTGGTCAGGCCCAGCTCATCGCGCAAATGGGTTTCGAGCGCATTGCCTTCCATCAATTTGTCGGCGACTTTTTCCGCCAGATCACGATCCAGACCGCGTTTCTCATAAATGCCGATCAGTTCTTCCCGCTCGAATTCGGGCTGTGTTTCGAGCTCCGCTGTCTCGCGTGCGATATCAGCCTTTTCGGCATCGCCCTGCGAGCTGACCGACACATATTCGCCCGCCGCCATCGACATCGCACCCGCTACCAGTCCCGCAATGCCGGTAATCAGGATGCTTTGTTGCGATGCACCGGCCGCCGCAACCCCGGCAATCAGGCTGGCGGTAGAGACGATGCCGTCGTTCGCGCCGAGGATCGACGCGCGCAACCAGCCGATCCGGTCGATGACATGGGCTTCGACATGCAGCCGCGACATCGGATCCCCTTCAATAGTTCAGTTTGAGGCCGGGCCGGTTCCAGCGCGTCTTCACCAGCCGCCCGCTGCCCGAAAGTGTAATATAAGCATCCATCATATCATCCCCGCCAAAAGCAATGTTGGTGGTGAAGATGTCGTCGGTCGCAACAAATTCGACCAGCTCGCCCTCGGGCGAGATAACGCTGATCCCGCACTCCCCGATCGTCGCAACGCAGATATTGCCGTTCGCCTCCATCGCGAGGCTATCGAAGAATTTATAACCGGCGGGGCGATAGAGCGGGATGCCGGGGCCGCCCGGGCCTGCATCGGGCGCGACCTTGCCAGGGGCGGTGATGTTGAACTTCATCAACCGGCAGGTGTAGGTTTCCGCTGCATAGAGCGCGCTGCCATCGGGCGCGAGGCCGACGCCATTGGGGTTGTTCGACGGGAAGATGACTTCTTCCAGATGGCTGCCATCGGTCTTGGCATAGAAGATGCCGACAATGTCGTGGCAGCGCTTGGCATAGTCGACCTTGCCATGATCGGTGAACCAGAAGCCGCCATGTTCATCAAAGACAATGTCGTTGGGGCCGCGCAGCACGCAGCCATGATCGCCGGATTTGTAGAGGATTTCGACTGCGCCTGTGGCGATATCAATCCGCTCGATCCGCCCGCCCGAATAGTCATTGGCGATGCCGTGCGGGGCCAGATAGCCATTGGCTTCTGCATATTCGAAGCCGCCATTGTTGCAACAATAGAGCTTTCCGTCGGGGCCAAGAGCAAGACCATTGGGTCCACCGCCCGTCGTGGCAACGGTTTCCTTGCTACCATCGGGCTTGACCCTTGTGATCTTGCCCTGCTCGATTTCGGTTACAATGACGCTGCCATCCGGCATCACAACCGGCCCTTCGGGAAAGCGCAGTCCGTCGGTGATGGTTACCATTTCTGCCATGTTCAAAATCCTCCCAATCTCTCTCGCCGCCCAAGCTGGCAGCAGGAAATGCGTTTGGGAAGCCTGATAATGCGGCTTATGCGGCGTGTTGGCGGCTTGACGCTACGGCTTGCGCTCGTGACTTGCCCGCGCGCTTTTCGGCATAAAGCGCGGCGTCGGCGACGTGCATGACTTCGCGGACGGTTTCGCCATCCTCCGGATAGAGCGCATAGCCGAGACTCGCGGCCACTGGCAGGCGATTGCCATCCAGGTCGATGGGTCGGCACAAAGCGGCGAGCATAGAAGTGGTGCGTGCGGATAGGTCTGCCTTGTCCGCGACATTGCGGAACAGCACGATAAATTCATCGCCGCCAAGACGGCCCACGCTGTCCTGCGCCTCTGCCGCGTCGGCCAGACGCCCACCGACACCGAGTAGCATCAGATCGCCGGCATGATGACCAAGGCTGTCATTGACCTGCTTGAAGCCATCAAGATCGAGCAGCGCAATGCCGAAGGAGGGCTTTTTGCCAGTACCGCAATCCAGCTCCGCCTCGATCGACGCCATCATGGCACGGCGGTTGGGCAGACTGGTCAGCGGGTCAGTGTCGGCCAATTCGCGGATCTGTTGTTCGAGGAAAAGCCCTTCGATCAGCCGGTCATATTGCGCAGCAACAAAGCGGATCATCAAGGCTTCGACGCTCAGCATCGAAACACCAAGCATCTTGGCATTGAATTCACCCGCAAAGATCATCGACAATGCGACCGGAGTGATACCAATGACCAGCACCCCGATAGCGGCTGGGCGCAACGTATAGAGACAATGGGCAATCGCCGTCGCGCCAAAGGCCAGCGAGACAGGTATCAACGTTTCATACGCGAAGGTCCCGGCGACATAAGTCACCGAGGCCGCAATGCCCAAAAAGCCCATCATGCCGACCGAAAGCCCGACATTTGCCTTGATGATGAGCGGCACTTTTTCGAGCGGGATCGGCTTTTGCAACAGCCGCCTCCAGACGGTTAGCCGCGCAAAGCAGTAGAGAATAAGGCCCGACATCCACGCATAATTGGCCAGTGGTAAACCGTTGCTCCAGCACACCGCCATCACGATACAGGTGTTAAGCGCTGCTACGGCCAGCAACATCGGAACTTGTGTGCGCACATTCTGGAGTTGGGCGGAATGCAGCGGACCGATAATCGACTGGGGAACAGGCGGCGCAATCCAACGCCAGAGCCTCGCGGCCTGGAAATGAATCTTGGCTATCAGATATGGTTTGCCCATTAAGCCGCAGGATTAACCAATGGCGGTAAAGCACAGGTTAAAGCGACTGGACTTTCCAAGCGAAATTGAAGCGCCTAGATGGAGGGCAATCGGAAACATTGTCGCAGGAAAACCATGACACGCGAATATCAGGCAAATCTCGCCCTCTACATCGATGGCAGCTGGCGCTCGGGCGAAGGCCGCGATGTGCATCAGGTGCTCAATCCCGCGACCGGCGAAGTGCTCGCCGAACTGCCGTTGGCAACCGCCACCGATCTCGACGAGGCGCTGGCAACATCTGCCAAAGGCTTTGCCCTTTGGCGCGCGACCGACGTCAACGCCCGCGCCGCTGTGCTGCACAAAACGGCTGCGCTGATCCGCGAACGGGCCGAGCATATCGCGACGCTCCTGACGATGGAGCAGGGCAAGCCGCTTGCCGAGGCGCGCACCGAAACCCTCTCGTGCGCCGCTGTCTTTGAATATTGCGCCGAAGAAGCCAAGCGTGCCTATGGCCGCATCGCGCTGCGCCCAGCCGGACAACGCGCGCTGGTGCTCAAACAGCCCATCGGTCCGGTCGCGTCACTGACACCGTGGAATTTCCCGGTTTCGCTAATGTCGAAAAAGGTTGCGGCGGCGCTGGCAACGGGATGCTCGGTGATCGCGAAACCAGCCGAGGAAACGCCGGGTTCAACCTCCGAAATCATGCGCTGCATAGCCGATGCGGGCATACCGGCAGGCGTTGCGCAGCTGGTCTTTGGCGTGCCCGACATGGTCAGCCGTCAGTTGCTGAGCTCTCCAGTAATCCGCAAATTGAGCTTCACCGGATCGATTCCCGTCGGCAAGCACCTTATGAAACTCGCCGCCGATGGCGTGAAGCGGGTGACGATGGAGCTGGGCGGGCATGCGCCGGTTCTGGTCTTCGATGACTGCAATCTCGAAAAGACGCTCGACATCGTTGTTACGCAAAAATTCCGCAACGCCGGGCAAGTCTGCATCTCGCCGACGCGTTTTTATGTGCAGGAAGGGATTTACGACCGCTTTGTCACAGGGTTCAACGAACGCACCGCCAAGGTGAAAGTCGGCAACGGTCTGGATGCCGACACCATCATGGGGCCGCTCGCCAATTCGCGCCGTCCCGCTGCCGTCGGTGCACTGGTGCAGGATGCCATTACCAAGGGCGCGCGCGTCGGCACCGGGGGCAGTGCCGACAATGGCGACGGCTATTTCTTCCGCCCGACGGTGCTTTCCGATGTTCCACTTGAGGCTGATATCATGAGCAATGAGCCTTTTGGCCCGGTCGCGTTGGTCCGGCCATTTGCGAAGTTCGAAGACGCCATCGAACAGGCGAACCGCCTGCCCTTCGGCCTCGCTTCCTTCGTCCACACCGAAAATGGTCGACAGGCGAATATGGCAGGCGACCTGATCGACGCCGGTATGGTCGGCATCAACACAGCCGCGATTTCGATGCCCGACATGCCCTTTGGCGGCGTCAAGGAATCGGGCTTTGGCAGCGAAGGTGGGCCCGAAGGTCTCGAAAGCTATTATGTGACCAAGGCGATCCACCAAGCCTGATGAAGCGGCAGCTCTATCTTGCTGCCGGATGGGTTTCGGTCGGGCTGGGAACGGTGGGCATTTTCCTGCCGATCCTGCCCACCGTGCCCTTCATGATCCTCGCCGCCTTCTGCTTCGCACGCAGCAGCCCGGCGCTTGAGGCAAAACTGCTCAATCACCCCAAATATGGCCCACATCTGGTTGCATGGCGCGAAAAGGGTGTAGTCAGCAGGCGCGCCAAATGGTCGGCAACAACCGCTTTCCTCGCAAGCGCCCTGATCGGTTCATTGACGCTGACTCCACCCTGGTCGCTTTTACCTGCAGCGGTCGGTTTGGTGTGTGGAACCTGGTTGTGGATGCGGCCGGAAAGTTGAACAACGTCCGTGATACCGTAGCCCCGAGCTTGTCGAAGGGCGCTTCTCAGCATCAGCGCAAACCTTGGGGCGCCCTTCGACAGGATCAGGGCTACGGTGAACTATAAGCGTCTGTTCTACTTAACCCAAAGCCTCCCGCACGACAGCGATCCCGGCTTCGCGCTGCGCTTTCAATTCCTGCTTGAGCACAATCGGATCGCGCGCGAAGACGAAGCCAAAGCTGACGCCACCTTCCTTGCCGATGGTCGCATGGTGCAGCTTGTGCGCCTGCACCAGCCGCTTGGCATAGCCACGCTTCGGTACCCAGCGGAAATAGCGTTGATGGATCAGCCCATCATGGATCAGTGTATAGACGATGCCGTAGAACAGGATGCCAAGGCCTATCCACGTTCCCGGCTCCCACGCCGAAGCGCCCATCACCAATGGGCTGCCAATGGCGAACATCGAAATGCTCATCGCGGCACCGACAATGCCGTAAAGGTCATTCTTTTCAAAGACATTGTCATGCGGCTCATGATGGTCGCGATGCCAGCCCCAGCCCCATCCATGCATGATATATTTGTGGCTGCTCCATGCGACAAACTCCATCGCAATGAAGGTAGCAAGGACGATTGCAAAGATTTGCGCGACACTCATTACGATCATATAGGCGCTGAACCATTGTTTTGAAAGCGGACATCGAAGCTATTGCTTGGCCTCAAAACTCTTTTCCAGAAAAGAGAGCATTTTCGGGAACGCATTTTCTAGCGCTGCCTGATTGGCGTCGGCCGTTCCGCCGCCAAAGTTTCCGAAACTTTTGTGCAACTTGCTTCCCCGTTCTGCTGGCGCACCAAAGGCAACATGGCCCGCATCACTATACTCGATCAAGCTGACGTCCGCTTTCTTCGCAGAGTTTGCGGTGGCTTTCATCGCCCTTGCCATTGGGCAACTGGCCCAAATATTGGGTAGTGTCTCAGTTTGAATTTTAGCGTCCGTAGCTTGGGTCAGTGCAACGGATTGTGATTACGCGCTCCGCGTTCTGCCTTTGTTTAGTGCTGGCGTCAGGGTTTCTTTGGTCGAATATCTCCATATAGCTGTCAATGCATCTCTCGCCGTCTGTCTTAGAGCAGGCCGAGGCGAATAGTGCCAAAATCACTAACAGCGTATTCTTCATTTTAACCGTCCCTTTGGTTAGTTTTTTTGTAAGGACCTCGCGGCTTCGGAGCCGGTGCCAGCTCGTCGATCTTAGCGATAACATCGTCCAGCGACCAGAGCCGATCTGTAATGCCAGCTGCCATTGCTGGCGACATGCGCAGTGTTTTGTGAATGCGGGTGAAGTTGTAGAACACAAAATACAAAGCCAGCGCGTGAATGTGATTATCCAGCTTCTTTGAAAAGCCATTTGTTAGACGGGTAAAGCGGCGCATGGACATGCGCATGGTTAGGTTTTGACGCTCGACATAGCTGGTTGAGACATGCTTCACGTCTGGATTGCCCTCGATAGCTACCTTGCGAATGCCGGTGCACTCAGCAGGACTGTAGCGCACCTCTGCACTCTTACCGCCACCGACATTGCCATACAGTTTCACAAGCTGCGCATAGTCCACATCGGCACCGAAAGCGCCTTCAACGGCTTCTAGGTAAGCCTTGTGACCATCGGTTGTCAGTTGCACCCGATTGGACAGCCGAGCGCGCAGATCGTCCATGAGAGCGATTGCTGACTGTCCCGAACGGTCGCCAACAAAATAGGAAACGATCAGCTTAGTATCGGCGTCAATCGCGGTCCACGTCCACACGTCACCAGCGCCTTCCGGCGCATCCTTGGCGGCGGGAACATTCTTATCCTTGGCATAGCAGAATGACCAGATTTCATCGCACTGGACGCGGCTAGCTTTGACGTTGCGGACTGTCTCGTCATGGATAGCCAAAGCGGCCTCGCCAGCCTCAACTAACAGCTTGGAAACCGTGTTGATCGACACATCGGCAACGCGGCTAATTGACCGCATCGACGAGCCCTCGCAGAGCATTGCGAGAATTTGGACGCGTTTGTTATGGGGCAGCTTGTTCATACTCATTTTAATATGAACTTTCGTGCTTAGGGTCAAGTATAAAGTGAAAATTTATGCTTGGGGTAAGCTAGATTGCTCTTGCTCTGTAAGAAGGCGCTCGACATCAAGCCCAGAGAAAAGATCGCCCTGAGCAGGCGGATAGGCATTATTGAAAAGAGTTTCAAAAAAGCGCCAATTGCCATCTGGCGTAGCCCTCAACAGCGTCGTCACAGCGGTAATTTGATTGGCTAAGTGCACGTTCCCCACATCCTCGGTCAAAAACTGGAAATGCTTGTGCTTCCTTCGCTTTGTAACGGAATCGACCGGATTTTTCCGTTTCAGCTTTGGTAGAACCCCTGGAGGGAGTTTGTCATAGATGAGCTTATTAGTCAGCTTGCCAATATAGGCAGTTCTCTTAGTAGAAGAAGCGTCATATGGCCACCCCATGACCCGATATATTTGCTCATAGTATGAAAGCGGGAATCTGCTTTGGTAAGGAAGCAGTTCAGGTGCTATATATGCTTTAAGTATTTGTTGAAGTTCATTGTGTGCACGGCGCTTTTGATAGCCAGTAGCTTCATCTATAAGCGATATGATTGCAACGTCTGCGAGGGCATTTAATAGCTTTTCAGCATTGTCGGCAACTTTTTCTTGGGATGAACCAAGCACTCCCGCATTTCGTGCACGGACCCATACATTGCAGATTCTCCGCAAAACCTGAGCAGGTATGCCCTCCGCAACGCTGCCTTTTACACTGCGGTAGCGAATTGGAACTTTTAGAGAAGTAACCAGATCAGCGTCTTCTAAAATGAAAGGCCGCAAATTTTTGAAAGCTAGATGAAGCGGAAAGTATATTTCATCGTCATCAGAGCGACGCGTCGAAAGTGCACCGCTTCTATATATGCCCATAACGCGCATAAATTCAGTGCCATTGATGACGCGCGTCTCATCGTCGAGCACGGCACATCTGAAAATAAGGTGACCAAACTCGACCTCGCCCTCATCAATGGCGAAGCGAATAAGGTCGCCTTCACTATCCGGCAATCTACGCGTGATCGCTTGTTTTTCTGAATCTGACATAAAAACTCCGTGCACAATACGAATCGGCATTGTCAGTGCACATAGTGTGCACAGCAGAAAGAGTCAATGTCAGTGCACTACTTTTTCCAGCGACTTTCAGCTGCTTTTTGCGCAATCTCTTTCCGTCGCTCTGGTGTCATATTGGCGGCGCGCCTCTTGCCGCCCAAGCTGCCAAGCTGCGCAGCGGCAGATTTTGCGTCGTCGCGTTCGTCCTCGATCTCGCCTGTCGCAATCTTGCCGATCATAACAGCAAGCCCGATAGCGTCGGCTGGTCGCTTCTGTCCTTGGGGGCCTTTAGGCATGTTTCACCTTTCCGATGGCTCCGCATTCAGGGCACTTCGGTTGCATTCGTTCTATGGCTTCGGTTGTCGTTGTAAATCCGGCGATTTCAAAGCTGCCAGCCTCAAAGCCAGACATGCTATAGCTTTCCCATTGCTTGCTGAACGGCTGATCGTTTTCGGACCAGTGAACAATGCCCTGATGGCCGCACTCACAAACTACCGGCACTCTGTGGTGAGTTGTCATATCGCCTCCATGCTTTCCGCTAAGCATATAGGAACGGCGATTGGATTACGATAGGCTATCCGTCAAAATTCAAACTGAGACACTACCAAATATTGTCTTTTGCTCCACAAATCATCAGCACCGGTATAGACACGCCTGCAATCGGAAGGGCTGCAGCCGGCGTTTTGACGGTTTCGGCCAATGCCGAAGCCGCACCTGTGGCCGGATCGAGAGTGAAAGGGACGTTTTCGAGCGAAACGGCAGGCAGGCGCTTCCCGTCGATGCTCCAACCTGACGTGCCCTTACTCGCCCAAGGGGCTTCCCAATCAAAGTCGGGCCAGACATGGCTTCCCGGCATTCCCAATATGATTGCTTTCAGCCCATTGTTCCGCGCCGCAACCAGAACCGTAGCCTCGCTACCGCGCGACCAGCCAGCCATCGCCATCCTTTCGGGGTCAACCGCATTTTGGCCTTTGAGCCAGATCAAGGCTTTCTCGAAATATTCAATCGGGATTTCCTCCAACCGTTTCGGCTGTGAAGGTGCTCGCCAATAGGATAAGTGAAAAACGGTATAACCTGCACTTTGCAAGGCTTTGGCAAGGTGCGTCATATGCAAGCCCAGCCCGCCTTCACTGCCACCGACAAGTAATATGGTTGCCGCCCTTTTACCGTCGGGTGAAGGGAAATAGTTGCCGAACAGACCGTCGGTAACAATACGTGTCCCAGTCGGCCCGGCGTCTTTAATCGATACAGGATATACCCAAGGCTTGCTGTAATATGTCCAGCCTGCGCCGATGGCAAACAGCGCGACCAGTCCACTAACAGCGATTTTCAAACCTCGTTTCCAGCCCATCACCTACTCCGCAAAAGTGTTATAGCTATGGTCGAAGAGCCCGGTCAGAATAACAAGCCGCAAATCACAACTAGCACATTAGCGGCTTGCGCAATGTGGAACGATCTTAATCCGCCTTCGGAAAGAAATAGGCAGAAATATCCGCGCCGATTCTTGCAGGACGCAGTGTTTCGGCATCGATGCAGCACCAGCTCGATTTGACCTCGGCGAGCACTTCCTCTCCGCGCTTGATCACTGTTTCGTAAAAAGCGCGCGCACCGTGGATGCTTTCGAGCACCACATTGGCGACCACGACATCCTCTAGGAAAGCGGGCTTGCGGTAGGTGATTTCATGTTTGAGCGCGACCCATGCGCGCTGCGCCACCGCCTCGGGCGGGGCAAGATTACGCCAATGTTCGAGCACCGCCTCCTGCACCCAATTGAGATAACGGCTGTTGTTCACATGCCCCATGAAGTCGATATCTTCGGGCAGGATTTTGATCGGGAATAGGTGGGAGAGTGTGTTCATGTCGATTCGGGGATACGACTAAAAAGTTACAATTTCCAGTCGCCGCGATGAAAACAAACCTGCAACCAGCTGTAGAAAAGCAATATCGGTCGAGCGTGGTGTCCCTCCCCTTAGCTAACAAAGGCTGCCACGGAGATAAAAATGACTAAGGCAGCTTTGAATAAATATCAGGACAGAATGCGGCGGGTGATCACCTATATCGACCAAAACCCCGAAGCGGATCTCAGCCTCGATGTGCTGAGCGGCATTGCGGCTTTCTCAAAGCATCATTTTCACAGGCAATTTTCCGCAATGTTCGGGATTTCTGTCTATAGCTATGTCCAGCTGTCGAGAATGAAGCGGGCGTCGTACCGCCTTGCTTTTCGCGACAGCGATACCGTCACCGATATCGCATTTGATACCGGCTATGAAGCGCCCGACGCTTTTGCCCGGGCATTTCGCCAGAAATTCGGACAATCGCCTTCGTCATTTCGCTCTTCTCCCGACTGGGATCCGTGGCTTGCGGCCTTTGAGCCATTCGAAACATCACGGAGAAAATATATGGATATCAACTACACCGCGAACGATGTCGAAATCATAACGACACCGGATATTCCGGTCGCAATTATGGAACATCGCGGCAGCCCGAGAAACATCCGGTCGTCGATCGAGCGCTTTATTGCATGGCGCAAAAGCAATCGCCTCAGCCCGTCATTGCACGCGACCTATAACATCTTTCACAACGATCCACGGTCGACGGCGGACGACGACTATCGGCTCGATCTGTGCGTCGCGACAGACAAAGGGCTGGACGATGCCAGCGCGGGCGTTGAATCGGGATTGATACCTGGCGGTCGCTGCGCGCGGCTCCGTGTTGTCGGAAATCCCGACGATCTGGAGGCTCCCGCAATGTTCCTGTATCGTGAATGGCTTCCCGACAGCGGCGAAGAATTACGCGACTTTCCGCTTTACTGTCAGCGCGTCAGCTTCTTCCCCGATGTTCCCGAACGCGAAGCCATCACCGACCTATACCTGCCGCTGATATAGACCGGCATGCGATGGAGGCGGTCGCGCTCAAATCACGACCGCCTTCGGAGCGCAAAAGGAAAATGCCCAAAATGCTGCGTGTTTAAAATATCCTTGCTTGCCAAGCGCGGTGTGCTGTGCCTTTAGGCCAAGCATATGACTCAGCCCCGCACGCTCTACCAAAAAATCTGGGACGCGCATGTCGTGTCTGCCCGCGATGATGGCACTTGCCTGATCTTTATCGACCGCCATCTGGTGCATGAAGTGACCAGCCCGCAAGCCTTTGAAGGGCTGCGCACGGCAGGACGAAAGGTACGCAGGCCCGATCTGACACTGGCCGTGCCCGACCATAATCTGCCGACCACCGCACGACGCGATGCGGTCGGCAAGCGCATCCCGATTGCCGACCCGGAAAGCGCGCAGCAGCTGGCGGCGCTGGAGGCCAATGCCCCCGCTTTCGGCATCCGCTATATCGGCGATGCCGACCTAGAACAGGGTATCGTCCATGTCGTTGGCCCCGAACAGGGTTTCTCGCTACCCGGCACCACAATCGTCTGCGGCGACAGCCATACCGCCTGCCATGGCGGCCTTGGCGCACTCGCCTTTGGCATCGGCACCAGCGAGGTCGAGCATGTGCTGGCAACGCAGACGCTGCAGCTTAAGCAATCGAAATCGATGGAAGTGCGCGTAGAGGGCGAAGTCGGCCCCGGCGTTACCGCCAAGGACATCGTCCTCCACATCACCGGCGTACTCGGCGCGGCAGGCGGCACCGGCTATGTCATCGAATATACCGGCAGCGCCATCCGCAATCTCAGCATCGAAGGCCGTCTGACAGTCAGCAACATGGCGATTGAGCATGGCGCGCGCGCTGGACTCTGTGCGCCCGATGAAAAGACCTGCGAATATCTAAAGGGCCGCCCCATGGCTCCGAAGGGTGCGGACTGGGATGCGGCAGTCGCCTATTGGCGCACCCTCACCACCGATCCGGGCGCGACCTATGACAAGGTCGTGGTCATCGACGCCGCCGATATCGCGCCAAGCGTAACTTGGGGCACAAGTCCTGAGGATGTCGTGCCGATCACTGGCACCGTTCCCGATCCGGCGAGCTTCGCCGATCCTTCCAAGCAGGAAGCAGCCGCCAAAAGCCTTGCCTATATGGGCCTCGAACCCGGCACACCTCTGAGCGACGTTGAGGTGCAGAATATCTTCATCGGCAGCTGCACCAACAGTCGCATCGAAGACCTGCGCGCTGCGGCGGCGATCCTCAAAGGCCGCAAGAAAGCCGCCAACATCCGCTGGGGCATCGTTGTACCCGGCTCCGGCCTTGTGAAGCGCCAGGCCGAAGCCGAGGGGCTCGACCGCATCTTCATCGACGCCGGCCTCGAATGGCGCGAACCCGGCTGCTCCGCCTGTCTCGGCATGAACCCGGACAAGGTGCCTGCGGGGGAACGCTGCGCCTCCACCAGCAACCGCAATTTCGTCGGACGCCAAGGCCCGGGCGCGCGAACGCACCTCGTCAGCCCAGCCATGGCCGCAGCGGCGGCGGTGACAGGAAAACTCACCGATGTGCGGGAGTTGATCACTTGAAAAGGCAACTTTGGAGGGCGCAGATTAGTGCGCATCATTGCCCCCCATATCCTTGCTGTGCGTGCTCCGGTGGAGTTCTGCAAATAGTTCAGAATACATTTTTGGCCGAAGAAACTACTCGGTCGAAAGCTTGGAGAAACGACGTAGATTGGGACCCGCATTTGATCGACTACGTTTTCGGGGTTCGAGCGAAATGCGGAAACGAGAAATGCGGCCAGATGTACGTTTTAGCTGGCAACGGTGGAGTTGAACAATCGTACACTGATCATGACGATTGGGACTGGGATGAAGCATACTATCCAAAGACTTCATATCCGATGCCTCACATTATTACACTACCGAGCAAAACCTATGTGGATGTCAAAGGCGAGCTAGTTAAGTCGTTTGAAACGTTTTGGAGAAATCCGGAATCGTGTGCGAACAGCATTCGAAATGCCTTGGATAAGCTGATGATAAATCTAGGCTTTTCCAGCAACGAAGCCGATGGAAACGAAATCAATCTTCACCAAAAGATCGAGCTTTTTTCAAAAAGTCATCCGGAACTCGGTAGTAATCTCATGTCCATTAAATGGCTATGTAATACAGGCAGTCATGGACGACGAGTGAGTCATGAAGAGCTTCTTGACGCATATGAGATATTTGAATTTTGCCTTGATGAAATCATCGAAGAGAAATCCAAGAAGATTGCAAAACTCGCCGAAAAACTGAAGGCCAAGCACAGTAAGGATTCCAAGGGAACAGTGAAAAAATGAATCCCGTCAACGGCATCTCTGGTAAGGCCTATCTTTGCAGCCTCGAAAGTGTCGACACCGACGTGCGGGAGTTGATCGGCTAAGTCCCGCTGCGGCACATCTTTCTTTGGGCATATTGACTCGATCACCTCGCTGCGGAATGTAAAATGGCTTCAGGAGGCGATTGATGGCACGACGTCCGGCCAAGAAGAAAGCTGAAACTACCGAACCCGCCGAGCATCGGGCCGTTGTTGTGGGCTGGACGCACAATGGTCTCGGCTCGTCAATCGACCTGCGCATTCAGAGCACGGTCTCACAACAGGCGCTGGAGGATCATCAGATCGACAGCCATCATTTCCTGATGACGCACAATCAGGCGTTGCTACTGGCCAAATATCTGCTCGATGCGACCGGTCAGGCATTGCCGCAGCGCGTGAAGCCATCAATTTGGCGGCGCTTCTTGCCAAAGCGGCAAAAATAGACTTGAGGTCAGAATCAATCGCGAATTGAATATAACCTCAAGACCGAAGCGGACTGATTCCAGATGAACCCCGTCTCCACCATCGCTGGCAAGGCCTATCCGTTCGGCCTCAAAAATGTCGACACCGATGTCATCATTCCTGCCGCGTGGCTAAAGACGATCAGCCGGTTGGGGCTCGGCAAAGGTGCGTTTGAGGCGTTGCGCAAGGAACCGGGCAATCTGTTCGACAGCGCCGAATATGCAGGCTCCCCCATCTTGATTGCAGGGGACAATTTCGGCTGCGGCTCCAGCCGCGAGCATGCCGCCTGGGCGCTGGCCGATATGGGCATTCAGGCGGTTATCGCGCCGAGTTTCTCCGACATATTCTCGGGCAACGCATTCAAGAACGGATTGCTGACGGTCGTCTTGCCGCAAGAGGCGATTGACCGGTTGATGGAGGTCGCCAAAACCGACCCGATTTATATCGATCTGGAAAACCAAGTTGTGACAACCCCCTTCCAGGATCGCTTCACTTTTGAAATCGATCCGTTCCGCAAGCATTGCTTGCTGAATGGCCTCGACGAAATTGGCCTGACGCTCGCCAGCAGCGACGCGATTTCGGCCTACGAAAGCAAATTAAACACAGAAAAACCGTGGCTGGTGCCACAGATGATTTGAGGAGAGAAAAATGAAAGCGCTGTTATCGACCGCTACGGGCGGCCCTGAAACCCTTGTGCTGGGCGACCTGCCCGATCCGGTTGCCGGCAAAGGCCAGGTCGTCGTTGCCGTGAAGGCCTGCTCGATCAATTTCCCCGACACGCTGATCATCGAAGACCGTTACCAGTTCAAGCCGCCCCGTCCCTTCGCACCCGGCGGCGAAATTGCCGGAGTGGTCGAATCGATCGGCGAAGGTGTGACCGGCTTTGCCGTGGGCGACCGCGTGCTTGCTGGCTGCGGCAATGGCGGGCTTTCCGAGAAAATCGTGCTGGGCACGCATAATCTCTACAAAATGCCCGACGAAATGTCGTTCGAGGAAGGTGCCTCGCTGCTGATGACCTATGGCACGAGCGCGCATGCGCTGAAAGACCGTGGTCGGATGAAGCCGGGTGAGAGCGTCCTCGTCCTCGGCGGCGCAGGCGGCATCGGTATTTCCGCCATCGAACTCGCCAAGGCCTATGGCGGCCGCGTGGTCGCGGGTGTTTCAAGCGAAGCCAAGGCGCAGGTCGCACGCGAAGCCGGCGCCGACGATGTCGTCATCTATCCTTATCAGCCATTCGACAAGGACCAGTCCAAGGCGGTGGCCGAAATGTTCAAGGCAGCAGCAGGCCCCAATGGTTTCGACATCGTCTATGACACGGTCGGCGGCGACTATTCCGAACCCGCCGTGCGCTCAATCGCGTGGGAGGGCCGCTTCCTAGTCGTCGGCTTCCCAGCCGGTATCGCCAAGCTACCGCTGAACCTGACGCTGCTCAAAAGCTGTGATGTCTGCGGCGTTTTCTGGGGCGCCTATACCGCGCGCGAGCCCGAGAAGAACCGTGCTAACATCATGGAGCTTTTTGAGCTCTACAAGGCAGGGAAAATCAAACCTCGCGTGTCGGAAACATTCCCGCTCGAACGCGGCGGCGAAGCTATTGCCAAACTCGGCAACCGCGAGGCTGTCGGCAAGCTCGTCGTCACCATCTAATCCTTGCAGGCGCGGCCCTTGTTTGGCAGGGGCCGCGTGACTATTTTAAGCCTGAAGCGCCGAAGGATTCGAGCATGACCACTTTTGATGATCGCGAAAACGCCTTTGAGAACAAATTCGCTCGTGATGAGGAATTTCAGTTCAAGGTTACTGCCCGCCGCAACAAGCTTGTCGGCCTTTGGGCTGCCGAGAAAATGGGGCTGACGCCCGAAGAGGCCGATGCCTACGCCAAATCGGTCGTGCAGGCAGACTTCGAAGAAGCGGGCGACGAAGATGTCATCCGCAAACTGCTCGGTGACATAACCTCGGCGGGTATCGAAACAGATGACGCCGCGATTCGCGCTGCGCTCGACGCCAAGCTTGTCGAGGCGCGCCGCCAGTTCATCGAAGAGGCATAAGGGACATTCCCATGCCGATGGCGGCTGAAGATATCGAAGGCATGATCAAGGCCGCCATCCCCGATGCAGCGGTCGAAATCACCGACTTGCGCGGCGATGGCGACCATTATGCTGCGCGCGTCGTCAGCGAAACTTTCCGCGGAATGCCGCGCGTGAAGCAGCATCAGACGGTTTATAACGCTTTGGGCGGCCGGATGGGCGGCGTGCTGCATGCACTGCAGTTGACCACGGCCGTACCCGAATAAGGAGTGAAGACTATGAGCGCGCACGAACGTATCGATGAACTGGTGAAGAACAACGACGTCGTCCTGTTCATGAAGGGCAGCCCCCTGTTCCCGCAATGCGGTTTTTCGAGCCGCGCGATTGCCATCCTCGACCACCTCAATGTCGAATTTGCCAGCGTTGATGTGCTGCAGGATCAGGAAATTCGCCAGGGTATCAAGGAATATTCCGACTGGCCCACCATCCCCCAGCTCTACGTCAAGGGCGAGTTTCTAGGCGGTAGCGACATCATGATGGAGATGTACGAGGCAGGCGAATTGCAGGAACTGTTCGAAGAGCATGGCCTCGCCAAAGCGGGATGATGTAATCAGATCTGGTTGCCGACTTTGACCCAAATAGCGATTTAACCATTTCTAATATCGTGTAACTTTGCCATGCGAATCGCAGGGGGGGCGGTGCGATGCCAAAGTACGAGGATGTCGATTTGGCTGAGCATGAACGGCGTTTTGCTGCGTTCATCAGCTACAGCCATGCGGATGCAAAAGCTGCCGAGAAATTGCAGCGTCAGCTAGAGCGGTATCGTCTTCCCGAACATGTTAAACTGACACCCGACGGCGATTCGCCGAGGCTCGGCATAATATTCAGGGACCGCGATGATCTTGCCGCTGCCCCTAGCCTGAGCGATGCCATCCGGAATGCATTGCGCGAAACCGGCGCACTCGTGGTGATATGCTCGCCGGACGCCAAAAAATCGCGTTGGGTTTCAGAAGAAATTGCTCTGTTCCGGCAACTGCATCCTGAACGTCCGGTCCTGGCCGCGCTGGTCAACGGGCAGCTCGACGACGCATTTCCGGCTGCGTTGACCGCCGGTGGGATTGAACCACTCGCTGCCGACTTGCGCAAGGAGGGCGATGGTTGGCCGCTCGGCTTTCTGAAGATCGTTGCCGGAATTGCGGGGGTGCCGCTCGACTCGCTGGTCCAACGGGACGCCCAGCGACGCGTTCGCCGCGTGACCGCCATCACGCTGGCAGCGCTGACTGCTATGCTAGCTATGACGGTTATGACCGGCTTTGCCATAACCGCCCGCAACGAGGCCGCCCGGCAACGCGCAAGTGCAGAAGGGCTGGTCGAATATATGCTGACCGACTTGCGGACCAAATTGAAGGGTGTCGGTCGCATCGATGTTATGGAAGGCGTTAACCAGCGCGCGATGGAGCACTATCGCGGACAGGGCGATTTATCGGGGCTTTCTGCTGACGCGCTGGAGCGGCGCGCCCGCATTTTGCACGCCATGGGAGAAGACGATAAGCTGCGCGGCGACGCCAAGTCTGCACTCGAAAAGTTCCGAGAGGCCCATCGCACAACCGGAACGCTGCTGGCCCGCGACGCAAACAACCCTGACCGCATTTTTGGTCATGCCCAGAGCGAATATTGGGTCGGCAGCCTGGCACTGGCCAGGCTCGATAGCGCGGCGGCCCGACCCTATTTTGAACGCTACAAGCAACTGGCGGATCGGTTGGGGGCCATTGATGCCAATAACCCGAAATGGCGCCGCGAGCAGGGCTATGCTGACGGCAATCTGTGCAGTTTCTGGCTGCAATCTAAAAAAGACAATGCGACGGCACTTTCGCTATGTCAGTCTGCATTGCGCCACATGCAAGCCAGTGCAAAGCTGGCCCCAGAAGATCCTGAAATCCAGGCTGACATCGTTAACCGACTTGCTTGGCTGGCAGAAGCCTATCGGGCCAATAGCCAGCCGGATTTGGCCTTAAGCAGCAGGCGCAAGCAACTTGCGGCAGCCGACAAGTTGACAGCATTGGACAAGCGCAATGCCGACTGGAACGAATTGAAAATCATAGCTCAGCTGGCACTGGCGGAAGAGCTTCGGCAATCGAACGATTCAAAGCAGGCTGAAAGTGCCACGTTGCTGGAAAGGGCAGTCGCTGATTTGCAGCGGCTCATAACGCAGGAGCCGCAAAACGAGTTTCGAAAGAAGCTGTTACAAAAAGCGAACGACCTACGAAATAAGGGGGATTGAAATGATAGACGACAAGCTGGGAAAGCTTTCGAATGGCCAGTCAGCACTTACAGACAGGAAGGTGGGTGACTTAACAACAATTGTTGCTGTCGAACTCGATATGGACAATGGCAAAGGCGTCGACATTGACTTTCATCTGGGTTGCAGCTGGCCCTATTCCGAAGCCAATCTGGCTGCCGCGATAGCCGACCTGACCAAGAAGAACCCGAAATCGCTTCGTCCTGTGAAAAAGAAGGGCAAAAGGCTTTCGATCCTGAATGAGCACGACAACCGGATCCTGCTCATCCGCGTACCCGCCAAAGTTAAGGAGCTAAGCTTTTCCAGCCTCAACCTGCCGATTACCGCGGCCGGCAAAAATGCAGGCCTTTACGCTGATCTGAAGGTTTTTGGGCCTGATTGGTCGCCCGGCGAACGATCACTGACGCTCTATAATCCTTCGACCAATAGTCGCGGTGATACCGGCGGTGTCCTCGCTTGCTTCACATTCGAGGGCTCTGCGGCTCCGGCGGGAAGCTTTGTCGCCGATTTCAACATAGCACTCGACTGGCGCGACTTCGATGATGCAGGGAATGAAACCAGCGTCGCGCCCATGATGTTCGATCCCGACACACGCTGGCCCGAAGGGACGGACCCCTAAGCCGGGCCGCCGCTGCGTATGTCTGACCACCGCATCATCTTGGCTCTCGCCCGTTCAGGTGCAACCTCGCGGGCCTGGGATGCCTTTGTCGCGGCGGGCCTCGATGCAGCGGAGACCGATTTCGCAGCGCTGACATTGAAGGGACGCCTGCTGAAGGATCGGGCAAGACAAGCGACGGGCGGGGATCGCCGCCAGCTCTTCGATCAGGCCAGATTGGCGTACGAGAAGGCTGCCGCTTTACGCGCTGAGAGCTATCCATTGATCAACGCGGCGGCAATGGCGCTATTTGCCGGACAGCCCGAACAAGCGGCCATTCTTGCTAATCAGGCGTTACATCTGATCGAAAGCGGATCTGACATGGGCGAAACGCCCTATTGGGGGGAGGCGACCCGCGCAGAGGCGTTGTTGTTGTTGGGACAGACCGATGAGGCGCGCGACAGCCTTGCATCGGCAATCAAATTGGCACCCAAAGCCTGGGAAGACCAGTCTTCAACCTTACGGCAATTTGCTCTGATTCTTTCGGCAACCAGGCAAGCCAGTGATTGGCTGGACCGGTTTCGTCCCCCGCCGGTGATGCACTTTAATGGCATATTGGGCATCTCGGCAGACGATCAGACTGCACATCGTGCCATCCATGATGCTGTATCGGCAATCGCTCCGGGTTTTGCTTATGGCGCGCTGGCGGCCGGTGCAGATATCATCGCGGCCGAAGCGGCCATTGCAGCAGGGGCGGAATTGCACGTCGTGCTGCCATCCCAGCCTGAAGACTTTCAACTTTCATCGGTAGCACCCCTTGGTGAAATCTGGTCTGAGCGATTCGATGCTCTGCTCTTGCAGGCAGAATCGGTCGCCATTTGCGCGTCCGATGCAGGTACCAGTGCGGCGGGGGTCGCTCTGGCAGAACTCCACGCTATGGGACTGGTGGTTGAACGCGCCGAGCAACTTCAGGCAAAAGCCGTCGCCTTGCGCATAGAGCCTGCCGACCGCCCGGCGTTGGGCGACCCGTGGCTGCATTCGGGGCGGGCGCTCCACCATGTCGCCGTCACCGAGATGCGGGAAAGCCCGGTAGAACAGCTTCCGCAAGGAGAGTTGATGTTCGACGTCGTGCTCAATGGCAACCCACCACTTGCTTTTGACGCGTTGAAAGATGCCGTTCAGACGATATTGGCTTCCGCTGAAAAAATCGCAGCGCTTGATTGCCGAACGGACGACACGGTTCGCGTTGGCTCCTTAATGGCACACAGCGCGCATGGCATGATCGCAGCCAGCCGAAGTGCGGCATTGGCGCTGCTCGCAACAGGGCTCGCCAGCCGTATCGAAACGATTGGTGAGATGGCGTCTCCCGAAGGCCCTTTCGAGGTGTGTCTCGCCGCACTCGCGGAGCCTCCGGGATAATGGCAGTCGGGCTAGAAAATATGTCGGGTCGCGACGACATAGCAATCATTGCAAGCTGCTTGGGCTTTGGCAAGGAAAGCGCAGAACGTCTGGCAGCTTTGATGGTTTCGCGCTCATTCCCGCACCGAAGCGCAATCGCCCACGCCGGAGATCCTTCGGTCCATTTTTATCTTGTAGCCGAAGGTGCAGTGGCGGCTGAGCTTTTTGGCTATGATGGCCAACAGGCGCAGTTGACCCGGCATGGACCGGGAGAAATTTTTGGCGCTTATCCGAAGGAAACCACCTATCGGGCGGGGTTTAGCGCCAGTGGTGCGACGCGTTTGCTGGTTATCCGGACCGAGCGGCTGGTCGAACTCGTCGCAAGTGACAGGGAGATTGCGGCAGGTGTTGCGCGGTTGTTGGCCAAGCAGCTTGATCTGGTGCTCGATCGAATGGCCGCGCGCATCGGACTCAGCGCAACGGGCCGCTTTTATCGAGCGCTGCTCCAACTGGCCGATGATGACGGGATGATTAGGCCGCCACCGGTTATCGCGGCACTGGCGGTGAGCGTGCATACTACGCGCGAAACCGCGTCACGTGCGCTGACAAGCCTGTTGCGTCGCGGAATTGTCGAACGGCAGGATGACGCACTGCGCATCGTGTCCCGCCGGATGCTGGAGGAACTGATCGTTTAAAGCTTGTGCCCCGTGCGATCTCGCTTGGTCGCCAGATAATGCGCATTGTGCGGATTTGCGGCGATTTTGAGCGGCAGGCGCTCGACAACCTTGATGCCCTCGGCTTCCAGTCCCGCAACTTTTTCCGGATTGTTGGTCAGCAGGCGAACTTCTGAAATCGACAACAGCCGCAACATTTGCGCCGCTACCGAAAAATCGCGCGCATCGACGGCAAAGCCCAATCGGATATTGGCGTCTACCGTGTCGAAACCCTGATCCTGCAGCGCATAGGCGCGCAGTTTGTTGACGAGGCCAATGCCGCGCCCTTCCTGCCGCAGATAGAGCAGCACGCCCCATTGCGCGTCGGCTATCTGGTGCAACGCCTCGTGCAGTTGCGGCCCGCAATCGCATTTGAGGCTACCCAGCACATCGCCGGTCAGACACTCACTGTGCAGGCGGATGACCGGCGGGGTGCCATCACGCTGACCAACGACCAGCGCGACATGGTCTGCCGCATCGGCGACCGAGCGATAGGCCACTAGTTCCGCATCTTCCGCAGCCGAAACCGGCAGGCGTGCTCGCGCGGCGATGCGCAGATGGTCAGCATCCTGGAAGGCTGCAAGATCGGCAGGGGTGAATTCCGCGTCGGCATCCCCCTCAACCAGCAGAAACGCCGGCAGCAACCCTGCCTCTCGCGCAAGTTCCATCGCCGCCTGAGCGGCCTCCGGCTGTTCGAGTGCCAAAGCAGCGAAAGGCCCCTTGAACGGATAACGCAGGTCGAGCGACGGATCGGATATCGCGAGCGACAATGCGGCATCGAGTTCGGATGGTGGCGCTATCAATACCGGCAACTGCGTGTCGGCTGCCGCAAACTGGTTGGCGAGCTTGAGCGTGGCGGCGCGTGCAGATGACAGCAATATGCCTTTGACTTGGTGCCCGGCAAACAGTTCTGCCGCAGCCCCGGTTTCGATAGCGACCAGTGTCAACCCGCCGACGCGCACCGGCCAACCGCGCCGCAGCGCGTCAATGGCACGGGCCGCGCGCTTGGCGGCTGCATCGCTCAAAGACGGAATTCCGTTACGATAGGCACATGGTCCGAAGGCTTGCCCCAGCCGCGGCAAGGCTTGTGCACGACATGGGCGTGCGCCTTGTCCTTCAGGTCAGGCGTCACCCACATATGGTCGAGGCGTCGGCCCCGGTCAGAGGTTTCCCAATCCTGCGCGCGGTAGCTCCACCAGGTGTAGAGCTTCTTTTCGGGCGGGACGAATTCGCGGGCCAGATCAATCCAGTTGCCTGCAGACTGCAGCCCGCCCAGCGCTTCGATTTCGACTGCGGTGTGGCTGACGACATTGACCAGCTGCTTGTGGCTCCACACATCGGTTTCGAGCGGCGCAACGTTGAAGTCACCGGTCAATATCGTGGGCGCCGAAACCGCGCTCGACCATTCGGTCATCCGCGCTAGAAAATCGAGCTTTTGGCCGAACTTCACATTTTGCTCACGGTCCGGAATATCGCCGCCTGCCGGCACATAGACATTTTCGAGCCGGACACCGCCCGCAATCTCAACGCCGACATGCCGCGCTTCGCCATTGGCCTGCCAATCATGTACCTGTTTGTTCGCCAACGACACCTTGCTGATGATCGCAACACCGTGATGCATCGGCTGTCCGTTGATGACAATATGGTTATAGCCCAACTGGCGGAACGGCCCTTCCGGAAATTGCGGATCGGCAACCTTGGTTTCTTGCAGGCACAATATGTCAGGCCCTTCGTCGCGCAGGAACCGTTCGACAATGTCGATGCGGGCGCGGACGGAATTGATGTTCCAGGAAGCGATACGAAGGGTGGTTGCCATGGCGGCTGCTTAGGGGCGGGCCCCGCGCACGGCAAGGGGGGAGCGAGCCAAAAAAGCAAAACCCCCATCCCGGGGGCATTTGGGATGGGGGTCGAGCTTGCGTTCGTCACGCTGAAACCGAAGGGAGACCTGAGTGCTGCGGGCAACAGGGGGAAAACCGCGCAGCCGTCTAACCTTCGATATGGACAATCTAGGGTGATTTTCCTGTCGGTAAGATGAACAGGACCGTTCAGACTATCGACTGGTCGGCTTGGTGGCTCAACTCACCGATGAGTCATCTCAGCTCTTGCGACGCGGTCGCGGATCGCGCCAGCTGAAGCTCGATTGTGCGATCGGCTGGTTGAATTTCACATTACCGAGTCGCACTGTGGTGCGGTTGTTCTTCGAATCAAGTGCGACCCAGCCGTTGAGCGTCAGCCCGCCCGGCGCTCCGGCCTGTTTGGTGAAGATCATCGTCATCGTGCCATATTCAGGACGTTTGGGATCGCGCACTTCGACACTGATAACATTGGGATTTGATGTCGCCACGCGCTTGCCGAACCTGGACAGGTCCTTGCCCGGGTCAAGCAGCGCCGCAAGCGGGCTGTTCCTGATCGGCCAGCGCTGAACCTGCTTCACCTCATAATCAACCATCGTCAGCGCCTTGCCGTCTGCAACGATCAGCAACGGCACACCCTTTTGATATTCGAAGCGCACATGGCCGGGGCGCTTGAGCAACAATTTGCCGGTCAGGCTTTGCCCATTGCGGTCGGTCTGGGTGAAGGTTGCGTTCATCGTGGACACTGCCTGCATGTGACCGACGACCTGGCTCAGGTCGTTCGATTGCTGTGCTGGCGCGCTGGCAGCCGACGCCATCAGCGCGGGGACGAGCAAAAGTCGGGAGAAAGTATTGGTCATATCTATTCCTTGGCTTTTGCCAGCGTGGGTAGCAACGCCGCATTGAACCGATTCTGAATATCAGAGCGCGTTAGATCGGCTCGCCATTACGATCACGCAGCACTTCGCGCCGCCCGATATGGTTCGGGGCGCTGATATAGCCGTCCTCTTCCATCCGGTCGATCAGGCGCGCGGCGCTGTTATAACCGATGCGCAGCTGGCGCTGTATCCAGCTGGTTGAGGCCTTCTGGCTTTCGAACACAATCTGGCAGGCCTTGCGATAAGTCGCATCCTCGGGGCTATCGTCATCGCCCAGGCCATCGAGCGCAAAGCCGCCATCTTCAGGCTCTTCGGTGACCGACTGGATATAGTCGGGTTCACCCTGGCCGCGCCAATGTTCGGCGACCTTGCGGACTTCCTCGTCCGAAACAAACGGGCCGTGGATACGCGTCAGCCCGCGCCCGCCCGCCATATAGAGCATATCGCCCTTGCCGAGCAGCTGTTCCGCACCCTGTTCGCCCAATATGGTACGGCTGTCGATTTTCGAGGTTACGTGGAAGCTGATGCGCGTCGGCAGGTTCGCCTTGATCACACCGGTGATGACGTCGACCGAGGGGCGCTGCGTTGCCATGATGAGGTGGATACCCGCCGCACGCGCCTTTTGGGCGAGGCGCTGGATAAGAAATTCGACTTCCTTGCCCGCGGTCATCATCAGGTCTGCGAGTTCGTCGACGATGACGACGATTTGCGGCAGCGGCTGGTAATCATGCTGCTGCTCTTCATATTGTGGGAGGCCGGTCATCGGATCATAGCCAACCTGTATCTTGTGCCCCAGTGGCTGGCCCTTGGCCTTGGCTGCAAGTATCTTTTCATTGAAACCCTGCAGATTGCGGACGCCGACCGACGACATCATCCGGTAGCGGTCTTCCATCTGCTCGACCGCCCACTTCAACGCGCGGATCGCCTTGGCCGGCTCGGTCACCACGGGCGCCAGCAGATGCGGGATATCGTCATAGATGCTGAGTTCGAGCATCTTGGGATCGATCATGATCATCCGGCACTGGTCTGGCGTAAGCCGGTAGAGCAGCGACAGAATCATGCAGTTGAGGCCAACCGACTTACCCGAACCAGTAGTACCTGCGACGAGCAAATGCGGCATCGGTTGCAAATCGGCGACCACCGGGTCGCCCGAGATATTCTTGCCAAGGATGATCGGCAATTGCCCCTTTTGATCGGCAAAGGCAGTTGAGGCGATCATTTCCTGCAGCACCACCGCCTCACGGTTGTGGTTGGGCAGTTCGATGCCGATGACCGTGCGCCCCGGAACCGTCGAAACGCGGGCGGAGAGCGCGGACATGTTGCGCGCGATGTCCTCTGCCAGTTGCACGACACGCTGCGCACGCACGCCGGGGGCGGGTTCAAGTTCGTACATGGTGACGACAGGGCCGGGGCGGACGGCGACGATTTCGCCCTGCACCTTGAAATCATCAAGCACCGATTCGAGTAGACGCGCATTCGATTCGAGTGCCGCCTTGTCCAGCTTGGGCGCGGTTGAAGGCGGCGGGGTATCAAGCAGGTCGAGCGAGGGCAGCGTGTAATTGCCGAAAAAGTCGCCCTGTTTGGCTCCACTGGCAAAACTGGCCTTCTTTGGCGCGACTTGCCGTTCGGCAATTTCAGGGGCGCGGCGCGGTTCGCGTTCTACCGGCTTGCGCGGAACGGGATCGGCGACGAATTCAGGCTCGCGCTGTGGCGCCGATGGATCGGCGGCCACGCGTTCGGCCGAGCCGCCAAGTGAGGGCATCGGGAGCGACGGAATGGTGAAAAGCGGTCGCTCCAGCTCCAGCGAACGGGTCACCAGAACAATCCCGCCGACCACAGAGCCCAAGATCGCCACCCAGCGCGCCAGATTGCTCCACCCCTCACCCAGTTTGGCGATCAGCGCGCTATAGGCCCCATCGAGCAGCAAGGCCGGTGTCCCGCCCCAGCCTGCTGGCAAGCCGATGTCGCTGCCATGCTGCCAATGCGCAAGGCCAAAGCCCAGGATCAGCATCCCTATTAGGCAGAGCAGCAATTGCCGTTTCCAGCGCGGCTGCGGCACATCGCGCCACAGGCGACGGGCATAGACCAGCATCAGCGGGAAAAGCAGGATTGCAGGTAGGCCAAAGGTGAACAGCGACGCATCTGCCAGATAGGCACCGCTCTGCCCCATCCAATTGTCGCTTGCACCCTGTGCCGCGCTGTTAAAAGCATTGTCGGCAGGCGAGTAGCTTAGGATCGAAACGGCATAGAAGAGCGCGAAAAGTCCGACGACACCCGCCCCGATCAGCGCGCCGCTGCGCAGCAAGGATTGGCGCATCATCTGCCGCCAGTTGGCGGTCTGGGATTTGGGGGAACGCGATGCCATATGCTGTTTGCGACGCCTGTTAGAGTGAATGCACACCTTTTCGCGGAGGCGGGAGTCCCCGTCAAGAGTCCGCAGTTTTTCCTCCCTTTTCAGCCCCGGAAAACCGGCCTAAGCGAATCCCCATGTCCAAGAACGAATTTGCCGACATCATCATCATCGGAGGCGGGCTCAACGGCCTTGCCCAAGCACTCGCCTTTGCGGTGCACGGTGTCACCTGCCATGTCATCGACCGCGCCGATCAGGCCGCGATGCTTGCCCCGCATTTCGACGGTAGGGTCTCGGCGATTTCAAGCTCGAGCATGAAATTGTTCGAAGCCATAGGCCTCGGCCCAGCCTTGGAAGGCAAAGGTTGCCCGATCGAACAGATCTGGGTCAGCGATGGCCTGAAGCCTGGTTCGCTCGATTTCGTGCCCGCCGAGGGTGACGGCTATCTGGGCCAGATGTTCGAGAACCAGCTGATACGGCGCGCCCTTTATGAAGTCGCCTTGGCGCGCCCGGAAATCCAGCTGCACATGCCCGCCGAGATCGCATCTTCAAAAGCCGACGAAGCTGGTGTGCGCGTCGAACTCAAAAATGGTGATGTGCTGACCGGGTCGCTTCTGGTGGTCGCCGAAGGTCGCAAGAGCGTGTCGCGCGACGCGGCCGGAATCCGCCTCACCGAATGGGATTATGCGCATGAGGCAATGGTGACTGCCATTTTCCACGAGAAGCCCCACAATCAGGTCGCTTACGAGATTTTCTATCCCACCGGGCCATTCGCCATCCTGCCGATGCTTGACGACGAAGCGGGGCGGCACCGTTCGGCGATTGTCTGGTCGGTATCGCGTGCCGAAGCCCCGGTTTACAAGAAACTGTCACCGCGCGGGATGGCGCACGAGATTGAAAAAGCGATGGGCGGCCTGCTCGGTGAAATAGAGATGAACGCGCCGGTGATGGGCTATCCTCTCAATTTCCAGCACGCCAACCGCATCACCGATACGCGCATGGTGCTGGTCGGCGACGCTGCACATGGAATGCACCCGATTGCAGGGCAAGGCCTCAACCTTGGGCTGCGCGATGTGGCTTGCCTTGCGCAGGTCGTGGTCGAAGGCATACGGCTCGGGCTCGATCCCGGCGATGCGCAAATCCTTGATCGCTACACCCGCTGGCGCAGTCTTGACGTACAAAGCGTGATGATGGCGACCGACACGCTCAACAAATTATTCGGCATTCCCGGCAAAACCGCCTCCGCCGCCCGCCGCCTCGGCCTCGCCGCGGTCCAGCGCATGAAGCCGCTCAAAGACTTCTTCATGGCTGAAGCGCGCGGAGAGTCGGGCAATCTGCCCAAGCTGTTGCAAGGGCTGCCGGTTTAGCTTTCCGTCACCGGCACCAACCGGATTTCGACGCGGCGATTTTCGGCGCGACCTTCTTCGGTGGTGTTGCTCGCCTTGGGCTGGCTTTCACCATAGCCTTTGGTGGCGAGGCGTGCGCTCTGGACACCACGTCCGGTCAGATAGCTGGCGACCGTCGCCGCACGCTGTTCTGACAGGGTTTGGTTAAAGGCTTCCGATCCAACCGAGTCGGTGTGACCCATCACATCGACATAGGTTTTTTCATATTCGACCAGCGTGGCCCCAACCTTGTCGAGCGTGCTGCGAAACTCGGGTGAAAGGTTGGCGCTGCCAAAGGCAAAGGTGACCTCGGACGGCATGTCGAGCACCAGCTGGTCACCTTCGCGGACAACTTCGACTCCGGTACCGGCGGTCTGTTCGCGCAGCTTCTTTTCCTGCTGGTCCATATAATAGCCAACGCCCGCGCCCGCGACAGCGCCAATGCCTGCGCCGAGAATTTTCTCTGTCCGGTCGCGCTTGCCACCGATCAGGTCGCCGAGCAGATAGCCGCCCAATGCACCCCCAATGCCGCCAATCGCAGCTTTCGAAATACGCTTTTCCCCGGTTTCGGGGTTGGTCGTGCAAGCGGTAACCGGAATGGCCGCAATCAACAGAACGGCAGCAATTTTGGAACGACGTTTCATGGCCCAATCTCCTTTTCAGTCGGTGAAAGAGACCATATCCTAGCTGAACCGAAAATGACAGCGCAGGTAAAATCAACCCCTGCCGCGATAGGGGGCAACCCCCTGATCGGGCAGCCACAGACCCTCGGGCGGCGCCCCTGACTGCCAGAATACATCTATCGGGATACCCCCACGTGGATACCAATAACCGCCGATGCGCAGCCACTTTGGTTTCATTTCATCGAACAAGCGCTGACCAATGCCGACAGTACAATCTTCATGAAAGGCCGCATGATTGCGGAAAGAGCCGAGAAAGAGCTTCAACGATTTCGATTCGACTATGGTTGCATCTGGGGCATAGTCGATGACCAGATGGGCGAAATCAGGCTGGCCGGTCACCGGGCAAAGCGATGTGAATTCGGGCGCAGCAAAGCGGACAAGATAGAGTGTTCCCGCACGCGGGTTTGGCACATAGTCCAACTCCGCTGCTTCGGGGGTTAGGGGCAAAGCGGCATTCTGGCCGAGAAATTTGGGATTCGGTTTATCTGACATACCGCTTGTCTAGCGTGTTGCACGGCCTATGTCATTCCCGAGACGCCATTCACATGGCGTTCAGCGGTTGGGCACCTCAAAGGATGGCAATGACCAAAGGGTTGAAGGGATGGGCAATGATGTTTGCGGCGGCAGTCATGTCGTCGTCGGTCGCCTATACCCAAGTCAGCGGATCCGGCCAGGACATTGGTGCAGGAACGCCACCCGAATTGCGGGACTTCCGGTTGGATACGCCACCAGCCCGGCCAGCGCCGCAACAAAGTTCGCCGCCGCCTGTTGTCGAAACGCCACCTCCGACCGAACGCAGCACCATCGCAACACCGCCCGCCGAGCAGCGCCCGACGGTCGGCCGCCGTGCCGCAACAAATTCCAGCCCCGCGCCCGTTGCGCAGGGGCCTAGCGAGGCAACCCCCGAAACCGGCAATACGCCCGCACCCGTCGCTACCGGTGAACCGGTGATTGCCCCCGAACGCGCAGTCCCTGCGACAACCGTCGACGCCTATGCCGGACCTCCTGCGAACAGCGTCCCGCTCAATGCGCCTTCTGCAATTTTATCCCGGCCCTGGTTCTGGCTTGCCGTCGCGGGATTCGCAGCGATGCTCGCGGCTGCGAGCTGGTTTTTCTTCCGGCGCAGACAGCGGTCAGCCTATCGACAGCAGGCAGCTGGTCAGCAACCCGTCCCGCAGCCTTCGCCGCCCGCCCGGCTCGATACGCCGCGCAAAACACCGCCGACTGCCCCGCCACGCGCGCCCGAACGGACGGCGGAGGCCGCAGGTCCGGTCGCTGCGCAATTCAACCCGACCAGCGCGCAACTCAGTATCGCCAGCCTGTCCGTTACCGGCATATTGGCGATCAAAAATCAGACACGGACACCTGTCAGCGGGCTGATCCTGCGCAGCCATATGATTTCGGCGCAGGATGGCCAGCGGGAAGCTGTTGCCGCTTTCCATAGCGACCGTGGCGCAGGTTCGATCCAGCCGCTTGGTGATTTGGCTGCAGGGGAAAGGATAGACGCGACGATTGAAATTCGCCTGCCGCGCACCGAATTGTCCTCCTTCCGCTGGACAGAACGCGAATTTGTCGCACCCATTGTCCTGATCCATTTATTCGGCAGCGCAGATGGTGAGCCGGTCGAAATCCAGATTACCCAGTTGATTGGTCGGGAAGGTACCGGCCAGAGCGACCGCATGCAGCCATTGCCCATCGATCGCGGACCCAAACGATTTTCGGGAATTGCCGCTCGACCCGTCTTTGCTTGAAATCCGTCTGTTAGCGCTCGACTAGGCCGGAAAAGCGGCATATCGTGCACTGCACAAGAATCGCTATAAGCGGGCAAAGACGGACGAAAAGGGAACGGGCAAAATGGATTTATTGGTAAGCACCGAGTGGCTGGCGAAAGAGTTGGGCGCATCGGATCTGCGGATTGTCGACGCCACCTGGCATATGCCCGACGCAGGCCGCAACGCCGCTGCCGAATATGAAGGCGGCCATATTCCCGGTGCGGTCTTTATGGATCTTGCCGAAATCGCCGACAGCAATTCCAGCCTGCCTAACATGCTGCCCCCGCCCGAAAAATTTGCCAGCCGCATGCAATCGCTGGGCCTTGGCGATGGCAGCCGAATCGTCGTCTATGACGACAGCGTTTTCAAATCGGCAACCCGTGCCTGGTGGATGCTGACGCTATTTGGTGCGCATGATGTTGCAATCCTGGACGGTGGCCTTGCCAAGTGGAAGGCCGAAGGGCGTCCGCTCGAAAATGGCAAGCCGTCGTTGCGCCACCGCCACTTCACCGTCTGGAAAGACGATAGCGGGGTCAAAACCAAGGCAGACATGCTCGCCAATCTGCACAGCAAGGACGCCGTTGTCGTCGATGCCCGCGGCGCAGGCCGCTTCACCGGCGAGGAAGCCGAACCGCGCCCCGAAATGGCATCGGGCCATATTCCAGGTAGCCGCAACCTCCCTTATTCCAACCTGTTCAATGCCGATGGCACCTGGAAACAGGGTGCCGCGCTGGAGGCTGCCTTCACCGAAGCAGGCGTCGATCTCGACAAACAGATGATCACCACCTGTGGTTCGGGCATGACCGCCGCCGTCGTGCTTTTTGGCGCGCGATTGACCGGCAAGAAAGACGTCGCGCTCTATGACGGCAGCTGGAGCGAATGGGGCCTGGACCCCGACACCCCCAAGGAAACCGGCGCGGCCTGAGCCGCAGGTCTAACTAACCAGCCCCGATGTTAAGCGCTTGAAGCCAAGCGCGAATCGTTGCATCCTGTCCATGGGGAAGATGGACAGGGAGAGAGCATCATGGCTGCAACCGGCCAAACCCCCATTGCGCCCTATACGGTCGCCAACAATCTGACATTTGCCGATTTGCGTGCAGCCCTCGCCGCAGGATGGCGTGATTTCCTCGCTTATCCGGCGTTCGGCCTGTTCTTCGCAGCCTTTTACGCCATTGGAGGGGCGGTGCTGGTCTATGGCCTGATCAAGCTCGGAGAAGGCGCTTGGTCTATTCCACTGATCGCCGGCTTTCCGATTATTGCACCCTTTGCAGCGGTCGGCCTTTATGAAGTCAGCCGCAGGCGGCAGCTCGGGCTACCCATCAATTGGCGCGCGATCATCTGGGCCTTGCGCGGACGCGGCGACGATCAGGTGCTGATGGTCGCCGGAATCGTCTTCGTCGCCTTCAGTTTCTGGATGATATTGGCGCACGGCATTTTCGCGATTTTCATGGCTGAATCGGGGATAGGCGCAGAGAATGTCGAGATGCTGCTCCAACCGCTTGCTATCGCAATGTTGTTCGTCGGCAGTATTGTAGGCGCGATCTTCGCCTTCGCGCTTTATGCAATCACAGTGATGAGTCTGCCAATGCTGTGCGACAAGGATGTCGACTTCATCACTGCAATCATCGTCAGCCTCGGCACGATCCGTTCGAACAAGTCGGTGATGATCGGTTGGGCAGCAATCATAGCGGTCAGCACATTTCTTGCTATCTTGCCCGCGTTCCTCGGCCTGTTTGTCGTGCTGCCAGTGCTGGGCCATACGACATGGCATCTTTATGTGCGCGCGGTCGAAGCACATAATAAGGGAGGCGCTTAAAGTTTCACCGCAGCCCTGAGCCTGTCGAAGGGCGTCCAGAGGTTTCAAATGCTGCTTTGGACTGGGAGGCGTGCTTCGACAGGCTCAGCACTACGGTGAAGGTGAAGCGATTGATTGTTTCGGAGCCTTGCGACCTGACTGCATAAACGGCTATCGAACGGGCATGGCCGACCCCAAGCACCCGCAGAAACCCAATACCAAAATCATCACCGGTGGCCGCCGCAAGGCGCTGACCGGTGCAGTGGTCAACCCGCCGGTCTGGCGCGCGAGCACGCACCTATATGAAGATGTCGCTGCGCTTGATGCTGGTGACAAGACCAATGAGGATGGCCGCTTCTTTTATGGCCGACGCGGTGCCCCCACCCAATGGTCGCTCGCCGAGGCGCTGACCGAATTGGAACCGGGTGCACATGGCACCATGCTCTATCCGTCAGGCGTCGCCGCGATCACGGGCGCGCTGCTTTCGGCACTGCAACCGGGCGATGTCTTGCTGATGAGCGATAATGCCTATGACCCGAGCCGCAGCTTTGCGCAGGGTTTCCTGAAGCGCTGGGGTGTCGAAACGCGTTTCTTCGACCCGCTGATAGGAGCGGGAATAGCGGAGCTGTTCTGTGAGCGCACCCGCGCGATCCTGCTCGAAAGCCCCGGCAGTCTGACCTTTGAGGTGTCGGACATCCCCGCCATCTGCGCCGCCGCGAAAGCGCATATGGGCCAGCGCGAGATCGTCACTTTGCTCGATAACACCTGGGCCACACCTTATTTTTTCACCGCGCTCGAAAAGGGCGTCGACATGACGATCCTGGCCGCGACCAAATATGTCGTCGGCCATAGCGATGTGATGGCAGGCAGCGTCACCACCACCAAGCGCCATTGGCAGGCGCTTCGGTCGACCGCGCAAACGCTTGGGCAAGTGTTGTCTCCCGACGACGCCTATCTTGCCGCACGCGGACTGCGCACAATGGCGGTTCGGCTGAAAGCACATGAGGCGGCGGCGCTGGACATAGCGCATTGGCTGGCCGCGCAGCCCGAGGTGACGAGCGTGCTGCATCCCGCCCTGCCCTCTTGCCCCGGCCACACCATCTGGAAGCGCGATTTCACCGGATCGTCGGGGCTGTTTTCCTTCGTCCTGAAAGGCGACTGGAGCAAGGCAGCGAAATTCATCGACACGCTCGAGTTATTTGGCATCGGCTATAGCTGGGGCGGCTTTGAGAGTCTCGCTTGCCCCAAACGCCCCGAAAAATACCGCAGTGAGACGGAGTGGAATTGCGACGGCACCGTTATCCGCCTGCAGATAGGTCTGGAAGATGTCGAGGATTTGAAAGCCGACCTTGCGCGGGGCTTTGCGGCCATTGCTGGCTAGCCACTAGCTGCAATCAGCCTCTTGGTCGCTTCCGCCTGCGGGTTGGAGAACAGTTCCTCGCGGCTTGCGCATTCGACAATCCGTCCCGCATCCATCACCGCAATCCGGTGCGCGGCGCGGCGGGCGAGCGCGAGGTCGTGGGTGATGAACAGCAGCGATAAACCGCGCTCGCGTTGCAGCCGACTGAACAGCGAAACGACACCATCAGCCACCAACGGATCGAGCGCCGACGTTGCCTCGTCGAGCAGCAGCATTTCGGGATTGGCCGACAGCGCGCGCGCAATCGCCACGCGTTGCGCCTGCCCCCCGGAAAGTGAGGCTGGTTTGCGGGAGGCGAAGTCGCGCGGCAAGCCGACTTCTTCGAGCAACTGTTCGACAAGCCCCTCCCCTTCAGGGGAGGGGTTGGGGTGGGGTAGTGAGGTCATGTCCGACTGTGACCCCCCACCCCCGGCCCCTCCCCTAAAGGGGAGGGGAGGAGATAGCCGCTTCACCGGTTCCAATATGATATCCGCCACACTCCAGCGCGGATCGAGACTTGCGAGCGGGTCCTGGAATACGGGCTGGATCAGACGGCGATGCTCTGCGCTGCGGTGCTGACGTGGTGGGAGCAATTCGCCTTGCCAGCGCACCGATCCCGACGCCATCGGCCCCAGACCCGCAATCGCCCGCCCGAGTGTGGACTTGCCCGAACCCGAACCGCCAACCAGTGCCAAAGTCTCGCCCTTTGCCAAAGTCAGGCGGGCATCTAGGACGGCATCAATGCGGCCACGGCGCCAACCGGGCTTGGGGAAATGAACATGGGCACCTTCCACCTCCAGCAGCACCTCGCCGATCTCGGGTAAGGGCGGGAGCGGCTCGGACAGGCGCGGCGTCGCGGCCATCAATCGCTTGCCATAGTCGGTGGTGGGTAAAGTTGCGATCTGCCGTGCGGTCCCGCTTTCAGCGACCTTCCCGGAATCGAGCAGCAGCAGCCGGTCGGCATGATGTTCGATCCCCGCCAGATCATGGCTGACCAGCAACATCGCCATCCCGCGTTCGCGGCACAGCCGGACGAGCAGCGCCATGATCTCGCCGCGCAGGGCTGCGTCCAATGCACTTACCGGTTCGTCCGCAAACAGATAGCGCGGCCCATGCGCCAGCGCGGTCGCGATCAACACGCGCTGCCTTTCGCCGCCCGATAGCCGGTGCGGATATTGGGCAAGCCTCTCTTCGGGGCGCGATAACCCGACCGCCTCCAGCATCGCGACCATCGCCGCCTTGTCAGGCTTGGTACCACCAGCCTGCATCGCAGCTTCTTGCAAATGCTGGCGCACGGTACGGTGCGGGGTGAGCGCAGTCAGCGGTTGCTGGAAAACGAAGCCGACTTTCTCCGCGCGCATCCGGCTCAATTGGCGTTCTGGTAGGCCGACCAGTTCGATCCCGTCGAGCATGGCCGAACCACTCGCCACCCCTGCGCTGAGGCCGAAGGGCGTCATCGCACTCATGCTCTTGCCCGCTCCCGATGCGCCCGCCAGCGCTACGATCTCGCCGGGGGAGAGGGTGAAACTGATGTCCTCGACAATGACATGATCCCCAACGCAAACGCGCAAGTTCCGGACGACATAGCCTTCGTTCATTTCGCAGCATCCGCCAGCCGGTCGCGAAATCGCTCCCCGGCTATCGTCAGGCAGGCGATCAGCAGGACGAGGACACCGCCAGGCAAAAACAGCGCCGCAGGGTTCATGTCCATCTCCTCTGCGCCTTCATTGACGAGAATGCCGAGCGAGGTCAGCGGCTCCTGCACGCCCAGGCCGAGGAAGGATAGGAAGCTCTCGATCATCACCACATGCGGGACGGTGAGCATCAGATAAGCGACCGCCACCCCCGCGACATTGGGCAAAATGTGGCGCAGCAGGGTAGCGCGGGCTGGCGATCCAGCAGCCTCCGCCGCTAGGATGAAGGGCCGTTGCTTGAGTGCAATCACCTGCCCGCGCACCACGCGCGCCATCGTCAGCCACTCGACAAAACCAATCCCCAGGAACACCAGCAGGATCGACCGCCCAAACACCACCATCAGCAGGATGACGACGAACATGAAGGGCAACGCATACAGCCCGTCGACGATGCGCATCATCAATTCATCGGTGCGCCCGCCGACCCATCCGGCAATCGCGCCCCAAGCGACGCCGATCAGCAGCGCGACCATTGCGGCCGCGAGCGCCACCGACAAGGTCACCCGCGTTCCCACCAGCAACCGCGCCAGCCGATCCCGTCCCAGATCATCGGTTCCCAGGAGGTGACCGTCGGTGAACAGGCCGCCCCGAACGCTGTCCCAATCGATCGAGATATGGTCATACGGCAGCAGTGGCGGCACCAACAATGCGGCCAGTGCGATCAGCGCAACGATGACGAGCGCGGGCTTCATCCTGCGCGCATCCGCGGGTCGAGCCAGCCATAAATGAGGTCAGCGAACAAGTTGAAGAGAATGATCAGCGCGGCGTAGAGAGTCACCACGCCGAGAACGAGTGGATAGTCGCGATTGAGCGCGCCCTGCACGAAGTAGCGGCCTAGGCCGGGGAGGCCGAACACGGTTTCGATCACCACTGCCCCTGTCAGCAACGCCGCAGCTGCGGGACCAAGATAGCTTGCCACGGGCACCAGCGCTGGGCGCAAGGCGTGGCGGCGCAGGATTGTTAGCGGCGCTATCCCTCGTGCGCGGGCGGCGCGGATATGGTCAGCACCCAATTCGCCCGCCAGCCCTGCACGCGCCAATTTGGCGACCGCGCCCGTGACCGGCAAGGCCAACGCAACCACCGGTAGCACCAGCCAGCTCCAGCCATCATTCTGCCCCGAAACCGGCAGCCAGCCGAGCCACAGGCCGAAGATCAGCGCCAGCAGCGGTCCGGTGACAAAGGTCGGCAAGGCGGTGAGCAAGGTAGCGCCCAACATCAGCACCTCATCCTGCCACTTGCCCGCGCGCAACGCGGCCCATAGCCCCGTCGAAATGCCCAGCACGCTCGCCAGAACGAGCGCGCAGCCGCCGATCAGCAGCGACACCGGCAGCGCCTCGGCAATCAGGCCGCTGACTGTGAAATCGCGATAGACCATGCTTGGCCCGAAATCGCCCTGCGCTAAACGCATGAGATATAGCCAGACCTGTTCTGGCAGTGACTTGTCGAGGCCATAGGCAACCTCAAGCGCAGCCCGCACTTCGGGCGCCAAGGGCCGCTCACCATCGAAGGGCCCGCCCGGCGCCACGCGCATCAGCACGAACGACAGCACAATGATGGCGAGCAGCGTCGGTATCGCCGTCAACAGCCGCCGTGCAATCAGTCTGCCCATGGGCCGTGTTTAGAGGCTTAGAGTCCCAAAGCAATTGCGGACTTCGGCGATGAACAGCTCGGGCCGCTCCATCGCGGCGAAATGCCCGCCTTTTTCCAGTTCGTTCCAGTAGACGATATTCTTGTACCGCGTTTCGGCCCAGCGGCGCGAGGGACGGAACAGTTCTTTGGGGAAGGCGCTGATCCCGGTCGGCACCTGTACCTCGGCGAGGTTCCCGGCGGCAAAGCTGTGCCAGTACAACCGCGCCGATGAGGCCGCCGTTGCATTCAGCCAATATAGCATGACATTGTCGAGCAGGTGATCACGGCTGAAGACATTTTCGGGATGTCCGTCGCAATCGGACCAGCCGTGAAATTTCTCGATGATCCAGCACATCTGTCCGACTGGACTGTCGGTCAGCGCATAGCCCAAAGTCTGCGGGCGCGTGCTCTGGATTTTCGAATAGCCGCTGTCCTTTTCCTGATACCAGCCTGCCCGCATCAATGACTGCGCCTCGAACGGCGTTGGCGCAGAGAGCACTTCGGGAGGAGGTGTCGCGACCGCCATGTTGACATGGATCGCCGCACAAGCGCCCTTGTTTTGCGCGCCGATGGCCGAGGTTACCATTGCACCCCAATCACCGCCCTGTGCGAAATAACGGTCATATCCCAGCCCGCGCATCAGCACATCCCAGGCTTCGGCGATCTTTTCGACCGACCAGCCTGCCTTGTCGGGCCGTCCCGAAAAGCCGTAGCCGGGCAGCGAAGGCAGGACGAGGTGGAAAGCGGGTTGGCTGGCATCTGTCGGTTCGGTGAGCGCCTCTATGACATTCACAAATTCCAGCACCGATCCCGGCCAGCCATGCGTCATGATCATCGGGCGTGCATCGGCACGGCTGCTTTTAATATGGATGAAGTGGATATCGAGCCCGTCAATCTTTGTCTTGAAATGCGGCCAGCGGTTGAGCTCCGCCTCACACCGTCGCCAGTCGTAATTGCTGCGCCAATAATCGAGCAACTCTCTCGCATAGGATAGCGGCAGACCCTGATCCCAATCGTCGACGGTTTCCTTTTCGGGCAACCGGGTTAGCGCCAGCCGCGCTTGCAGGTCATCAAGCGCGCTTTGGTCGATAGATACGGTAAAGGGCTGCGGTGAAATTGACATCGAGGCTCCACTCCTGATTGGAAGAGCCAAACTGTCGGCTAATTTCGTTTCGCGCAAGCGTTCAGATGATGTGCCACGCCCGCAATGCATGGATCAGCCCCAAAAGGCACAGGGCAACACCACCGCCGATCCTGATTTTCGAAATGGGCAAGATCTTGGCCAGCCGCTCTTTCAGCAGGATCGCGGGGATCACGGCGACCAACGTTCCCAGCCAGCCACCAATTGCCGGAAACAGCCAATGGTCGGCGCGCGCCGCATTGGCACCGATGATAAACTGTCCCTTGTCGCCAAATTGAAGGATGAAGATGCCCAGAAAGGCTGTCAGAAATGGCCCTGTTTTCCAACCCTCCAGCAAATCAACAGGTCGCCGCCACGCAAGCATGGCCACGCCGGCCAGCACATAAGCGAGACCGTTGAACAACCGCACCGGATCTTGGCTGACCCATTGGTCTATGAAGGATCCGGCATAGGCCGACATCAGGCAGTTGATAAGGCTTGCGGCTGCGAGACCCAGTAGAACCGGGCGGTTGCTGGCAAAACGAATGGCCAGCGCTGCGGCCAGCAACTGGGTCCGATCGCCGGTTTCGGTCAGAATCAGCGTCAGGAAGGATGCAATCAGGCTGTCCACCGGAACTGCCTAGTCGAGCGCTTGGGGCGTGTCAGCCACCAAGTCGGATCGCGACTGAGGCGAGCAAAGCTTCGGATGCCGCCGGGTGCAGATGCGCGACACCGATTGCGTCAGATATAATGCCAAGAAAGCTGTCGCTTAGCGCATGGCTGCCGTGCGCGCCGAAACGTTGGAGCGCCGCTTCAAAGGTGGCAGCAATTTCAGCAATCGCTGTAAGTCCGTGGCGCGCCGAGGTTTCGCGGATATTTTCCAGACGCATCAGGAATTGCAACGGATTGGCGTCATAAGCGGTCATGCGCAAAGCCTCGACCAGTTCGCCCAGTTCCGCCCGAATCAACAACAGTTGATCATGATCATATTGCATGCCGGTTGCCCCCGATTGCCCTGACCCTGCTTTGCGCCATTATGGTTACCGATTGGTTAAGCGCGACAGTTTCATATGCGGGGTTGACTTTTGACCCGGTCCAGCGCAGTAGCGCGCCAGTTTCGGGCGGCATCGCGCCGTCCGTTTTCATTTTAGCGATTCGAACCGAAGGAACAGGCCATGGCGAAGCCAGCCACCATCAAAATCCGTCTCGTCAGCAGCGCTGACACCGGCTTCTTCTACGTAACGAAGAAAAACCCCCGGAATCAGACGGAAAAGATGTCTTTCCGCAAATATGATCCCGTCGCGCGCAAGCATGTCGAGTTCAAGGAAGCCAAGATCAAGTAAGCCTGTGCAGCGGCCCAAAAGGGCTGCAACTGTGCTGTCTGTCTATCGAATGAGGGGCGCGGTTTGCGTCCCTTTTTTGATTCGCAAATCAGGCCTTTTTCGCCTTGCTGCCAAAGCGAAGCAGGAAATATCCGCTGAGTGCGGAAAGAATGGAACCCATCAGTACGCCGATTTTCACAGCGTCGCCCTGCTTGGCATCGGAGAAGGCAAGGCCGCCGATGAACAGGCTCATCGTGAAACCGATCCCGCATAGCAGCGCCACGCCATAAACCTGCAGCCAGCTCGCGTCCCGCGGTCGCGTTGCCAGCCCGAGTTTGACGCAAGCCCATACGCTGCCAAAAATTCCAACCTGCTTGCCGATGAAAAGGCCCAGCGCGATACCGAGCGGCAGCGGTGCGAGTAACGCGTCCAGCCCGACCCCTTCAAGCGAAACACCTGCATTTGCGAAGCCGAACAGCGGCACGATAACGAAGGCCACGGGTTTTGCCAGTGCATGTTCCAGCTGGTGGAGCAACGAGTCTTCGGAATCGGGCGCGGCTTTTGTTCGACGCAAGGGAATTGCAAATGCGGCGAGCACCCCTGCGATCGTTGCATGCACCCCGGACAGCAGGGTCGCATACCAGAGCAAGGCGGCAAGGATCAGATAAGGCCACAGACGCGCCACGCCCAAGCGCCCCATAGCCAACATCGCCAGCCAGATAGCGGCGGCGGCACCCAATGCCATCATGTTGAGACTGGCTGTGTAGAACAGGGCGATGATTGCGACTGCCCCCATGTCGTCGACTATGGCAACGGTGGTCAGGAACAGTTTGAGCGATGCCGGAGCACGGCTGCCCAGCAGGGCAAGCACACCGATAGCAAAGGCAATATCGGTCGCCGCAGGGATTGCCCAGCCGCGCACCAGCGATGCATCGCTGCCAGCGATGAAAAGATAGACAGCCGCTGGCAACGCCATACCAGCTGCAGCTGCAATCATGGGCAACAACCGGTCGTTCCAGCTGGCCAAATGCCCGTCGACAAATTCGCGTTTGATTTCCAAGCCGACGAGCAAAAAGAAGATCGCCATCAGGCCATCGTTAATCCAAAGATGCACCGTCATCGGGCCGAGTTTCGGTGTCAGTTCGGGCCCCGTTACCGCATGGATGAAATGGAAATAGCTCTCCGCAAGCGGCGAGTTGGCAACCAGCATGGCGAGCGCGGCAACACCCATCAGGATGATCCCGCCAGCCGCTTCGCTATCGAGAAAATCGCGAAGCGCCGAAACAGGCTTGGCCGCTGCTGACTTGGCTTTTTCCATCATAGGACCAACCAATAGCGCCCCTTACATCATAAGGGCAACGTTTTACGGCAAAGTGGTTGCTTTCTTCCTGTCGGTTCAAGTAATTGCCAAGAACAGGCGATTGCCGGATGGGTGGAATTCGATGGACCAGCTTAACGTCGACAAACTGACCGATCGGCAAAAGGATTGCCTGCGGCTGGTCGCGCAAGGATTCACATCAAAGGAAATCGGTCGACTTCTTGACCTGTCACCCTCGACCGTCGACAACCATGTGACCAGCGCCGTGCAGAGCCTTGGCGCGCCAAATCGCGGATCGGCCGCGCGGGCGCTTGCCGAAATCGAGCTTGGGCAGAAATTGCCTAGGCAACCGCAGGCGCTTGCCCAAACCGACCAAAACGCCATCCTGACTGCCGAAGCGGGAGGCAGCAGTTTCGGCCACACATTGCGGCGATTGCTGATCCTTCCCCCGGTAGGAGGGAAGAGAAATGACCTAGATGGCACATCGCGAACATTGCGTATCCTGCAGGTCGCGGTTCTGGCTTTGGCGTCGGTGATTGCATTGACGATCCTGGTATCCGGTCTCTTCCGGACATTCGGCTGAACCACACACCCTTGAACACGGCACCAGCGGCGGACCAGAGCTGCGTCCTGCAGGATGCGTTTCTGATTTTCCGGCAAAGGTCGGCAATATGCAGGTCGAAGCCACCACCCCGACTTGCATATTGCCACGGTCGATGGTCTTGACAGGACATGCCAACTACTTCCCTCCCCGACGCTCTGATCATCAGCCTGTTCTGGGTTTTTGCAGCCTTGTGTTGCGGTTTCGCCGCAATTACAGGTGGCAAAACGGGTCGCGCAGGCGCTGCGATGATCATGGCAGCAAGCGTCGCTTCAGCAGTAGCTGGCGAGTTCGGAAGCTGGGCACAAACCCATATTCCCGTCATGGCCATCGACCTATGCCTTCTATTGGGCTTTTACTGGCTTGCCCTGCACAGCCAAAGTTTCTGGCCTATCTGGGCCACCGGTTTCCATTTGATTTCGGTAACATCGCATCTAGCGATCTTCTTCAGCGAAGGAGTCCGGCAGATGCTCTATTACGGATTTGGGGCATTCTGGTCGTTGCCGGTGATGCTCACCATGGTGATCGGTATCGCTTTGGACCGCGCGCGATTTCCAGTGGAGTCCTGAATCGTCTGCAACCCGCTGGGCATAACCGGTCAAGCCTGACCGTCCAGCAGAGCTTGGACCACGGGATCAATGATATCGCCATTGGCTGCTCCCTCACTATGGTTGACGCTGGAGAGCTGGCAGCACGAACTTATGCTGTTCAGCGCTATCTGGTTTCTGGTTGGGGCCATTGATGACCTGATTGTAGACGCTCTATGGTTGTTGCACCGATCCGGACGGTGGCTGGCACGCTATCGGATCGCCCCCCCGATGCGCGCAAGCGAACTGCCTGACCCGCAAGTTGCGGGCTTGATCGCCATCTTCATCCCAACTTGGTGCGAAGCGGACGTCATCACCACCATGCTCGCGCGCTGTCGCAACGCTTGGGTCGATAATGGCACGCATTACCGCATTTACATAGGTTGCTACCCGAATGATCGCGTCGGCGTGGCGGCCATAATGGCTGGTTGTCGACAATATGGAAACGCCCGCCTCGTGCTGTGTGACCAAGATGGACCGACTTCGAAAGCGGACTGCCTGAACCGACTGTGGAGCGCCCTGACACGTGACGAACTTGCCGCCGGGTTAAAAGCCAAGGCAGTCGTGCTCCACGACGCTGAAGATATGGTCCACGCCGACGAGCTTCGAGTTTACGACTATCTGATCGAACGGGCGACCGCGGTGCAGCTGCCGGTGATTCCCGTGCGCGTTCCGGGCTCACGCTGGATCAGCGGTCATTATTGTGATGAGTTTGCCGAAGCCCATGGCAAGGCGCTGGTCGTGCGCGAAGCTGTGGGGGCGGCGATCCCGCTGGCCGGTGTCGGATGCGCGATATCGCGGACACATCTTGGCCGGATCGCGCTGAAAAATGGCGGCCTGCCCTTTGACCAATCGTCGCTGACGGAAGATTATGAGCTGGGTCTGGGTGTTGCGGGGGATGGCAATCGAACGATTTTCGCTCGCATCCAGGATGCATCGGGCCAACTGGTGGGCACTCGCGCCTGCTTCCCTGACACGCTGGGTACTGCGGTTCGGCAAAAGGCGCGCTGGATGACAGGGATTGCGCTTGCGGGGTGGGACCGGCTTGGCTGGCAGGGCGGATTGATCGAGTTCTGGATGCGCATGCGTGACCGAAAAGCGGTTTTTGCAGCAATTGTTCTGACGGCTGCTTATGCCTGTATTTTCCTGACGGCCCTCTTAATTCTGGGCCAGCTTGCGGGGCACCATCAACCAAAACCTTTTGGTGATTTTCTGCTGATAGTCTTGGCCATCAATGCAGTTCTGCTGATCTGGAGGCTAACAGTGCGCGCCTGCTTTGTCGCCCGCGTGCACGGCAAAGGTGAGGCGCTGATATCGGTGCCGCGAACGCTGATCGCCAATATCATCGCGATCATGGCGGCAAGGCGCGCGGTGACCGCTTATCTCCGCCATATCCTGGGTGCTGCCTTAAGCTGGGACAAAACGGCGCACAGCCATTTTCCGGGTTCGTCGTCCAGCACGAACTAAGCCCCAATCAACCCTCGCCAAACAGGTCCTGCTGGGTTGTAGAAGGCCCGCTACCAAAAGAAGGTTTCGCCTTTTGCGCTGGTGCTTTGCCTCCCTGCACCAATGCCTCGACACCGCCATCGCTAAAATTGAGGCGCACGACCCCTGCCGCCATAGCCTGTCTGCTGCTGACGATGGTTGACTTGCCATCAGCAGTTGTTATCCGCGCAAAACCACGGGCCAGCGGCGATTCTGGATGGAGCGAGTTGAGCAGCCGATCGAGCCCCATCAGCCTTGATTTGCGTTCCGCCAACTGACGTTCGATCAGCGCCGTCGGCAACCGAAGCGACTGTAACCGTTCTTCCGACATTGCCACACGGCGCCGCAACATGGCGGGCGACAACCGACCGCAGACCCCTGCAAATGCAACCCGTGCAAGGTCTGCCCGCTTTTCCAGCCCCCTACGCAGCCGATCTGCCAGATCGTCAGCCTTCTGCTGACGCACCCCGATGATGTCGACCGCCTTTGGCAACAGCCTGATTTGCGCCGTCAGCCGTTCGCGCGCCCGGTCGACAAAACGGCGAAGCCCGCCGGTAAGCCGCATCCCGTTTTGCGTAAGTTGCTGTGCAAGATCGAGCCGTACGGGTACCGCCATTTCGGCGGCAGCCGTCGGTGTCGGCGCACGCAAATCGGCGGCATAATCGCACAATGTCGTATCTGTCTCGTGCCCGACCGCCGAAATAACCGGGATCGAAGATTCAGCAACTGCGCGAACCACCGCCTCCTCGTTGAAGGCCCACAGATCCTCGATCGATCCACCACCACGCGCGACAATCAGCAAATCAGGGCGCGCCACCGGGCCATCTTCCGGCAGTCCGGAAAAGCCGCGAACGGCTGCGGCTATTTGTGCAGCCGCGCCATCGCCTTGCACCATCACCGGCCAAAGCACCACATGGCTGGGAAAACGGTCCTCAAGCCGATGCATCATATCGCGGATTACTGCGCCAGTAGGCGACGTCACGATACCAATCGTCCGTGGCAAATAGGGGATCGGTCGTTTGCGCGCGCCGTCAAACAGCCCTTCCGCTGCCAACCGCGCTTTCAGCTTTTCGAACAGCAGCATCAGCGCGCCTTCGCCGGCCAGTTCCAAACGGTCGGCAACAATCTGGTAGCTCGAACGACCGGCATAAGTGGTAAGTTTTCCGGTCGCGATCACCTCCAGCCCGTCCTCGGGCGCAAAAGGTAGCCGCCCGGCATTACCCTTCCACATGACTCCGTCGAGCTTGGCGTCAGCATCCTTCAGACTGAAATAGAGATGCCCCGATGCCGCCCGCTTGAATCCGGAAAGCTCACCGCGCACACGGACATGGCCAAAACGATCCTCGACCGTCCGCTTCAACGCGTTCGAAATTTCGGACACCGACAGGGCCGGGGCATTGCTGCCAGCCTTGGCCTCGGCTAACAGCCGCGCATTGCCTTCGTCATCGGGAATCGGGGAGTCCATCACTTGAATATCTTGCTTATCGGTTCGGGTGGACGCGAACATGCGCTGGCGTGGCGGCTTTCGCAATCGCCTCTTTGCGAAAAATTGTTCGCAAGTCCCGGCAACCCGGGAATCGCCGAATGCGCTGAGTGTGTGGATGTCGATCCGACCGACCATGAGGCGGTGATTGCATTCTGCGCCGCGAAACACATAGAGTTTGTCGTAGTTGGCCCCGAAGCACCGTTGGTCGATGGGCTGGGCGACAGCCTGCGCGCAGCTTGTATCAAGGTATTTGGCCCCAATGCCAACGCCGCTGTGCTTGAAGGGTCCAAGGGCTTTGTGAAAGATCTGTGCGCACGGGAGAACATTCCAACCGCCGCCTATTCACGACATACAGACAAATCTGCAGCTCTCGCCGACCTGCCGCGGTTTGGCCTGCCCGTCGTCATAAAGGCGGACGGGCTGGCGGCTGGCAAAGGCGTTATCATTGCCGAGACAGAAAGCGAGGCCCGCGAAGCCATCGAACATATGTTTGGCGGCGGCTTTGGCGATGCCGGAGCCGAGGTCGTGATCGAAGAGTTCATGACCGGCGAAGAGGTCAGCTTTTTCGCGATCAGCGACGGCCAAAATGTCGTGCCTTTTGGATCGGCGCAGGACCACAAGCGGGTCGGCGATGGCGATACCGGCCCCAATACCGGCGGAATGGGGGCCTATTCGCCTGCGCCTGTGTTTACGCCCGAACTCGAAGCCGATGTGATGGACCGCATCATCCAGCCGACCGTCAAGGCGATGGCGCGCGACAGACGGCCCTATAGCGGCGTCTTTTTCGCCGGCCTGATGCTGACGGCCCAAGGACCGAAACTAATCGAATATAATTGCCGCTTTGGCGACCCCGAATGCCAGGTGCTGATGATGCGCTTTGAAGGCGATCTGGTCGAACTGTTAATTGCCGCAGCGACCGAGGGTGGATTGGCCGCAGCCGCGCGCCCCGTTCTTTCGGATAAATATGCCCTCACCGTCGTGATGGCCGCGAACGGTTATCCCGGCACGCCCGAAAAGGGAGGGGCGATCACTATCGGAAATGTCGGCGCAGCGCGGATATTTCATGCAGGAACCGCCATGAAAGGCGATCAGCTGGTTGCTAATGGTGGCCGTGTATTGAATGTCACAGCCACCGGTGCTTCGGTAACCGAAGCCCAAGCCGCAGCCTATACCGCTGTCGATGCCATCAATTTCCCGACAGGTTTCGCACGTCGCGACATCGGCTGGCGCGAAATTGAGCGCGAGAAGTCACAAAGCTGAATGACGGGCGATGTGGTAACCGACTGGACCAGTTTTGCACTCGGTGTAGTCGCTGGTTTCGCTTTGTGCTTCTTACTTTTGCGACGAAAGCGCGTGCAAACGCCGCCAGTGCAGCCTTTACAGCCGGTCGAATTGCCACCGGATCTCAAGTCACTCGTTCTGCTCTACCGCGCCGACGGGCGCTTGATCGAGGCGGTAAAGCTGGTCCGTGAACGAACCGGGTGCGACCTGCGTACCGCCAAATATCTGGTCGAGCATGTCCGCTGACAGTCGGCCCAAATTTGGTTAAATCCTGCCACTGGACACTGGCCCTTGGCCGGTTAAGGTGCTCGCCAGATGAATCGGAACAGCCAAAGGCTGGAGGGGAGTTTTAGATGGAATCGACTGCACTCATTTTTCTGGTTGTCGGCTTAGCGGTTCTCGCCATCCTCTTTTTCGTTTTCCCCCGCAAAAAGGCGGAACCGCCCAAAGTCGCGCCAAAGATTGAAGCACCCGCCCAAACGGTATCGCCGCCAGTTGCGCCCAAAGCAGTCGAGCCCGAACCAGTCGTCGCAGAGCCTGCACCTCTGAAGGATACAGCAGCAGCGAAGCCAAAAGCGGCGGCTAAAGCCCCTGCAGCGAAGGCACCTGCAAAGGCGAAGGCGGCACCGGTGAAAGCCAAAGCGGCCCCTCCAGCAAAGGCAGAGCCCAAGGTCGAACCCGCAGCACCCAAAAAGACCAAAGCCGCTCCAAAGGCAAAGGCTGGTGCAGCGCCCAAAGCCAAGGCCGAGCCAAAAGCAAAAGTCGCTGCCCCCGCCAAAGCGAAAGCCGCACCCAAAGCTAAAGCAGCTGAACCGGTAAAAGCGGAGGCTGCGCCCAAGGCAAAAGCTGAGGCGCCAGTTAAGGTCAAAGCGGCGCCTGCTCCTGCGCCAAAGAAGGCGGCAGCCCCTAAAGCAGCAGCGCCAAAGGCGAAAGCGGAGCCAAAGGCAAAGAGCGTCGCCGCGAAACCAGCTGCCAAGCCTGCCATTCCTGACAATATCGAACTGCTGAAAGGTGTCGGCCCGAAACTGGTGACCCTTCTCAAATCGCTGGGCATTACCAGCCTAGACCAGATTGCGAACTGGTCGGCTGCCGACATTGCAGACATTGATCCGAAGCTCGGCGTCTTCACCGGTCGCATCGGACGCGACAATTGGGTCGATCAGGCCAAATTGCTCGTCGCCGGAGACGTCGCCGGTTTCGAAAAGAAATATGGCGCGCTGGGCAGCGAAATAACCAAGGGGTGATGGCAGCCGCCATAGCGGCGCATCAAGAGGGGAAGAAGGCGGGGTTGCGTAACACCCGCCTTTTTCTTTGCCTCAGGGACGATAGCGCCGCTTGGCATGCTTCACGGCATCGGCCCATTCGAAATGCACCGGCTTGAACTTGCCTGCGACATAGAGCTTCATCTGATCAGTGTAATGCGGCGAGTCCGGACGGTTGGTCGCGGCACCATAAGGCTGGATAGATTCCGAGACCACTTGCCCGGCCTTGTCCCAGCGCATCAGCATGATGAAGCTGTCGCCATGGCGCACACGCATCTTGCCATCGGGCTGTTCACCATCCCACATCGTTGTTGCGCGCAACGTATCCGTGCCGCCCAATAGAGGCAGGTCGACCTTGCCGCGCCGCAAACGCTGGATGTCGCCCAGCGCCGGGTCGAGACGACCGAAGCGCTCGCTGAATTCTTCCACCGTTTTTTGCAACGTCTCGCGTGGATCGGGCAATGGATCGTTGCGCCAGTTCGCCCGCGCTGCATGGCGTATCAGCCGTTCGGCAATCGCATCTGCCCTGCCCTTGCCGTCGCTCGACCAATCCCATTCGCGCAGCAGCTTTTGTGCCTCATCCAATTTCGCATCGCCCTTGGCATCAACGGCCAACAGGCTGTCCATCCAGGGCTTGACCCAGCTCGACTTGGCGTAGCGCGTGTCCATCTTGATCGCGAGCAGCTCTTCGGGCGTGATCAAGCTGTCGTTCATCATCAATCCGGTGCCCATCAGCCCGCGATTGGTCATGCCCAATTCGATACCGAGATAGGGCGACTGCGTCTTGGGATCGATTTCCGAACCCGGCCCTGCCGCGAGATAGGGCGTGTTGTTGGCATTTTGCACGAAGCCCGACGCGGGGCTGACGACCTTGGGGAAGCGATCGAACGGCACAGGCCCTTTCCACACCGGCGCGGAGCTGTCGCCCGGCAATATCTTGGTATAGTCAAAACCCGGTTTCCGGTCCGGGAATAACGCATTGTAGACATAGGCAATACGCCCGGTCTTGTCGGCATAGATGAAGTTCGTTCCGGTGATGCCGCCAGTCGACATCGACTTGGTCCACTCTTCCCAATTCGTCGCCTTGGTGTTGCGATAATATTGCTCGACCGCCTTAACATTATCGATCCCGGCATAGCGGATCGCGAAAGCGCCCTGATCGTTCTTGATCACAGGCCCATGCACGGACCGATAGATGGTCTGCGGGATCGGCACGGTAAACCAGCCGAATTTGACCGGCAGCCAGACACGCTTTTCTTCGAGCGGCAGCCATTTGCCATCATAGCGATATTTGTCACCCGCTTCGTTGAGCACCAATTTATAGATATCCACCAGATCAGGCCGGTTAACCGTATTGGTCCAGCCAAGATGGCGATTGTGACCAAGCAGCACGAAGGGCGATCCGGGGAACAGAGCGCCTGCCATGTCCAGCCCCTCGCCCGAATGCACAACGGCCTCGTACCAGGCGACTTGCCCCTCCAGCGGCTGGTGCGAATTGGAAACCAGCCAGGTCTTGCCGTCAGCCATCCGGCTCGGCGCAACCGCCCAGGCGTTCGAGCCGTTCATTTCCGGATCGCGCCCAATCGGCGTCATCGCCGCAGCGCTTTCATTGGGCGGCGGTTTCCCCTCAACCAGCGTCGAAATGTAATTGTCGAGCCCGTAGAAAAAGGGTGCCCGCAGCACGAAGCCGGCAACGATGTCTTTGCCATTCACCGGGAAGAGGTTGGATAGCCTTACTTCTTCGGGATGTTTCTCGGCATAATGGTTGAGCCCCGCCGCATAAGCATCAAGCACGGCCCGGACATCCGCCGGAATCTCCTCATAGCGCCGATCCACCGTGTCGCGCACGCCGAGCAGGTGAAAGACGAAATCGACCTTCGCCCCATCCTGCCCCGCAATCGCGCCATAGCGGCCGCGCGTCATCGAGACGACTTCCTCAATCGTCGAAAAATCATCCTCGGCATGCGCAAAGGCCAAACCATAGGCAGCATCGGCATCGGTCTTGCCGTTGATGTGGGGAACGCCGAAACCATCGCGGACGATTTCGACATCATAGCTTTTGGTGGGCGGCGGTGACGCGCTTTCGGCAGCAAGCGGTTCCCAGAATATCGATGCGCCGCCAATCATTGCGACCGCAGTGACCCCGCCCCATAGCCATTTGCCCATCTTCGTCTCCCCTTTGTCGATGCTATCTTGTCACTGATGTGACTTTGCCTATGGGCGTTGCATATAGAAGATTCAGGGAAAGGAAAGTTCACCCATGCGCCGTTACTTGTTCGCTCTTATCCTCGCTACCGCCAGCGTGCCTGCCTTGGCACAGGGCGTGTCGGCCGGATCGGGTATCGAACCCTCCACCGTAGCCAATTCGCAGGCGCGTCCAATTACCTTCGCAAACCGCGCTGCCGATGATGGCGTGCTCGTGATACTGATGCGAAATGCCGATCTGCCAACGGGCGTGCTTGGCAGCGCGGCTGAAGCCAGCGTCAAGGCGGCAATCGCCAATGCGAAGTTCGATGGCAAGGACGGCAGTGATCTGACGTTACGCGGAATTGGTCGCCATGCGCGTATCGATCTGGTCGGCATGGCCGGTGATGGCGATGTCGCAGACCGGCTGCGCCGGGCCGGCGGGCGCATCGCGCAGGCGATGCGCGATGAAGCGCATCCGGTGAGCATCGTCGGTGCGGCCAGCGATGAAGCGGCTACCGTCGCTCTCGGCTACAGCCTCGGCCAATATCGGTTTGACCGGTACAGGACAGTTGGCAAGTCGGTGCCATCCACCCAGCCAGCCACCATCATTGTGGGAGATGTCCGCAGCGCCGAAGCCGAATGGAAGTCACGTGGGGCAGCGCTGGCAGAAGGCGTTACGCTGACCCGCGATCTTTCCACCGAACCCGCCAATGTCATCTACCCCGAAAGTTTCGTCGCCCGCGTGCGCGAAGCCTTTGCAGGCGTACCGGGCGTCAAGATCGAAGTGCTCGATGAAGCCACGATGCGTCGCCTCGGCATGGGCACGCTGGCAGGTGTAGGCCAAGGCTCGCGCCGTCCGCCCCGCCTGATGCTCGTCGAATATCGTGGCGGCAACGGCGCCCCCATCGCCTTGGTGGGCAAGGGCATCACCTTCGACAGCGGCGGCATTTCGATCAAACCCAATGCGGGCATGTGGGAAATGAAATCCGACATGGCAGGTGCCGCCTCCACCATGGGCGCAGTCCTCTCGCTCGCCAAATCGCGCGCTAATGTGAATGTGCTGGCAGTGGCTGCACTCGCCGAGAACATGCCAGGTGGCAATGCGCAACGTCCGGGCGATGTGGTGCGCACGTATAGCGGCAAGACGATTGAGGTGATGAACACCGATGCTGAAGGACGCCTCGTGCTCGCCGATGCCAATGAATATGTCATCGCCAACCACAAGCCCGCTGCGCTTGTGAATATCGCCACGCTGACCGGTGCGGTCGGCAATGCTCTTGGTTACGAATATGCAGGCCTGCTGACACGCGATGACGCGATCGCTGCGCAAATGACCGCAGCCGGCAAAGCTGTCGGTGAAGAAGTGTGGCGGCTGCCATTGCACCCCAACCACACCAAGACCATGAAATCTGACATCGCCGATATCAAGAATTCGGCGGAAGGCGGGCGTCCGGGCGCGAGCCTTGGTGCCGCCTTCATCGGTTTCTTCGTCGATCCCGCCACACCTTGGGCGCATCTGGATATCGCAGGGGTGAACTGGGCCGACAGCAGCGACGATGTGACCCCGAAAGGTGCATCGGGCTGGGGTGTGCGCATCCTCGACGAGTTTGTCCGCAACTGGAAACGCTAACAAAAAATCACGCTCGCGTCCCTTGTGTTGCAAAAATGCAACATTACATCTTTGCCTGAGGCTTCCTAAATTGGTTTTGGGGAAGCGCTGAGACACAAGGGACGAGGGATATGAATCTCGAGAAATTTACCGACCGCGCAAAAGGTTTCCTGCAGTCGGCCCAGACCGTTGCCATCCGCATGAACCATCAGCGGATTTCGCCGGAGCATCTGCTGAAAGCACTGCTTGAGGACGAACAGGGCATGGCATCGGGCCTGATTAAGGCGGCAGGCGGCGACTCCGCCACAGCCCTGCGCGAAACCGATGCGGCGCTGGCCAAGATACCCGCGGTGTCCGGCGGTGGCGCCCAACAGACACCCGGCCTCGACAATGATAGCGTCCGCGTGCTCGATTCTGCTGAACAAGTCGCGCAGAAGGCTGGCGATTCCTATGTGACGGTCGAGCGTCTGTTGCTCGCGCTGACGCTGGGGACGGCCAATGCCGCAGGCAAGGCACTGGCGGCTGCAGGCGTCAAGGCAGAGGCCCTCAACGCCGCAATCAATGATTTGCGCGGGGGTCGCACCGCTGACACGCAAAGCGCCGAAGACCGATATGACGCGCTCAAAAAATTCGCCCGCGACCTCACCGAGGTTGCCCGCGAAGGCAAGCTCGACCCCGTCATCGGCCGCGATGAGGAAATCCGCCGGACTGTGCAGATCCTGGCCCGCCGCACCAAGAACAACCCTGTCCTGATCGGCGAGCCCGGCGTCGGCAAAACGGCGATTGCCGAAGGCCTCGCGCTACGCATCGCCAATGGCGACGTGCCCGACAGCCTGAAGAATCGCAAATTGATGTCGCTCGACATGGGTAGCCTGATTGCAGGCGCCAAATATCGCGGCGAATTTGAAGAGCGGCTGAAAGGTGTGCTCGACGAGGTCAAACAGGCCGAGGGTGACATCATCCTGTTCATCGATGAAATGCACACGCTGATCGGCGCGGGCAAGGGGGAGGGTGCGATGGACGCCTCCAACCTTTTGAAGCCCGCTCTGGCCCGCGGCGAACTGCACTGCATTGGCGCAACCACGCTCGACGAATATCAGAAGCATGTCGAAAAAGACGCCGCGCTCCAGCGCCGCTTCCAGCCCGTATTTGTCGGTGAACCGACGGTCGAGGATACAATCTCGATCCTGCGCGGCCTGAAAGAGAAGTACGAGCTGCACCACGGCGTTCGCATAACGGATGGCGCGCTGGTGAGTGCGGCAACGCTGTCGCACCGCTATATTTCGGACCGCTTCCTGCCCGACAAGGCGATCGACCTGATGGACGAGGCTGCCTCGCGCCTGCGCATGGAGGTCGAATCCAAGCCCGAGGAAATTGAAAATCTCGACCGCCGCATCATGCAGCTGCAAATCGAGCGTGAGGCGCTGAAAAAGGAAAGTGACGCTGCCTCGAAAGACCGGTTGGCTACGCTCGAAGCCGACCTTGCCAATCTCGAACAACAGTCGACCGAACTCACCACCCGCTGGATGGCGGAAAAGGAAAAGATTTCGGCCGAATCGAAGATCAAGGAAGCGCTCGACCATGCCCGCATTGAGCTGGAGCAGGCGCAGCGCAACGGCGATTTGGCCAAAGCGGGTGAACTGCAATATGGCACGATCCCAGGCCTCGAAAAGCAACTGGCCGATGCCGAAGCTGCCGCTGGCAATGCGATGCTGCGCGAGGAAGTGACGAGCGAGGATATCGCCTCGGTCGTCAGCCGCTGGACCGGCATTCCGGTTGACAAGATGATGGAAGGCGAGCGCGAAAAGCTGCTCAAAATGGAAGAATGGCTCGGCGCACGCGTCATCGGGCAGAAGGATGCGGTCTTGGCCGTGTCCAAGGCGGTGCGCCGTTCACGCGCTGGCCTGCAGGATCCGAACCGCCCGCTCGGCAGCTTCCTGTTCCTGGGCCCCACCGGCGTCGGCAAAACCGAGCTGACCAAGGCGCTCGCCCAATATCTGTTCGACGATGACAATGCGATGGTGCGTATCGACATGAGCGAGTTCATGGAGAAGCACAGCGTGTCGCGCCTAATCGGCGCCCCTCCGGGCTATGTCGGTTATGATGAAGGCGGTGTGCTCACCGAAGCCGTGCGCCGCCGCCCTTACCAGGTGGTGTTGTTCGACGAGGTTGAAAAGGCGCACAGCGATGTCTTCAATGTGCTGCTGCAGGTGCTGGACGATGGTCGCCTGACCGACGGTCAGGGCCGCGTGGTCGATTTCTCGAACACGTTGATCATCCTGACATCGAACCTCGGCAGCCAGTATCTGGCAGCACTGGGCGATGATGAGGATGTCGAGAAGGCCGAGCCGCAGGTGATGGAAGTCGTCCGCGCACATTTCCGCCCGGAATTCCTCAACCGGCTCGACGAGATCATCCTGTTCCATCGCTTGGCCGCGCAGCATATGGCACCGATTGTCGACATCCAGGTCGGCCGTGTGCAAAAACTGCTCAAGGATCGCAAAATCATTATCGAACTCAGCGATGGTGCGAAAGGCTGGCTGGGCCGCGTCGGTTACGACCCGGTTTACGGCGCCCGGCCGCTGAAGCGTGCGATCCAGCGCCATTTGCAAGATCCGCTAGCCGATCTGATTCTTAGAGGCGAAGTCCCCGATGGATCAACGCTGAAGATAGAGGAAGGTGACGGCGCTCTGAAATTCTCCGTCAAATCATCCAAGTGAACGTTTGACGCAGCGCGCAATCTGCTGGCATAAAGTTTCCTGAAGAGGGAGATCGACATGTCGAGATTGCGCGCTGTTTCAATTGCAACCTTTGCCTTGGTCCTTGCCACTGTTCCGGCTGGTGCAAAGGACAAGGATGAAGCCAAAGTTGCGCCAAAAATTTTCCAGGATGTGGTTGATTGCCGCAAGATAGCGGCGGATGCCGAGAGGCTTGCTTGTTATGACAGCAAGGTCGCTTCGCTGGAATCGGCTCAGCAGAGCAAGCAGCTTTACATTGCCGACAAGGAAGAGGTGAAAAAGAGCCGCCGTGGCCTGTTCGGCTTGGCGCTTCCTGATCTTGGCATTTTCGGTGGCGATGATGAGGATGACGCAGACGAAGACATCATCAAGCAGATCGAGGCAGTGATCAAGTCCGTTCGCTCCAGTTCCACAGGCTATGTATTCACGCTCGAGGATGGTGCGGTCTGGGCGCAGACCGAAGATCGCTATCCGGGTATTACACCCAAAGCCGGGCATAAAATCGTGATCAAGCGCGCGGCAATGGGCAGCTATACCGGTTCGGTGGAAGGCCGGCCATCGTTCCGGATCAAACGCCGGATTGACTGACATCCGGTCCTATGGCCAGCTTATTGCCACCCCCTCCAGACTGGCAGATTCGTGCCGCTTCGGCGGCTCGTATGTTCAATGCCGGAAATATATCCGCAGCGTTGCGGGAGTTGCACACGCTCTACACTCGCCCACCGCAGCATCTGGATACGTTGATGCTCATGGGCTTTGTCGCGCGGGCGGGCGAGCTTGGAGACGAGGCTGAGCGATGCTTTGCCGCAGCTCATCGACTGGCACCGACTGACGTCCGTGTCTGGAACATCCATGCCAACAGCCTGGCGGCCAACGGGAGGTTTGACGAAGCGCTTTCCGCTTTCAGATCTCTACTCAAACATGATCGCAAGTCGCTGGATGGTTACATAAACTTCGCGTTGACGGCAAATGACGCTGGTGACTTCGCATTAGCAGCAGAGATGGCGGAAAACGGCTTAGGCATGTTTCCCGGTAATGCGCGATTGATAGGTATCAAGGCCCTTGCGCTCAAAAATTGCGGCGAAATACCATCAGCATTGCCAATGTTCGAAGCCGCAATCCAAGCCGAACCAAATCGGGCACTAACCCGGAAAAATCATGGCGCGGCCTTGATGGCAGCAGGGGAATTTGAGTCGGCACGGGCGGAGTTTCAGCAGGCAATCAATCTTGGTTTAAACGATATTCCGACGCATTGCTGTCTCGCGGCAGCTGAATTGGAATGCGGCGACATTGATGGAGCAATCTTGCGCTATCAGCAGGTGTTGTCGGCGGCACCAGATCATGACGAGGCATCGCTGGGATTGACGCGGATATTGGTGGAATATGAACGGCCCGAAAATCCCTTTGCGCATTGGGCAAGCTATGCAAGGTCGCGGCCCGGAGAAGCGGACGGTTGGTTGCGTTGGTTGTTCGCGACGCTTGGCCACAACCGCTATTCGGAAGCGGACGAGATTGCGACCGAAGCGCTTTCATACCTAGCCAACGACCCGGCGATACGGGCAATCCGACATTTTTCGCGTGCGATGGGAGGCAATGCAAGTGATGAGCTCGGTCCATTGAAGGACCTTGTCGATTCAGACGCGGCAAGCTTTCGCGAATTTCTGGTGCAGGTGGCGATCAAGGCTGGTGACGGCAAGTTGGCTGAACAACAAGCCACGATATTGACTCACGTGGTACCACTCAATCAGGCAGCTTGGGCCTATCTTGCGACAGCATGGCGTATGTTGAACGACGAGCGCGAATTCTGGCTGTGCGATTATGAGAGACTGGTACAACCGATTGAGGTTGAAGCGGAAGGTTTCGATGGCTCGGCCGGATTCGCACATGCTGTGGCTGAAACCTTGGCCGCGCTACATCAGACCCAATATGAGCCGGGGGATCAGTCGCTCCGTAACGGAACGCAAACGTCAGGGTCCTTATTTGATCGCCGCGATCCCATGATCGCCCGTTTGAAACTGGCCTTGACCGTCGCAATAAACAATTGGGTCAACCAATTGCCCGATGCAAGCGACCACCCCTTTCTGAAGCGCAAAGGCACCGCTATCCGCTTTTCCGGATCGTGGTCGGTAAAGCTCAGACCCGGCGGATTTCATGTCCCGCATTTTCACAGCCAAGGATGGATTAGTTCTGCCTATTATGCGCAGCTGCCGTCAATTATGGACAATGCGACCGAAAAGCGGGAGGGATGCATTGGTTTTGGTGAACCCCCGGCAATCTTTGGGCTCAACCATCCGCCCCGCAGGATTATAATCCCCAAGACAGGAACTTTGGCATTATTCCCATCCTATATGTGGCATGGCACAATACCCTTTTCCGGTACTGACACGCGGTTGACCGCAGCCTTTGATATGGTGCCGTTTAACGCCTGAAATTGGTTTTGGTTTCCAAACCGGCCATCGTGGTGCCGCGACTTGCAGATGCGGGCCGCGAACTTTGCTGCTGTCGGTCAAGCTCTGCGACGAACCGGCCTGCCCCAAGTGCACAAACGAAAACGGCGGGGCACAAAACCCCGCCGTTCCGTTCTGGCATTGTCAGGTTCGATTAGAACTTAACGCGTGCCTGGATGGTGTAGTTACGACCCAGTGCATAGGGATCGTAGAAGCTGATGTTCGTGTTTGCCTGTTCAAAGTAACCGGTCGCCGTGACGGGCGGATACTTGTTGAGCAGGTTGTTCACGATCGCCGTAAACTCAAAATTGTCACCGATCTGCTGACGCAGCGACAAGTTGAGCAGGTTGAGATCGGGAATACGAGCGCTGTCGGGGAAGAAGCCTTCAAGCTCTGCACCAGCAAAGTTTTGGCGTCCACCCTTCTTCCAAACGTGACGGAGTTGCACGGTTGTACCGTCCTTGCGGAAACCAGCCGTCAACGCGTTGCCGTACTTGATCGTTACGCCACCGATACCAGAGAAAACCGTATCGGAGTACTCTGTTGTACCAATCTTGTAAGAGTCAACATAGGTGAACACGTTCGACAGGCTGAAGCGACCGCCCAGAGCTTCGACCGACCAGTCGAGGCCAACGTCAACACCCGAGGTTTTCAGCGGAGTTGCGCTGTTGGTAACCGTGGTATCTACGCTGGTGATCTGACCAGTACCCGGATCGCGTACGATGCGAGCGCATGAGGCCGCGTCACCGCCATTGTAGCAACCGGCGATGAAGAAGCCAGCACCCAAGCCTGCAACGCGGTTGGTCAACTTGATGTTGTAATAGTCAGCGGTCAGCGTGAGCGCACCACCTACAACATTGTCAAAGTTGAGCACTGCACCTGCAGTCCAGGTTTCAGCTTTTTCTTCCGAAAGATTCGGGTTGCCGAATGCGAAGGCCTGTACCTGACCGTTAGCCTGCGCAAAACCGGTGAAGTTTGCACCCGGAGCTCCGGCTACGCAACGAGCAAGAACTGCCGCAGAACGAGCAGCCGTATCGTTGCAAGGATCAACATAGGACGGGAAGCCCTGGTCACCATTCTGGAACAGTTCGAAGACGTTGGGCGCACGAGCCGCACGGTTGTACGAAGCGCGAAGCTTCAGGAAATCGACCGGGGTCAATTCCGCTTCAGCCTTCCAGTTGAACAGGCCGCCAACCGACGAATAGTCAGAATAGCGAGCACCGGCACCGACCGACAACATGTCGAGGATCGGCAAACGGATTTCGCCGTAGACTTCCTTCACACTGATCGAACCGGCAAGGCTCTGAACTGCGTTGAAGCCATAGATGTCGCCGGTGCGCTGGGCATCGTCAACAATGCCTTCACCGCTGTCCTTGCGATATTCCGCACCAGCGGCGATACCGATCGGGCCACCAGGAAGTTCACCGAGCGAACCAGTGAGGTTGACTGCGGCACGAACCTGTTCGAATGCCTCGGTTTGCTGCGTATCGACGCGAACAAAGCTGAGCATCGCCGGCGTGAGCGTATCTGCACCAAAGAGGTTGATGGGAACGCAACCCGGAAGCGAACCGGCTGGGCAGCTGAGCAGACCCTGTGCAACGGCGGTACGGTTGATGTTGCCGATACCGCGAAGCGAGTTGTCGACGCGACCATAGCTGAACACGCCGTTGACTTGCCAGTTGTCGCTCAGATCATGTTCGAGAATAGCACGAACATTGACCGCATTGGTCTTGAAACGACCATCGCGCGGACCGGTTTCAGAGAAGCGACGGTTGATAACGAACGGTTCGTTTGCAGCCGAAGTTTCTACGCAGTTTGCAGCCGGTGCATCATTGGCAGTGTCGCCAACGGTGCGGCATGCAGCAGCCGAGGTGAAGCGGCCTGCGTCAAATGCCGTGCCGCTTGCGCCTACGCCAGCCGTACGAGCAAAATAGGTGCGGGCAGCAAGTGCAGCAGCCAGATCAGCCGGGATGAAGGGCGCTGCGGTGGTTACCACAATGCCGGTCGCCGGAGTCGGAGCCAGATTGACCTGCTGGTTGGCGTTGGTGAACGAGGTGTAGACGTTGAGACGGGTCTTGTCGTCAAACTCGTAACGACCAGTGGCCGTCAGCGTCAGACGGTCATAAGGCGTGATCAGATAGTTCTGCGGCGCAAAGTTATAACGCGACGAACCATTTCCACGGATCGGAATCGTGCAGAAACCTCCACTTGCCAGAGGAGAAAGCTGGCGCGCATCGTTGAACGATACCGTACCTGTCGAACCAACGTTTACGCCCGCAGTTGCGGTGTTACAATCGGTATTGGCGCCGGCAAAGGTCGACGGCAAGAGAGTCGACAGATTGCGGAACTGCGTACCGGCCAGCGTCGATGCGGCAATAGTGCCCCAAGGGGGAGTGGCCGAACCACCGCCAGCAGCGATACCAAACCCATCCGGGAACAGCGTGGCGATCTGCGAAGGATCGGTTACGGTGCGAGCAGGATAGCCCGTGCCGACATCAACATTCGGATCGAACAGAAGCGCGCCTGATACGCGGCTGTAATTGTAACGCGACTGGCTAACCGAGCTACGATCGGTGAACGAGCCATAAACGGTCAGGTTGCCCTTGCCGTCGGCAAAGTTGCCGCCAACGAGGCCCGACACGTTGAAACCGAAACCGGTACCGTCTTCCGAAAGGCTGGTCTGACCAACGAGTTCGACGCCTTCAAAGTCCTTCTTCAGGATGAAGTTGACAACCCCTGCGATAGCATCCGAACCGTAAACGGCCGATGCACCGCCGGTCACCACGTCGATACGCTCGATCAGGCCGGTCGGGATCTGCGACACGTCGGTCACGCCCGTGGTGGTCGAAGCCGGCAGACGCTCACCATTCAGAAGGATGAGGGTACGGCCGGGTCCAAGACCGCGAAGGTCGATGGTCGAGAAGTTTTCACCGCCCGAGTTGTTCGAAACGCGGGTATTACCGGCAACAACCTGCGGCAATTCGTTCAGAAGCGTTTCAACGGTGGTGGTACCGGTCAAAGCAACCTGTTCGGCGCTGACAACGGTAACCGGGCTTGCCGCTTCGATGTTCGGACGCGCAATGCGCGAACCGGTAACGATGATGGCTTCGCCTGCTTCTTCCTCAGCCGCTTCGTCCTGTGCGAACGACGGCGTCGAAATCAGCGCGAGACCGAGCGCAAGCGGCGCGGTCGCATATTTGAATTTGCTAATACGTGTGTTTTTCACGTTTCCAGCCCCTTAATCTGAATTGGCATTGGCCTCCCCTCCCATTTGAAGAGCCGACCTTGCCGGTTTCGACTTCTCTGTTGGCCTGCACGGAAAGAGGACGCACCTCACCCGCGCAAAACACCAGATTGCCTAGGGTGTTGGAACAAAACGTCGGGCAGGGCAAAGAAAATGTCGCAAGAACACTTAGTTTTGTGGGTGGCTGTCACTATTTTGCAACAGATTGGCAAACGGGCGCGATGCGATTAAATAGTTGTTAGCAAGTTCAAAGGATCGACCCGGGCAGCGTTCCACTTCATACCCCAATGCAAATGCGGGCCACTCGCTCTACCCGTCGCGCCAACTTTGCCGATTACCTGCCCCTGGCGGACATGCTGACCCTCTTCGACCAACAACTCGGAACAATGCAGAAAAGCGCTGTTCAGGCCCATTCCATGGTCGATCATCAGCAAATGCCCCTCCAGCGTAAAGGCATCTTTTGCTGCCAGCACGACGACACCATCGGCAGGTGCGACAAATGGCGTGCCGGCAGGCATCGCGATATCGAGGCCGCTATGATAGCTGCCGGGGCTGCCATTGTAGATTCGCTGCGCTCCGAAACGCCCCGATATCCGGCCCCGTAATGGCCAGACGAAATCCTGCCGCCAGCCATCGCTCTCCACAGCCCTTGCGCGTGCGGCATTGATTCGCGCAAGTTCAGGCCCCCGCCTTGCCTGAAATTCGGCAGTGGTTTTGGCGCCGCCCAGCGGATTGGCGTTCACATGCTGAATTTGCCAGTTTCCGGGTTTGACGGGCAAATATTGCTCGACACGCCGTCCGTCCGCCAGAGTGGCCACCAGACTTGCACTGTTTTCAGAATCGCGGTCAAAGCCGATGAGGAAAAAGCCATCCGCTGTCAGCGGCATCTGCTTTCCATTGAACAAAACGCTTATGGCTCCAGATGGTGCCCGCGCCACACTAACGGAACCCTGCACAGGATCGCGTGCGAGCCAGAACCGTTCGCGATTACTTGCGACCGGCGTTTGATTTTCGATTACCGCGGCAGCAGGCGTTGGCGGGCTTGGCAAAGGCGCGGCGGCCTGTGGTGGTATTGCCGTGCACGTCATGAGCGCGGCAAAGGCAAGCAGCGAAACAGACGAACGAGCGAGGTTCATCGAACACTTATCGCTGTGCGAGCGCCGCTTTCACGGAAATCTCGGCGCTCGCATAAGGCTCCTGCCGTGAGACGCTCCAATAACGCAACTCATCAAGCGAAATCGTTTCGCCCGTGACGGCACAGACCACATGGTCTCCGCTCGACAACATACGAAATCCGTTGGCCATATAATGCAATTTGGCCTGTTTATTGCGGTTCATCATCAACATGGAGCCAATATGGCGCAAAAGCAGGATTTCGGCAACTGCCGCGCGGCAATTGGATTCTAACCATAATTATATGGCAGGCCGGATAGGATTTACGCTATTTTAGAACTGTGGGCGAAAGCAGGGGTCTTGGCATAGAGAAACTATCGGCTGCACAGGTGGAAACCTTGCAGCATGTTTACGCGCATCGAAGTTCCAAGGAAATTGCCCGAATCATGGGCGTGTCGCCCCATACCGTCGACGAGCGCTTGCGGCGGGCGATCCGCATCCTCGGTGTGAATTCGCGAATCGAAGCGGCCCGGCTGGTGGCGGGAGAAGTACAGCCTTCGACATATCAACCTTTGATATATCAGTCTTCGGAGCTGGTAGAGGGCAGAATTGCAGCCGATGAGCAGGCTGCCCCGGCCGGAAGGGTCGAGTTAGGTGCGCTCAGCATCGGCTACCCCTTTCCGACCAGGGCCAGGCCAACCAACACGCATGGCCTGAGAGAGCGGATTTTATGGCCGATACTGATTGCCTTCGGAACGATCATGGCCTTCGCCGCGCTCTACGCCGTCCTTCTCGGTCTGGGGGCCATGCTTACTTGACCGGGTCAATAATTTCGCCGCCCGCGAGGCGGCATAGAGACCAACAGGGAATAGGAAATGCTCAAAGAACGCCTAGTTGCTGCAGAGCGTATTGCAGCCGAATTGCATGATGCCGAACACGCCATCGATCAGGCCATTGTCAAAATTGCCCAGCTGGCAGCAACGCTACCGATTGCACGAATTGATACCAATATGTCTGCGATCGTCGGACAGGAAGCTGTCGCAAAGGTCACGCAGGCAGTGGCGGCGGCCGGTCAGGTCCGCCAGATGATGACCGAGGCGCATCAGGCGCTGGGCGAAACGCAAAAGCAGGTCGGCCTGGGTGCGCGCATGTTCGGGGCCGGCTTGAACAAGCCGCCAAGCGGTAGCCATGTTGTGCCGTTGCCGCTCAATCAGAATGGATCAGAATCGCCAACGGGATTGGCCGCAGGCGTAGCCGCCTGAGGCGCAGCGAGCAGAGCGGTAAGGACGATGGATCACAAACTTCTGTATTACATCGTCCTTGCTGCCACCCTAGCCGCAGCCTTCTGGAGAGGTGCACGAAGCGAGCGTTGGGGTGCGGTGACAGCGTTGGCGGGTTCGCTCGCATCGACGCTCACCGCACTCAACGCAAACTGGAGCGGACTGATCATCCAGCTTCTTGTCATCGACCTGCTGGTCCTTGCCAGTTTCTGGTGGCTGGCGATCCACAGTCGCCGCTATTGGCCCTATTGGGTCACCGGCTGGCAACTGGTCGCGGTGCTCGTGCACCTGCAAAGGGCTTTATTCGATGACATCTTGCCTGCACCTTATGCATTGATGACTATGTATCTGGCTTACCCGACGCTGCTATTGATCCTCTTTGCATCGCTGCAAAACCAGCGAAGACCTTCTGAAGCGATGGGCTGAAACGCCAACTTCCAGTCTCCGCTCACGGAACAGTCCCCACTCATCCTGAAAGGACCCCCGCCATGCCGGGTTTCAAGGGGCGTGCCCTTATCTATCCCGGTCTGCTCATCGCAGGCTGGATTGTCGGTCGCAGTATCAGCCTGTCTGCATCGCCTCCCGCATCGATTGCGGAGCCCGCCCTGCCCGCAGAGACGCGAACGGCAGGAGGGGGGCTGCCATCGATTGGCGTCGCCTGCCCGATGCCGGTTCCGAACTATCCAACAGCCCCGCCTCAATATCTGCCAATGCCGCCCCGCTTTCTATATGCCGGGATGCATCGGCACGCGCGGCATGCTTTTTCTGCTGGCAGGGCAGATCCTTCCCTTGCACTTGCCCATAGGCCGGCGCCCTACACCGGTTTACCGGAAACCGGATCGTTTCAGCTCACCGCCCTTCCGGCTACTGCCCAGGCGCAGGCAAAAGCTCAACCCTACGCCGCTTTGCCCAAACAACGGCGACTGCAGTTTTACAGCTATAATTTCTGGCGGCAGGGCAGTGCTGGCGCGGCGCTTGCCCCCCAAGCACAATATGGCGGCAGCCAATATGGCGCGATTGCGACCTGGGACCCACTCGGCAGCGCAGGAAAAGGGCCGGCATTGCTGGTGCGCGCTTCGGGCACGCCGGACGGACTGCAACAGGAAGTTGCCGTCGGGGCAAGGTGGCAGCCTGACAGGAAATGGCCGGTATCGCTATCGGTCGAGCGCCGTTTCCGTTTCTACGGGGCCGATGGTTTCGCAGCCTATATAGCGGGCGGTGTTGATCGCGTACCGCTGATTGGGAAGCTGACACTCGATACCTATGGGCAAGCGGGCTATTCACTGGGCGGCATATCCAGCCCGTTTGCCGATGCTCAGGCGCGGGTGCAGCATCCGCTGGCCAAACCACTTGGCATCCCGGTCCGGATTGGGGCCGGGGCATGGGTGGGTGGCCAAAAAGGCGCCTATCGGGCCGACATCGGGCCGACGCTGTCTGCCCAGGTCGACAACCGTTTCGCCGACTTCACTTTGCAACTCGATTGGCGGAAACGCGTGGTCGGCAATGCGGCGCCGGTCGATGGCCTGGCCCTGACCGTCGCGACAGACTTTTAGCCCTGCGTCCGACCGCGTTCGATTACAGCCATGCGGCGCGCCTCAACCTCGTCGGCGCTCACCTTACCATTGGCGGCGGTCGATACGCGTGCCTCATGCGCCATCGCTTCGCCAAAGGGTAGCGCATAGCCATCGTCGATGATGCGCTTATAGGTTTGCACCATCACCGGATCGACCGATGCGATATCGCGGGCAAGCGCCTTGGCGTGGGTCATCAGTTCATTTGCAGGCACGACAAAATTGACCAAGCCCCAGTCAGCGGCGGTTTCGGCATCAAGGAAGTTGCCGCTGAACGACAATTGCTTCGCACGCGAAATGCCAATGGTGCGCGACAGTTTTTGCGACAAGCCCCAGCCGGGCATGATGCCAACCCGGGCATGGGTATCGGCAAAACGGGCGTTGGTAGAGGCGATGAGGATGTCGCAGGCGATCGCTACCTCAAACCCGCCCGTGATGGCGACCCCGTTGATGGCACCGATCACTGGCTTGCGGCAAATCTCGATTGCTTTCACCGGATTTTCGTCGGCGCTTTCGGCATTGGCCGCGCCCAGATTGCTGGTGTCTGCACCCAATTCCTTGAGATCCAGCCCAGCGGTAAAGGCGCGCTCACCTGCGCCGGTCAGGATGACGCAACGGACGCTGTCGTCGGCATCCACAGCCCGCATCGCCTTCGCCAATTCCGCCCGCAAGGCCCGCGACAAGGCATTCATCGCCTCCGGGCGATTGAGTGTGACAACGGCGATGCCATCTTCGATTTCGGTTAAAACCAGTGCCATTCGACGCTCCTCATTCATTATTCACTTCAGGCGCTGGCTCGCTGGCGCCAGTTGCACCTTCAAGATTGGCGCTTTGCAGCAGCCAGCCCGGGAAACGTGATTGTGCCTCAGCCACGATGCGGTCCTTCGCGGCAGCCACTTCGTCCGCTTCTGCACCGCGATCGCGGTTGACGATGGCGCGTCGCGCCTGCGCATCGATCAGAATGCTTTCGCGTCCAATCAGACCTCCGACGGTCAAACTGGAGAGGATTGCCTCGACCTCTGCGTCACGCTGTTCAAGCGCGCTAACGCGCCGGTTAAGCTGATCCTGCGACTCTTCCGCCGCATTCGTCTGTCGTTTCACCTGTGCCATATCGACAAGCACTTCGCGACCAAGGCGCTGCCCGCTCGCCTTGGCAAGATCGTCGCCGAGCGATGGTGTGAATTTGTCAACCAGCACCACGCCTTCCACCGAAACATTGTCACCAACAATGCTAACATTCAAATTTTCGATCCGGTCGCGGGGTTGCAACAGCCCTGCCAGTTCGGATTGGACGATCGCCCGCGCCCGCACCTCGCGACCGATATTGTCGAGCGAGATCGCCAGCGGAATCGACAGAACGCCCAGGGTGGCAATGATGCCGACCAATTGCACTGCCGTATGTTGCGGGGTCAGCGATGGCCCGAAACGGTTGATGCGGGCGACAATTGTTGCCGCAAAGGCTATGGCGAGCGTATTCGTCAGGAACAGCAAGGCGGCACCAGTGGCAAAATCTGCCCTGCCAGTAACAATGCCGAAGCCAACCGTTGCCAAAGGCGGCACCAGCGCAGTGGCAATCGCCACGCCGACCATGACACCGCTCATGTTGCGGATGATGGCGATAGCTCCTGCTATGCCACCGACGACTGCCACGCCAAGATCCATCAACGTCGGCTGTGTGCGAGCGCGCAATTCGGGGGTGACATCCTGGATCGGCGAAATGAGGATGATAAACATCGCCACCAGCACCGCCAACGCCATACCTGCGGCAAGCGTCACCAGAGACCTTCGGATGAGCCCAAGATCGATGGTGGCAACGCCAAATCCGACCCCCATGATTGGCCCCATCAGCGGCGACACCAGCATGGCGCCAATGACCACAGCTGTCGAACTTTGCAGCAAGCCAAGCGTGGCAATTGCCGAGGCCAGCGCGATCAGGATCAGAAACTGCCGGTCGAGTCGGGCATCGCGCGCAACCCCGGCAAGAGTTAGGGCACGACTTTCGTCGGTTCGTTCCTGCGCGGACAGATCAACAAAAATGCCGGAGCGTTCAGCCCCGGCATGATTGGTTGCGCTGTCCGATCCTGATTTTCCTGACCGGCTCGCCATAGATTTCGTACCTCAGAGCTTGCTCGTGAGTTCCGGGACCACGTTGAAGAGGTCACCGACAAGGCCGATGTCCGCGACCTGGAAGATCGGGGCGTCTTCATCCTTGTTGATGGCGATGATGGTCTTTGAATCCTTCATGCCCGCAAGGTGCTGGATCGCGCCGGAGATGCCGACCGCGATATAGACTTCGGGGGCGACGATCTTGCCGGTCTGGCCGACCTGATAGTCGTTGGGGACATAACCGGCATCGACTGCAGCGCGCGAAGCGCCGACAGCGGCACCCAGCTTGTCTGCCAGCGGGAAGATGGTCGCTTCGAAAGTCGGCCCGTCCTTCAGCGCACGGCCACCCGAAACGATGATTTTCGCGCTGGTCAGTTCCGGACGTTCCAGCTTGACGATTTCCGCACCAACAAAGCTCGAGGTGCCGGCATCGCCGGGGCCCGAAACCGCTTCGACAGCAGCGCTACCGCCGGTAGCTTCAGCCTTGGCAAAGGCGGTGCCGCGAACGGTGATCACCTTCTTCGCATCCGACGACTGCACGGTTGCGATGGCGTTACCGGCATAGATCGGGCGGGTGAAGGTATCGGCGCTTTCAACCGAGAGGATATCACTGATCTGCATCACGTCGAGCTGGGCAGCAACGCGCGGCGCGATGTTCTTGCCGTGCGCGGTCGCCGGGAACAGCACCGCATCATGGTGACCCATAAGGTCTGCGACCAGCGGCGCGACATTTTCCGCCAGCTGGTTGGCATAAGCTGCATTGTCGGCGACATGCACCTTGGAAACGCCTGCGATCTTGGCAGCCGCTTCGGCAACTGCACCGCAATTGTGGCCAGCGACCAGTGCATGGACTTCGCCAAGCTGCGAAGCTGCGGTCACGACGGCCAGCGTCGCATCCTTCAGCGAAGCATTGTCATGTTCGACATAAACGAGCGTCTTCATCCTGCGACTCCCATTTCCTTGAGCTTGGCGACAAGCGCATCAACATCGGCAACCTTGATACCGGCGCTACGCACCGGCGGCTCGGCGACCTTCAATGTCTTCAGGCGCGGGCTGACATCGACGCCATAATCGGCAGGGGTTTTCTGCGCGAGCGGCTTTGACTTTGCCTTCATGATGTTGGGCAGCGAAGCATAGCGCGGCTCGTTCAGGCGGAGGTCGGTGGTGACGATCGCCGGTGTCTTGAGGCTGACGGTTTCAAGGCCGCCATCGACTTCGCGGGTCACTTCGACGGCATCGCCCTTCACTTCGACCTTCGAGGCAAAGGTGCCCTGCGGACGGCCGGTGAGCGCTGCCAGCATCTGGCCGGTCTGGTTCGAATCGTCGTCGATCGCCTGCTTGCCGAGGATCACGAGGCCCGGGGCCTCTTCTTCGACAATCTTGGCAAGGATTTTGGCTACGCCCAGCGGCTCGACATCTTCGGCAACCACGAGGATCGCACGGTCCGCACCCATGGCGAGCGCGGTGCGCAGCGTTTCCTGCGCCTTGTCGGGGCCGATCGAGACGGCAACGATTTCGGTCGCTGCACCCTTTTCCTTCAGACGGATCGCTTCTTCGACAGCGATTTCGTCAAAGGGGTTCATCGACATTTTGACGTTCGACAGATCCACACCCGTGCCATCCGGCTTTACGCGGGGTTTCACATTATAGTCGATCACCCGTTTCACGGGGACGAGGATCTTCATGGGGTCTCTCCCTTTCCAAACCGACTCAACTGCGGGGCAGGATAGCCCCAAAAACTGGCGCCCTATGCATGACGTTTACGTTAACGTCAAGTAGGCAGTCTCTCTCCTTCAGGGGAGAGAAAGACTTGGCTGGGAAACTTGTTTCCTAGCAAGTCTTGAGAGGGGGGTCTCCGGCGCGAGATCAGCCCCTCTCCACTGCGACTAGGCAGCAAGCTGCCAAGTCTCGCTCCTCTCCCCTGAAGGAGAGAGGGCTTCATTCTCAAGCCGCGCGCACCTCGGCGACGATCTTTTTCGCGGCATCGCCAAGGTCGTTCGCAGGAACGATCGGCAAGCCACTGTTCGCGAGGATGTCCTTGCCCTGCTGCACATTGGTGCCTTCAAGGCGGACAACGAGCGGAACCGAGAGGTTCACTTCCTTTGCCGCAGCAACGATGCCTTCGGCGATGATGTCGCACTTCATGATACCGCCAAAGATGTTGACGAGGATGCCCTTTACTGCCGGGTCCTTGAGGATGATCTTGAACGCCGCGGTGACCTTTTCCTTGTTCGCGCCGCCGCCGACGTCGAGGAAGTTGGCGGGGAATTCGCCGTTCAGCTTGATGATGTCCATCGTCGCCATCGCAAGGCCTGCACCATTGACCATGCAGCCGATATTGCCGTCGAGTTTGATGTAAGCGAGGTCATATTCGCTCGCCTCAACCTCTGCCGGGTCTTCCTCGGTCAGGTCGCGCAGTTCGGCGAGATCCTTGTGGCGGAACATCGCGTTCGAATCGAAGCCGACCTTGGCGTCGAGAACATAGAGCTTGTCGCCTTCCGGGGTCGGGCAGATGGCGAGCGGGTTGATTTCGATCTGGCTGGCATCGGTACCGAGGAATGCGTCGTACAGACCGCCGAGAATCTTGGTGCACTGCTTGGCGAGATCGCCTGTCAAGCCCAATGCCTTGGCGACGCTGCGGCCATGGTGCGGCATCAGGCCGGTTGCCGGATCGATAGTGATGGTGTGGATCTTTTCAGGGGTGTCGTGCGCCACGGTTTCGATGTCCATGCCGCCCTCGGTCGAGGCGACAACTGCGATGCGGCTGGTTGCCCGGTCGACGAGGAGCGCGAGGTAGAATTCCTTGCCGATGTCGACACCGTCGGTGATGTAGAGACGGTTGACCTGCTTGCCATCGGCACCGGTCTGGATGGTCACCAGCGTGTTGCCGAGCATGTCCTTGGCGTGCGCCTCGACTTCCTCAAGGCTCTTGGCCAGGCGAACGCCGCCCTTCGCATCGGGACCGAGTTCCTTGAACTTGCCCTTGCCGCGACCACCAGCATGGATCTGCGCTTTCACCACATAGAGCGGCCCGGGGAGCTGTTTTGCAGCTGCCACGGCTTCTTCGACGGACATGGCTGGAATGCCCTTGGGCACGGCCACACCGAATTTCGCGAGCAGTTCCTTGGCCTGATACTCATGGATGTTCATGGAAAAAGCGTCCTTTCGATGGCGGAGTCGAAAGGGCCTTAAGCACAGCTTGCGCGCTAAGGGAAGTGGGCCAAACCCGCTTTTTTGCTAGAGCAGTCCCAGCGCCTCCAGCTCGGTGCGCAGCGTGGGCGCATCGCGGAAATGATGCGCATGGAAACCATTGGCCTGTGCGGCATCGACATTGGGCAGGCTGTCGTCAATAAAGATCGCTTCACCTTCTGCCAAACCAAAGCGACGCAGCGCCAGTTGGTAGATCGCCGCATCAGGCTTCACCAGCCTCTCTTCGCCCGAGACGACTATATCGCGAAAGTGATCGAAGATCGGCTGCGTTGGGCGGAACATAGCCCAGAATTCCGCGCCAAAATTGGTGATTGCAAACAACGGCACATCGCGGCGCGCCAAGTCTTCTACGATCTCGTACGAACCTGGCACCGGCCCGGGGATGGTTTCATTGAAGCGCGTGGCATAGGCATCAATATGCGCGGCATGGTCCGGAAACTGCGCCTGAAGTTCGGGCACCATCTCTGCGAGCGGACGGCCAGCATCGTGCTGGAAATGCCATTCCGGCGTCACAACATTGTGCAGGAACCAATCAAGTTCGCTTTCATCGTCGATCAGTTTTTCGAAAAGCGCGCGCAATTCCCACTGCACCAGCACCCTGCCGACATCAAACACAACCGCGCGAATCATCAAATCCTCCAAAGCTCAAACGCAAAAAACCGCCCGCGGATTTTCCGGGGCGGTTGCTGCTGGCATGCCGGGCATGCCTGCCAATCCGGCGAATCAGCCCTGACGGGCTTTGAAACGGCGGTTGGTCTTGTTGATCACATAAGTGCGGCCACGACGGCGAATCACGCGGTTGTCGCGGTGACGGCCCTTGAGGGACTTGAGAGAATTGACGATCTTCATCGAACTGTTCCGTAAATCTTGGGGCCAGTGGCCGGAATTGAAGGCGCGCCTCTATGGGGGAGTCGGCCCAAAGTCAAGCACCATTGCGGCTTTCGGGCGAAGGCGATAGGGTTGGGCCATGAACCCGCTCCGCAAAGCTCCGCTGCTGCTCCTGCCGCTCTTACTTTCAGCCTGCATGATACCCACCGGCCCGGTAGAAGTCACCCGCTTCAATCGGGTTGCCGAAGGCATCGTTTATGGCAGCGGCAGTTTCGATGTGGCGCCCGTGGATGGCGACAGCCTCGCTTTGTCTCCCTATATGGCTGCGGTGCAGCAGGAGATGGAGCGTGCAGGCTATACGAAAGCGCTGGATGGCAGCGATGTAGTAGCCGAAGTATCGGTGCAGCGCGTCCAGTTCATCGGGAACGAGCGCAATCCGGTTTCGGTCGGAATGGGCGGATCGACGGGAAGCTATGGCTCGGGTGTCGGCGTGGGTGTCGGCGTCAACCTCAATGCTCTGGGCGATCAGCGCGGCATGGAAACGACTTTAAGTGTCCGCATCATCCGTACCAGCGACCGACTGGTAATCTGGGAAGGCCGCGCAACACAACGCGGAGCGCTCAATTCGCCCGCAGCCCAACCGGGCATCGCCGCCGCCAAACTGGCGGAGGCACTGTTCAAGAATTTTCCGGGAACCAATGGCGAAACGGTTACCATTCCGTAGATTTAATTGATTGACGACAAAGTTTAACCGCAGCCCTGAGCCTGTCGAAGGGCGCGTATCAGCCGCAGCGCAAACCTTGAGGCGTGCTTCGACAGGCTCAGCACTACGGTTCTGGTTTAGCCGGACAAACATCGCTCGAACGGTTTATTTCCCCGAAAACATCGTTAGAAGCACGCCCCATGACAATTCACAGCATCAACGCCGCCTTTGATAGCGGCAATATCGTCGTCGGCTCAATCGAAGGCGCGACCGCCAATCTCACCATCCGCAAGGACAAGGATTCGGACTTCTTCCAATGGTTCCATTTCCGCGTCGTTGCCGAAGCGGGTGAGGAATTTGTCCTGCGGATCACCGGCCTTGAAAAAAGCGCCTATCCCGGCGGCTGGCCGGATTACCGCGCCTGCGTTTCCGAAGATCGCGATTATTGGGGCCGCACCGAAACCAACTACGACAAAGCCGAAGATGGTGGCACGCTGACCATCCGCTACACCAGCGTGTCAGGCCTCGCTTGGTTCGCCTATTTCGCGCCCTATTCGATGGAACGGCATCACGATCTGGTTTCCGAAACCGCTGGTATCGAAGGCGTTGACTATCGCTGCCTCGGCACCAGCCTCGAAGGCCAGCCGATCGACTGCCTCGAAATGGGCAGTGGCGAAACGCAAGTCTGGCTCTATGCCCGCCAGCATCCGGGTGAGAGCATGGCCGAATGGTGGATGGAAGGCGCATTGGACATGCTGACCGACCCCAGCGATCCGCACACGCGCAAATTGCTCGAAAAATGCCGCATCCATGTCGTGCCCAATTGCAACCCGGACGGCAGCTGCCGCGGCCATCTGCGCACCAACTATGTCGGGGTGAACCTCAACCGCGAATGGGCCGAACCCAGCGCCGAGCGCAGCCCCGAAGTGTTGGCGATCCGGAATGCGATGGATGCAACCGGCGTGCACTGGGCGATGGATGTGCATGGCGACGAAGCCATCCCCGCTGCCTTCATGGCAGGCTTTGAAGGCATCCCCAGCTGGACCGACGCGCAGGGAGAGCGTTACACGCACTTCATCAACCGCCTCGCCGAACGCACCCCCGATTTCCAGACCAAGCTGGGTTATGGCATTTCGGGGCCGGGCAAAGCGAACCTGACCATGTCGACCAACCAGCTAGCCGAGCGCTTTGGCCCGTCGCATGGCTGCGTGAGCATGACGCTGGAAATGCCGTTCAAGGACACCATCGACGCGAATGATCCGGAGCAAGGCTGGTCGCCCGAACGGTGCAAACTGCTGGCGCGGGAGTGTTTGGCGACGCTGGCAGAGATGGTTTGACGCTCTCATGCGCATCATCGAGGACGACCTCACTGGCCCCGAAATCCGCGCACTGCTCGAAGTGCATTTCGCCGGAATGCTCGCCAATTCGCCTAAGGACAGTTGCCATTTCCTCGATTTTGAAGGGCTGAAGGGGCCAGGGGTCACCTTCTGGTCGGTGTGGGATGAGGATGCGCTCATGGGATGTGGCGCGTTGAAGGAAATCGACGCCTGCCACGGTGAAGTCAAATCGATGCGGACCCACGCGGATCAACTCCGCAAGGGCGCAGCGGCTGCGATGCTCGAACATATCATCGCGACAGCAAGGCAGCGGGGCTACATTCGGTTGAGCCTTGAGACCGGTTCGGGCCCAGCCTTCGATGCCGCGCATGGCCTCTATTTGCGCTATGGCTTTGAATATTGCGGGCCCTTTGCGGACTATAAGGAAGACCCGTTCAGCCGCTTCATGACGCTGGCGCTTTAACCTTCTTCTCCGGCAGCACGGTCACATTGGCTTCATACCAGCGGAGCATGTCGAGCATGTGCTGCGCGTCGCCTCCTCCGGTAACGTCAGACAGGATATCGCTCAGCCGGATCTCTCGCAGCAGGTCACGATAGGCATTTTCGGCGCGACCAAAGGCAGCGGCGATGGCGCAAGGGGTGCGGCATTCGGCACGCGGGATGGCGCATGGCCCCTTTTGCCGGATTTCGGTGCAGCGAAAGGCGGGTGCGCTGCCATCGACCGCCTGCTTGATATCCCAAAGGCTGATTTCCTGCGGCGGTCTGGCGAGAGCGTAGCCGCCGGTATGGCCACGGCTGGTGCGCACGATCCCGGCCTTGCTGAGCAGCTGCATCTGCTTTGCCATATAGGGTAAGGGCACGCCATGATAGTCGGCGAGTGCGGCGAGGCTGAGGCCCCTTCCCGCCCCCAAAGGCGCGAGCAAGGCGCAGGCGTGGACCGCCCATTCGACACCCTTGTTCATCTTCATCCGGAACCACCTGACCTATGTTTGCCGCCTCTGCTTGCGGCAGTGATTTAATTCAGATATTTAATATCCGTATTGATTCGTTTTTTCAAGGAAAAAGCCCTATGACCCGCAAGCTGCACCGCATCATCGGGGGCGCAATTGCGCTCTTCCTGTTCAGCCATCTCGCGGTGCACCTGTTCGCTCTCGCCGGGCCCGATGCGCATAATGCGGCGCTGAAATCGGTGCAGTGGATCTATAGAAATCCGGTGATCGAACCGCTGCTGATTGCGGCCCTGCTGTTTCAAATAGGCCTCGGTATCCGCCTCGCGCTGCGCCGCTGGCGTGAGCCAGGCAAGAGCGGCTGGGCCAAGCTGCAACTGGCGAGCGGTTTTTACCTCGCTTACTTCATTGCCGCACATAGCGGCGCAGCGCTTTACACCCGCTATGGCGCAGGGCTGGATACCAACTTCCTTTGGGTATCCGGACCGTTGCTGCACGCCAAAATGCAGGGTTACTTTTATCCTTACTACGCCCTGGCCGTGCTGTCAGTCGGCGCACATCTGGGCGCGATCCTGCATTTCAACGGTAAAGAAAAAGCCGCCCGGATCGCGGCCTGGGGCGCCGTCCCGGTGGTGCTGGCCTATTGGGCGAGCTTTGGCGGCTGGCTGTATCCGGTAGAAATCCACCCCGATTACCGCGCTTATTATGATGGGTTGCTGGCGATGATCGGGCTGGCCTGAGGCTTGCGTCCGAAGGCCGACCGCCCTAAGCGCGCGCTGAACAGTCTATCCGTCAACAGGACACTCCCATGCCCAAGCTCATCCTCATCCGCCACGGCCAGTCACAATGGAATCTGGAAAACCGTTTCACCGGTTGGTGGGACGTTGATGTCACCGAAAAGGGCGCGGCCGAAGCCTGGGCCGCAGGGGAGCTGATGAAGGCAAAGGGCATCGCGCCCGATACCTGCTTTACCAGCGTACAGACCCGCGCGATCAAGACGCTCAATCTCGCGCTGGAGGCGATGGGCCGCCTGTGGCTGCCGGTGACCAAGGACTGGCACCTCAACGAACGCCATTATGGCGGCCTCACCGGCCTCGACAAGGCCGAGACTGCGGCGAAGCATGGCGACGAGCAAGTGCATATTTGGCGCCGCAGCTTTGACATCCCGCCTCCGCCGCTCGACGCCGATTCACCCTATGACCTGTCAAAAGACCCGCGCTATGCAGGCATCGCTATCCCCAATACCGAAAGCCTGAAAGATACCATCGCCCGCGTTCTGCCTTATTGGGAAGGCGTGATTGCCCCGGAGTTGAAAGCCGGCAAGACCGTGCTGATCTCCGCCCATGGCAACAGCCTGCGCGCGCTCGTCAAACATCTGTCGGGCATATCGGATGCGGATATCACCGGGCTGGAAATCCCGACCGGACAGCCGATTGTCTATGAACTGGATGATGCGCTGAACGCGACCGACCGCTATTATCTGTCGGAGCGTTAATAGCTAACGCGCGTCTTCGCCATATTTGGAGCGTTTGTCGGTGTACATGGCCCGATCGGCTTCAATCAGCACTTCGCTGGCGCGTGAGCCGGATTCGATCAAACAATGACCGACCGACACATCGACTTTCAAGGTCGGCCCGGCTGTCTTGACTGGCAGCGCTGTCAGTAGTTCGCGGACTGACTCCGCCTTCTCTGCCAGCTTTTCTGCCGAAATCGAATCGAGCAAAACGGCAAACTCGTCACCACCCATGCGCGCTACGACATCCGATTTGCGCGTCGCCGAAGACAGCGCCTCCGCAATCGCACAGAGCACATTATCACCTGCGACATGGCCATGCGTGTCGTTGACCTGTTTCAGCCGGTCGACATCAAGGTAGAGAAGGCCAAAAGTCCCGCCATAACGGTGTGCGCGCCAGCACCAGCGATCGAGTTCCTGCATTAAATAGCGACGGTTGAACAAGGGCGTCAGCGTATCGATTGTCGCCAGCCGTTCCAACTCGGCCACACGCGCTTTCAAATGTAGATTTTCGCGGACAAGCGCATCGCTGCGATCGTTCGCATTGGCAGGAGAAATTTGGTCGTTGCGTTTCAGCATCTTGGCCCCGGTTATGTTTTGCGACCCGGATAGCCGTTGTTTTTGCGCATACAGTGTATTTCTGAATAAATTGCAACTATTTACGTCTCTGACGCATTCTGCCTTCGGCAATTGCGCTTGCGGAAAGGCGTCGCTACAGAGCGAGTCCTCGGAGCAGAAGGGCAAATCAGGGACATCAGGTGGACAGCACAGCACCATTGGTCGGCATCATCATGGGCAGCCGCTCGGATTGGGAAACCATGCGCGAGGCATCGTCTGTGCTCGCAGCCTTAGGCGTCGCGCATGAATGCAAGGTGGTGTCGGCGCACCGCACACCCGACCGGCTTGTAAGCTACGCCAAAAGCGCTGTTGAGCGCGGGCTGAAATGCATCATTGCAGGCGCTGGCGGGGCAGCCCATCTGCCCGGTATGGTTGCGTCGATGACCCGCCTGCCGGTGCTGGGCGTACCCGTTCAGTCGCGCGCACTTGACGGTATGGATAGCCTCTTATCCATAGTTCAAATGCCCGGCGGAATTCCCGTTGGAACGCTGGCCATAGGCAAAGCGGGGGCAACCAATGCCGGCTTGCTCGCCGCAGCGATGCTAGCCACCAGCGACCCGGAATTGGCTGAGCGCCTGGACGCCTGGCGCGCGGCGCAAACCGAATCAGTCAGCGAGACCCCCGAATGACGACGCTGCCGCCGGGTTCCACCATCGGCATATTGGGCGGCGGGCAATTGGGAAAAATGCTTGCCATTGCTGCTGCGCAGATGGGCTATCGCTGCCATATCTATGCGCCCGAGGAAAATTCGATCGCAGCCGAAGTGGCCGCCGAATTCACATGTGCGCCCTATGACGATGTCGCTGCCCTGTCGGCCTTTGCGGACAGCTGCGATGTTATCACCTATGAGTTTGAAAATGTGCCCGTAGCGCCGTTGCGCGTCATCGAAGCGGGCACACCAATCCGGCCCAATATCAGGGCGCTGGAAATCGCGCAGGATCGGGTTGAGGAAAAACTTTTCGCCAGTCGTCTGGGCGGCAAGACCGCACCCTTCGAAATTGTCGGCGAACGGCAGGATGCCAGTGCCGCATTTGAAAGAGTGGGCTTTCCCGCGATATTGAAGACCATCCGCATGGGTTATGACGGCAAGGGTCAGGGACGCGTCGGCGAACCGCGTGACATATCAGAGGCATGGGCGCAGGTCGGTCGCCAGCCTTCGATCGCAGAGGCCATGATCCATTTCGACGCCGAATTTTCGGTGATTCTGACGCGGGGCACCAATGGCGAAATCCGTTTCTGGGATAGCCCGCGCAACCGGCACGAAGGCGGAATATTGGCGCATTCGACGCTGCCCGCCGGGCCGCTGATCGAAGACCAGCAGGCGGAAGCGCGCAAACTGGCGGCGGCGGCGGCCGAAGAATTGGAATATGTCGGCGTGATGACGATGGAGTTTTTCGCTACCGCAAACGGCCCGCTGTTCAACGAAATGGCGCCCCGCGTCCACAATAGCGGCCACTGGACGATCGAAGGCTCCGCCACCAGCCAGTTCGAAAACCACATCCGCGCGGTGTGCGACCTGCCTTTGGGTGCGACAGACCTGACGGCCGATCGGGTGGAGATGGAGAATCTGATCGGCGATGATGCCAATGATTGGGAGCGCCTGTTCGCGGACGACGACGCCAACGTCCATCTTTACGGCAAGGGCGCACCCAGCCCCGGTCGCAAAATGGGCCATGTAACGCGGCTATATCGATAGGCCTTGTCAGGCTGGAGCCGACTGGGCAAAGCAATGGCATGAATCATCCCGAAATAATCCTGGTGGTGGCACGTGCCGATAATGGCGTGATTGGCGCCGATGGCGACCTGCCCTGGCGTATCCCGGCGGACCTCAGGCATTTCAAGCAGGTGACCAAGAACCTGCCAATGATCATGGGACGCAAGACCTTTGACAGCCTGCCGGGGCTGCTCGAAGGGCGCCGCCATATCGTGCTCACCCGCGATCCGGAATGGTCAGAAGAAGGCGCGGAAGTCGCCCATTCGGTCGAGGACGCGTTGAAGCTCGCCAATGGCCCGCATGTCTGCATCATCGGCGGGGCCGAAATCTATCGCCTGTTCCTTCCAAGAGCAGACCGGGTCGAGCTCACCGAAGTCAAAGCTAAGCCCGAAGGTGATACAGTTCTGGAGGCGTTCGATCGCAAGAACTGGCAGGAGACTTCGCGGGTATCGCACCCCGCAGAGGGGAGTACGCCCGCGTTTGATTTTGTGACTTTGGTACGCAAGGAGGGGTAGCGTATGCGTAAGTTTTTCTGGGGGATTGTCGCCCTTATCTTGATAGGCGCTGCCGGCCTTTTCGGCATAGCGCCCGGCTATGTCGAAGCGTCGATGAACAAGGTTGACGGCAAGCCGCTGCCCAAGGTGAGCGCCGAGGCGATTGCGCTGCACAAGACGCTGACCATTGTCGACCTGCATTCGGACACGCTGATGTGGAAACGCGATGTTCTCGAACGCGCCGAGCGCGGGCATATGGATTTGCCGCGCCTCGTCGAAGGCAATGTTGCACTGCAGGTTTTTTCGAGCGTTTCGAAAACGCCCAAGGGGCAGAATTACGACGCCAATGGAGCGGATAGCGATAACATCACGCTGCTGGCGGTGGCGCAGATGCAGCCGGTGCGGACATGGAACTCACTGCTCGAACGATCGCTGTGGCATTCAAAGAAGTTGCATTTGGCCGAGGCAGCCAGCGACAGCGATGGCGGATTGCGACTGGTCGATACCAGTAGCAAGATCGACAGCCTGCTTGCCACACGCAAGGGCGTTCGTTCTGTCCCGGTAGGCGGTCTGCTCTCGATCGAAGGTCTGCAAAACCTTGAAGGCAAAGCCGCCAATCTCGATAAGCTCTACAATGCCGGTTTCCGCATGGCGGGGATCACCCACTTCTTCGACAATGAACTCGCCGGATCGATGCACGGCATCACAAAAGGCGGGCTGACGCCGCTGGGCCGCGAGGTCATCCAGCGGATGGAAGACAAGGGCATGATAGTCGACATCGCGCATTGCAGCCGCCGGTGCGTCACCGAGATATTGGCGATGGCGCGCCGCCCGGTAGTCTCCAGCCATGGCGGGGTGCAGGCGACCTGCAAGGTCAACCGCAACCTGTCTGACGAGCATATCAAAGGCGTCGCCAAGACGGGCGGGATCATCGGCATCGGTTACTGGGATGGCGCAATTTGCGATACCAGCCCCAAATCGGTAGCGAAGGCGATGAAGCATGTGCACGACCTGGTCGGCGTACAGCATGTCGCGCTGGGTAGCGATTATGACGGCGCGACCACAGTGCGTTTCGATACCTCGAAACTGGTGCAGGTCACGCAGGCCCTGCTCGACGAAGGCTTCACCGCCGATGAAATCCGCGCTGTGATGGGCGGCAATGCGATCCGCATTTTGCGCGAAGGGCTGAAGCCGATGGCAAAGGCACCGCCTGCGGCATGAGCATCCCCCGCCTATCCTCCCGCGATCCCATGCCCGAGGCACTGCGCGGCGCGGTCGTCGCGCTGGGCAATTTCGATGGCTTCCACCTTGGCCATCAGGCCGTGGCGGGCGAAGCCATCCGGCAAGCCAAGGCTGCGGGCAAGCCTGCGATCATCGCCACCTTCGATCCGCACCCGGTGCGCTTTTTCGCGCCACATGTCCCCTGGTTCCGGTTGACCACGCTTGAGCAGCGGCAGCGGCTGTTTGCCTGGGCGGGTGCCGATGCGATGCTGGTGTTCGATTTCGATGCAGAGCTCGCCGCGACCACGGCGGAGGATTTCGTGATCAAATTGCTGGCCGAACGGCTGGGTGTTTCGGGTGTGGTCACTGGCGAGGATTTCACCTTTGGCAAGGCGCGCGGCGGCAATACCGATGTGCTGCGCGATCTGGGCGCTGCGCATGGCATCACCGCAACGACAGTTGGTCCAGTCACCGATGCGGGCGGCGTGATCTCTTCCAGCCGCATCCGCGATGCCCTGAAGGCGGGCGAGTGCGACGTGGCGACGCGCCTCCTCACCCGGCCCTTTGCGATCGAAGCGATCGTCCAGCATGGCGACAAAAATGGCCGCGACCTTGGCTTTCCGACCGCCAATATGGACATGGGCCACTATCTCCGCCCGCGCTATGGTGTCTATGCGGTGCGCGGGAAATTGCCTGACGGACGGGTGCTTGATGGCGCCGCCAATGTCGGTATCCGTCCGCAGTTCGAGCCGCCCAAGGAATTGCTCGAACCGCATTTCTTCGATTTTGCCGAGATGATCTACGACCAGATGATCGAGGTTGAATTCCACGCCTTTCTACGTCCTGAGGGCAAATATGACAGCCTCGACGCGTTAATCGCCCAGGTCGCGAAGGATTGCGAGGATGCGAAGGCGGCTTTGAAGGCATGAGGGTTTCGAAGCGCACCACCATCATCGTCCTCGTCCTCACTGCACTCTTCTTCGCCTTCACCCTGCTCCATGCAAGCTGGCTGGCCGACGCACCCGAGGGCGGGCCAAAGCTGGTCGCGGACAAAGGCGTCGCGCCCGTGCTGGGGAGCGACGGCTGCGTATCGGCGGCCAATGCTGGTTATGGCGCAATCGCAGTCGGGCCTGACCTCGCGGCGCTGCAACTGGCGGCGGGCGCAGAGGCCGATGCCGTGCACATTCCGGTCGAGATGGCCGACGGGTCGTTGGTGCCGGTACGCCAGTTCGAAAACCGCTGCGCCGACGATCTGGCGCAACCGCGCCCCGATGTCGCGGCCACCGCTTACAGCCTCTCACGCCCCGAACTGTTCTGGCAGGTCAAGGGCGCTGAGTCGGCAAAGGCCTTGCTCGCCAAACTGCCCGTCGGGGATCGCCGCCACATCCTGATCGGCGACGATGCCGCCGTTGCCGCTGCCAAGACCGAACGCCCCGCGATGCGCGCCTTCACCGTCGCCAAGGCACGGAAATGCGCGGCGGACTATCGCGGTTCGCTGTTCGGCTCGGTCCCCAAAAGCTGCGCCAATGGCGTGATGTTGCTGACGCTCGATGAGCTCGGCTTCACTCTCTGGGGCTGGCCGAACCGCTTCCTTCAGCGGATGGCGAAAGCAAAAGCCACTGTCATCATCGCACAGGATGTGGCCGATGAGAAAATCAAGGGCCTCACCGACGTCCGCCAATATGGCGAAATTGCCAGCGGCTTTAACGGCTATGTCTGGGTGGACAAGATCGAGGAACTGGGGCCTGCCTTGCGGCGGTAAATTCTGGTTCGCGCAGAGACGCAGAGTTCCGCAGAGAACGCAAAGAGCAATTTTTTGCGGCGATGCCGCCTTAAAATGTTGGCATCGCCCAAATATCGAGTTCCGATAAAGAAAAACGAGCCTTCGGCTCGGTTGAACCTCTCTGCGTTCTCTGCGGAACTCTGCGCCTCTGCGCGAACCCCTTTGACTCCGCGGCATGGCACTCAAAGAGTTGTCTACAACGCAATCCTCCCCTAAGCACCCGCGCGATATGACCGAAAAGCAAGACTATAAAGACACCGTCTTCCTGCCGAAGACCGAATTCCCGATGAAGGCCGGCTTGCCGCAGAAGGAACCGGGAATATTGGCAAAGTGGGAAGCGGACGGGCTGTACCATAAGCTGCGCGAAGCCCGCGCTGGCCGCGAAAAGTTCATCCTCCATGATGGCCCGCCTTATGCCAATGGCGACATGCATATCGGCCATGCGCTGAACCATATCCTGAAAGACATGGTCTGCCGCACACAGAGCCTGCTCGGCAAGGATGCGCCCTATGTGCCCGGCTGGGATTGCCACGGGCTACCCATCGAGTGGAAGGTCGAGGAGCAATATCGCAAGAAAAAGCTCAACAAGGATGAGGTTCCGGTCAAGGAATTCCGCGCCGAATGCCGCGCCTATGCCCAGCATTGGGTGAATGTGCAGCGCGAGCAGGTGAAGCGGCTCGGCATCCTCGGCAATTGGGACAAGCCCTATCTGACGATGGATTTTGACAGCGAGGCGACAATTGTTTCCGAACTGCTGAAATTTGCGGAAAGCGGCCAGCTCTATCGCGGAGCCAAGCCCGTCATGTGGTCGCCGGTCGAAAAGACCGCGCTGGCCGAGGCCGAGGTGGAATATGAGGACATCACCTCCACGCAGATCGATGTGGCGTTTGAGATTGTTGACGGGCCGCTGTCGAATATGGCTGGCTCGCATGCCGTCATCTGGACGACAACGCCTTGGACAATTCCGGTCAACCAAGCAATCGCATACGGGCCAGACGTTGATTACGTCATCCTACATATTCACACCCAGCCTGAAGGCGAAGTGGCACGCACTGCACACGTATCCGACGTGCTTATCGCCGAGAGCTTAGTCGACCAGTTCTCATCGCGAATTGGCATCACGCCGAACCACTATGAAATTGTCTGGCGTGGCAAAGGCTCCGACCTAGCCGGAACCATCGCCCGCCACCCGATGCACCACCTCGGCGGCTTCTATGCCAAACCCCGCCCTTTCCTGCCCGGCGATTTTGTCACCACCGACAGCGGCACCGGCCTTGTCCATATGGCGCCCGATCATGGCGAGGATGACTTTGACCTGTGCAAGGCGCATGGCATCGAGCCGCAATTCGCGGTCGAGGGCGATGGCAAATATCGTGCAGACTGGGGCTGGCTTGGCGGCCAAGGCAGCGTCATCAACCCCAAATTCAACGCACCCGACGGGCCGATCTGTTCGGACCTGCGCGAAGCCGGCGGCCTGCTCGCCGCCAGCGCGGATTACCAGCACAGCTATCCGCACAGCTGGCGCTCCAAGGCCAAGGTCATCTATCGCTGCACCCCGCAATGGTTCGTGCCGATGGATAAACCCGTCACCCCTGCGCAGGCAGGGGCCGCTGGCAGCCTAGCCCAACCATCGCTTAATAAACCGATAGCGGCCCCGGCCTCCGCCGGGGCGACGATATTGGAGGACGGTCCCGATGCCGTCGGCCACGCCCAAGGCATCCCCGTCACCTTGCGCGAACTCGCCATGGCCGCCATCGCCGACACCCGCTTCGTCCCCGAAAAGGGCCGTAACCGCATTGGTAGCATGGTCGAAGGGCGCCCCGACTGGGTACTGAGCCGCCAGCGCGCATGGGGTGTGCCGATCACGCTGTTTGTTGATCGCAAGACCGGCCAGTATCTCAACGACCCCGCCGTCAACGCACGCATTGTCGAGGCAATCAAGGCCGAGGGCGTCGATGCCTGGGAAGCCGCGCGTGCGCAGGAATATCTGGGTTCGGACTACAAAGCCGAAGACTATGAACAGGTGTTCGACATCCTCGACGTCTGGTTCGATTCGGGCTGCACCCATGTCTTCACGCTGGAGTCAGGCAAATGGCCCGAACTCAGCTGGCCGGCCGATCTCTATCTCGAAGGCAGCGACCAGCATCGCGGCTGGTTCCAGTCCTCGCTGCTGCAAAGCTGCGGCACGCGCGGTCGTGCGCCCTATAATGCCGTCCTGACCCATGGTTTCACCATGGACCAAAAGGGTCTGAAAATGTCGAAGTCGGTCGGCAACACCGTCGACCCCTTAAAGGTGATGGAAACCAACGGCGCGGATATCATCCGGCTGTGGGCGCTGTCGGTCGATTTCACCGAAGATCACCGTATCGGCGATGAAATCCTGAAAGGCGTGGCCGACCAGTATCGCAAATTGCGCAACACCTTCCGCTATTTGCTCGGTGCGCTGGATGGATTCAGCGAGGAAGAACGGCAAGAAGCCAATCTGCCGCCGCTAGAGCGCTATATCCTGAGCGAGCTAGCTTATCTCGACCGCAAATTGCGCAAGGCCGTCGATGATTTCGACTATAACAGCTATGTCCGCGCGCTAACCGATTTCTGCAACGAGGACCTGTCGGCCTTCTTCTTCGATATCCGCAAAGACTGCCTCTATTGCGACGGCGTCGATTCGCACAAAAGGCGCTCCTACCGCTCGGTACTGGACATATTGTTCAACGCGCTCGTGCGCTATGCGGCGCCCGTGCTCGTCTTTACAGCCGAGGAAGTCTGGCAATCGCGCAACCCGGGATCGGGTTCGGTGCATCTGCTCGAATGGCCCGAAATTGGCCGCTGGGAAGATGACGATCTGGGCACCGAATGGACTGCACTGCGTGCGCTGCGTGGTCAGGTACTTGAAACAATCGAGCCTATGCGGCGCGAGAAAGTAGTTGGTTCAGGCCTTGAAGCGGAAGTTGTGGTACCGGCTTCGGCTGCAATGAGCCTGCAGCCTGAGGCGCTGGCCGAACTGTTCATCACCGCCAAGGTCAGTATGGCCGAAGTCGAGGCGGTGCAGGTTTCGCGGACGGATAATCACAAATGCGGCCGTTGCTGGCGGCATCTACCGGAAGTCTCCGAAGACGGCGCATTGTGTGGGCGTTGCGATACGGTATTGAGCAACTGACTTCTTCGGTGCTTTGGTTCTTTGGGTGACATAAAATTGGTTCACCCAAAGCACCAAAGAACCAAAGGCTAAGAGGATTATGACCCCAAACCCCAAATTCCGCCTGCAGGGCCTGATGCTCGCCAGCTTCCTGTTCATTGCTGATCAGGCGGTGAAGTTCATCATGATCGGACCGCTGGCGCTGCAAAGCCGGCGGCAGATCCATATCGTATCCTTCTTTGACCTGACCTGGGCCGAAAATCGCGGCGTATCGATGGGCTTTCTGGAGGCGAACAGCGATGCACAGCGCTGGCTGCTGGTCGCACTCACCGCGCTGATCGCGGGCGTGGTGGCCGTCTGGATGTGGCGCGAAAAATTGCGTGGCGATGTGCTGGCATTGGCGATGGTGCTGGGCGGGGCGCTCGGCAATATCGTTGACCGGGTGCGCTATGGCTATGTTGTCGACTATGCCGACCTGCATTTCGGCACTTTCCGCCCTTTTTGGATTTTCAACCTTGCCGATGCCTGCATCACCATCGGCGTGCTGATATTGCTTGCCCGCGCGTTCCTGATACGCGAAAGGGATGACGTTCATCCCGCGTCAAGCGGGAACGGGATAGCGGAGTGACCATGACGCGGAAGTTCATCATTACATCGGCCAGCCTGTTGGCGTTTTCAGCGCTTTCGGCCTGCGGTTCTACCAGCGTGTTCGACCGTGAACGTCCCGACGAATTTGCCGTTGGTCGCGCAGCGCCGATTGTCGTGCCCGCTGATCTTAATACGCTTCCGACGCCTCAGCCAGGCGCGGCCCGCCCGCAAGAAGGTGAGACCAAGGCAGCGATGCTCGACGCCATGTTCGGCACCCCCAAACAGTAAGGACCGAATAGAGCCATGAAGAAGAATCTCGTCCTTGCTGCCAGCACCTCCGCGATGCTGCTTGCTCTTTCCGGCTGCCAGTCGGTCGGCAACGCCTATCAGGCGCTGTATGACTTTGACATTCGCGGCGACAGCGCCCCGCAAGCGGCAACCACCAGCCGCGTGGCCCCCTTGGTCGTCCCACCCGATTATCCCTTGCTGCCCGCGCAGGCCGGTGTGCCGCGCCAGAATGACGGCAATACGCCAGAGCAGGTCCTCGAAGCCATGTTCGGCGGCGATGCCTCACGCTCGGCTGGCGAACGCGCCGTTGTAGCCGCGGCAGGCAACAGCGAAATGGGCATCCGCTCGACCGTGGGCGATCCGGAAACAGCTACGGTGAATAAGGGTGCCGTCACCCGCGACATCATTGCCGCACCGGAAGGTGACGGGCAAAGCGCGCAGGCCGCTGTTCCTGAATAAGCTCCTGCTCAGGGCTTGACGGAAAATCGCAGGCGATAGGGGGTTGCCGGCTGGGCGTCCGCCTTGCTGCGGAAATTCATATAGGGTTTGCGGTTGAACCAAAGCTCGTGCCGCTTTCCGGCGCGCGCGATACAATTGAGTGAATAGCTTTTTCCATCTGCCGATTGTGCCGGTTTTCCGCTGCATTCGGGATAGGTCGCCCGGTCAACCTGCACGAAACTGAAACTGTCCGGGGCCATTGGCCGATCGAATCGGACGGTCAATTTATACGGTCCCGGCTGAATCTGTGATCCATTGGCAGGATAGGTTGAAACAACGGTTGCCGCGGAACCAGCCGGTGCTGCGCTGTTCATCGAAAAGAGAAAAGCCGCGCTGGCGAGCAGGGTTGCTGATACAATCATGAGAAGAATCCCTTTGTTGATGCCTGTACGCGCAAGGGCTTGACCGGCTTGCGCTTTCGCATCAGTCGCCGCTTCGGCTGGATTGGGATATCCAAATTCCTTGTACCCAAAATTTTTGGGACTGTCTGCCTCGGCCAGCGCCAGTAATCGGGCAGCTTCGCGGCTGCTGCCGACGCCGAGTTTGCGCCGCGCATCACGCAAACGCTCATTCACCACATGGGTCGATAGATCGAGATGACGCGCGATACTTTTCGCGTCATGCCCAACCAGCAGAAGCCGAAGCACGTCCTTTTCACGCTCGAGCAAAACCGAAACGTCGTGCTCCATAGGCTCAGGCCCGAACCCCTGCTTCCTCCACGCCTGCACTGTTATGGCGCAATGCCTTCAGCACGGTATCGACGATCTGCGGCGCGTTCAGCCCCGCTTCGTCATATTGTTTCTGCGGGTTGTCATGTTCCTGAAAGACATCGGGCAGGCGCATCGTGCGGATTTTGAGGCCCGCGTCGGTAAGGCCCAGATCGCTCGCCAGCGTCAGCACATGCGCGCCGAGGCCACCGATCGAGGCTTCCTCCACCGTCACAACCACCTCATGCGTCGCCATCAGGCGGCGGATCAGATCTTCGTCGAGCGGTTTGGCAAAGCGCAGGTCGGCAACGGTGGTCGACAGGCCTTTGGCATCCAAGGTGTCCGCGGCCTTGAGCGCTTCTGCGAGGCGGGTTCCCAATGACAATATCGCCACCGACTTGCCCTCGCGCACCACCCTTCCCTTGCCGATTTCCAATCGCTGCGGCACTTCGGGCAGCGCAACGCCAGTGCCATTGCCGCGCGGATAGCGGAAGGCAATCGGGCCGCTGTCGTGGAGCGCGGCGGTATAGGTCATATGCACCAGCTCCGCCTCATCGGCGGCAGCCATCACCACCATATTGGGCAGGGTCGCCAGATAGGTGACATCGAACGAACCAGCATGGGTGCTGCCGTCGGCCCCGACCAGACCGGCGCGGTCGATCGCGAAACGCACCGGCAGGTTCTGGATGCAGACATCGTGCACCACCTGGTCATAGGCGCGCTGCAGGAAGGTCGAATAGATGGCGCAGAAGGGGCGCATCCCCTGCGCGGCGAGGCCTGCAGCGAAGGTGACGGCATGTTGTTCGGCTATGCCAACGTCGAAGGCACGCGTCGGGTGGGCTTGCGCGAATTTGTCGACGCCGGTGCCGCTGGGCATCGCGGCGGTGATCGCGACAATTCTGTCGTCGCTCTCGGCCAGCTTGGCGAGCGTTTCGCCAAAGACATTCTGATAGGCCGGCGGGCCGCCGCCGGGGCCCTTGTCCTGCTTGCCGGTGACGACGTCGAACTTGACGACGCCATGATATTTGTCTGCCGCCGCTTCGGCCGGGGCATAGCCATGGCCCTTTTTGGTGACGACATGGATCAGGCACGGCCCCTCTGCCGCATCGCGGACATTTTCGAGGACGGGGATCAGATGATCGAGATTGTGCCCGTCGATCGGGCCGACATAGTAAAAGCCCAATTCCTCGAAAAGCGTGCCGCCCATCGCCATGCCGCGAGCGAACTCGTCTGTCTTGCGCGCCGCGATATGCAACGGCTCGGGCAATTTGCGTGAAATGCGCTTGGCAACTTCCCGCAAGCTCAGGAATGGCCGTGACGATACCAGCCGCGCGAGATAGGCCGACAGCCCACCCACGGGCGGCGCGATCGACATGTCATTGTCGTTGAGGATGACGACCAGCCGGTTGCCCGCCGCCTGCGCGTTGTTCATCGCCTCATAGGCCATGCCCGCCGACATCGAACCATCGCCGATTACCGCAATCGCCTTGCCGGGTTTGTCATTCAGATTGTTCGCAATCGCAAAGCCCAAAGCCGCCGAAATAGAGGTTGAGCTGTGCGCCGCACCGAAGGGATCATATTCGCTCTCGGTCCGCTTGGTGAAACCCGACAGCCCACCACCGGTGCGCAACGTCCGGATGCGGTCACGCCGCCCGGTCAGAATCTTGTGCGGATAGCATTGATGGCCGACATCCCAGACTAGCCGGTCTTCGGGGGTGTTGAACACATAATGGATCGCAGTGGTCAGTTCGACCACGCCCAGCCCGGCACCCAGATGGCCGCCGGTCACCGAGACCGCACTGATCGTTTCGGTACGCAATTCGTCTGCCAACTGGCGGAGCTGGGAAGGTTCCAGCTTTCGGAGATCAGCGGGAATCTTGACCTTGTCGAGCAAGGGCGTGACGGGTGTATCAGTCATGCAAGGCAGCTTTAACGATGTTTGGAGGATGTGTCGAACGGGTTATTTGCCCGTAGCGCGTGTCTAATCGCAATCCGCGCAGGTGCCGCGCACTTCAACGACCGGGCGGACGGCGTGGAAGCCTGCCGCCTCGGCAGCCTTGCGGACATTACCGGTCAGGCTGTCGTCATCGATATGCGTCGCGCTGCCACAAGTGTCGCAGATCAGGAAGATGCAATCGTGCAGGCAGCCCGGGTGGGCATTGGCAAGATAGGCGTTGGCGCTTTCCACCCGGCTCGCAAGGTTGTTCGAAACAAACAGGTCGAGGATGCGATAAACGCTGTTGGGCGCGACCCGTTTGCCGCGTTTTTGCGAGACCAGATCGGCAATGTCATAAGCCGACGCCGGCTTATCGAAGGTCGCGAGCACGGCGAAGATATCCGCCCGCATATCGGTCCACTGCTCGCCAGCCGCGGTCAATGCAGACTTGGCGGCATCGGCCAGATCATGGCCCTGATGTTCGTGATGATGATGTGCGTGCGTCGCCATTTTTCGAATCTAGGCCTTTTCTGCCCCGGGGGCAAGGCCGCGCTGGCTTAGCGCGAGGCGCGCAGATTGAGGTCGTGGCCGAGCGCCAATATCGCCACGCCTACCATCGTATAGACGATCTCGGTCCCGCCATGCGGCAGGGTCAGCGCGCCGGACATCACGCCAATGCCGAGCGAACCGATCGCCGCAGGCATCATGAAGCCATGCTCAATCATGCCCTTCACCAAAGCAAAAATACCAAAAACGATGGCAAGCCCAAGGCCTGCCTCATGGATGATTGGCGAAAACAGGAAACCGCCAGCCGAAGCCAACAGCGCCAGCATTATAGAAGTGGCGAGGCAGTGGACAAGGCACAAGCCAGCGAGGCTCAGACCGAGCCCGTCCCAGCGCTTTTCGCGCCAATATGCCTGCAATGCGATCACAAATATGCCTTCCTGAGTCGCTATATGGCAAAACTCGTCCGACGTTACAACATATCATTTGTCCGTTTTTGTCGGTCAAAGGCGCATGGAAGATGTTACATCGCTGTTAACCACAAGGATTAGCCTCAATTTGAGCATGGCGCAGCTACCAGCCTGACCATGCCTAAGACCCTGTTCACTTCAACGATGATTGCTCTGGCCCTTGTTTCAAGCCCGGCCAATGCGCTCTATGAAGGTCTGCAATGCGTGCCCTTTGCCCGCGCGCTGACCGGCGTGACCATCTTCGGCGACGCGCATACCTGGTGGGGCCAGGCAGAGGGCAAATATGAACGCGGCAGCAAGCCAAAGGTCGGCGCAGTGATGGCATTCATACCACATGGTAACATGCGGCTCGGCCATGTTGCTGCGGTTCGCAAGATCGTTGACAGGCGCACCTTGCTGATCAGCCACGCCAATTGGTCAACCATCGACGGCGTCCGCGGGCATATCGAGGAAAATGTCCGCGTGATCGACGTGTCCGAGGACAATGACTGGAGCCGGGTGCGTGTGTGGTACACCCCGAACAGCGCGCTGGGCGGCAATGAATGGCCGCTGCATGGCTTCATCTATCCCGAAAAGACCCGCAAGGAGAAGGATGCTCGCGCGGCGCTGGCGGCCGCGCTCGCCAAGACGCCACCGTCGCGCCCTTCGGCCAAACCTGCGGTTCTGGAAACAAGCACGACCAAGGCTGCTCCGGTCCGCATCGCTTCCGCTGCGCCGTCAAAACCATCCGGATTCACGTTGTCAAACGGCCTGCTGGCTGAGCTCGACAAGGCCGCCAAAAAAGAAGCGAAGCGCGCCCGCAAAAGCTGAACGCTTTTGACCGCGGTCAATGACAACAGGCCGCTGCAAGTCCATCCTGCACACAAACAGGAAGGGACAATGCGATGCTCAAGGTCGATACAGACGCCAAAGCCGGTTATCTCGAACTCACCGTCGACGGGGTGATCCATCAGGCCGATTTTGAAGCCGCAGTTGCGGCAGTCGATGAACTGCTCAAAACGCACGAGCAATTGAACGTCGTCGAAGTCGTCCGCGACATCGGTTGGATCGAACCGCAAGTGTGGTGGAAAGACCTGCTCTTCCACCTCGCCCACCGCAATTTCATCCACCGCGCCGCGGTGGTCAGCGATTCTGGCTGGGTAGGGCCGGTGACGCGAATGTTCGCACCCTTCTACCCCGCAGCCATCCGCACCTTCGGGCTGGATCAACTCGAATATGCCCGCACATGGGCGCGGGTGGGCGATGTGGGGAAGGCGGCGGATTAGGCTTATTAACTGTACACCCTGAGTTCACCGTTGGATTCTTAGGGCTTGCCTGCGGCAAGCAAGGAAAGAAGGCGTGAAGTAGATCGGCTCAAACCCCGCGCGCGGCTTGGCTCCTTTTTCCCTTCCCGCCTTGCTCGCCAACGGCGAGCCCAAATCATTTGCGCAAATATTTGGTCGGCACTTTGAGCCAATAAAACTTGCCATCCTTCGGCGCTTTCCAAGGGTCTTCGACATCCCAACGCTTGCCTGCAAAGCCATCACCGTCGAGCGTTTGTTCAAGATGTTGCTTGACTTTGTGGCGCAATTTGCGCGCCGCCTTGGCCTTCCACTCGGCGTCGGACTTGGCGGTAGTATTGCCAAAAATCGGTGTCTTGCGGCGGGAACGGGACATGACTGATCTCCTTGGCTGCCGCCAAGTCGAGTGTCCGTCCATCATGGAGCGGCCCCGGTGCGGCTAATGCCGCAGATCAGTGGTGCGTTGGGTCATGGTCATGCCGCCGCATATTCTGAGGGGCGGTAGCGCGGTTCTGGGATCGGCATTCCATGCTCTTTTGCCGTCTCAAGCCACAGTTCGATAGCAACTTCGGCTTCTGCAGCTGCTTCGGACGGCGTTGCGCCATGCGCCGAGCATGGTTTCAGGTCTGGAACATCGGCGATCCAGCAATTGTCGTCCGGGTACCAGAAGACGTTTATGTGATAATGATGTTCCATCACGCTATGATTTGTAGCGCATATTCCCTTACCAAATCAAGAAACTCCCGAACCTGGTAGCGTTTGGCATCTTTTCCAAGCGGTTGGACGACCATAAGCTTCGGACAAGAAGGGTGTTTGAATGACAGATGGCTCCCCTTCGTTCGCGAATGGACGAAGCCAAAGGCCTCTATCAAAGCAACGAAATCGCGGAAGGAAATGCTGCGGTCAGTGGACTGAAGCAGTAGGGAATAGAGTTTGGCAGGTTTGACCATGGCTGCATACTTTCTGAAAAAGGCAGCACCCTATGAATCACATTTTTGGCGAAGCGCAACAACATTATTTAGAACCAAACTAAACCGCCTCACCGCCCAAATTTCCGCTGCGTTTTGCCGAACCGCAACTTGCGCGTCCCCGGCTTGCCCTCTTGCGCCCGCCCCTTAGGTGCTGCCACCCGCTGTTCGTGCGGTAGGCCAAGCTCCTCCGCCTCGAGCGCGCGGATTTCGTCGCGCAACCGCCCGGCTTCCTCGAACTCCAGGTCGGCGGCGGCGGCGCGCATTTTCTTTTCGAGCTCCTCGATATAGGCGCGCAGATTGTGGCCGACGAGGTTGTTGGCGCCTTCCGCATCGATCTCCACCAGCACGCCGTCGCGGCTCGCCGTATCGGCGACGATATTGTGGATGTCGCGCTTGATGCTTTCGGGCGTGATGCCATGTTCGAGGTTGTAGGCGCGCTGCTTCTCGCGCCGCCGGTCGGTTTCGCGCATCGCGCGTTCCATGCTGCCGGTGATGCGGTCGGCGTAGAGGATCACGCGGCCATCGACATTGCGCGCGGCGCGGCCAATGGTTTGGATCAGCGAGGTTTCGCTCCGCAGGAAGCCCTCCTTGTCGGCATCCAAAATGCACACGAGCCCGCATTCGGGGATGTCGAGCCCCTCGCGCAGCAGGTTGATGCCGACCAGCACATCATAGACGCCGAGCCGCAAATCGCGGATCAGCTCGATACGCTCGAGCGTCTCGACGTCTGAGTGCATATAGCGAACGCGCAGCCCCGCCTCGTGCATAAACTCGGTCAAATCCTCCGCCATCCGCTTGGTCAGCGTGGTGACGAGGGTGCGGTATCCGGCCTCGGCGGTCTTGCGGCATTCGTTGATGCAATCCTGCACCTGATCCTCGACCGGTTTGATCTCGACCGGCGGGTCGATCAGGCCGGTGGGGCGGATGACCTGTTCGGCAAAGACGCCACCGGTCTGCTCCATCTCCCACGCGCCGGGGGTGGCGGAGACAAACACCGTCTGCGGCCGCATCGCCTCCCACTCGTTGAAGCGCAACGGGCGGTTGTCGATACAGCTCGGCAGGCGAAAGCCATACTCCGCCAGCGTCAGCTTGCGCCGATGGTCGCCGCGCGACATGCCGTTGACCTGGCCGATGGTCTGGTGGCTTTCATCGACAAAGAGCAGCGCATTGTCGGGCAGATATTCGAACAAGGTCGGCGGCGGTTCGCCGGGCAAACGGCCGGTCAAGAAGCGCGAATAATTTTCGATTCCCGCACAGCTGCCGGTCGCCGCGATCATTTCCAGATCGAAATTGGTGCGCTGCTCTAGCCGCTGCGCCTCGAGCAATTTGCCCTCGGCGACCAGCTCCTCCAGCCGGTGGGCCAGCTCAAATTTGATCGCCTCGGTCGCCTGCTTCATCGTTGGGCCGGGGGTGACATAGTGGCTGTTAGCATAGACGCGGATCGCGTTCAGCCGCACGCCTGCCTTGCCGGTTAGCGGGTCGAATTCGGCAATCTCCTCTACTTCGTCGCCAAAGAAGCTGATGCGCCACGCCATATCCTCAAGGTGGCTGGGGAAGAGCTCCAGATTATCGCCGCGCACGCGGAAATTGCCGCGCGCAAAGGCGGCGTCGTTGCGCTTATACTGGAGTGCTACCAGCTTGCGGATCAGCTCGCGCTGGTCAACGCTCTCGCCTTTTTTCAGGTCGAATATCATCGCCGAATAGGTTTCGACCGATCCGATGCCGTAAAGACAGGAAACCGACGCCACGATCAGCACATCGTCACGTTCGAGCAGCGAGCGGGTGGCCGAATGGCGCATGCGGTCTATCGCCTCGTTTACGCTCGACTCCTTCTCGATATAGGTGTCACTGCGCGGCACATAGGCTTCGGGTTGGTAATAGTCATAATAACTGACAAAATATTCGACCGCATTTTCGGGGAAGAAGCTTTTGAACTCGCCATACAACTGCGCCGCGAGGATCTTGTTGGGCGCGAGCACCAAGGCGGGGCGCTGCAGCGCCTCCACCACCTTTGCCATGGTGAAGGTCTTGCCCGAACCGGTGACGCCGAGCAGCACCTGGTTCTTCTCCCCCGTGCGCGCGGTTTCGACCAGCTCCTTGATCGCCGTCGGCTGATCGCCTGCGGGTTCATATTCGGACACCAGCTTGAACGCCTTCCCCCCATCGACCTTGGGCGGCCGTTCAGGGCGATGCGGAGTGAAGCTGCCGTCGGTTTCGGGCTCTTCCAGGCCGCGGCGGATGATGAGTTCAGCCATGTTCGCTATATGTACGCGTTTGGGGTGTGGGGCAAGGGGGTGTCGAAACTTGCCATTTTCTAAGCCTTTGCCCATGATGGCAGTCATGACAGGCTTGCCCAGCCCTCATGCCGCTGCTGCGATGCTGCTTGCCTTTGCAATGTTCTATGGCTTTGTCAGGGGCAAAGTCGCAGTCGAGATCGTCTCGCTTCTAACCATCGGCGCAATTGCACTGGGGCTCTATTTCTTTCCACTACCTAGCGGAACCGCGCGTGACGGGCTGGTGCTGGCATTCGAAGGCTTCGGCCATCATGCCCTAGTCACAATTTGCGCGCTCATGATCATGGGGCGCGGGCTGGTGGTCACTGGTGCGTTGGATCCAGCCGCCCGGGCGCTCAACCGCATCTGGCTTTTCAACCGGCAAGGTGGGTTGCTGGTGACCTTGCTGGCAGCGTTTGGCTTTAGTATGATCATTAATGATACGCCTGTGCTGGTGCTGCTACTGCCTATCCTCGTCCAGTTGGCCACAAAAGGGGGAATGCCTGCATCCAAAACACTGATACCGGTCAACAGCGCGATCCTGATTGGCGGTATGGCGACGACTATCGGCACTTCGACCAACCTGCTTGTGGTGTCGATCGCCACAGATCTGGGAATGCCACCCATCAGTGTGTTCCACTACACCCCGATCGTACTAGCTGCCTCTTTGGTGGCGCTGCCATATATCTGGCTGGTGATGCCTCGCCTGCTGCCTGACAATTCGGTAGTCGACGGACGCGACCCCCGCTCTTTCCATGCTACAATGCGTTTTTCTGCAGGTTCAGCGTCAATTGGCAAGACCATAGGTCAGTTGCGCGCAATGCTACCCGTCAGCGTGGTGTTGGCTGGCGATTCTGCAGGACTGGTCGATACCGATACCCGGTTAGCGCTCTGCGGCCCGCAGGAAGCGCTTGAGGAAGCCGCACAACTGACTGCTGGGGCGCTCGCCCCTGTATGGCTGCTGACCCGATTGCAACGTGAATCCGCCAGACTGAGTGACGATCTGATGATGGTCGAAATGGCCATCACACCTGATTCCCGACTGATTGGCAACACGTTGCAAACCGCGGGAATCGAAGATGTGGCCATCATAGGCGTACATCACGCGCGGAGGCTGTTGGGTGAAACTCGAATAGACAGTGCGGATGCTCCGATGGGCGAAGGCGACCTGCTGCTGGCATTAGGTACGCAGAATGCATTACAGGGCTTTGCTCATGATGCCGGCCTGCTGATAGTTGAAGGCGGGCGCGACATGCCGCGATCAAGCAAAGCAGCTCTCGCATTGACTATCATGATTGGGGCAGTGGCGTTAGCCAGCTTTGGATTGATGCCTATCGCGATTTCCGCCCTGGGCGGGGCTGTGCTGATGTTCCTGACCGGCTGCGTCAAGTTCGAGCGGGTGGGCCGAGCCCTATCAGCTAAGGTCATCGTGCTGGTTGCTTCCAGCATCGCGCTTGGCAAATTTGTGCTGGTATCCGGGGCGGCGGCATGGCTTGGCGACTTGCTTGCTGCAGGCCTACAATATCTACCTCCTGCCGGAATATTAGCAGCGATCATGCTTTTCGTAACCGCACTTACCAACTTCGCCTCAAACGCAACTGCGGCTGCCGTAGGCACGCCGATTGCGTACAGCCTCGCCCAAAGCCTTGGACTGCCGCCGGAGCCATTGGTGCTGGCCGTCCTGTTCGGCTGCAATCTCTGCTATGCCACTCCGGTAGCGTATCAGACGAACATGATGATCATGTCTGAAGGCAATTACAATTTCGGCGACTATGTACGAACCGGCGTACCGCTTGTGGTCTTGATGGTCGTGACTTTGTCGATTCTGTTGGCGTTGCGATACGGTATGTAGAACTATTTCTTGAACAGTACCCGATCCTCTGGCCCGAAGCCCCAGCGCCAGATCACCCACAGATATACGCCGAGGATTGCGGGGACGCCCAGTGCCAGCTCCGCCCATTCGGGCAAACGCGTGGCACCGATGCCGATGAGGATCGCGGTGGCGACGGCAGGGAGCAGGGTCCAGCGCCAGATGCTCAATGGCTCGCCCAGCAGCTTGGCGAGCAACAGCGCTTTAGCCACCGAGGCAAAGCCCAAGGCGAGCATCAGCGCGGCGGCGACGGCGGCGGCCTGCGCCAGTCCGTGATATTCGGGCTTCAACGGCAGCATCGGCACCATCTCGATCAGGATCAGGCTGAGCGCCACCTGCAGCGCGAGCATGCCGAGCGAGAGCAGGAGGTTCCTGTGCCGCGCCATATAGACAAGCGCGCTTTCGCTGACCACGGCAGTCGCCGCGGCAACCTCCGCCGCGAGCAGAAAGGCCATAGCCGCGGTGCCGCCGACAAATTCCGGCCCGACCAGACCCATCACCGCCTCACCCGGGATGCCGAGCGCCAGCGCGATGCCGACCTGGGCGGCGATAAT
>CALMYW010000420.1 GCA_937873665.1 uncultured Sphingorhabdus sp.
GAAAGGCGGATGCGCGCCTCGCCGAGAGTGACAAGAATGAAACCGCAGAGCGCGAGTGCGGACGGAATGAACCTGTGGCTCCCATCACGGCGCGCTTTCATTCCCCGGCTTTGAAGCCGGGGGGCCTTGCGTCGATAACCTGGAGATGGACATGAGCACGGTTGAAAACACGGTCGATGTGCCGGCGGATCTGTCGACCTTTGTGGCGCTGTTCGACGAGGCCGAAGCCTTGATGCTGGCCGGCCAGCCGGTTGCGGCCATTCGCCGGCTGGCGCGGCCGCTGAACGAGCTGGTCGATCCGGTGCGGGACGACCCCGATCTGTTTCCGCAGCTGGTCCGGGCGGCGCGGGATCACGGCGTGTTCAGGCTGCTGCAGCAGGACCCCTATACCCAAAGGGCCTTTGAAAAGCCGCGCGGCTATGCCGGTGATGCGGGCATGCTCGATTACGTCTACTCGGGATCGCCCCCAATTGAAACAAGCCACATGGGACGAGCGGTCTTTTCGGTGACAACACGGGGTCCGATGGGACTCAGCGTGGTCCATCGCAAGTCGCTGCTGAGGTCTTATATCGACGACGTGATCGCCCGCAAGCCGGATGCGCGCATCCTGAGCGTGGCCTCGGGGCACTGCCGCGAACTGGAGGGCTCGCTGGTGGAGTCTTCGATGTTCCAGGGCGAATTCATTGCGCTGGACCAAGACCCGCAGTCCTGCGACGAGGTGCGCTGGCGCCAGCATGCGCTGCGCGCGAATGCGCGGGTGCGGGTGGTCGAATCCTCCGTGCGCGCCCTGCTGGGCGGCTGCCACACCGACCTGGGGCCGTTTGACCTGGTGTATTCCGCCGGCCTCTACGACTATCTGGAGCTGGCCGTGGCGCAAAAACTCACGGCCACCCTGGGGGCGTTGTGTGCGCCGGAGGGGCGCCTGCTGATCGCCAACTTCGTGCCCGACGGATACGGCCGCGCCTACATGGAACTGTTCATGGACTGGCACCTGATCGTGCGCGACGACGCCGAGATGGCCTCGCTGGCCGGCCATGCGGGCGACGGTTCCGTGAGGGTGTTCCGCGATCCGCACGACAACGTGGTGTATGCGCATTGGCGGCGGGGCTCGCATGAATCAGCATCAGGAAATTCCGTACGAAAGCGTCAAATCTGCTGTCACACCGCTCAATGAGTACAAATGACGAAGATCGTTTTATTTGTTCCGGCGGTCGCAGGGCGGATCGATCGGCCTGGTCTTTCACCCCACCATCAACATCAAAGGAGAACTGATATGCAATACGCCATAAGGACTGCAATAGCCATGCTTGCAATCGCGGCAAGTGGATGTGCCTCGCTTCGGCCGTCTGACCTTGCTAATCCGAGCGAAGTAACTCTTGAAAATGCATTGGGAGAAGTTGGGAATGGCCTCAAGAAGTTGTATGACGCAGAGCAAGGCTTGAAAGTGGGCCTTATTCCTTCGGAGATTGAGGTGAAATTCAATCTTGCCGCGTCTGCCAAAGACAGTGGCAAGCTATCAATTGACTTATCCAAATCCGTTCCAGAACCAATCAAGAAAGAAACAAAGGTTGGAGGATCAATTGAACAAAGCTCGGAGGGTGAACGCAGCAACACTATTACCGTGAAGTTCATCAACATCCTAATGATCCCGAAGGAAACGTTGGCTCAAACCAAATCTCCTTCCGACTTGGCCATGCTGCTAAAGGAATGGAAGCAAGGTGGATATGAGACTTTTGGAACTTGCCTCAAGTAGTGGGCTTGTTCGAAGGACGCATGCTGAGCTTTGACGCGAAAGCCGCCGAAGCCTTCGCCAAGGTTTTCGCAGAGGCCCAGGCGCAAGGCAACCCCA
>CALMYW010000421.1 GCA_937873665.1 uncultured Sphingorhabdus sp.
AACATCCATCAATGGTTAATTGAGACAGGGGACCCGATGGAGCTAGCACCGAAACAGCCGCGCAAACCTCTCGATTGTGTCCGAACAAGGGCACTGCGACGCATCTTATGCTCTCGTCAATCTCTCCGTTGTCGACCGCATATCCTTGCTCCCGTATTTTATTGAGCGCATCGCGAAGCTGGTCTACATCAATGATCGTGGTTGTCGTGAGACTGACAAACAAGCCCTCGCTGAGATATTGTTCCCGCACTTCGTTAGAAAGAAACGCGAGCAGGACTTTGCCGATACCGGAGCAATAAGCTTCGAGTTGGCAACCCTCGCGCGTGAAAATTTTCGTCCGCGGAGAGGCCGCCTTGACCAGATACGTAACCATGTCGTGCTCGAACACGCCGAGATGGACGACACTTCTGGTCTGTCGCGAGATGTCCATCAGTATCGGCCGGCTAACCCGAGCGAGCACCGAGGTGAAATCGCTCTTTGCCGCCAATGTCATAAGTGCTGGCCCCGGAAGAAAACGCCCCCGCCGCTCTCGCGCCAAGAAACCTCTTTGTTCGAATGCAAGCACCAGCCGATGCGCCGTCGACAGCGGTAGATTGGCTTCGCGGGCCAGATGGAGCAACGACCGCTCTCCATCGTCCTGAATGATGATAGAGAGCAGAGAAAGGGCCCGATCTAGGGTCTGAGGTGTCGGCGTTGCCAAATCGCGTCCATTCTTTGAAGCCGTTATCTTACATAGTGAGACACAGTGTTGATAGCAAATTGATTTATCTCAATGCCCGGGCCATAAAAAACTCATCCAGTAATTACATCTGGATGTGCGAATTGATGATGGTCAGTGTGTGGGTGACGCCGTTTTGGCGAAGTTGTGCCGAGCGTTGAACCGCGTAACCGTGCGAGGGGGGATTATGTCAAAGGTGACTGAACTCGGGTATGTGGGCCTGAATATTTCTGACGGAGACGCATGGCAGCAATACGCGGCGGAATGTATCGGCCTTGAGGTGCTGGACGAAGGTGAAGGCGATCGTTTTTATCTTAGAATGGATGACTGGCACCATCGGATGGTTATGCATGTCGGTCAGGAAGACGACCTCGCTTATATCGGCTGGCGTGTGTCCGATGCCTCAGCACTTGAAGCGATTCAGCGCCGCCTCGAGGAAGCGGGGCATCTGTGCCGGATAGGAACACGCGCTGAAGCGATCGAACGCTACGTGCTTGGCCTAATCAAGCTTAACGATCCGGCTGGCATCCCGACCGAGATCTTCTACGGCCCCCGCGTTGATGCGCATCTTCCCTTCCACCCCGGGCGCAGGATGCACGGTCGCTTCGTGACCGGCAGCGAGGGCCTGGGCCATTGCGTCGTCACGGTCGACGACACTGTGGCTGCACACGCATTCTATTCGCTACTCGGGCTGACGGGGTCGATCGAATACCACCTCCGCTCGCCAGCTGGGATGATCGAGCCAGTCTTCATGCATGGCAATGAGCGTCAACATTCCATCGCCTTCGGCATTCCAGGGGCCAAGCGCATGAACCATTTGATGCTGGAGTATACACAGCTCGACGATCTCGGCATGGCGCACGATATTATTCGATCGCGAGAAATACCCGTTGCGCTGCAGCTCGGGAAGCATGCCAATGACAAGGCCCTGACATTCTATTCGGCAACGCCTTCCGGCTGGCTCATCGAACTGGGTTGGGGAGCATCGAAGGCGCTTGATCAGCAGCAATATCATGTCCAGGATATCTTCGGCCACGGGATCGAGGTGTCCGGTATGGGGCTCGATGTTGAGCTTTAGGATCGCGCGCCGGTGACTGCCCGCTGATCATTTTCCCTTCTCGGCCTCATCGACTGGAATGCTTAAAATCATGACAACCAATTGGGAAATCGGAAAGTCGATCACTGCCAACGGTATTTCGACCAACTATTTGGAGGCTGGTTCTGGGTCGCCATTGGTCCTAATCCATGGATCAGGGCCGGGCGTCACCGCCTTCGCGAACTGGAATGGGGTGATGCCGAGGCTGGCCGAGAATTTCCATGTTTATGCCCCTGACATGGTAGGCTTCGGATATACGGACTGCAGGGAGAGCATCAAAGATTTTAACCTGGACCTGTGGGTCGACCATATAGTCGGCTTCCTCGACGCCCTCGGCATCGCTCGCGCGGCCTTTGTCGGCAATAGCTATGGCGGTGCTCTTAGTCTCGCGATTGCCGCGCGGCATCCTGATCGGGTCGAGCGGCTAGTTCTGATGGGGTCTGCTGGCCTCGAGTTCGAAATCACCGAAGGATTGATGAAGGTCTGGGCGTACTCGCCCTCGCTCGAGAATATGCGCAAGTTAATGGAGACCTTTGCTCATCGCACTGAATTGGTGACGGACGCGATCGTGAAGTCAAGACATGCAGCGAGCATCCGGCCGGGCGCTCATAATACCTATTCGCGACTGTTCCCCGAACCGCTTCAGGATCGGCTCAACGGCCTGGCGACGCCGGAAGCTGATGTTCGAGCGATCCCGCATGATGTCCTAATCATTCACGGGCGTGAGGACGTCATCGTCCCCGTAGATGTGTCCTATCGGTTCTCGCAGCTGATCCCGCATTCAGAACTACATGTATTCGGCGGATGCGGGCACTGGACACAGATCGAAAAGAAGGATCGTTTCGTCGATCTCGTTCTGTCGTTCCTCGATCGGGCGTCAACTACGGAGGGCGACTGAACGTGCCAAACGATGGCGACGAGAGGCCGCACTACGCGCCGGGACTTCTGTCCCTTGGTGCCTATCGGCGTGCCTATGACTTCAGCGTTTCCGATCCACCCCGGTTCTGGATGCAGGCGGCCGAAGCAATAGCGTGGGATATACACCCGACACGCGCGATGGATGAAGAGCCGAACGGCATGTGGAAGTGGTTTCCGGACGGGCGCCTCAATACTTGTTTCAACGCGGTCGATCGTCATGTCGCCAATGGCCATGGAAACCGGTTGGCGCTCGTCTACGACAGCCCGATGACGGGGAGGGTCGAGCACTACACCTTCGCGCAGCTCCAAGATCGGGTTGCACTGGTTGCGGGTATGGTATCCGCCCAAGGTGTTGTCAGGGGCGATCGTGTCTTGATATATATGCCGATGGTGCCGGAAACCGTTTTCGCTATGCTGGCCTGCGCGCGATTGGGCGCGGTGCATTCCGTTGTATTCGGCGGCTTTGCTTCGGCCGAGCTGGCCAAACGTATCGACGATGCCACACCTTCGCTCATCCTGACGGCTTCGTGCGGGCTCGAACCGACCCGAATCGTTTCGTACAAGCCGTTGCTCGACGCGGCGATTGCGATAGCTAAGCATCCGGTTGCGCGCGTGATCGTGCTCCAGCGGACCCAGCTTGAGGCCGACCTTGAGCCTGGGCGCGACCTCGATTGGGCGCGTACGATTGCGCAAGCCGAGCCCGTCGGTTGTGTTTCGGTCGCATCGACAGATCCGCTCTATATTCTTTATACCTCAGGTACAACCGGGATACCCAAGGGTGTAGTGCACGACAACGGCGGTCATGCGGTGGCGCTCGCTTGGAGTATGCCTAATGTTTACGGGATGAAATCCGGTGAGACCTTCTGGGCCGGTTCCGATCTCGGATGGGCCGTGGGCCACAGCTACATCGTCTATGGTCCGCTCCTTCATGGCTGCGCTACAATTCTTTACGAAGGCAAGCCCGTAGGAACTCCCGATGCTGGAGCGTTTTGGCGCGTCGTTCGAGATCACAAAGTGGATGTGTTTTTCACTGCCCCTACCGCAATCCGGGCAATAAGGCGCGATGATCCGGAAGGCCGCCATGTGATTGCCCACGGCATCGGACAGCTGCGGGTGCTGTTTCTAGCGGGTGAACGTGCCGATTCAGACACGCTGGCGTGGGCAGAGAACGTCCTTAACATTCCGGCCGTCGATCATTGGTGGCAGACCGAATTGGGGTGGCCAGCGCTCGCGACCTGCCTTGGCCTTGGCGAAACCGACAGACGCCGTGGGAGCGCCGGGCGCCCGGTCCCAGGCTACCGATTTGAGGTGCTTGACTCGGATAGCAAGCCAGTGCCAGCGGGAGAGATGGGTGAGATCGTGATCCAGTTGCCCCTGCCACCCGGCGCGTTTACCACCCTCTGGCAAAAACCCGAGCATTTCGACAAGTCCTATCTCGCTGCGCATACAGGCTATTATTTCACCGGGGATGCGGGATTCGCAGACGCCGACGGCTTTGTGCATATCATGAGCCGGATCGACGACCTCATAAATGTCGCCGGGCACAGGCTTTCGACGGGCGCGATCGAACAGATCGTAGCTAGCCATCCCGATGTCGCCGAATGCGTCGTGTGTGGAGCTGCTGACCCTTTGAAGGGCATGGTCCCAATCAGCCTCATCGTCCTCAAGACCGCGATCGCCACTGAACCGGAAACGGTCTGCCGACAGGTGGTTGAACTCGTGCGAAATACGCTTGGCCCGGTGGCCGCTTTCAAATCAGTCGCGGTCGTCGAAATGCTTCCTAAGACCCGGTCGGGCAAGATACTTCGGTCAGCCATCCGAAACATCGCGGACGATGAGCCATTCACAATGCCGCCGACGATTGAGAATCCTGCATCGCTCACTTGTGTCGGCAACGCACTTACGGCGATCGGATATGGGCGGGGGAGACGATCAGGCGATTGAACTACCCTGACCAGTATGGTCGCCAGGGAGCCTCAACTTTTGTATAGGAAAAGCAAATGATCACCTTCGAAAACAAGGTTGCAATCGTGACCGGCGGGGCGTCGGGTATCGGCGAGGCCACCGCGCGGACCTTTGCCGCGCTTGGGGCCAACGTCGTCATCGCGGACGTTGATGATGCGCGAGCCAAAGCGCTGGCCGACGAGCTATCAAGTGCGGGCGGCGGGGTAGTTTCTTGCGCTACCGACATCAACAGCGAGGACCAGATTAGGAATATGGTCGATACCGCCGTGCGCAATTTTGGCGGTGTGGACATCCTCCACAACTGCGCGGGCGTTCCGCGTACGATTGCGCCCGATTGTGAAGTGATCGATATGCCGCTGGAATGGTGGAACAGGACGATCGCGGGGCACCTGACGAGTACGATGCTCGGCTGCAAGCACGTCTTGCCGCGGCTAATCGAGCGAGGCGGGGGAGCGATCGTGAACACCTCTTCGGGTGCCGCGTATGGCGCGACGGTAGACCTTGTCGCTTACGGCTCTGCGAAGGCCGCGATTCATCAACTCACGCAAGAGGTCGCTGCGACCTATGGCCGCGATAACGTTCGCTGCAACGTGGTCGTGCCCGGTCCCGTGCTTACGGAGCGAGGTAAGGTAACGCTGGGGCCGGAGATGTTCGCTATCCTTGCTAATGAAACACCTTTGCCGCGCCTCGCCAGGGCCCAGGACCTTGCGAATGCGGTCATATTCCTGGCCTCAGACTTGGCCGCGATGATCACAGGGCAGGCCCTCGCGGTCGATGGCGGGCTGATGACTAAAATGCCCTACTGGCTGCCCAAGATGCGGGCAGCGCGAGGAGAACGCTTCGACGCCGCCGCCTTCAAATATGAGGATGTATAGGAAGCGCTGCTGCGCTGACGGATACCATAGAAGAGTGCAGTCGCCTACAATCCTTCGCAGTTTGCATGCTATAACAGGCTGCAGTAGATGCGCCCGCCGCAAAGTTGTCCTACGCCACTTGAAGTCCCCTCGTTTTCTTCCTCCACTTATGAGTAGAGCCGGAGGCCCTGTTGATGCAGATGCGTGGGCGTGATGACAACCGGGTTGGGGGTTAACCCCCAACCCGCCTTGCTTGGGCGGTAAGCGACCGGTCTTAATCGTGCTCTTATGAGCGCAGTTAGGAGCGGTTGATGGACCAGATCACGGTGTTCTGGGGTCTGGAGCGGCGGCGCTGGAGCGAGTACGAGCGGCTCGAGATTTTGCGCCCGGGGCCTGCGTGGCGCAGGTCGCGCGGCGGCACGACGTTTCGACGGCGCTGATCTACACATGGCGGCGCAAGCTGTGCCAGCCCGTTGCCGAACCTGGGTTCACCGAGGTCGTGGTTGTCGATGACGACGGCGCGGTGCCGTCGATGGAACCACCAGCAATCATTGTCGAGCTACCGCGTGGGTAAGCGAGGCCTGCAGGCCGCCTTGCGGGTCGCGGGTTTTACGGGTTGATTGCCGCTCTTTGAGCGGGCGATCGGTGCCGGCGGAGATCAAGGATGTGGATCGGCGTCTAAAAGGGGCTCTGACGCACTTTTGATGATGTCGATCAGCATGCTGCGCCGATCAGTCTTGCTTCGAGCAGATCGAGCTTGGCGCGGCCGTACATCTGGCGTTTGACGAGCTTGAGCTTGGTGATCTGCCCCTCCGTTTGGCCATTCGACCAAGGCGATACGATCGCTGCCCGGACGGCCGCGAGGTCCTTGACGATGCCATTGGCGAACGAGGTGACAAGGCTGGTTCGGGCGCGTTCGAGCCAGGGATCGAGCGAGGCTGCGGACTTCTTTCGGATCATCGCGTGGAAGGAGCCGATGATCTCCCGGGCCTCGGTGAGCGGCGGGATGGCTTGTTCGATCGCGGCGATGGTGATGCTTTCGGATTTGGTGAGCGTGTCGTGCCCGGTTGTCATCAGGCGGGCAATGGTACGGGCGGACGGAACCCGATGCAGTCCTTCCGCCTTTTCAGCGCGCCGCCGGCGTGTGGCCCATTCGGTGACCACCCGCAGCGATCCGCGGAAGCCCTCCCCTCGCAGGGAAGGCCCCAGTGCATTATTGGGACACAGATTCACGGTAGGGCCTTAAATGCCTCTGT
>CALMYW010000422.1 GCA_937873665.1 uncultured Sphingorhabdus sp.
TTCTTACCCTACGATGCTTGGGTCGAAACTCAAGCGAAAAATCGTGGCACATATCCTGACACAAGAAGGATCGCCGGTGAGGATGTTTAGCGACCTCCGGAAGCGCTGAATTGTGACGTGCGCACAAAGGGCCATACGCTTAGGCGCGCGCACCTCAGTTCCTAATGCTCGCGTGAAGGTGCCGACAAAGCTGCGGCGTTCAGTGACCAGCTTCTCCGAGCCAATCGACCCGAAGCCGGTCCAAACCGGTCAGCGTGCCTTCGGCCACGACAACGCGGCCAATCAGGTCACTGTCGAAGTCGTCACGATCGAGTACCCAGAGGTCCCCGGCGTCTGTCAGAAGGTTGAGTCCCCGCGGCCCCAGATCGAGCCTGCCGGTAATTCGTTTCTGTCGATTTTGACCGGCTCCAACCTGCGAATTCACTTGGCCCCCCAAAATTCCAAAACATTCCGCACATAACCTGGCGTCTCGCCGTTGAGCGGAATACCCCCGGGTCGCACAACGGCGCGGGGACCGGCATTATAGGCGGCGACTGCCAGATGCACCACGCCGAACTTGTCCAGCAACTGGCGCAAGTATCTTGCTGCCGCCCATAGATTTGCTCGCGGGTCGAACCGATTGGTGACACCGAGTTCCTGGGCTGTCTTCGGCATTAATTGACCAAGACCGGCTGCACCGGCGCCGCTTACTGCGAAGGGATTGTACCGCGATTCGGTCCAGATCAGCGCGTCGAGCAAGCCTGGCGGTAGTTGGTACTGTGCTTCGGCTGCATAGACATGAGGCAAATAGACTGCTCTTCGAAAGCTAGGTTCAGTTCGGCGTGCTTTTCCCGATATTGGTTTGCTGGGTTGCGCAGTCGGCAGAGATAGCGTCGGCTCAATCACGGCATGGCTCAAGGGCGCCGATTGCCAAATCCCGTGCGTGACCAGTTGAAATCCGTCTTGGCGCTGATCAATTCTAGCTCCCGCCGAACCTTGGGCCGGGGGAGTGACACCTTCGTCTCCTTCCTGCGCGGAAGCTGGAATGGCCGCGGAAACGCTTGCCAAGGCGGCCAGGGCGAATGCGATTTTTCTGGTCATGTCTAATTCCCAACTAGTCGAATCGCGCGAGAACATATATGGAACACATGTTGTAGGAAAACGCATTGTGAAGGGCGCAGAGCGGAGGCTGCGCGGGTGAGGGCATGCCCAAGTTGGAGATGCCCCATGCTGAAGTCGCTGAAGTCCGGATCGCTCGAGGACCGGGCTCGCAAGATTGTCGATGCCCTTGGTGGAACCTGGTCGCGCAAGGGCGGGATGTGCTGCTGCCCGGCGCACGCGGACCGAACGCCATCGCTCAGCATCACGATCGGCCAGCGCGCGATCCTGTTCCATTGCTTTGCCGGGTGCTCCAACGAAGACGTCCTGCGCGGTATTGCCAAGGCGGGGATCAAGGCGGCGGACTTGTTCGATGGATCGGGCGAGCAAATCGTTGCGCTGCCTCGGGAAGACATCCCGAGCCGCAATGCGCTGCGGCTGTGGCGCGAGGCCTCGGTTCTGGCCGACAGCCCTGCGGCCGAATATCTCGCGAACCGGGCGATTGTGGCCAGCTCGCCTGACCTGCGGTTTCATCCGCGCATGCCGCTTGGCCCCAGGGACCATGTTCGGTTTTTGCCAGCCATGGTTGCAGCAGTGCGCAACGATGAGGGTATCCTCGCGCTCCACCGGACCTTTCTGGACGAGAACCAGCCGCGCCTCGCGCGTTTCGAACAGCCCAAGCGCGCACTGGGAAGTCTGGGCAGCGGCGCTGTGCGCCTTGCCTATCCGCGGGCCGGTCGCCTGGGACTAGCCGAGGGCGTCGAAACCGCACTCTCAGCCATGCAGCTTTTTGGTATTCCGTGCTGGGCTGCCTTGGGGAACGAACGATTTGGCTTGGTGACCATCCCCGAGAGCGTGCGCGAGCTCCATTTGTTCGTCGACAACGATGCCGGAGGCACCCTTGCCGAGGAACGCGCCCGCGAGGCCTATACCATCGATGGGCGACGGATCGTAACCCGGCGGCCGGAGCGGGCGGGGCTCGACTGGAATGACGTGCTGGTGGCCCGCCAGAAAGTGCCGGGCTGAACCGAAGCCCAGAGGAAAGGAAGCTTGGGGCCTTGCGAGGCCCGAGGACGATCCGGGGGCCTCGTCAGGAGGTTCCCGATGTCCAGCATGTTTCCAGCGCTCGCGTTCGATGTTCCGAGCGAACCACTCGTCCTTTCCGCCGCCCGTATGCTTGCGGGACTGATCACCCCGGGGCAGCGCCTGACGCGCCGACAGGTGAGCGTGGTCCTCAGCGAGCATTTTGGCGGCAGCGATGCCGACGGCCGTTGGTCGGTGCGCGATGCGCACGCTGCGCTTGAACTGGCCCAGGTGCTGTGGCTCCGTGGTAACGTCGGACTTGGCCTCGATGCCGAGCCTTCCGCCGCCGCTGAACTCTTCGATCAGCTCGATCAGGCAATCCCGACCCAGACCAATCGCAGCGACGAGCAGATCGAGTGGCAACAGTTCGCCACCCCGCCGCGGATCGCCTGGCTCGCGGCCCGCGCCTGTGCGCTGACTTCCGGCGACCTGGTGCTCGAACCCTCGGCCGGAACGGGGATGCTCGCGCTATGGGCCGGGCGGGCCGGTGCCTACCTCGCGCTTAACGAGATCTCGCCGCTGCGCCGCGATTGTCTCGCCGTGCTTTTCCCCGATGCGCGGATCAGCGGGCACGACGGTGAATTGATCGACGAACTGCTAGCCGCGACGATCACTCCGACTGTTGTCCTGATGAATCCGCCCTATTCGCATGGGTTGGAACGCGGTCATGATAGCCGCACCGGCGCGCGGCATCTGCGCTCGGCCTGGAACCGCCTGCAGATTGGCGGCCGTCTTGTCGCGGTCATGCCCGAGTGGTTCGACACGGGGCGGTTTCTTGCAAGCCTGAGCGGTCCGGCATCGCTGCGGCTCAACACGGGAATCGAGCGTGGCTTCGTCAAGCAGGGTACCGCAATCACCACGCGG
>CALMYW010000423.1 GCA_937873665.1 uncultured Sphingorhabdus sp.
TCTTCCTGTGCCTGCGCGCAGATTCGCAGAGTCCTGAATCTCGTGAATGAATAGGCATGAGGTAAACATCCCCAGCCGCTGGAGGTCCCGGCCCCGTTCGGCCGCGCGATTGCTGGGCGGGATGCTCTGGCCCGATCTGGGATGCCGTGTGAGTTGGCCGGATCGTCTGCGCCTGCTGGATGCCGTCGATGTCCTATCGACTGACATTTTCAACACACTGCTGATCCAGGCGCCGCGGCTTGATGCCGCCATCCTGGATGCGGTGGGCCGGGAGATACCTCGATGGCTTTGGGAAGCGCGTTGCCCCCCCTTCTATGCCGGACGAGGAGGTCGTTATCGAGCAAGTATTTCAGGATTTCATCGAAGTTCTTGAGAATGGCCGGCTCACCACCGCTGAGATCGATCAAATTGTTGCCCCGAAATTTTTCTTCTCTTCGGAAAAGCTAAAGGTAGTCAAGGATGTTGTACTATGGCTTGACCAAGCTATTCGACAACACATGGCAGCAATAGGCGTAACGCTGATTGCACATAGTATAGTGCTGTACCAAATATGCTGGGCATTGGGTGTCCGCCGATATGCTCAAACGAGACGTTTTTGAATTTATTTGACTTGAGATTAGCGCACGCCTTGCATACGCTCACCTCGCCCAACGCCAGGTCGTTGATGGCTGCAAATAGATATCGCTTTCGCTGAACCACCAAGTCGTAGGTGGCAACCTTGTTCTGGATTTCTTCGGCATTCACGAGTAGCGGGGAAGTGCTCGTTCCATGGACGCAGCAGCGAACGCCCTCAATAGCGAAATACGAGCCCATTTCGATGTAATCACATGATTTAAGGAAACGCTGATTAATCCGGGATTTCGGGCGAAAGTGCCTTGCAATGCCTTGATTCAGTTACGTCTGTCGCAGCGGTTATCGAATTAATCAGCGATTCCTTAACGACATCCTCGGATTGCAGGTCGTCCATTGTCTTGGGGGCCGGTAGTCGTTTGCCATGGCGTTAGTCTCCAGGGCCATGTATTCCCAGTATATTCGCAAAGTTTCCAGGTTGCCCTCGCTTGGGCAAAGAAGGTCAGAAGATATCCGAGTTACTTCTGCGTCCCAGTCGTGCCTAGAACCGTCCGCGCTACGGCCCTGCGTTTCGCTTCTGCCAGGACCCGTTTCTCGAGCAACCATCTCGGTGCAGTAATGGAGGCAACCACGGCGGCCCAGTTTAAAAGCTTGCCTGTCTTCAGAAACTGGAAATGCGGCGGAATCGCCTTCAGAAGAGACAACCGGCCCTCGCCACGTAGGGCATTCATTGCAAATTGGTTGGCAAGCGTGCGCGCTAGAAACCAATTCGCATCACGGTCGAGGCTGTTGGAATAGGGAAGCACACCGGGGATTGCACGGCAGGTGGCCACGATGTCTCGAACCCACACGGCTTGCTCGTCCATCCATTGCTTAATCGGTGTGCCGCCGGCCATGCCATCGCCACGCGGGCGATAGCAGCAATAGTGAGACAAGATCTGGCCAACACACCCAACGTCGCCTTCGGCCGCGAGCTTCGCCCAGAAGAACATGTCGCCGCAGATCGTTTTGTCTGGTGGCGGGCCCAAGCGCAGTAGGTCGGCCGTGCGGGTTACGCAGGCACACCAGCAAACGTTTCGGTCCCCGGCTAGGAATGCAGCCAACAACGAGTGACCTGGCTCCACATCCGGCCCCGTTAGGGCGGGGACACCGATGTCGGCGTAGTACATCAGGCAACCGGTCCACACGAGCTTCAGCCCCGGATCACGGTCAAACCGTTCGATGACGCGAGCGACCATGTCAGGCTCGATCCAATCGTCATCCGATAACCCGAGAAAGAGTTCGCCCCGTGCCTGCTTGACCAGGTACATTCCATGCTCGTTTGCCGAAATTGTCTGTTCACGCTGCAGGATTCGCACGCGCGGCGCGCAGACATAACGTTCGAGCACTGCGGCCGTGTCGTCGGTAGATCCGTTATTCGAAACGATGATCTCAATGTCCTGGAAGGTCTGCGCCATCGCGCTGTCGATGGCGCGAACGACAAGGGAGGCCCGGTTCAACGTCGGAATCACGATTGTCAGGCGGGGAATGGGTTCTTTTAGGTTCATGTTCGCCGAGCTTGAAGGAGGGTAGGGTCAGAATGGAACGAAACATCAGTCTGAGGTGCTCGCGGCTTTCCGCTTGCCAGAGCAGGCACAGCACCAGCCCGAGGGGCATCGAAATAAGCGAGCTCCAAGCTGCGCCATTGATGCCGTGCAGGTTGATGAGGATCGGGTTAAGTAGCGCATTGATGAGTGCCCCGGTGCCGAAGCTCCAAGCGGTCAAAGCCAGACGCTTCTCGTTGATGGCCCAATGGCTGAACACGTTGAGCAATGCGGTTGCGAGTAGCGTCCAGACGAATACCCGAATCACCGGCACGGACGGCAAATAGTCGGCACCGAAGAGCAGCAAGATAACCGGATGAGCCAGTAGGGCGGTGACCGCGGCGGCGCCCGCCATACACCAGAACACGAGA
>CALMYW010000424.1 GCA_937873665.1 uncultured Sphingorhabdus sp.
AACTCTGCGGTCAAGCGGACCCGCATTCTGCGGGCCGCTTACCTTGGCCGTTAGAGTATTTGAGGAAAGTCATGACCAAACATCAGTTCATTCCAGTTTTGATTTTTTTTGCTTTTCTTGGGAGTGCACAAGGACAGGTCTATAAATGCATATCAAATGGAAAAACTATCTTTTCAGACGCACCTTGTCCTTCGAACTCTAGTGGCGGATTAATTTTGGAAAAACAAAGCTCCGAAGAAAAATACAATGAGAGATTGCGTGCGCTCGAAGCGGAACAAGCGAAACAGCAAAGACGACAAAACGAAATGGAAAGAAATTTTTATGAACGCCCTCAACAACCAACAGTAGTTCAACATCAATATCAAAATCTCCCACCACCTCAAGAAACCTGGGCAGAGAGGAATGAAAGACGTAATCGCGAGACTTCAAAAAGCAGCATTATGAACAACGGCGGGAAGTGGGATCAAAAAGCTGAAGCCGAACGAGAGGCTGCGAGGAGAGAAGAACGTAGAAAGAATACATTTTTTTGCACTGGAACCGGAGGAGGTAATGCTGTTTGCACACGTTAATGACAGCATGCTCTAACTATCCAGTCAAGCCGACCCGCCTACGGCGGGCGGCTTACCTTGCTCGTTAGGTTGCATGGGTCGCGCCCATCTATCCCTGCGCAGCCTGATCGTCTCTTGTATCAGCGAATATGCCCCACAGTCGTGCGGAGTCAGTGACCCGGCTGCAAGCAGGTCGGAATACAGGTCATCGCACAAGCTGCGCAATCTCTCTATTTCTCGTGCTGCCGCATGTTCACGTTCGGTTTTTGGTGCGCGGCTATCCAGCAATTCGGCAATCAGTTCATTGTGCCGACGGGCTTGTTTGCTCTCGTTCATGCCATCCTCAAGTAGTCTGCAGCCTAACAACTCCATCAAGCCGAACCCGCTTCGCGGGTCGGCTTATGTCGGGCGTTAGGCCGCAGCGGGACAAAATTAGGGGCGGGACTGGCGGCGCGCTGACATTTTTCACGAAAAACGATCGACAAAGCGATCGTTTTTTTGTATGATCCCAGCTTGCAATCTACACTCAACGAGCGACAAGGACATTCAGCTATGACACGGCCCATTGGCATCGACCTGTTTGCTGGAGCCGGGGGGCTTAGCCTCGGTTTCGAGCAAGCTGGATTCGACCTCGTCGCGGCGGTGGACATCGACCCGATCCACTGCGCTGCGCACAAGTTCAACTTTCCCAAGTGCGCTACTGTCTGCAAGAGCGTTGTCGATGTAACGGGTGACGAACTACGTCGCATCGCCGGGATTGGAAAGCGAGATATTGACATCGTGATTGGTGGCGCGCCTTGTCAAGGCTTCTCTCTCATCGGGAAGCGTGCGCTCGACGACTCGCGCAATCAGCTCGTGCATCACTATGTGCGCGTGGTGATGGAGTTGAAGCCAAAATACTTTGTGTTCGAGAACGTCAAAGGCCTCACCGTCGGCAAGCATCGCCAGTTTCTAAAGGAGGTTATCGAGGCCTTTCAGAATGGTGGCTACGATGTAGTAACGGATTACAGAGTGCTCAACGCAGCCGACTATGGAGTGCCGCAAGATAGACGCCGTTTGATCCTCATGGGCGCTCGCAAAGGTCTTCCTCTTCCGGCTTACCCGGAGGCTACTGGACGCACGACCGTAGGCGATGCCATAGGCGACATACCCGATGCGGAGAGATTCCCTGAACTATGGGAGCGCGACTGGGTGAAAGCGAAATACGGCAAGCCATCAACGTATGCGGCTTATCTTCGTGGAACGAAAGATGATCCGACTGACTTCGGCTATCGCCGAAAATTCGACCCCATGCTACTCACTGGCTCATTGTTGACAGACCACACCGAGTTATCGCGTCAACGCTTTGCTGCCACAGCTCCCGACGATGTGGAGCCTGTCAGTCGGTTCAAGAAATTGGCTCTAAACGGCATCTGCAACACACTACGCGCAGGTACTGCGAGTGATCGAGGTGCGTTCACGTCGCCTCGCCCAATTCATCCGACAGTTCCGCGCGTCATCACTGTTCGTGAAGCTGCTCGCCTGCACTCCTATCCGGATTGGTTCCGATTCCACGTGACCAAGTGGCACGGGTTCCGCCAGATCGGCAACAGCGTCCCTCCGTTGCTAGCTCGCGCTGTCGGAGGCCAGATCATGAAAGCTCTGCGCAACAAGCCAGAAAAACCATCCGAGATGTTGGCGCTTGGAGACCAGAGCCTGATTGGCATTTCTATGACTGATGCCGCAGCGATGTTTGGCGTTTCTAGCACGGTCATTGCACGACGTAGCCGCCCTGTTGATCGGCCCGCACCTCGACATCAAGAAGAAAGAGAGCTGGTAACAGCATGAACGGCACCACCAAGGCACCGAGCCGCTATCACCAGCTTATCGAGAAAATTTTCTTCGACGGGTACTCCGAGGGCATAACCGAAATTCCGTTCGAGCGCAAAGCACTCAAGGAAGCTGCCCAGGAGCTCGACATCGCGCTACCCGACAATCTTGGCGACGTGATCTACTCGATCCGTTTTCGCACTCCCATGCCTGCCAAGGTGTTGGCGACTCAGCCAGCGGGGCGCGAATGGATCATAGAATTGGTCGGGCGGGCCAAGTACCGCTTCCGCTTGGCAACGGTCAATCGCATCGTCCCCAACCCAAATCTCGCTGTCATTCGTATTCCCGACAATACGCCTGAGATCATCGGTGTTTATGCGCTCGACGACGAGCAGGCGCTGTTAGCGAAAGTACGCTACAACCGCCTCATCGACATCTTTCTTGGCCTAACTACATTCTCTTTGCAGAATCATCTGCGTACGAGCGTCAAGGGCGTCGGACAAATCGAGATAGATGAGTTGTACGTTGGCCTCGACAAGTACGGGTGCCACTACGTCATTCCAGTACAAGCCAAGGGAGGCAGCGACCAAATTTCTGCAGTGCAGACCGCTCAAGACACTGCTTGGTGCACGCAGAAGTATCCAACTCTGCGATGCCGAGCTATCTCGGCGCAGTTCGTCAGCAGCGACCAGATCGCCCTGTTCGAGCTGAAAATCGATAACGACGAGCTCAAGGTTGTTGAGGAGCGGCACTACAAGCTGGTTCCTGCCGGAGAGCTCGATCACAAAGAAATCGTCAATTACCGAACATGACGATTCGAATCGTGCCTATGGCCTAACAATTCATTCAAGCCGACGCCGCTTCGCGGCGCGGCTTAATTCAGGCGTTAGCCACCACCTATTACTCGGAGCGATGAAATGAAAAATTTTGTTTTCGCAGTTCTGCTTGCCACCACGAGCTTGTACTGCCACGCAATTGATGGGCACAACGGAATCAAATTCAGCATGACCCAGCAACAACTGGAAGGCATGGGATTTATTTGCAACCCGAACACCAAATCAGAAAGATCATCTATTGCCACCTGCAAGCACATGGACATGACCGGCGCTGCATTCAGCGTACCCACACGAAACTACGAAGTGGAAATCGGTAGCGACAAGCGAGTGTCATCTATACGGGCTGACCTTGTTGGCATTCGTAGCACGGCTGACTATCTTGCCTTGCTAACCAACATCTCCGGATTCTTTCCGAAGAAAGATGAAGCGAACACCCATAGTCACCAAGGCTCCTACATGAAGGAGGCTTGGCGCGCCAATAACAATGCCGGCATTTCGGTGTTTTACTCTTCTGGTGTAAAGGGCCTCATCAAAGACACTCTTTGGGTCAGCTTTCACAGCCCCAGCTTAATGGCTATGGCCGACAAGAAACGCGCCGAAGAGGCAGCGAAGAAATCTCGCGAGCCGAAAGAAAAGTCGTCCCCCGAAAATATCGAAGGTCAAGAACGTAGTCCCGAGCAGAAATAGAAGGCGTAAGCAATGAAGGACGCTCTCAAGAACCTTCAAGCTCAGTTGAACTCGGTTGGTGAGAAACTGGAGCAAGGAAGATCCTCCGTCGAGGTGAATTCTGTCGGCGACATAGATTCGATTGCGCCATCAAAAGCCGGAATCTACTGGATTGAAACTACTATGCCACGAGACAAGCTGGCTTCAGCAATTTCAACCATCACCGGAAAAAAACGTGAAACACGAAAAACAAAACCGGATGGGGTCGGATTTATTGAGCAGAGTGGCAACGAATTCTATGTCGCTTACTCGGGGACTCAAGACAACATCCGAAAACGACTTCGGCAACATCTATTCAACGAGGGTAGCGCAAGAACGGTGAAGCTTGGCTGCATTATTTCGCAAGCGCCGTTCTCAGACTTCAAGTGGCGAGTCGGGTTTGTCGAAATCGAAAGCTACGAGCTTCGTTATGCCCTTGAAGCTTGGTGGCGCTTGAAAATTGGGTGGCCTGTCTTTTGTCGCCGGTAGTGGCTAACACTGCGCTCCAAGGGACGCTGCGCGATGAATCCGCGCAGCGCCCCTGAGCTTGGACGTTAGGCATCACAATCAAACATTTCGCGAGGTGGATAGAACATGTTCTCGAAGCTCTTCGGCGGCGGCAAGCCTTCACCTCCTCGCTCGGTTGCTGGCCGACAGTGCTTTGATCTGATATGTGCAGCTCGGGAATACTTCAGCATTGAGAAGGGTTGGCCGCTACCGGCAAGTCTTGCGAAAGACCCCGTTTTTATTGGTCGCCTGATGGCCATGATGGACATGCTGTCGGAAAAATCAGGCGAATCCAATTTCCTCAAACCAAACTGCAGGGGCTTGTTCTCCGTTATCTTCGGTGAGCCAAATGCAGAGCATGCGGCGCAACTGATGGCGCGGGGCGATTCCAACCCACAGTTAATGCAAGCACTGGTCGCATTGGAGCAAGAGCTTCCAGGCAACTCCAACGCCAAGTTCGTCATGCTCAGCCGGATCGGGTCGCCTATGGTTGATGCATTCAAGAAAAAATGATCAGCAGCTACAGCTTCTATCTCGTAGTCGATCACTCCATTGACAATGCCGCAAGCACTATTGAATCGGTGTCGTCCTTGAGCGATTCACGCACATCTGTACATCCAGAACATGGCAATGGCATTTCCACCTTCCAAATCATCACAGCAGATTTGGTGGTTGCAACAAAGATCAAGTTGCTATTTGGCGCTTATATTCGTCACGAGGACTCGGGTGATGCCTAACAATTCATTCAAGCCGACGCCGCTTCGCGGCGCGGCTTAATTCAGGTGTTAGACATATGAATCCAAAATTTGCGCACCTCTACGACAAAGACATTCCCAACGACATTGCTGTTGGGCTAGTCCTTCACCTTGATCCGGATATTCTTGAGAAAGAAGGCGGCACATTTACGTGTGACCCCGCTTTTCGAGTTCAAGGCCAGCATTTTTATGTCTGCGTTTCCGTCAATGGAGCCACCTCTCGTTGGCTGCCTCTGTACACCAACTCCGGTGACGGCAGAACGCTCTTAGACCCGAAAGCAAAGAAAGGGCATCCAAAATGGCAGCAAGGTCAGCATTACTGGCACGAAGCCCAAGTTTGGGAAGCAACCGCAAACGCAATCTATCTTGCTGCCGGTAGAGCGCATGACAAATCGCGCAAAGGCACTCGCAACACCATTGCCACGGCTAGCGTCCCCAATGTCTAACATTCCGCTCCAGAGGGACGCTCCGCCGGCAAGCCGGCTGCGCGCCCCTGAGCTAGCACGTTAGCCCCATCAGACGCTCTATGCGCACAGCCACTTGTTCCAGCGCTCGGCCC
>CALMYW010000425.1 GCA_937873665.1 uncultured Sphingorhabdus sp.
CGAACTCAACCGCCGACCAAGGACGACCCCAGCATCGCCGGGCGAGCGGCTCGGACGGCCATGACTCTCCGGGCTGATGGAGTTCAATAATCGGACGAAACGCACCGGCCAGCAGTTGACCACGGGCAAGCGCAATACGCAGCGCCGTGAACTCGTCGAGGAATCCATTTCGTTTGAAGTCGAAGAGGGCGAGAGGGTCTACATCCAGCAACCCGCAGAACGCAAGCAACTGGTCGCGTGATGGACCCGAGTCAATCGAGGGAAAGCCTTCGGCTATCCATGCATAGAGGGTCGAGCGCGAAGGCGCTGGCGGTAGACCAGCCGACTGAAATTCGATCTCCCAATCGGCCAGGAGGTCATCAACGCCTGACGCGTAGCGCGTCCGAATCAAGGACCGCGTGAACTCGTCGCGCAATAGCAGCCTGCGTTGTCCGAAGAGTCCCATCGTATTCTGGATCTCGTCCAGTTTTTTGTTGTTGATCCGGATGAACGATACCGGATGTTGCCTCAGTCTACGAATACCGCTAGTCCGGCGGTGAATCCCTTAAAGGAGACCTCCATGAACCTAAGTCGCCCACTAGCAGCCTTGGTCTTGGCAGCCTCATACGCATGGGCTACCCCCGCCAGCGCTCAGCTCTATCGTTACGACTACCCCCACGCTCACTCCAACTCTACCCCGGCCTACGTTGTTCGCAACCCGTACCAAGGCCGGCAGTACCGTCACTCGGCGCAATCGGCGTACCACTACGGTCGCTCGGGCGTGGAAATGTATCGTAGCCTGCGTCAGCCAACCCGCTTGCGATATGCCGTTCGCCAGATGAATCGGGGCTACGATCACATGAGCACAGCGTACTACTACCGTGCGATGCGCCGTTCATATGTCCCTCCGCGCAGCCCTTGGGATTGATTTCGGTGTAGCAGGCACCTTACGCGGCTGGGCCCGGCCTCAAACGCCGGACCCAGTCGTTGCACTTTTCGTCGCCGATGTCCGCTACGGGTCGCATCACGCCTCGCTTCTGGGCATAGGAGAAGCCTGACCAACCCCTTCAACTGGAGTTGGCCATGGCAATTCTTCACACTTCTCAACACCACGAACCTTGGAACAAGGGAAAGTTAATCGGCCAGAAGGCGCCCCTCAAGCTGAAAGACATCTGGGCTATCCGGATCAGGCTGCAGTTGGGTCATAAGGTCCGGGACCTTGCGTTGTTCAATCTGGCGATCGATTCCAAGCTCCGCGCCTGCGACTTGGTGAAGCTCCGGGTATCCGATGTATCTCCCGGCGGCCAAATGGCGTCCCGCGCCATGGTCATGCAGCAGAAGACCGGACGACCGGTCCAGTTCGAGATCACCCTGTCAACTCGCGAGGCCGTGCAGGCTTGGATCACTTGTGCCGACCTCAAGTCCTCAGATTTCCTTTTCACCAGCAGGGTGTCGGCCTCGCCGCACTTGTCGACAAGGCAGTACGCCAGGATTGTCCATCGCTGGGTGGAAGAAGCCGGCCTCGAGACGGGCTCCTACGGCACACACACGATGCGCAGGACCAAAGCTTCGTTGATTTACCGCCGGACGCGAAACCTCAGGGCGGTCCAGCTATTGCTTGGGCATACGAAGCTAGAGAGCACCGTTCGCTACCTGGGCATCGAGGTCGATGACGCCCTTGAGATCGCCGAGCAGACGGATGTCTGAACCCATAAGGCTCGCTCCTCGACCTTAGAGGGTCGAGGAGCGGCCAATACCAGACGTTCGCTACGGATCGCATAAGGATAAGCGGGCCAGATGGCCCGCTTGCCACTAAGCGGGTCTTACTTGGACTTATCTTCCTTCGCCTCTTCCCGCTCTTCGGCATCCTGCTGGTCGGGCGTTTCCTTGCTCACCTCAACCACGGCCCCGGTCTCGGCGTTTACTAGAACTTCGGTGATGTCACGGGTTCCGGGCATGGAGATGTCGAAGGACCAGACGAGTGCGCCCTTCTCCTGCTCCAGCTCGGAGCTTTTCACTTTTCCGCCAGGCGCTTGTTCCAGTGCAATCTTCTGGGCCTGTTCCTTGCTGATCTTTGCATGATCCTTCGCGAAGGCAGTACCCACGAGGCCACCCAATCCAACTGCGAGAAGCGCGACAGCAGTAATTCGAACAATCACGTTCATTACTTTCTCCTTTTTCGAGGTTCCGACGCGTCGTCGGCATCTACAGGGTCCACGCGATTGCTGATGTCAAACTTAGGCTGCGCGAAGCCTTTACAGGCCTAGTAGGTGACCTGAATACCCAGGTACACCACGTCGATGCGCATGGAGGCAGGCCCGTTGACCTGGTGATCGATGGCGCCCATCAGCTTGACGTGGTCCGACAGAGCGCGACGACCACCGATACCAAGGAACGTCTGGGTCATTCCGCCATGCTCATGTGTTGAGTTGATCTCGGCGAGGCATTCCATCTCGCCGCAACTAGCCGCCGCGAAAATGCCGAGCTGATCGGCACCCCGGTCATGCTCCACCCAATGGCGCGCCACCTCCACGCCTGTGGTGAAGCGAGCCCAGTGGTGGACCGCCTGGATCGGAAGCACGTACTCCCGATGCGACTGGCTCAATCCGTCACGAACCGCCCTCGGGGTTCCGGGGACGACGACATGCGGTTGGATCGCCAGATCCAGGCCGGCGCTGTCCTGATCCAGGAACCGCCAACGCACCGCATATTCGATCGCGCCGAGGCCCGTCGCGGTTCGTCCCTGCAGTGGAACGCGCATCCAGGGCAGGTGCGCCGACAACTGGATGTTGTCGCCCAACCCGTAGTTGATATCGGCGTCCGGAGCCGACGCGGATCGTTCGCCGTCGCTCCACTCGCCGATGGCCGCCAGATTCACTTCCCAATGTCCGGGCCCCGGCGAACCTGCATCATTGGTCATCAACGGCGGACCGGCCTGTGCCTGAGCGAGCCCGCAATAGCTCATGCACACCATCGCAAGCAGAATTCCGATGAACGCCTTGCCGTCCATCAGTGAGCCTGCCTCGCGGCTCGCTGTGGCAGCAGCAGGATCAACGCCACGATCGCAATCAGCAGTACGCCTGAGCCCGTGTAGCGGGACAGCGCCAAGCCCCCGTTTGCTAGCGGTTTGTCGAGGAAGTCACCGACGACTGCGCCAAGGGGGCGGGTCAGCACGAATGCTGCCCAGAACAAACCGGTCCGACTGACCTTGGTCACGAAGTACAAGAGCGCAATCACGGCCAGTGACCCGCCGAACAACAGCATGCCGCCGGTATAACCCATGCCCTGGGTGTCCGCCACCCAGTCGCCAAGGGCCGTGCCCAAGGTCTGTGAGAAGGTGATCGTGAGCCAGTAGAACCATTCCGACCGAACATCTTTTACGCTCGCCACCGAAATCGTGCCGGTCTTTCGATACCAGAGAAAGAGCGAGGCGAGCAGCAGCGACAGCAGCAAGGTCGTGCCACCGGTGTAACCGATACCAAGCGACCGGTCTGCAAAATCCGCGAGCGTTGTCCCGACCGTCGTACTTGCGATGATGGTGCCCCAGTAGAGCCACTTGTTGAACTGCGGCGCGCGAATCTGGGCATACACGAAGGCAATGAAGATCGCGGCGAAGATCACCGTGCCGACCAGGTAGCCGAGATTCATCGACATGGTGACCGCATCCCCACCGATTTCGCCCAGCGTGGTCGCAAGGATCTTGATGATCCAGAAGCCGAGGACAACCTCAGGCACCTTGCTCAAGGTTGACGAGGAATCTGCTTCAAGTCTGTTCGTATTCAAGTGCTGCCTCCAATAGCGATGCGATGACACAGACCCTGCTTGTCATGCGCGTGTGCGACGTGGCGACCGCCGCTGGCATGGCCACAGTCAGTTGGGAATGGCCTTAGATTGGCCTTGGAGGCTGAGGTGAAACTTAGGCGTTGCCGGTTCCGAGCTGAACGCTGGCTCGCAGTCCCCCAAGCGGGGAACGCGACAGGTTCAGCGTCCACCCCGCTCGCTCACATGCCGCTTGGGCGATGGCAAGACCCAGGCCTGACCCAGGCGTGCCTGAGGCGGCACTGCGGTGGAACGGCCGCAACATCGCAGGCAGATCTCCTTCCGGGATGCCAGGCCCGTTGTCGTCGACGGTAACGACAATCGACGCATCACGCACAGCGGCCTCGATCACGACCTTGCTACCGGGTGGGCAATGCCTGACGGCATTGCCCATCAGGTTACCGATGACCGCGGAAAGTAACCCTGCGTCGGCATGGACCGACCCGGCCGTGCCAGTCAGGTCAATGGAGATGTGCTTGGCTTCGCTCTCGGAGCGATGCAAGTCCACGAGTCCCAGAATCTCGCTCATGAGGTCGAGTTCGGCGACCTGGAGGGGGGCATCCGCCGTCTCCAGGCGAGACAGCCGCATAAGCTGGTCGACGAGTGCTGATGCGCGCCGAATGCCGGCTCCCTGCGCCTCCAGTGCCAGTTGACGCTCCTGGTCCGAGTCCGCTCGCGCCACGAGCGTGTTCTGAAGGCCGATCGCTGCGATCGGCGTGCGCAGTTCGTGGGCGGCATCGGCCAGGAAGCGCCGCTGGTGTTCCAGAGCTTTCGAAAGACGCTCCAGCAACCCATTGGTCGCGACGAGCAAGGGACTCATCTCCAGCGGAAGCCCCGGATCGACAATTGGCGTCAATGAGCCTGGATCCCGGCGTCCAATCTGGCGTTCGAGTTCCGTCACCGGCGCCAATACAGACCGCACGATCAGATACAACAGCAGCAGTCCCGCGACCGCGAGGAACAACAGCGGCCACAGCGCGGAAAACGCGATCTCGCGAGCGAGCTCACGACGCGCCGCCAGCCGTTGTCCAACCGAGACATCACGGTCCGCCCGGCGCGCGGTGAAGACCCGGATCTCCCCGAGGGAGGTATGCAGGTCCGCGAAGCCAAGTGGCACTTGCTCCGGGAATACCCCATCGACCGTGGAATGAAGTTCACCCGAGCTTCCTCGCTCCCGTATCAGCAAGTCGAGTTCTTCTGCTTTGCCCGCTTCCGGGGAGACCAGTGCCGTGGACTGGGTTGGCGCCGTCAACACCAATGCTTGCGCTGCCTGCTTGAGTTGGGCATCGAAGACCTCGTCGGCCTCCTTCAGCAGGGCTCGGTAGACAAACCCGATCTGCAAGGTTGCGATCACCAACAGGATCAGCATCAACAGACAGACGAGCCGCCGCGTCAATGACCATCCTGGCTTCCCACCTACTCGCATTCCGGCACCTTGTAACCCAACCCACGAATGTTCTGGACGACCTGCTGGCCGAGCTTCTTCCGGATCCCGTGCACGTAGACTTCCACCGCGTTGCTAGCGACCTCATGGCCCCAGCCGAACAACTTGTCTTCCAACTGTTCGCGCGAGAGCACGCTGCCGGGCCGCAGTACGAGGGGCTCGAGAATCGCCCATTCGCGTGCCGTCAGATCGACAATCGCCCCAGCCTTGCGCGCCACCCGGTGTTTCAGGTCAAGCTCAATATCATCCAGCGCGTACTGTGAGCGACCCTGTCCGTGGGCTCGGCGAAGCTGCGCCCTGATACGTGCCGACAACTCGTCGTAGTCATAGGGCTTGATCACGTAGTCATCCGCCCCCGCATCGAGGCCGGAGATACGAGCTTGGACGGCATCCCGAGCGGTTGCCACGATCACCGGCGTCGTGTCGCCACGCGCGCGCATGTCACGCAGCACCACCAGGCCGTCGACCCTCGGCAGG
>CALMYW010000426.1 GCA_937873665.1 uncultured Sphingorhabdus sp.
CATCGATGTGGCGGATAATGGCTCGGGAATCAACCGTGCCGAATTGCCCCGCGCTTTTGAGCGCCACGCCCCCTCCAAGCTTCAGGATGATGCCATTGAAAAGGTGCTCACCCTTGGCTTTCGCGGGGAAGCCGTGCCCAGCATCGCCAGCGTCTCGCGCCTGACAATCGAATCGCGGCCTGCCGGTGCGGATGGCTGGCAGCGCACGGTGGATCATGGGCGACCGGACGGGGAGGGGCCGTGCTCCATGCCGCCGGGCACGCGGGTGCGGGTCGAGGGGCTCTTTGCCAACGTGCCTGCCCGCCGCAAGTTCCTCCGCTCTGATCGCGCGGAATATGGAGCCTGCCTCGATGTCGTGAAGCGACTCGCCATGGCGCATCCGGAAGCGGGCTTCACGCTGGAGCATGATGGCAGGCGCACCTTGTCCGTGCCGCCTGGCCAAACCCGCCCGCAACGTGTGGCTGCGCTCACCGATCCGCAGCTGATCGAGAACAGCGTGCCGGTTGATCTGGAACGCGAAGGGTTGCTGCTCGGCGGTGTGGCAGGGCTCCCCACTTTTTCGCGCGGGGTGGCGGATCATCAGTTCCTGTTCGTGAATGGCCGCCCGGTGAAGGACCGGCTGCTGCTCGGCGCGGTGCGCGGGGCCTATGCCGATCTGCTCGCGCGAGACCGGCATCCGGTGGTCGCCTTGTTTCTCGATTGCCCGCCCGATCTGGTCGATGTGAACGTCCATCCTGCCAAGACCGAAGTGCGCTTCCGCGATCCGGCGCTGGTGCGCGGCATGATCGTGTCTGGCCTCAGGCGGGCGCTGGAGGTCGGCAGCTTTCGTTCGGCACAACCGGCAGATCGCGATGCTATGGCCGCTTGGCAGGCTGAGCCTGTGCCTCTGGCGAACGCGCCGCAATCACCATCTGCACACCAATATTCGGTCTGGGATCGGCGGACGAGCTTTTCTGCGCCGCCGCCCATGGCCCGCGTGGAGACCGCCACGGCCTCCGTTCCGGAGCAGAACAGCTTTCCGCTGGGCGTGGCGCGTGGCCAAGTGGCCAAGACCTATATTGTTGCTGAGGCGGAGGACGGCCTCATCATCGTCGATCAACACGCCGCGCACGAACGGCTGGTGCTCGAACGGATGCGCCGCGCGCTGGAAGGCGGGCGCGTGCAGGCGCAGGCCCTGCTGCTGCCCGAAATCGTTGAACTGGATGAACCGGCCTGTGATCGGGTGGAGGCGCGCGCTGCTGAGCTCGCCGAATTCGGGTTGGAGGTGGAACGCTTTGGCCCCGCAGCCCTGATGGTCCGCGCGGTGCCCGCGATGCTGGGGCAGGGGGATGTGATCAGCCTTGTCCGCGATATTGCCGATGATCTGACCGCATGGGACGACGCCCTCACACTGCGCGACCGCCTCGATCATGTGGCCGCGACCATGGCCTGCCACGGCTCGGTCCGCGCCGGGCGGGTGCTGAGCGTAACAGAGATGAACGCCCTGCTGCGCGAAATGGAAGTCACGCCACATTCGGGCCAGTGCAACCATGGCCGCCCGACCTGGGTCAAGCTGGGGCATGGCGATATTGAGAAGCTGTTCGGGCGGCGGTGAGAGCCTCCAAACTTCGCGCAAAGTTCGCAAGGTCGAGGGGTGTTTTGCGAAATTGACGAGGGGATAGGAAAAACGGAGACGCAGAAACACCTTTCGCGCGGATGTGGGCGCGTAGGGAGGGGCTTTGACGTTGAACAATAAGGGAACAAATTGTGTGTGTCAATGGGTTCCTGCTGCGGGGAGCACGTGAGTCCTTATGTCAGCCTGCGACGGGGTTTTGGTCGTTCGCTCGAACTCAAGTGGGAATTGAAAGCGGACATCATTTTGGCGAGCGATCCCTTTAACTTCGGTCAATGCAACTAGAAAAGCGTTGCAGCTCCATATTGCCTTGCTTACAATCACAATATGATTCCGTTATTTCGCATATTTTATGGTGCATTGGCACTTTGTTTCACCATCGCGGTTTGCATCATCGCCTACTATGCCATTTTTAGCCTTCTACATGGAGTGCCTTCGAAAAGCGATGTGGCTGTCGACTACAATGCCATTCTCACTGTCCTGCTCACGACTGTAACAGTTATTTTTACGGTTTGCGCAATCGTACTGGCAGTATTGGGCATATTCGGATTTCGCAATCTCAAACGGGATGCGGGGCGCTATGCTGAAGCCCAAGCGTTGTCAGAAATTGCGAAGGCATTCGGCCCAACAGGGCGCGGGACAATTAGAATCGAAGAAGAGATGCAGAGCAAAGATGGGCATCATCGACAATTTGTGGAAAAGAGAATTCGGGCAGAAGTGATCTCGTTGCTGCCACTGATCGCCGACAGAATCAACGTTGATGCTTCGCGCTTGGCAATCGATGAACCCACCGATGAAGGCGACGTAGAATGACGGCATTGGATATCTCCCCTTCGGATCCAGCCATTAGCCTTTGGCTGCGCGCGGAGGCAGCAGATTTGACCAAAATCTGGGACATCTTTGCTGACGTCCCTGTCCAAGTTGGTCTCATCGCCGAACGCCTTGGGCTAGAAGTTATAAGCTTGACGCTTCCCACAGACATTTCGGGATTGATACGAAAGAAGGCGAACGGTGCGTTCGAAATTCACGTCAACAATACAGACTCAGCGGTGCGTCAAAGATTCACGGTTTGCCACGAAATCGCGCATTATCTCCTTCACCGCTCGCTGATCGATTCGGAAGGAATCACCGACAACATCCTATATCGATCGAAACTCACCAACCGGCAGGAGGCGGAAGCCAACAAATTGGGAGCTGCAATCCTGTTGCCTTGGCCGAGGATTACTGAGTGGCATAACGAGAGATATGGGAGGGGGCCTCACAAGGAGAATATAGAGCAAATCGCATCCGCATTTCGGGCTTCAAGCCTTGCCGTTGGCTTCCGGCTAGGAATTTGAAATGACCGAGTTCACCAAACGATATTACCCAACGGTCTGCATTCGGCGCGCTGAAATGAAGGCGATGGAAAAGCTACCTGAATCTGAAAAGATGAAGATGCTGCCAATTGTGTTATTGGCACCTTGGCTCAATTCGATTGAATTCGAGAACACCCATCGGATTGTCAAAAAGAGCATCGGGAATACGCCGATTATCGTCGACATTGACCGATATTTCACAAGCGATTCAGAACTACCGTCGCGTCAATTTTTCCGGTCGTTGCTCGATCCCGATAAAGGTCCATCGCTCTGGATGGATTTAGTAGAAAGTCATCAGAACTATATTCCTTGCATTCAGACTCTTGGGGTGACCAGAGATAATATTTATCGACAGGTCGAAATCGCAATAACACTGAAGAGAGGGTTTGTTTTTCGCCTAGAGCTAGAACGAGAATATGACCTCGAAATTATTAACGAAATTGTTTCTGAAAATTTGAGTCAGGATTGTCTAATCGTTTTAGACTATGGCTATGGTGATCGGTCCGAAGTCATAGAAATGAAGATTTCGAAATTGATGGACAGATTCTTGCAAATTTCGACGGACTTAAGATTTGTCGTTTCGGGTGCTAGTTTTCCAAATTCGTTTTCGGAATTTGACGACTTTGCGGAAAGCAAATTGATTGATGAACGTCTGATATATAACAATCTTTTTCGAAGGTTTGGAAACTATAACTTTTTCTATGGAGATTGGGCGAGCACTAAGCCCAGACGCTACGACGGAGGAGGTAGCAAACCACTACCCAGAATAGACTTTCCAACGCCGAATAGCTGGATAATTGCACGATCTAAGGAAAATGAATGGGACTTTCAGTTGGCTGCTGAAATGGTGACGAGGCTACCTGAGTGGCAGGATAGGCCAATGGTATGGGGAACAGGTATGATTGAGAAGGCGGCAAAAGAACTGCCTGGTGGTGTTTCCACCGGGCCGCAAGCGATAGCCTCTAGAGTCAATATTCACCTTTATCTTCAAAATAATTTTGGCAACCCAACGCCCTCGGCTGGTCCACAGGGAAAATGGGTAGACCCAATTTGATAGAGTTGTGGTTGTTATGACGCCGGATCGTGCCGGCTGATTTGAAATCTGACCGACCCGCACAAGGCTGTGCCATTGGCTCTTTCCTTTGCAGGCAAGCTGTCCGCGCGCGTGGCAGTCCCCGCTTGAAACCGACGCGCGTTGACGATTTTCGAACACATGGTCCAGAATTCGGCAAAGATCCGCTTTTCGGCCTTTGACGTGCTCCCCAGATTGTTACCAGTCAGAGGTAGAGTCTCGTTCCTTCATGAT
>CALMYW010000427.1 GCA_937873665.1 uncultured Sphingorhabdus sp.
CGCGCAGGTCCGGTGGAATGATGGGTTAGCCGGCAACGGGGGAACACAACTCGACGAGCGTGCCCTCTTGCGAACGAACATACGCGACAACCTGCCCCCAAGGTTTTTGTTCGGGAGCATGGAGCGGCGTAGCACCGGCCTCGACTGCCTTGGTATAGGCGGACGCAACATCTTCAGTGACAAACGCCAACTCGATGCCTGGTGGTATGGCAGAGGTAGACACAGGCACGAAGTTACTGCCGAAATTCATTTCACCGACCGCAAGAGAGGCAAAGGCGAGGGTCGTTGAACCGGACTCCAATTCGCCGTACTGGCCTGACTCATGGAGAAAACGAGCTTGAAACCCAAATGCTTTCTCGTAGAAAGCCAAGGCATCAGGAACAGAAGGGACGTAAACGATGGTGTAACCAAACTTCATTTTGCATTGCCTCCAGCCGTAGTAGCCTTCCGAGTCTCGGTGAATTCCCACCAAGGGCGAGGCGGTTCACCATTCAGAAAGTGTGTGATGGACATGAAAACATCAATGACGCAGGGATCGTGACGCTGGCCAGTTTCCCGGCAAAGGCGTTCATACATTTCAAACGGGCATTCCCCCGCAAGCTGCTCTGGCGAGTGGAAGCCGAGCAGGCGCAGATCGTCGGCGGTGGCCTTTCCAACGTTCGGCAAGTCCGTGAATTGCTTCACTCGGGAGCGATCAACTTTGTGCGGGCTCATGACGGCTAACGTGAAGCTTCAGCCGACGGCAAAAAGCGCAGCTTTTTGGCGGTCGGCTGCAAGCGCTTGTTAGGCAATTGCTTAGGCCGACTGACTCGCGTCATCGTTCTCTGTTCCGGATGCCGCCTGCCGCGCTAGGCGGGCAGCAGCATTTGCGTCCTTTTGTGCTTGTTTGGCGGCCTCAATCTCTTGGCTCTGTGCTTCAGACAATGTGAGCTTCCTCGCCATCTTTATGCTGGCGTTGATGAAGTTCGCCCCATCTGTAATTGCACCTTCGAAGTTTGCTTTGCTCAGGACGGCGCTCTTGAAGTTGACGTTGGTTAGGTCGGCTCCGCCAAAGTTGGCACCCTCAAGGTTTGCACCTGTGAAATCGCTGCCGCTAAGGTTCGCCTTGATGAAGCACGAATGCTTGGCGGATACGGCGGAGAAATTGCAGTTCTTCAATGTGCTGAACTCGAAGCGAGCACGGTAGAACTTGAACTTTCTGAAATCTTGACCAGATCTGTCGACGTTTCGCCAGTCTATGTTGCTGTGATCTGGCCGACTCTTGCTTTTGTTTCTCATCTCCATGTCCTTTGATTGAGGAATCGTTTCCTGGGTTGCCTAACGACCAAATTCAGCCGCCGGCGTAGCCGGTCGGCTGGAACGCCAAGTTAGGCTTCATTTGCATAACCAAGCTGTTTGAGCCCGGCGAGGTTGTCCCATTCGGCCCATGCCTCTGCAATGCGCTGGTTCTCGATTCGGTAGATCGCAATGTAGCTTGCGTTGAGCACCTTACCACTTGGTGGGAACAGGCCCATCGGTCCCAGCTGTGTACCGTGAAATTGATGCCGCGCAGCGACCTTGTTTCCTTCTGCGACGAGGTCCAGCAGTGTTTCAGTGGCATCGGGGAACGTGGCGAACTCTGCTTTCAGGAACGCCACAAGATCGTCGGCTGATCGGACGCCGGGTTCGCCCGCAGCTGTGCTGTGGCGGGCGAAGTCGCTCGCAACCAAAGCCAGGACGCGCGACCAGTCCTGCGCATTAATCGCATCGACGAACGCACTGACGAGGAGTTTGTTCTCTTGCAACACTTGATGGGGCTCTCCATTCATGACGCTTAACGTAGAAGTCACCGGCGCTGCGCGGCTTTATCGCGCAGCGTCCGCGTGGACTGCCGGGTTAGCCAAAGTGACTGGCAAATGACGATGAATTCGAAGCCCATCAGCGTTTGCCAAAAAGGCGCCCAAACAGCCCCTTATTTTCATTCAGTGCTTGAATCACAATCTTGCGATTTTCATGTGCGTATTTGTACGAAGGATCGATTTGAATTGCCGTATCAAAGAATCCAAGGGCTTCTTCGAACTTATCTAGTTCCATGTGGCATAGACCAAGGTAATTCAGTGCCGACAGATGCCCTGGATTGAGTCGCACGGCTTTAGATAACATAAATATTGCGTTATTATAGTCACTCACTTCGTACAAGAAAAAACCGAAGTTGTAATGGATTTGGGCATCCCCAGGACTAAGCTCAATTGCCTTGTTGTAATACTTCATTGCGTTTGGACCATCGCGCATCTGCTGATAGGCAATTGCTGCGTTTACGATTGCTGGAACATAGTCAGGTTCCCTTCTTATTGCCTTCTGAAAAAGCTGTACCGCATCTTGCAACTCCCCGAGTTGCATTTTGTAATTCCCTATGTTGTAGAAAGGACGGCCAAGTTGTGGATGATCCAATGTTAACTTGGTCCAGAGAGCCATAGCCTCTCGTATTTGGCCCTGTTCAGCCAGAAAGGCAGCTTTGTTGTTGTACGCTGGGGCGTAATGAGGGGCGGCTTTGATTGCTAAATCGATATGTTTTCCGGCTCTCTTTATGTCGCCAAGCATGTGATAACTAACGGCGTAGTTATTATGTTCCGATGCATTCATTTCTTCCCTTGTTGTTGGTATGAATGCCTTTCCGGTGAACTGTTCAAAAAGCATCGACAATTCATGGCGTATATCTTTGAAGGACTGGTAGCGTTGATTAGGAAATTTCCTCAAGCATCGCTCAATGACGGGATAAATAGGGGTGTCGAGTTTGGGTAGTTCGTATGTCAGATGCAGTTTATGGAAATATTCAAAATAATTTCTCGGGTCTGTTTTTCCGATGCGGAACGGCAAATGACCGCCTGTCAATATCTCAAAAAGAACAATACCGAAGCTGTAAATGTCGCTTCGTTGATCCAGGTTTGCGCCCTGCTGGAATTGCTCTGGAGGCATATACACTGGCGTTCCTGATGGTGAAATATCAACAGCCCGATTGGTCGGGTCCACACTGAAAAGAGCAAGCCCAAAGTCGGTGACTTTAAGAACACCCTCAGGGGCAATCATCAAATTGCTAGGCTTTAGATCTCTGTGCGCAATCATTCCCTTTGAATTGGCGTAAATAAGTGCGTCACACAACTCGATTCCCCACTTGATTGTCGTCTGTTGGGAAATCCGGCGTTTCTGAATTATTTTGTCAAGGCAGTTGTCACCCAGTTCGCCAGGTGGCACAAGCTCTAGCGCTATAAAAAGGCTTCCATTAAATATGTCGACAGCTCGGACATTCACGATATTGGGATGTTTCTCAAACTCCATCCAGATCATCGCTTCGCTACGGAATTTTTCTTGAAGGTTTCTTTGAGCAGAAAGTTCAGGGCGCAATAGTTTTAATGCGCAAACCTCATCAGTGCCTCTGTCGTATACGAGAAAAACCTTACCAAAGCCACCTTCACCTAATTGCTTGTGGACGACAAACCGGTTGTTGATAACCTGTCCAAGATTCTCTTGGTGCTGAACCATGATTTTCCTCTGGCCGATGGCGATCTGTGATTGGCTAACGTTGGAGTTAAGCGGCGCGCTTTAGCGCGTC
>CALMYW010000428.1 GCA_937873665.1 uncultured Sphingorhabdus sp.
AGAAGCCGAGCGCGTAGAAGGCCAGCGCCTTGATCGCGGCCATGCCAATCTCGTCATTCTCGGAAATCGTGGCGATGATCGCGTCGCCGGTCTGCGTCAGGAACAGAGTCAGCACGAGCGCAAACACGATCAGCATCAGGTAGTTGATGCAGGCCCCCAGCCAGGCGAAGAAATAGCCGCGTGTGGATTCGAACAGCAGCCCGGCCACGAACAGTGGCCCGACGACCGATAACAGGGCGAGCGCAAACAATCCGAACGCGCTGATCACAAAGCCGATGGCGGCACAGAGCAGCGTGGCGACGATCACCATCACTACAAGGAAACCGGCAAAGACCGCATAGCCGATGTCGGGAAGTGTGCCCTGGGTATCCTGATAATCGGACGCGATTTTGCGCATCGTGTTGGCGGTCTCGAAGCCCGTTCCGGCGAGCTTGTCATAATATCCGCCGAGACCTCCGACGTCCGAGCCGCCAAGCGCGCTGGCGAACTGGCCGGGGAGGCCGCCGAGCGCAAACATGCCGATTTGGCTTCCGTAGAGCGAGGTCACGGCAAAATAGAGAAAAGCGAGCTGGCAACCGCGATAGGCATATTCGCGGAATGGATATTGGACCGCGCCGCGCATGATCGCGTAACCGAGCAGCGAGATGTAGATGACGATCCCGATGCGCAATGCCGGCGAGACGATGCCGATCACAGTCGCATACTTCCCGACGATGCCCGCCAGCGCATTGTTGAGCGCCTCGAACATCGTGGTAAAAACATGATCGCTGAAATCCATGCGCTTTCTTCAATCCCTGGACGTGATAGCAATTTGCGATTTGGCGAATGCCGCTGCGCGGCAGTTGGTCGTGACCACGGCAGGTTGCGTGTCCGAAGAGGCGTTTGAACCCGCCCATTCGCGGCAAATCTTCTGCATCGGCTCGATTTCGCCCGGATTGGCGACATAATATCGCCATGTCCGGGCCGGCATGTCGGTCTGGGGTGTGGGCCTGCCACACCCCGCCAGCAGCAGTGCCGTGCAGAAGATCGCCGACCGCAACTCATTGTCCCCGGTAATAGCGGCTCGCTTCATCGAGCTTTTGGGCGAGGGCGGCTTGGCCTGCGGCGGCGCGCTGGCGTTCCTGCGCCTGCTGCTGCAAGGCGATTGCGGCCAGACGAAGCTGGTCGTTCTGCATTGCGGCGGATTCAAGTTGCAGTCGCGCAGTCAGATCAGCCACTTCCTTCGCGGTTGCCGCGCTGGCCAAGCGGCTGCGCAATTGGTCGAGCCCTTCCGTCCGCGACGTAACGGCGGCACCCATGTTTTCCGCGAGACCGGCATTGATACCGATATTGCGGGCGTTGAGATCATAGGCTGCGCGGGATTGTTCCGAACCTGAAAGGCCCAACTGCTTGAGCAGATCGCGATAGACCGCATCGGCCTTGGCGCGGCCCGCGCCGACGACATCGAGATTGCCGGTGCCGAAGCCGTCGAGCGAGCCGCCCGATATGTCGAGATCGCGCAAGGCATCGGATTTGAGCTGCTGCGCCAGCGCCGGAATGTCGGTGAGCTTGTTCAGATCCTGATAGAGTTTCTGCGCTTCGGCGATTTGCTGTTTGCTCTGCGCCACGACCTGGATCGCCTGCCTGACCGCATTGATTTGCTGGATCAGATTGGCGCTGTCGTGAACTGCGATTCCCTGCGCGAATGCAGGCACCGGGGCCGCGAACAGCAATGTTGCACAGAGTGCCTTGGTCAAATTCTTCATCGACTTACCTTTCTTTCAGTTCAGCTAGGACGCCTCCGACGGTGGAAGAGGGGGAGCCAGATGGCGGGATCGCTTCCCACCTCGGCTATAATCTCGTCGGCAACGGCAGTCGTTTCCGCGCGGCCCGACAGCACCGCCAGCTCGTCATCGAGTCCGGCAAGATCGAGTTCGACCACCACGCTGTCATGGCCCTGCTTGACCAGAAATTTGTGGCTCTCCGGCGCAAGCTCCTCGCGCACCAGCTTGAATTCGGCTTCGGACAGCGCGAAGCCTTCGACATAATCGCGCCGCGCGCCGAATGGATTCGGCAGCATGATTTTGGTGGCGACCTGTTCCAGAATCGAATGGCTGATGTCGCTCTTGAGTGCATCGGCAGGCGATTGCGTGGCGAACACCAGCACCGCGTTTCTCTTGCGGTAGGTTTTGAGGCCGTCCTGGGCGAAGCGGCGGAACGCCTCGTCGCCGAGCGCCTTCCAGAATTCGTCGATGCAGATCACCATACGCTCGCCGGTCAAAAGCTGATCGATCCGGTGAAACAGATACAACATGACCGGGGTGCGAATGTCGGCATTGTCGAGAAAGTCGGTCATGTCGAAGCCGATGAACCGGGCATCGAGCGTCATGCTGTCATAGGGGTTGTCGAACACCCAGCCGAGCGATCCTTCGGACGTCCATTTTTCGAGCCGCGCGCCCACACCGCTGGCGTCCTTCATCCCAAGCATCGAGCGGAGTGCGCTGAGCGAACGATCGGCAACGTCGAGCTTCATCACGGCGCTGATGCCGTCCTCGATCAGCCGCTCTTCCTGGACCGAAATCGGCTTGCCATCGGCACGCACGAGCTGGCGGATGAACAGCGACAGGAATGTCTTGTCCTCAGCGCGATTGGCGAGCGCCTTGAGCGGGGAGAAGCCGGTCGGAACGCCATTGTGAAGGGCGAGATAGGTGCCGCCACTTGCCTGAACAAAGATTTGCGCGCCGCGATCCTTGTCGATAAAAATCTGCCGCGCGCCGGTCTTCTCGGTCTGCGCCATCAGGAAGTTGAGCAGCACGGTCTTGCCGCCGCCCGATGGTCCGATGATGAGCGTATGGCCCAGGTCGCCCTTGTGGAAATTGAAGAAATAGGGGCTGCGAGCGTTGGTCTTCAGCAAGGCGATGGCATCACCCCAATGATTGCCGCTGGCACTTCCTGCCGGGAAGGTATGGAAGGGGGAGAAGGCCGCGAAGTTGAGCGAAGTGATCGGCGCGGGCCGGGCGCGCCATGCAAAATTGCCGACGAGCTGCGACCAGTAGGCCGCTTCAAGCGCCGCACCTTCGCGGGCCGCCACCATGCCGGTGTCGGCGAGCGCCGCGCGCGCGACCGACATATGGTCGCGCAGGGCTTTCATCGAATTGGCATAGACCGCGAGCGTGAAGTGATGATCGCCCAGCACGAAGCGGTTCGACATCAGGTCGTCGCTCGCGTCGATCAGCGCATCGGCCTGGCTCACGGCGCGGTCGCCGGCATTTTCCATCTGCGTCATCCGCAGCCGGAATTTCTCGGTTGCCGCCGCCCGCCCGAGGAATGTGAAACTCTGCGTCAGCACGAACCCGAAATCGACCGAGAGCAGCGCCTCGAACTGGCGCGGCGTGGTTTGGGCGGGATATTCGCGAATACCGAAGATTCCGCCGAAGGCCGAAGCATCGGCATCGCGCACCTCGATAGTTTCCGCGCCGAAGATGGTGCGCGAGCGATAGAGCGCACCGCCGAGTTGGCCGCGCACAACAGGAACGCGGCGGTGTCGGCCCGTCATCACCATGTCGGCCACTTCCATCGTTTCGGAGAACATCAGCCCGCGATGTTCGTAGATGGTGCAGCGACGCGGCTCGCAGCGCGCCATCAGTTTCTCGAAATCGCGCGCCTTGTCATCAAGCAGCTCGACCAGCGCCGCGTCGATGACCGGGCCTTGCTGGACATCCTTGGAAACGCGGCGCTTGAACAGCTGGATGATCTTGTCGCCGCCTGTGGCACCGGGGCGGATAACCAGGGTTACGAAGAAGCGGTTGATGAACATCCGTTCGCGGCCCAGCCGTCCGAAATAGGCGCGGTCGAGATCGGCGGCGAAACCCGATTTGAAGGTGCCTCCGGGATATTGATCGACCCGCATTCTGATCAGATGCGTCCAGATCGACAGCCGTTCATCGTGCAGGTTGCGCAGCAGGCCGTTGAGCTTGGTGTGCCAGTCGTTGAGGTCGCGGACATCGGCAGTCTCGAAGGCACGGCCTTGCAACTCGAAGGTCAGCATGATGTCGCCGGAATCCAGCGCCACCATGTCTTCGTTCAAATGCCGTGCGTAAGGCAGGAATTTGGCCGGGTCGGCCTCGCGCTGCGCGACCTTGAGCGGAACCGCATTTGCCGGGGCGAGAAGCCTAGCCATGACGGCCAAAGCCTTTGCGGCGTAGCCCCGACAGCGGGAGCGGCGAATAGCTGCTGCCACCCCAGAACGCCCGGTTGCGGTTGCCGAGCTTCGTCCGACCCCACAGAAACAGCAAACGGAATGCGTTGACATCGTGGCGGACGATCAGCCGCGAGATCGAGTAGCCGAAGGCGACGACGAGCGCGGCATAAACCGGGCTGTTGCTCCATATCAGCACCGATGCGCTGGAGATCAGCAGCAACACCGCAGCCTCAATCGGAATCCCCGCCCATAGCGCCGGGCGTGTCACCGCGAGGAACAAGGTGTTCTTGGTCGGAATTTCGGTGTCGTCGATCATCGCGCTATCCGGCGATCGCGCCGACAATCGCGTCAGCCGAAAAGACAATGGCGATCCCGATGATGACCGTGACCAGCACCGCAGTCGAAGCGCGGCCGGTAAACCAGAGCAGGCCTGTCACGATTACCGCGATTACCGCGAGTGTTCGCAGGAGCGTCGAAGAGAGCAAGCCGCGCACTTTGCTGGCGAAACTTTCCAGATTCTGCGCGTAGGCAGGATCGGAGTTCGCGACCGAAATGATCGTCGCCGCAGCCAATGCCGCGCCCCACAATATCGCGCTTTGGCGCGATTTCGGCATGGTATTGAAACTGGCGGTCAGCTTTGCCCGCCAGTTCCTGATACCGCGTCCGATACGCACGATGACATTCATATGCTGCTCCTCTCGATTTCGGCGAGCATTTGGGTCTCGCGGTCGTAAGCGGCGCGCTCAAACACGTTCCACTTTGGTGGTGGTGCCGGGCGGGGCTGTGCCGCTGGTGTCTGGATTGCTGTGTTTTCGGAGGTCAGAAGCTCGCGCAGGTCGCTGGTCGCTGGTGGAGCAACGGGCGGCAGGGTTTCGAGGTATGGCACGCCCGTGTCAGCGACGCCTGCGTTCCCGACAACCTTGGTGACGTAGCCATTGCTAAATCCGCGCGTCTGGCTTCCCGTGTTATACATCGAGAGTGCGACCCGAAGGGCGGTTTGCGGATCACGACCGGCTTTCACCGCATTGTAGTTTGTGGTGAGGACACGGGCCAAGGCCGCGACATTGGTGCAGGGGTCGAATACGGTTTGCCAGGTCAGGCCAAGCCAGCGCATGTTGCGCGAGTTAATTTGGCCGAGCCCCAAATCGACCGAGTAGCCTGCTGCCACATAGCGCCGCGCTGTGGCGACGGCATCGGCGGCACTGGTTTGGCGGGCGGGTTGCCGCCCGCCGTTGACGTTGAGAGCGAATTGCTCGCCGCTGCTCTCGGTTTGGATGATGGCCAGCACCGTTTGGGGCGCTACGCCGGGTGCGCACTGCGAAGCCAAGGCAAGTAGGGCAGCCGCAGAATAGGCCATCAAAGGCTATTCCTGACCAGTCTGGCAACTGTTCTTGGCCCGGCCTTGCCCTTCATCGTTCATCTCTCCTGAATTGTCGTTTTCAGGAGCGAATACCCTGTTCGACTATCAAGCTATTGATAGCTAATGGACAAATGCTTCAGCTATGGATTCAGAAAGGCGTTAGGGGCGTTTCGACCTGCCAATCGAAACCGCTAACGGACTTTGACCTTCAATCTTGATCCTGCGGAATGGGTTCATCGCGTCGCCGGGTGAGTTCGCCAACAGCCGATTCTTGACGCAAGGTCACACAAGTAAGGCGAAATCGAACATTTGCCTTCGCAATCTCAAAGCCCCGCTGGCGTCATCCAGCTAGGGGCAAAATATGAACCGAAGCCGTTATGTCATCCGGCAACTCGATAAGATTGATCGAGCGATAATCGTGGCGTTGACCGAAGATGGCCGCATGACCATCCGCGAACTTGCCATCCTGATTGACATGTCCAGTCCCAGTGTAAGCGAGCGCATTCTCAAGTTGAAAGATGCGGGCGCGATCCTGGGCTATGCGGTATTGATCGATCCCAAGGTTTTCGGACTCGGCACTTCGGCTTATGTGCGATTGAACGCGATGCCCGGCCAAGTGAAGAAGTTGGAGGCGCTACTCGCCGATTCACCCGAAGTCGTCGAGGCAGATCGAGTCACAGGTCAAGATTGCTTCATTGCAAAAGTCGTGGTCAATGATGAGCACGAATTACAAAGTGTGGTTGATCGCTTCGTCCCATTCGCATCGACCGACACTGCCATCATCCAATCCTCACCAGTCGCCCGACGCCTGCCGAAATTGTAGGTGCCTTGCCTTGAAATGTCGCGTTGAAACCATCCGCGCCGCGCCGATAGCGCGAAGCCAGATTGCGCGGTCGTTCCGCAGAGGCGGAAAAATGCACGGCGCGGATTTGGTGGAAATTGCGGGCCTTCGCAAAGCTGTTGGGCGCTTATGGCTCCAGCCCAATGGCAGTCACTGTGCCCGCCTTGCCGTCCCAGTCGATCTCGAACGTCACCCTGTCGCCGACCTTCACGTCCTTCAGCACGTCCGGCTTGGCCGCAAATCCCATCTTCATCGCTGGCCATTGCAGTTCGGGGATTTCGCTGTGATCGAGCGTGACCGTGCCCTTGGCCGGATCGATGGCCGTCACAGTTCCGATGCCTTTGCCATGCTTGGCCTCGGCTGGCATCGCCATGCCTTCCATTGCATCGGCAGATGCTTCCGCCTTGGGTGTTTCAGCTTTCTTGTCACAGCCCGCCAGAACCATCGGCAAAACAACGGCCGCAGCCATTAAAACCAGCTTCTTCATTTCACGTCTCCTTGATGTTGAGCTTGGGGGTGTTGAATTTGGGTGCGCCGCCGCATCAGCAGATAGGCGGCAGGGATGATGAGCATCGAGAGCAGGGGCGCTGTCAGCATCCCACCGATCATGGGTGCGGCAATCCGGCTCATCACTTCGGAACCGGTGCCGCTGCCGATCAGAATCGGGAACAGACCGGCGAGGATCACCGCCACTGTCATCGCCTTGGGTCGCACGCGGAGCAGTGCGCCTTCGCGGACCGCAGCCTTGACATCTTCGGGCGTGTGTTCGGCCAGCGCTTGCTTGAGATAGATCAGCATCACCACGCCAAACTCAGCGGCAACCCCGGCCAGCGCAATGAACCCGACGCCGGTTGCGACCGACTGGTTGTAGCCCAGTAGATAAAGCAGCCAGACCCCGCCGGTCAGCGCGAAGGGCAATGTCGCCATGATCAGCGCGGCCTCGTCCCAGCGGCGGAAGGTCGCATAGAGCAGCGCGAAAATGATCAGCAGCGTTGCTGGCACCACGATTTTCAGGCGCTGCGTCGCGCGTTCGAGGAACTCGAACTGGCCGGTATAGGCCACGCTGATTCCGGGCGGCAGCTTGACCTTTTCAGTGACGGCGCGTTGCAGATCGCCGACGATTTCGGTGAGCGCACGGCCTCGTCCATCAACATAGACCCATGTGGCGGGGCGGCCATTCTCGCTGCGCAGCATCGGCGGGCCGTTGGCGATGCGGACATCGGCAATCGTCCCCAGAGTGATTTGCGCTCGGGCGGGCGTCAGCACGGGCAGGTTGATGAGTTCGTCGAGACTGTCGCGGATTTCACGCGGGTAGCGCACATTGATCGGATAGCGCGCCAGTCCTTCGACCGTCTGGCCGACGACTTCGCCGCCAATCGCGCCCGAAACTATGGCCTGCACATCGGTGACGTTCATGCCGTAACGCGCGGCAGCGGCGCGGTTGATTTCGACGTCGATATAGCGCCCGCCGGTCAGCCGTTCGGCCAAGGCAGAGCTGATCCCCGGCACGGTCTTTGCCACACCTTCGATCTCGCGGGCCACGCGGTCGATCTCATCGAGGTTCGAGCCCGAGACCTTCACCCCGATCGGGCTTTTGATTCCCGTCGCCAGCATATCGATCCGGTTGCGGATCGGCGGAATCCAGAAATTGGCGAGGCCGGGGACTCTGACCGTGTTGTCGAGTTCATCGATCAGCTTTTCCTGCGTCATGCCTGCGCGCCATTCGCTCTTGGGCTTGAAGCGGATTGTGGTCTCGAACATTTCGAGCGGCGCGGGATCGGTTGCGGTATCGGCGCGGCCAGCCTTACCGAACACGCTTTCGACCTCTGGCACGGTCTTGATTAGCCGGTCGGTTTGCTGGAGGAGCATCGACGCTTTCGCCGTCGAAATTCCCGGCAGCGCCGAGGGCATGTAGAGCAAGTCGCCTTCATTCATCTGCGGCATGAACTCGCCGCCGGTCTGGCTGATCGGCCATAGGCTCGAAGCGAAGACCAGGCCGGCAATGAGCAGCGCCAGCTTGGGCTTGGCCAGCACCCAATCGAGCGCGGGACGGTAGATGCGGGTGAGGTAGCGGTTGATGGGGTTCGCATCTTCGGCGGGAATCCTGCCCCGGATCAGCCAGCCCATCAGCACCGGCACCAAGGTGATCGAGAGCAGGGCGGCGGCTGCCATCGCATAGGTCTTGGTGAAGGCAAGCGGCGCGAACAGCCGCCCTTCCTGGCCTTGCAGCGAGAAGATCGGGATGAACGAAAAGGTGATGATGAGCAGGCTGAGGAACAGCGCCGGGCCGACCTCTGCGGCAGCATCGGTGATGACACGCCAGCGTTCGGCGCCTTTCAGCTCCTTGTCGGGGTTGTCATGCGCCCAGCGTTCGAGATGTTTGTGCGCATTCTCGATCATCACCACCGCCGCATCGACCATCGCGCCAATGGCGATGGCGATGCCGCCGAGTGACAGGATATTGGCGTTCAGCCCTTGAACGCGCATTACGATGAAGGCGATCAGGATGCCGAGCGGCAATGTCAGGATCGCCACCAGCGCCGAGCGCGCGTGCCAGAGGAACAGGCCGCAGACGAGCGCGACAATCGCAAATTCTTCGAGCAGCTTGGAGGTGAGGTTTTCGACCGCGCGGTCGATCAGGCCTGAGCGGTCATAGGTCGTGACAATCTCGACGCCCTTGGGCAGACCTGCTTTCAGTTCGGCCAGCTTTTCGCGGACGCCTTCGATCACCTCGCGGGCATTCTTGCCCTGGCGCATGACGATGACGCCGCCGGCCACTTCGCCCTCGCCATTGAGTTCGGCAATCCCGCGCCGCATATCCGGGCCGAGCTGCACCGTCGCAACGTCGCCGATGGTGACGGGAACACCGCCCGCTGCGCTGCGCACCGGAACGGCACGGAAATCGTCGAGCGTTTTCAGATAACCGGTGGCGCGCACGACATATTCGGCTTCTGCCATTTCGACGACCGCGCCGCCGGTTTCCTGATTGGCGCGCTTGAGGGCGTCGCTGACATCTGTTGCGGTCACGCCATAAGATGCAAGCCTCTGCGGATCGACCACGACCTGATACTGCTTCACCATCCCGCCGATGCTGGCGACTTCGGCCACGCCGGGGACGGCCTTCAGCTCATAGCGCAGGAACCAGTCCTGGATGCTGCGCAGCTGGGCGAGATCATGCTGGCCGGTCTTGTCGACCAGCGCATATTCGTAAATCCAGCCCACGCCGGTTGCGTCTGGGCCAAGCGATGCGGTGGCACCCGGCGGCAAGCGGCCTTGCACCTGGCTGAGATACTCCAGCACCCGGCTTCGTGCCCAATAGAGGTCTGTGCCATCGTCGAACAGCACATAGACAAAACTGTCGCCCACGAACGAATAGCCGCGCACGACCCTCGCGCCGGGAACAGAGAGCATCGTCGTGGTCAGCGGGTATGTGACCTGGTTCTCGACAATCTGTGGCGCTTGGCCGGGATAGGTCGTGCGGATGATGACCTGCACGTCGGACAGGTCCGGCAACGCATCGACCGGCGTTGTGCGGGTTGCGCCGATGCCGATGAGGGTCAACACAAGCGCCGCGACGACGACCAGCCCGCGCGTCTTTACCGACCAGCGGATGATGGCTT
>CALMYW010000429.1 GCA_937873665.1 uncultured Sphingorhabdus sp.
AGCCCAAACACTGGTACCGCACTTCGAAGTAGGGGACAGGGGGCACACCCTACGCCGCCATGCGGCAGAAAGGGATTGTTAAGCAATAGGTTACGCGAAGTTGTTCCTCTACAATGAGGAGCAAGTCAATGCAAGCAAATGGCTATCTGCTACCAGCGAATGAGAACCCGAATCATTCCCTGAACCGATCCGTTGAAGGGCGTGGGAGCGGTGAAAAGGCAAAGCCGAGCAATCGGGTTCGGCTCAACGGCAACATCGCCCGGCGCAAACCCGGCAAGCGCATCCGGGAGTATTGGGATATTGACCTGCCTGGCTTTGGCCTGCGGGTAAATCCCGGCGGCAGGCGGACGTGGTTCGTGCTGTTCCGCCAGCGCGGCAAGCTGCGGCGGGTGCCCCTCGGACCCTCCCGCGACATCTCGCCCGCCACGGCCCGCCGCCTCGCGCGGGGGAAGCTGTCTGAGGTGGCGCTGGATGGTTTGCCGACGCGCAAGAAGGCCCGCGCTGCGCAGAAGAGCGATGCGCCCCTTCTTCGCGACTACGCCGAACGCTTCTGGGCTGACTATTCGCGGCACTGGAAACCGTCGACCGGCAAGCGCAACGAGAGCGCTATCTTCAAGGAAATCCTCGGCGCGTTTGGCGACCGGCGGATTGACGATCTGGCGAAGGGTGACATCCTGTTCTGGCGCGACAGCTTCGTTGAGCGCCCCGGCGTGTTCAACCGCACCCTGCCTGTGTTCTCGGTGATGATGGGATATGCCGAGCGCCTTGGTCTGCGTCCGCGCGGCTCGAATCCCTGCAAGGGCACGCCGCGTTACAAGCGCAAGCCGATTGAGCGGTTTCTGTCGCCTTACGAATATGCGCGGCTTGCCACGGCTTTGCGGGACTACGAGGTGGAGCAGCCGCTCTATGTCGCGGCGATACGCTTGCTGATCTTCACCGGCGCGCGTTGCGGAGAGATCGAACAGTTGCGCTGGGAATGGGTGCAGGAACCGCGCCTGATGCTGCCGGACAGCAAGACCGGCGCCAAAATCGTCTATCTCAACCGGCAGGCCGTCGATGTGATCGCAGGCCTACCAAACCGGAAGCCAACCGGCCTGTTGTTTCCCTCGTTCCGCAATCCCGACAAGCCGATCACGCTTGGCATTCACTGGTCGAAAATCCGCAATCGCGCGGCCTTGCCGGATGTGCGCCTACACGATCTACGCCACAGCTTCGCCTCAGTCGCGATCCGCGACAGCATCTCGCTGATGGTGATCGGCAAGCTGCTGGGCCATGCGCTGGCAGAAACGACGACCCGATATGCCCACCTGTCCGACGAGATCGTCGCCGATGCAGCGGAGCGCGTATCCGGCTCCATCGCGCGCCTGATAGGGGTCGGGCAATGAACGCACTGACCCTGCGGGGGATCGTCGCTGAGGAACTGGGTAGTCTCCGGCTTCATGTTGTCGGCAAGTGCGGTGGTCTGGGTGAACTGCGCAAGACCTGCTGGACGCGCGAGCTACCCGGCTTTGGGACCCGACACTACGCCAGCGGTCGCAAGGTCTATATAGTCCAGGCGCGGATGGAAGGGCGCACCCGCACGGTGACGATCGGCAATGCCAAAGTGCTCAGCCGCGCGCAGGCGATGGATGTCGCGCGCCGCGTCCTGCTACGCGCCCAGACAGGGGACAACCCGGCGGAGGAGCGCAAGCGGCTGCGCAAGGTTCCGTCCTACCGCGACTTCCTGAAGAACTACTGGGAGCGCGTGTCGCCCAAGTGGAAACCGTCCACGCTCTACACGCACCGCTACTACAAGCGGAAATATCTCGACCGGGCGTTCGAAGGGCTGTTCCTCGACGAGATCGAGGAACGCCATGTGCAGGAATGGTTCAACCGCATCACCAACACCGGCGGACCTGGCGCGGCCAACCGTTGCGGCGAAATTCTCCGCGCCATGTTCAACAAGGCCGAGCAATGGGGCGTGCGGCCCGAAGGATCGAACCCGTGCCTCTATATCCGCAAGAACAAAGGGCGGAAGTGTGAGCGCTTCCTGTCCGATCAGGAGTTCAAGCGGATCGGTGAAGTGCTCGACCGGCACCGCAAAACCTTCCCGCTGCATTGCGCGGCAATCAGCCTGCTGATCCTGACTGGCTGCCGCAAGTCGGAGATCACCTGCCTCAAATGGAGCGAGGTGCGGGGGAGACGCTTGCTGCTGACCGACAGCAAGACCGGCCCGCGCACGGTCTGGCTGGCCGAGGCCGCCGCGACGATCCTCCACGCCCTGCCACGCCGGGATAAGCAACGTTACGTGTTCTGGAATCCGGCCACCCAGCGCCCGATTACCGATATCGGCAATTTGTGGAGCAAGCTGCGTGACGAAGCAGGCCTGCCCGGCGTTCGTATCCACGATCTTCGGCACAGCTTTGCGAGCCATGCCGCCGCCCATTCGGAGACATTGCCGATGATCGGCAAGCTGCTCGGCCACGCCGATGTGCGCACAACCACCCGCTATGCCCATCTTGACGATGGGCACGTCATCGAGGCAGCGCAGCGCATCGGCGACCAGATCGAGCAAAACATGAGCGGCTCATATTCATTGAGCCGTAACACTAAGTATGATAGCGGACCGTTGCTGCATGACTGACAACCCGCGCATCCGCATCTACGCCAACCGCTGGTTCGCCAAGTTCGCGGCAAAAGAAAAGATCAGCGATGCCTCGCTTGCTGATGCCGTTCATCGGGCCGAATCCGGCCTGATCGATGCCGACCTTGGCAGCGGCCTCATCAAGCAACGCATCGCGCGCCAGGGCGGAGGCAAGTCGGGCGGTTATCGCTCGATCCTGATCTTCCGCTCGGGCGAGCGGGCCATATTCGTGTTCGCCTTCGCCAAGAGCGACAAGGCGAACCTGAGTGCGGCGGAACTGAAGGTCTATCGCAAGGCTGCCAGCATCATGCTGGAGCTGGGCGATGACCAGATCGAAACGGAAGTTGAAGCAGGCCGGTTGGTCGAGGTGAAAGAAGATGAGCAAGGCTAAGGCAAAGACCTACAAGAGCGAGGCGATGGCCGCCGTCCACGAAATGATGGAAGGCCTCCACGACGCTGGCAGCATCGACAAGCGCACCATGCGCGAGTTCGACGAAGCCTGCCTTGCGCCTGCGCCCGTCCTCTCGCCCGACGAGATCAAGGCTATCCGCGAGGCAGAGCATGTCTCGCAGCCGGTGTTCGCGCGCTATCTAAACGTGTCGAAGAACCTTGTGTCCGACTGGGAGCGCGGCGCGAAGAAGCCGGGAGGTCCGGCTTTACGGCTGCTGTCCATCATTCAGCGTAATGGGCTCGATGCGGTGGCCTGAATGAAACCTGTGGCCAATCTGGCCCGGAATTCGCAGCGGAATCTAAGGCGGAATCCGGTTTGCCAGTAACGATCAGTTTGACTCAGCCCTACTCTCTTTACTGGCTTATAGCCCGCTTTTCGACTACCCAACCATCGCTGCCATCTACTAACCTGAGTTGATGCGTGACATCCTTGAACAAAGTCTGGCTTGATCCATTGATGTCGGCCATCAGGTCGTAACGGACAGTCGCGACATAATCTTCGCCGGATTGGCGCCGCGAGAGCACTTCAAGGTTGCGCACCCGCCAGTTCTTAGCCGTTGCAACGCCGACCGCGTCGCGCACTTCGGCTGCACCCTCGATGTCAAAATCGCTGGCGACCTTGGCCGCGCTGTTAATAGCCGAGCGGGCCAGATCAGCCGCTACCTCGCCGCCATAGGCTGAGGCAAGCTCTTCAGCCGCCTTGGCCGACGTACCAATTCCGCGCAGGCCGCCCGGTTCGGCGCCCGGCAACTGGACTTGGGCCAGTTGGCTCATCGCCACCGGATCCTTGTCCCAGGCCGTGGCCAGAGCCTGGTCAATGTCGCCATCCGACAGGCCGCCACAGGCCGTTAGCAGCAACAGGGCAGAGGCGATTGAGGAATAGCGGGCAAATCTGATCATGACTGGGCTGCCTGAAGTGCGGCCGCAACCCGGTTGCGAGTGGCGGCAAGTTGTTCACGGTTGGAGGTGCGACGGGCTGTGTCAATTGCCTTGAAGGTGTCGCGATCGGCTACAGCTTTGGTCACAGCGGCCTGACGCGTCGCCGGAGCGCTCCTTGTCTTGGGGCGCACAGCTATCCGCCCTGGCGCAAGATCGGGCCGCGAAACGGTAGCCCTTCTCACCGCCGGCTGGGCGGGCGGCTTGTCCCGCGACAGCAGCGATTCGGCGACATAGCCGTTCTGGCCATTAAGCGTGATCTTGGCCCAGCCTTCCTCGGGCGCGTCCATGACATCAATCTTTGCCTGGAATGGCAGTGAACCGATGACCGGTGATTGGGTCGAAGGCTGGGAACGGACATTTGCCCCGCTGCGCGACTTGACGAAAGCTTCGACCGGCGCCGGCACGTCAGGACTGGTCGACTGGGCAACCGCATCAGCCGGATCGTAGCTTACACTCACGTCGCCCACCAACTGCTCGCTGCCCCGGCTATATCGAGAGACCATCGCGTCCCCCTGCTTCTCTGCATCGGCGGCGGGCACACCGTCGGCCACGGCCACCGTCTGGGCATAAAGCGTCACCGACTGGGCATCCATGCCCGAAGCCTTGTCAATGATCTCATCGTCCTTGGCGATCCACTGCTCGATCTTGGTCAGCCGCGAATCTGCTACTTCGGCGGTGATGGCCCCACTTTCGAGCTGGGTACGAACATCGAAAATCTGCTGATTGCGGCAGTTGCCGAGGTCGGCCAACTTCTGGCCCAGTTCGGAATACTGGCCGCGATCGGCATCACGCCGGTCTAGTGCTGCGCGCAATTGCTCTTGGTTATCACGGTGCTGCTCGATCCCGGTGAGATAGCCGGTCAACCCGCCCGCAACTGCCCCGGCCAGCGCCATCTCACCCGCGCGATTGCCTTCCTTAACGGCAACCGGCCGACCGTACTGGTCATAGACCACCTTTTGGGTCTTCATCTGCGAGCCGACGATGGCCCCGAGCACGCCACCCAGAACCGCACCGCCGACGGTTCGGCCAGAGTATTTATCTCTGACCTTCTTAGGCTTCCTTGCCTTCTGCGGCTTGGCTGCCGCATCCTGGGCCAGGGCGGCATATTCACCGGGCAAGGGCGGTGGCACGGTTGCTGCAGCGACAGCCAACTGTGCCGCTGCCGCCCCCAGCAGGATCCGCTTCTTCCAAGCACCACGCTGTGATTGCCCCTTCATTGCCGAATGCCCCCTGCTCATTTAGCGTTCGCTGTCAGTACGTCGACGAACCAGCCGCGCCGGACATCGTTGGTCGGAACCCCCTGTCGCGCCTCTGCGATGTGTCTAGACAAGACCGACAGCAAGCTCGCCAACCGATTGAGGCCAGCGCGCTTTAGTCGTTGCTGAACGACCTGTTGCGCGCCGTTAACCTGACTGGGCGAACGCTGCGACAGAATAATCACGGAGTTGAAATAGTAGGCCAGAGTCGAAGTCCGCTCAAGCTTGTTCTCGGGCAGTAGGCGCACGATCTCGTTGAGGTCGGACACTTCGACCTGCGAGAGTTCCTCGTTGCGGACCCGGGTGACAAAGTCTTCGAGCTGGACGATCTTGTTGTGCCTCTCGCGCGCGTAGCCGGCCGCCATGAGTGCGCCTAGGAACAGCTCCTGGGTGTTGCGGGCTTCGGCTTCGGCAGCCTTCGAGGCCGAGACCTCAAGCTGACGCTGCAGGTTGGCGAGTTGCTGCGCATCCATTCCGAGGCCGCTGGCAACGCTGGTGCTCTTGGCAGCATCGATGATGGCGATTGCGTTGTTGCGCTCGGCCGAGCCCTGGCTGCCATCGCCGCTTTCCAGCCGCTTCCAGGCCGATGCAACACCATCGCGCAGCGGTGGATTGCCCTGCATCTCGGAACCGGCGAAGCCGCGCTTGTTGACGAAGTAGGGAGCAGCAATGACCAGCCGCACGCCCAGCGTGGGTGTGCGGACCTGGCCCCCCCCATCATAGACGTCCAGCTCCCGGCGGGCGCCGACGCCGACCATGTCGGCGTTATCGGTCGCGCTTCCGCCACGCACGGCAATACCGCCGAGACGCCCGGCTAGCGCGCCATCCGGTCGTACCGGCCGGAAATAGTCCATGGGCATCTCTTCGGCGTTCCCGACCATGTCGAACAATTGCAGCTTGTTGGGAGCCTTGCGCCCGACCGGGAAGGTCCGGCTGCCTTCGGGCGGTTCTTGGCCGACATCGGCAAACCAGGCGATCCGCGAGAGTTCGGCCGCGTTGTCGCGATCACCCCAGCCTTCGGCGACCTGGTAGCTGTTGCCGGTGGAGCCGGTCTCGTCGCCCCCGGGCGCGGCGATTTCCCATTCGGTTTCGGACGGCGGGCGGACAAGGCCGGGTGGGGTTTCGCGGGCGGGGACCCCCGACCAAAGCCCGCCATTGTCGTTCTCGTAGGCGATCAGCCACCGGGAGAAGCGGTCGGCGAAGTTGACCGCTTCGATCCACGAGAGGCCGGTCGCCGGCAGGACATTGGTGCCGCGGACCGACTTCAAGGCTTCGCCGGCGCGCTTGCACGCGGCGGAATCGTCGCCGAAGTCGGTCTCGTCTCCTCCGGAAAAGATGGCGTATTGCGGCTGTGTGAGTTCGTACTTGGCGACGTAATAGGTTGTCGTGCCCGAACCATCGGCGCTTGCCGGAAAGCTGCCGGCGATCTGGCCGAACCAGGAACCCGATATGGCCTTCTGAAAGCCATCGCTGGCGTTGGGGTCCCCAAAGGTTGCCCTTTCGCTGTCGAGCGCATCGGCGACCGCCATACGCACCGCCCGGAATACCATCTTGCGCCCGCAGGGCATCGGCAGGACCAGTTCGTCGGGCAGTTCTTCGGCCTTTTTCGGCTCCGGACAGGCAATCTTGCCGATGGCGTCCACCGCCCGCTTCTGGCCGACCCGCGCCTTCCCGACGAAGCCGGGACCGTCGACCTGGCCCCAGCTGGCGATCTTGCCGGGCTGGTCGGCATCGGCAACGTCGGTCCCGCCGCAGCCCGACAGGACCAGCGATAAGCCTGCAGCCAAGGATGCAATCTTGCGCACGTTCAATTCCCCCTGATGGCGACGACCGGACTGATGCGCGCGGCGTTGCGCGCAGCCAGGAATGCTCCGGCCATGGCCACGAAAAATGCGATGATGGTAAGCAGCAGGCTATCGGCGATGGACAGGTTGCTGACGCTGCGGAGGCTGCCGACCTGTCCGGCGAACAGCCGGTTGATGATGGCCTGCGCACCGAGCGTGACGATGAACGCCAGGAGGATCGCCGGAACGACCAGCAGCACTGCCTGGGTCACCGGCAGGGCGAACAGTTGCCGACGCTCCATGCCGAGCAGGCGCAGATAGCTGTAATCGAACCGCTTCCTTTCGACCCAGCCCCACTGGATAGCCCCCAGCGCGACCACCAGACCAAGAGCCATCAGCACGGCCAGCGATCCCACGAAGATCGTCATCGAGCGCTCGAGCCGCTGGACCAGGCGAATGTCGCCTGCGCGGCTGGCGGTTTCGAGACCATAGGTCTGCATCAACTGCCTGACCGCTGGCACGTCATCGATCGACCGGGCATAGAGCCGAATGCCAGAATACCGCCGTTGTCTTGCATCTGCCCGGTTCGCGGCCTTGGCCTGGTCGAGGCTGGCTTGCCGCTCGTCTTCGCGCCACCGTTCGATCGCCTCGATTGTAGGGTAGGGGAGGTAGGCCTGTGCGAGGTTGCTGCGCGACTGGCCGGCCGGGACTATATCGAGAATCTTCAGCGGCAGCCGGATTTGCTGTGCCTCGCCGGCGGCGTTGCGGCGTTCGACTACCAGCACGACCGGCGCACCCGTCCTGATTCCGAGCTGGCGAGCGGCGTTCTCGCTGACAGCGACGCTGTTGTCCTGCCACCGTCCGCGCACGACCGGATCCCCCTGTCCCGAAGGGACCAGGTCAAGGTCCGTGCCCTTCTGCAGGTCCGGCGTGCGCATGACGGCGGCGGCGGAAAGGAGCCGCGTCCGGGGCACCGCAAAGGCGACACCCGGGTTGGCCCGCAATTCCTCGATCATCGCAGGCGTGACGGGCGGCTCGCCCACCGTCGACATTTCCCGCGCCTGCGGACTTGCCGTCAGCTCGCTGCGCATCTGCCCTACCACGCCCGAGCGTATTGCGAGCAGCAGCATGACCGGAACCAGTACGGCGGTGATCGCCAGGATCATGCAGAGCGCGCTCGGCCACTCGGTCCGGCAATCCTGGATTGCCAGCCGCAAGACGAGTTGGCCGTGCCGCCTCAATGCAGCACTCGCGACGCGATCCGGCCGACCCCGGCCCCGTCCTCGACTGCCGAAGTGATCCGGACGCAGTCAAATCCCATCCCACTGGCGAGAGCCTCGTCATGCGTGACGATGATCGAGGCCTGGACCATGCCGACATGCACGGCCTCGCGGAGCACCTCGAGAGTCATCCGGGCATTGGCAGGGTCAAGTGCGCTGGTCGGCTCGTCGGCAAGCAGGAGCGTCGGGCGCGTGACCATTGCCCGGGCCAGGGCGACGCGCTGGCGCTGGCCACCGGAAATCGAATCGATCCGGCGATGGCTCAGGTTTTCGACATCAAGGGCTGCGAGCAGTTCGCCTGCGATCCCGAGGCTGGTTCCGCTGATCCGGGCAGGCAACCGCACGTTCTCGATCACGGTCAGCGAGCGCAGCAGGCCGCCGTTCTGCAACAGCAATCCGATTTCCTCGCGGCGGAAAGCCAGTCGCTCGTCCTCTGCGGCCGCCTCGTCGTCCTGATGGGCAACCAGGGTTTTGCCCGCCCGGTCCCTGATCATGAAGTAACCGCTGCCCGGCGCTGGCCGGATGAGCGCGAGCAGTTCCACGAACAGGCTCTTGCCCGATCCTGACGGACCGACGATCGCGATGCGATCTCCGGGCTGGACATCGAAGGCCGGTATGTCCAGCCGGAAACCCTGCTCACCATCCCCAACTTTGATGCAGCTGTTGCGGATGGTGAGAAGCTGGCTCGTCACGGCATTTCCCGAAGCGGGATGAGAGCGACCTGATCGTTCGCGTCCGTACCCGAAAGCTGCACCCAGCGAGACTGGTCGGCTTCGATCTGGCGATAGAACGCGATCTTTTCGTTCAGGCGCCGGATGAAGGCGTCCTGCTTCGAAGCGCCCATTCCGCGCCAATCCTGCGCGTTGAGCGAGAGCACGTCGCTCTTGTAGGGCAGGAGCGACAGGAAGCTGGGCATCAGCGCCGAGAGGTCGGCGCTGCCATTGGTGAACCGTTGCGGATCCTGGGCCGTTGCCGCTGACAGCATCCGCAGAAGGTCGAAGAACCGTCCGCTTTCGGTCTTTGCCTGCTGGGCATTGGCGAGTAGCGTCTGGCACTTTTCGGCCAGCTGGCTCAATTGCCGCCTGGTCAGATAGATGCTGACATCGAAGGCTGCGACATCGGGGTTGGCGAGGTCGCGGTCGCTCGTCCAAGAGGCGTTGAAGGCCGGGGCGTTGGCACCGGCTGCCGCTCCGAGGAAGCGCTGCTGCACGGCGAACAGCTTGCCCAGCACCAGCTCCTTAACCGAAGGCTGGGCACCATCGCCACCAGCCGCGACAGACGCCCGCCCGTTCTGGACAAGCTTGCCCTGGGTCTCGTCCCTGATCGCGTCGAGCAGGGTGCTGACTTCGGCCAGATAGTTGTCAAAGGCCTTGGGAGATCCGTTCGGGATCGAGCGGTAAAGGCTCTTGCCCCGGCCGTCGGCCAGTTCCGTACGGTACTGCTGTGCCGCCTTGTCGATATCGCCGGCCTGCCTAGCTTCGGGGGTTTCGACGTGGACCGGGAAAATGCTGATGCCCTGTTCTTTGGCCACGGCGGCAATGGTCGAAAGACCGGTGTTGCGGATGCTCGCCTTGGGGTCATCGGACTTGAGGCTGCCGGCGTCGGTCACGAGAAAGACCATGCGCAAGCCGCAACCCTGGCCCCAGTTGAGGCGCATCGCGTTGTCGAGCCCTTCCAGCGTCAGCGGATACATCCGTCCCGTAAA
>CALMYW010000430.1 GCA_937873665.1 uncultured Sphingorhabdus sp.
AGGTGTCTGGCCGTTGCCGCTGACAAAGCGGACAATATGGAACGCATCTCGATCGGGATGGCGATGGCGTTGGTTGTGAGCCATACAGAGGTAGATGATCAGTCTTCTTTTCTATGCCGCAGCCATCGTGCCGGCCGGTCAGTCGTTCGAATGCACGCCCATTCGCAATGCTTTTGGCCCTGGGGGTGATCCCGATGGCGTACATGCTTGTTCGGTTGTTGCTTGGTGCGCTTGGATAGACCGCGGAAGGTGGTGAATCTGCTCGTTCCGCAACGAAGCGGCAGCAGGCCAGTTTGAGTAGCTTTCGCCAAGCCTGACCCAGCTGTCATCCCCGGCGGCGTAGCTCCACAAGACCTACCGGAGGCCAGACCTGCTCTGACCGAGTGGCAGAACCTCTTGGACAAAGCTGCAGCTCGGGTAAGGGGAGCTCTGACCAACAGAGTGCGTTTCGCATCAAACCCTCCGTTTCAGCTGCTGCTTTCATTGCTCGCCTCCAGTAGCTGTTCGACGCGGGATAACGCCACAGGAATACCGTTCAGGATCGACATTCCGGCTAGGCGCTCGATGTCGTCATTGTCCTTACTGGCGAGCAGGTTGGAGTTGACCCCACCCGCAGCATTGGCGTGCGTCCAGCCTCCGTCATGGCCCCAGCCGTGCGGAAGCGCTATGTGGCCTGGTTTCAACCGGTCGGACAGGCAAGCTTCGATCTGCACTCTTGCCGCAGCTGAGGTGATCTGGACCTGATCGCCATCGGCAATCCCAAGCATGGTGGCGTCGCCCGGATTGATGTGAACTGCGTGGCGGCGATGCGGCCCCATCAGCGAGCGGGCATTATGCAGCCAGCCGTTCTGGGAAAGCAGTTCGCGCATCCCGATCATTCGAAAGGGATATGCTTCGGGATGATGGTATGCCTGGAGCCGCGCGACTTCGTCCTGGAGTTCGGCCGGTGCCAGAGGAATGGGAAATGACGTTTCCGGCAATTGCGCTTCGGCAAGACCATCGCCGAGCGGCAGACCCAGCGCATGGTCGGTCTGAAGCCGCTCGAACGTCAGGCCAAGGCGCTGGCCCAGCTCGCTGCCTGCCAGCATGGCATCGACCATCATCTGCGGCGTCGTGACGAAGCCTTCGCGGGCCCGGTCCCGCAGGACCGGCATCGCATATGCGCCGCCCAGGCCAAGCCGCGCGCAGAGTTCGTGCATGATGCGCCAGTCATCGCGCGCCTCATCTCGGGGGGCGACCACCGCCGGTGCTGCCCAGATTGTGGTCCGAAGCTGCGAGAACAGGAACTTGAGCGGCATGTCCTCGTGCTCGTACATCGAGGTGACGGGCAGGATGTAGTGGGCATGGCGATTGCTCTCGTTGACATAGAGGTCGAGTGAGAAGAGCAGCTCCAGGCCTTCAAGCGCTTCGGCAAAGCGGGGACCAGCAGCTCCGCTGGCCGACATCGGATTGCCGCCCAGCAGCATCAGGGCGCGCAGCCGATCCGGGTCGGGCGTCAGGATGTCGTCGATCAGGGCGCGCGACGGCAGCATGCCTGCAACCTCGGGTAGATCCCCCCGACGGCTCTTGCGTTGCTGGATTCCCCCGCCAAACGCGCCCTTCTGGCCCATCAGGGCCTGCGGGATCATGATGCCACCCACGCGGTCGACATTGCCCGTCACCAGGCACAGCAGATTTTGCAGCATGTTCGTCAAGGTTGCGAAGCGCTGCGTGCAGGTGCCGGTCCGGCCATAGACCAGGGCCGTCGGCGCCATGGCAAAGTCCCGCGCCAGCTGCCGGATCTCATGCGGATCGAGCCCACACTGGGCCGCAGCAGCCTCGGGCGAAAACCCGGCAGCGATCTGCTCCAGCGCCTCGGCCCCGGATGTCTTGGCGGCAAGGAATGCCCGATCCTCCAGCCCTTCGGCGAAGATCACGTTGAGCATGGCGAGCAGCAGCCAGGGATCGCTTCCCGCATTCACGGCAACGTGCTCGAAGGCCTGGGCAGTCTCGCTGCGGCGCGGATCGATCACGACCACCCTGCCGCCGCGCCCGGTTATGCTGTTCAGCGCCTTGCGAAACAGCGGCTCGCTGCACAGCGAACCATGCGAGACAAGCGGATTGGCGCCGATCACGATCGCAAAATTCGTGCGCCACAGATCCGGCTTCGGCACGATCCCCGCGGAACCGTAGAGAATCTCGCCAGCCTTTAGGCAAGCGGCGCTATCCTCTGCGGCAAACGTGTAGTTCCACCGCGTTTCCATCGTTTCATTGAAGGCACCGTACCAGATGGCGGTGGAATAGGTGTTCGTGGGAGGCTGTCCAAGATAAGTGGCGAAGGCCTCGGGGCCGTGCTCGGCGCGCAGTCTGGCCAGCCGGGAGGTGATATCATCGAGCGCCTCGTCCCATGAAACGCGTTCGAATTCGCCCGGACCTCCGACTCGCTTGAGCGGGTGGGTGACGCGCTCGAGATCGCTCGTCACTTCTGCGGCGCCCATCGCCTTCTTGCAGAAGTGGCCTTGCGAGAATTTGTGATCGCGATCCCCGGTGATCTTGACGATGCGGTCGTCCTGTACCGTCGCGATTACGGAGCAACTCGCCTCGCACACGCGGCAGAAGGTTCGCACTTCGCGGACCGTTCCCGCTTCCTCGGGCGGGCAGGGTTCGGTCGATGGCATGGCATTGCACCTCAGCGGGTATGGATGCGCTGGAGGCTCGCCATCCCGACGCGGCTTACGCGTCGATGGGCGATGCGCCAGGCCATCCGAAGTTCTCCTTGCGAATGGCTCTCACCAAACAGGCTGGTGGGAAAGGACATTCCAGAGACAAGCGTCCCAATTGCGCGGCGTAATCCCGGGACACTTGTCCCGCGTATTGCGTTTGTGATCAGGGCGATTGCCATCAAGCTGTCCGACGGGTGCACAAAGCGCCGTTAGGAGGGGCTAATGTTGCGATGGCTGCGCGAGATGCTTGCCGAGATTTTGGCTTCCTTTGCCGATTGCGCCCGCGAACACTGGATCAGCAATCTGCCCGAGCGGTGATCCGGCTTTGCCGGTGCCCTGGCTCCTCAGCCCGTGACGCAGAGCCCTGGGGCGCTGCCGGCACGAGAATTCCTCAAACCGATAGGATCAAGCATGGCACGTAAATATGTGATGGCGACCCGTGCGGACGGACTGTCCGATGTGGTCATCGACGAAGCAGTCCCCGAAGGCCCGGTCGTTGACCTGTGGATCAACCACCAAACCCCCGCCGACATTTCCAGCAGCGAGGACCCCACCAAGGGCACCTTGATGCACGAACCGCCCGATGGCGGTGCGATTTTCCGGCTGTGTACCTTCACCACCGAAATGAACGTCATCACACCCGAGCAGATGTACGCGATGCACCAGCAGCTTCACAGCGTGCACATCCCGACGCTCGAATACCTGAAGGCCGCCAAGCATCCCTCGATGCACAAGACCGACACGCTGAACTACTTCGTGGTGATCAGCGGGCGGCTGTGGGCGCTGTCCGAAGGCAAGGACGTGCTGCTCGAACCGGGCGACTTCATCATCCAGCAGGGCTGCATGCACGGCTGGAAGGTGGAAGGCGAAGAGCCGGCGCTGCTGGCCGCGATCCTGGTCGATGCAAAGGTCTGAAGGCAGGTCAGCATGAAGCCCAAGGTTCTGCCGCCGCTGGTTTCCGGCCCGACGCCATTTGACGGGTGGGATATCCGCACCCTGATCGATGGCAAGGCGCAGCAGCGGCGGGACCATCCCTTCCTGATCTGGGAGCCCTTCGAGGGGTGCGGACGCACCTGGACTTACGGTGAGTTCGCCCTGGCCCTGCGCCGCTTTGCGGCGGGCCTCCAGCAACGCGGCGTCGCGCCAGGCGAGCGGGTCCTCGTCCATCTCGACAACTGCCCGGAATCGCTGATCGCCTGGCTGGGCTGCGCCTATGCCGGGGCCGTGGCGGTGACCACCAACGCTCGCTCAAGCCTGGCGGAGCTGACCTATTACGCCGCGCACAGCGGCGCGGTGGGGGCGATCACACAGCCGCGCTTTGCGGCGCTGGTCGCAGCGGCCGCTCCGCAGCTTGCCTGGATCTGCGTGACCGAGACCGACAATGGCGCTCTGGCCACCGCGCCGCCGCTGCATGAACCTTTTGCCGCGATCGACGCCGATCCTGCGCTTCTGGCCGAGCGCCCGGCGGACCCGCTGGCGCCCTTCGCGATCCAGTACACATCTGGCACAACTTCGCGTCCCAAGGCGGTGCGATGGAGCCACGCCAACGCACTGTGGGGCGCGCGCGGCAGCGCCATGCACCAGGGGCTGTCGCAGGACGACGTCCATCTTGTCCATCTGCCGCTGTTCCACGCCAACGCGCAGGTCTATTCGGTCGGCGCGGTGCTGTGGGCAGGAGCCAGCGCGGTGATCCTGCCACGCTTTTCGGCCTCGCGGTTCTGGGAGGTTTCGCAGCGCCGTGCCTGCACCTGGACATCGATGGTCCCGTTCTGCATCCGGGCGCTGGAAAGCCTGCCGGTGCCTGAGCACCATACCTACCGCGTCTGGGGCAACACCAGCCGGATGACGGCGGTGGAGGAGCGGTTTGGCGTCACCACGCTCGGCTGGTGGGGCATGACCGAGACGCTGACCCAGGGCATCGTCGGCGTTCCCGGTCTGCCGACGGCGCCGGGAGCGATTGGCCGGCCTACCCCGCTGACCGAGATCCTGGTGCTCGATTCCGCCATGCGCCCTGTCGCGCCGGGCGAGACAGGCGACCTTTACGTCCGGGGCAGGCGGGGGCTCTCGCTGTTCCTCGACTATGCCGATGATCCGGAAGCGACCGCCGCCAGTTTCACGGCCGATGGCCTGTTCATTACCGGCGACCGCATCCGGATCGGAGAGGATGGCTCGCTGTTCTTCGCTGACCGAAGCAAGGACATGCTCAAGGTTGGCGGCGAGAACGTCGCCGCTTCGGAAATCGAGCAGGCGATCATGGCCGTACCTGGCGTTGCCGAGGTCGCGGTGGTCGGCTGCAGCCATCCCATGCTCGATGAAGTGCCGGTCGCCTTCGTCATCCCGCGCGGCGATGTGCCGGACCTGGCAGCGCGCATCGCCGAGGCCTGCGCGGCGCAGCTTGCCGCGTTCAAGTGCCCCCGCGAAGTGCGGTTGGTCGACAGCCTGCCGCGCTCCACCATCGAGAAGATCGCCAAGGCCGAACTGCGCGCGCAGCTCGCTGCTGAGGCTGCAGTCTGAACCTGTTCAAATCACAATGCAAGGAAACCCAAACATGCGTCTGATTACCTTCGAACTCGCTGGACAGCAGCGCCTGGGCGCCTGGATCGATGGTGACCGGCGGATCGTCGATCTTGCCACCGCGGCGCCCGGCATGGCGTTCTTTTCCTCGATGCAGGCGCTGATCGACAGTGGGGACGCCGGGTTGATCATGGCGCGGGCCTACGTCGAGATGCCGCCGGAAGGTTCGGTGATTGAAACGTCGAGCGTTCGCATCCTCGCGCCGTTGCCGCGCCCGGTGCAGGTGCGGGATTGCCTGTGCTTCCCGGGCCATCTCGAAGGCATCCAGCGCACAGTCGGCGAACGGATGATCGCCGCCGATCCCGATCCCGCCGCCAAGCGCGCGCAGCTGGACGAGGCGGGGTATTTCAAGGTCACGCCCAGCTTCTTTGATTTCCCGCTCTACTACATTGCCAACGCCATGGCGGTGGTCGGGCCGGACGTCGACGTGGTTTGGCCAGCGTTCTCGCAGTTCATCGACTACGAACTGGAGTGGGCGGCGGTGATCGGCCGCAGGGTCGAAGGCGTCAGCAAGGATGACCCGCGCGACTACATCTTCGGCTATTCGGTGTTCAACGACTGGTCGGCCCGCGACGAGCAGATGAAGGTGATGGGCGGTGCGCTCAACCTCGGGCCGTCGGCAGGCAAGGATTTTGCCAACAGCCTGGGCCCGTGCATCGTGACTGCGGATGAAATTCCCGATCCCTATGCGCTCAAGATGCGCTGCTCGATCAATGGCGAGCAGGTGTCGGAAGGCAGCACGGCGGGGGTGCCCTGGCGCTTTTGAGGCCCGGGCGCCTACCTCACCCCCGGCCCTGCGCTTTACCCGGGCGAAGTAATCTGCTCTGGCACGGTCGGCGGCGGTAGTGCGCTCGAGGCTGGCCGGGTGCTCAAGCCCGGGGACGAGATCGCGCTCGAGGTCGAAGGCATCGGGGTCTTGCGCAACCGCGTAATTGCGCCGCATATCGACAGCGGAAGCGGCGTGTCGATGGCGCTTGCGCAGTCGCTCGACAAACTGCGCAAGGACTAAGGGCACGGCGCCGGGAAAGGCGGAACACGGCACGATGCCAGCCAGGCTCCGCGCTAACAGGACAATGCCGATGTCCAAGGCCGATGTGATCGACACGCTGATCGGAAGCGCCATCACCGTCTTCGCGCGCGAAGGCTACGAAGGCGCTTCCCTTCGCGAGATAGCGGGTGAGGCGGGTGTCGCGCTGAGCGCGATCAACCTCTACTTCGGTACCAAGATGGAACTGTTCGTCAGCGTGACCAAGACGGTTTACGCCGAGATCGACCAGGAGCGGCGGGCGCTGTTTCGGGGGGCCGCAGAACGCCTCAGGCCCGGACCCCACCCCCTGGCCCCGCCGATCCCTGC
>CALMYW010000431.1 GCA_937873665.1 uncultured Sphingorhabdus sp.
TGGCGATGTGGCGCGACTGGCCCGACCAGCTGTGCGCCGCCACCGGCCGCGCCGGGCTGGTGTGGTCGCGCCGCGGCTACGGCCGCTCCAGCCCGGTGCCGGACGTGCGCGGCAGCGGCCGCCTGGCGCCGGACTACATGCACCGCGAAGCCCGGGAGGTGCTGCCCGCGCTGCTGGCGCGGCTGGGCATCGAGCGCCCGGTGCTGGTGGGCCACTCGGACGGCGGCACCATCGCGCTGCTGCACGCCAGCCGCTTTCCGGTCAGTGCCTGCGTCGTGATGGCGCCGCACGTCATGGTCGAAGACGTGTCGGTGGCCGCCATCACCCAGGCCCGCGACGCCTACACCAGCGGCCTGCGCGAACGCCTGTCCCGCTACCACAACGACGTCGACGGCGCCTTCTGGCAATGGAACGACGTCTGGCTCAGCGACGCCTTCCGCGCCTTCGACATTCGCGAAGACTGCCGCGCCATCACCGCCCCGCTGCTGGCCATCCAGGGCGAGGACGACCCCTACGGCACCCTGGCCCAGATCGACGACATCGCCGCCCGCGCCCCGCAGACCCGCCTGCTCAAACTGCACGCCTGCGGCCATTCGCCGCACAAAGACCGGCCAGACGAGGTGATCACCGCGATCCGGGGCTTTCTGGAAGGGGCTGATTAATCCTGTTTCAATAGCAAACAATGACCATTTCACGCTGGGTAACGGTCATTTTCAGTCGTCATCGCCGCCCATCAGGCTGCGGTCGTCGATGCCGAGCAGAGGCTAATAGTGAAAGCGCAGCTGCGCAATCTGAAGCTCATCACCCTGCACCCGGTAGACCAACCGATGCTCGTCCGTGATGCGGCGGGACCAGAAACCCGACAACGCGTGCTTCAGGGGCTCCGGTTTGCCGACGCCATTAAACGGGTCACGCCGGATTTCACGAATCAGGCTGTTGATCCGCTGCAGCGTCTTGCGGTCGTGCTGCTGCCAGTACAGGTAGTCTTCCCAGGCTTCAGCGGCAAAAACCAGCCTCACGGCGCCAGTTCCCGCTCGACACCCTGTCCGCCGTTCAGCTGAGCCGCCGCCGCCAGCAGGCGCGACGCGTTGGCGGGCGTGCGCAGCAAGTAAGCCGTCTCCTCCAGCGCCTTGTAGTCCTCCAGCGACAGCATCACCACCGATTGCTCGCCGTTGCGGGTGATGATCAAGGCCTCATGGTCGTTGCACACCCGATCCATGGTGCTGGCCAGGTTTGCGCGAACGGCGGTGTAGGTGATGGCGTCCATGCGGGGCTCCTTTATATGTACGTTTTATTGTACATATCAGGCAACAGCATCGCTTGATCGTCCTGATCAGGTGGACAGGTTCAGTCCGTGATTTCCAAACCGGCCAGCGGGGATCACTTCATCCACCGTCGGGCCTGGTCGGCCAACTGACCCAAGACAGACTCCGCCTTGCTGGCTGGGCGCACCTGCAACGGCGAATGCCCGCAAGCCGGGCAGGCGTCGAACATTTCGCCGAACATCAAGGCGTCGCTGCGCGGGGTGACGGTTTTGGACCAACCGCAGGCGGGACAGGTGTAGGTGGTGGGCGAGGGACGGATAGGCATGAATGGTTGACTCAATATCTCGTCATGTCACAGAGTGGCCGGGGCATCCGGCATGTGCGCGCTGCCAAGTTTCAGCGGGGTAAGCCCATTCAGCCTCGCCTGCACATGACCAATCTTGTCCCGGTTGGCGAGAATAATCGCGGCACTCTCGCTCATCCCTCGGACGATTTTCTCGAACTCCTGTAACTGGGGAGCAAAGAAGCTGAACATTCGTTCGTCATCGCTAATGAGGTCATAAATATCCTTGAAAGCGCCCTTGATCACGCTGGCGATGGAATCTTTGGCTTGCTTGAGTTCCTGCTCCAGCTCATTCGCCTTGTATGCCTTGTAAACGTCCGATCCCAAAGAAAATACTGCGCCAGCGGGACCAGCCCATTTGGAAATGGTTCCGGCAAGCTTGGCAGCTTCCCAAGGCTTGAATTTGACGGCGACCCCGGTCACCTGCCCCAAGACATCACGTGCTGCGAAAATCGCCCCCTTGATGACAGACGGGCTCAGTGTAGACACGCCCTTGAGCGCACCGCCCATTGACGACAGCGCAGTCGTACTCATGGAGTCAAGAAAGCTCTCGCTAGAGTTGAGTTGCCGACCGATGTCCAAGGAAATACGACTCGTCACTGAGGATGATTGGCTGAAAAATTTGTCGATTACGGTCTTGATCTTCAGATTGAGCTTGTAACCGGCGCCCTCTTCGGTGTAACCCAACTCATCGTCCAAAAATCCCCGTATGTCTTCCAAAGAAAGCGGGCGTAAGCGCCCCAAGGTCTGGTTTTCCATGGCCTGCAATTCGTTAAAGAGTTCCCCAGCCAAGCGTTTCACTTCGCCTCGACCTTGCCTGATATCTTCTTGGATTCGGGTGGACTCTTCTAGATTCTGTTGCTCGTAAATCTTCAACTCATTCATTTGAGCCTGCGCCAAGGCGAGTTTCTTGTCGACGAGATCACGCACTACGTCCAGCCCGGTTTTGGCAATAAGCACTTCTGGAATGTTCGCCTGCAAGATACGACTCGCCTCGGCCTTCAGGTCGTTGATGCGTGAGCGGCTCTCGTATTGCTCCGGTTTACCGAACCAGAATTCCAGGCCACGGCCGTAGGGATTTGATGCTATGCAGACAATGTTCAGTCGCGCAACTTCCTCTGAGGTCAAATTCGCGGCTCGTTGCAGCTTCGACTTCAGGTTATCTTTTTTGATGCCAGCCTGTTCGTCAAATAGCGTTTGCTCGGTCAGATCTGTCACCTCATCCATCTTGTTGATAACGAAAACCGTAGAAGACAGCTTATTGAGATCGCGCAAAATCCACTTGGCAATGGCGCTATGGCTTTCCTTGAGGGGATTGGTGGCATCGACGACATAGAAAATCAGGTGTGCCTCGGAGATGTATCGCTTGGTCACGTCCTCGTACATCACCGTCTCACCATTGACAGCCTTCTCCTTGTCGCCAAAGAGGCCCGGCGTGTCCACGATTTCACATCTGTCTGGCAACCCCTCTGGTTTGTAGATCGCTAGCCGGTCCGACGACTCGTCCATATCGATCTTCATATCGGCCATGATCCTGCCAAGCCATGCCGCGATCACGCTGGTTTTGCCATCGGAGAAGGCCCCCAGCAGCGCAATCCGTAGCACATCAGACTCGACAGAACCAATCGCCGACGCGATTTTGTCCAAATCCCCGGCCACATCAATTCCCATGCTGCCGAGTTCTTCGAGGATCTCCCGCAATTTGCAGAGGGTCTCGGTAACGGCTTGCTTTTCAACGTTGAATTGCTTGAATTGTTCCATGTGGCATTTTTTCCAGTTGCTTTTTGATATGTTCCATCAGCGCAAGTTGCTGCTGAATGATCTCCAGCGGACGAGCTAGGCCGGCATAAATGGCATCAACCTGGCTCAGTGTCTTTTCCCTGATTTCTTTGCGTACAGGTGCCACCAAGCTTTTCATTTTGTCGGCCAGACCATCCATGACCTCGTTGCGTAGTTCGTCAATTTTTCCCTGTGCCTGGGCTTGGGCTTTTCGAATGCGTTTCTCTTTGCTGGTGAAGAAGTGCATGACACTGATCAAAATCCCAACCACCGCACCGACGGCTGCACCTATCGCAATGCCCGGAGGACCACCAGGCGAGCCTATCCCCGCCCCCGTTGCCGCGTAGGACCCGATGCTGAAAGCTATCGATCCCCAGCCTTTTAGACCCAACGCCATGTCCAGATCGATAGCGCGGTACGCTGTTTGCTGGTCACCATGGTCGAAAGTGATTCGCTGCTGAAACTCGACTCGGTGAACGTCCTGGATCAGACGAACCATGGCTTGACTCATACTGCTTTGCAAAGCTTCCAGATGTTCCTCGAACTGTTCTTGCATGCGCTTTTCAACCTCCTCCTGACTACTCTGGAAGGACTTCTTCAACTTCGCAGCGATATGGTCGTTATCTCCAAAGTGATCCGCCACGATTTGGTCCGCACGCTCACTAAGGTTATTGAAGAAATCGCTCCAAAGATTCCGACGGCCTGTAGATACTAATCGTTCAAAGGTTCGAAAGGCACCATGAATGGATTCGCGGCATTTCTCGAATTCCGGATTTACTTCGGTCATGAAAATTTGATGGTTCTTGAGCGCCTCTTGCAGATTAATAATGTTTTCTGCAAGCAGTTCACGTACCTTGACCTTGTTGCTTTCTATAATGTCTCCCTTGAACGTACCCAGCTTGGTGTGCAAAATCTGAGCGACCGCCTTTATTTGGCTGAACTCGAACATCGCCTTGGCCGACACGAACCATTTCAGGCATTTTCGTTGATCGGGCACCAGATCACGATTTCGCGAGGGGTGAATGCTCGTACTGCGACTCTCTGAATCGATGGCCAATGAAGAGAACGCCAGAAACCCTTGGACACAAAGCCCCGGAAGAAGAACCTCCTTGCCAAGCACCGTTTCCAGTACACCCATCGTCTGCTGTAACTCGCCTGCGCCCCCGAGCGACTTACGATATTCCTCAAACTCGTAGGCGTCAGCTTTTCCCTTCATATTCACAATCGGACAGACCTGCGTCCCCCGGCGTAGGTAGGACCGAATTTTCTCGGCCGTTGCCTTCTCTGGCTTCTTGTTGGTACCGTTGACGTAGAACACCAAATGCGCTTTAGCTACAGCCTCGCGCACCATGTGCTCATACTTCCCCTCATCACCCTCGATTCCTGGAACATCGAGCAACTGGAAGGTCTTGTCCTTGTAATTGAGCGTGTAGAGAGAATTGCCCTTGGTGAAATCTGCTTCACCAGTGCCGATGATCCGACCGTCCACCCTGCGCGCGTTCACTTTCAAAGTTTCCAAGGCCATCGCCGGCGGCAGCAGAGCGGGGAGCTGCACATTCAGCATGTCATCCAATTTTCTCAATGCTGGCTGAATGGGTAGGAATGCATTCTTGGCGGGCTGAGCTAGTTGCTCCGATGCGGTTGTGCGCGTCGCATCGCTGTACAGATCATCCAATTCAATCGCTTGGCTCATAGCAGCCGCCCAAACAGCATCGCGATCACACCTGCCACGGTGCCGCCCATAGAGAACCCACCGATGGCAAACAACCATAGTTTTCGTTTGATTCGGGAGGACGACTCCTCCTGCAGAATCCGACTCCGAACGACCGACTCCTCCTTCAGGACCAGCGCCAATGCAGAAGCACTCTTTTTGATCGCTTCAATTTCCGTAGCGTAATCCCCACACACCCTGTTCAGACCATTTCGAACCTGGTTTATGTGGTGCGTAAGTGCCTGCTCGTATTTCGCCAGATCGTGGGCGTTCTGCTGCAGTAGAAGTTGACGAGAGTCTTCCTTGAAGAGGATTCGCAAGGATTCAAGGATGGTGCTCTTCCCGGCGTTGGTTTCACCAAAAAAGGCTATGGTGAACTTATCCCACTCAGCGTGTTTTTCGAGCAGGCACAGCTCCCCATCAAAGCGGGCCTGGATAACACGCAGCCTTTCCATGATGTTGCTGAGTTCTTTCTTCCCGTCCTTGTGCTCGACCTTGAGGTCTGCAATCTCCGCCATAGCCGCGGCAATGCTGCCTGATATGTCGGTATACAGACGGTTAAAGTCTTCACTTGGGTTCATCCCGTCCTCGCCCATTCGGATCTCCTCATTCAAATAAATTTAAGACAACTGCAAGAAGATGCGACCCACTCCCAGGCAGCAGAAAAACTGACCCCATCAATAACTGACCCGTCGAAGCTATAAACAGCGTAACGAGAAGGGGGCGACAGGCAGCGAACACATGGTCAAGATTCGTCACGACGCCATCGACGCCACCGCTCCGGCGCACTCACTATTTCCCGACCAATCCCCCGCATAAACCCCACCCACACCGCCGCCCCTGTCAACAACGCGCCCGCCACCGCCCAGCCGATGTGCTGCTGCCCGGTCAGTTCAACGAGTCCGAAGAAGGCGGCAAATGCAATGGCAGCGCTAAGCCAGAGGGTGCCGATGGCGGCCGCCGTCAGGACGACAAGGGCGAAAACGCCCAGCTGCACCACCAGTTTTGCCGCAAGCCCCAGCAAAAGCACGGCAGCCAGCAGCGCAATGGCGATGACGATCAGGATGCCCACAACGACACGGCCTTTACACGTGCAGAAAAGCCAAGGGTGTTGTGCGTGGGGGGGCTACAGGCATGGGGATCCTCCCGTTTGGTCTACTTGTTGTTCTGGCGTCTTTTTACCATTCCAGGACGGTCCCGATTTGATCCGGATCATGGGTGTTTGCCCGGGTTGCATGGCCATGCAACGCCACGCACCGGGCTGCTTCCGCCGGGCTCAATCGCCCTCGTTTTCCGATGACGCAGTCGCGGGTGGGTCGTTGCGCGGCTGCTCCTCACGCAGAGGGCGCGCCGAGGCGCCCCGGAGGATGGCTTCCACCGCATAGTTGGCGGCGTCCCGGCTGACCATGGTCACAAACGGATCCATGCCCTCCAATGCCACCTGAAACTCGCCCGCCTTTGCGGTGCCTTGCACCGTGTAGGCCACGCTGCGCAGTTCCATGGTTTGCCCTGTGGCCTTGGACTGCAGCCGAAT
>CALMYW010000432.1 GCA_937873665.1 uncultured Sphingorhabdus sp.
TCCGTGCGCGTCGAAGTGTTCGAGAAAGTGATCGGCGATATCGAAGAGCGGCTCGGCCTCACCGGTCAGCCGCGCGTGATCGTCTTTCATGAGAAAGAAGGCCGCAGACATTGTCATGCCGTCTGGTCGCGCATCGTTGCCTCGACCATGACGGCAATCGATCTTCCCTTCTTCAAGAACAAGCTCCAGGTGTTGGCGAAAGAGGTCTATCTCGAAAACGGGTGGAAGATGCCGCGCGGATTCGAGAATCCGCAGCTCCGCGATCATCGCAATTTCTCCTTGGACGAATGGCAACAAGCCAAACGGACAAGCATCGATCCGCGCGAGCTGCGCGGTGCAGTCATCGACTGCTACCGGCAAGCGGACAACGCCAAGAGCTTCGCGGCTGCGCTCGAAGAGCGTGGCCTCTTTCTCGCGCGCGGTGACAGACGGGGCTTCGTCGCCGTCACCACTGACGGCGATGTCTATTCGCTCTCGCGCATCATCCCCGACAAGAAAGCTGACATCGCCGCACGACTCGGCGATTCATCAAAGCTCATGTCCGTCGCGGAAACTCGCGAACGCATCGCGACAGAGATCGCACCCCGCCTCTCGACTTACATTGCGGAGGCAAAGCGCATTGCCCATTGAATCATGGAACCACTGATAGCCAAGCGCGAAGCGCTCAAGGTTCAGCATCAAGCTGAACGCCAAGCCTTCGATAAATCCATCACTGCACGTTGGAACGAAGAGCAACGCATTCGCGCATCACGTCTGCGCAAAGGCATTGCCGGTGCATGGGATTTCCTGACGGGGAAGTATTTCAAGGTGCGCAAGCAGAATGAGATGGAAGCTAAATTTGCGCGCGAGCGCGATAGCCATGAGCGGCACGCTCTGATCCGTGCGCAGCACAAGGATCGCCAAGCCCTTCAAGAGCTGATCAAAGAGAATCGCCGCAAGGAAGCGGAACGCATCCTCGGCCTCTATCGGGACGCTGCCAAGTTCCGCCGGATGCGCGAGGGCGAAGCCGAGCGCGACCGCAATGGTCGCACGCGTGATGCGCGTTCACTTTCGCCAAAGCCACGTGATCGCGGTTTGGATTTGGGCTGAACGATCATAGTCTAAGTCGAGGTAGGCGAGTAGATGCTGTTCAGAATTGGAAGAACGCCTTCCTCTACAAGATGCATATTTAACCATGTCCGCTCGACCTTGTTTGTATCTGGCGTTTCCAGCCAATAGAACCAAGTTGCTCTTCCTAAGAGAGTCGGTGCGACTTTAGTGGGATTGTCAAGATGCTGCACCATTCTGCGACGGATACCGACGGACAAGCCGATGTATAAGATCGTGCCATCAAAGGTCGTGATCACATAGCAACCTTGCGTCTGTGGAAGGAATTTCTCCCGACTCCGTCGGAATGCCTCTCGTTTTGAGGGCTTAGGTATGAGGCCTTCGACCTTCAAATTTCGATTGCCGTAGCCATCGACGCCTTGTGGAGCGCGCGCGTCATTTCCTGACTAACCACATTGATAGCCCCCGAATTCAAAAAGCTGGCCTTGCCGCCTTTCGCCCACCAATCGGAATGCCCTACACCAGCATAATCACCTTCCATGTTGTCAAAGCAAGACTGGAGCAAGCTCTGCATGGTTGAAACAGTGAAGCTCCCTTTGTCCTGCAACTTCATGAAAAATGGAATGCTGAATTTGCAGAACAGCTCTGCTCCATTGTACTTAAATAGAACGCTATTCGTATCATCGTCCAATATAGCAGCGATGGCCTTCCAATAATTTAGAAATATCTTTTTTTCTTTTTCGAAATCATTCAAAGCGGTCAAAGGATTATTCGCTGTTAATACATATCTGACGATAGATTTGACAAATGACCTTTGATTGATGGTGGCGTCATCGTTGTTGTCATTAGCCATTTGTATCTTGCCGTTCCAAGGCGATTCTGGATTTTCGTTTAGGTAATCAACGTATCTAATCGCCTTTTCGACTTCGCCTTTTTCAACTGTGTTGAGAATCCATTTTGGCAGGCTCGGCATATCTTCGACGTCGAGTGCATCGCTTAATCGGGCGATAATTCGTTGTTCAACTGATTTATCGACACTCTTTTGCGTCGTATTCACGATCAAAAAGTGGCACATCTGTGCAATCTTTGGCAGACTCACTGCGATGTTGACAGGAACCTCAAAATCTAAAACGCGGTCATCCTTTTCAGCGGCCATTTTTAGCCCTTCTAAACGATGCTGACCATCAACAACGCTGAACGGCCCGATCTCCACGCTGTCGATTTCGATTGTGTTAGTCACGTCATCAAATGGTATTTCTTTATCTGTGGCAAGAAACACGGATGTTGGCAAAAAGGCGTCCTTACTATCTTGACCTTTAATGATGTAGTCCGCGAGCTTTTTAGCGCGTGAAGCATTAAGTAGCCTCTGATATCCCTTATCATTATCATCCACGGGATCGAGTGTTTCTACGTTATAAAAATTTGCTCCAACGAGGTCGCGGACTTTGAGCGATGTCGCGTAGAGCTTTAGTGCACCCTGTCGGACTGGTGCTGCTGGAGCTGTTATCTTAGTCAATTGATTTCCCTTTCCGCCAGTAGCGGCGTTTATCTTGTAGTTTTCCATGTTTCGCAGATTGGCGCAAGAGCGGGCGATTACCGTTCGTCTTCCTCCAAATCGACGCCGCCACATGATCCGCTGATTGATCGAACCTATCCGCATTCGTTTGAACATGATGCAAGGCGGGATGGTGATCCCTAGCCTTCTCCACATTCGTTGCGATCACAGGTGATGCATCGGCAATCGATGTGCGGATGCACGTCCTCCAACGCGGCCCATGGTGGGCGGCGCAAACGAAATGGAGGATGTCATGAACTTCAATCTCAACCGCAACGATCTTGCGACCAAATCCACCGCTCAACTCGCGGCCTTGTTCCAAGATGCATCGCGCGCCGTCACGGCGAGCAACGCGGCAATCGCATCGGCGCAATCGCTTCTCGCGATGATCGCGCAAGAACTTGGCCGTCGTGGTCCAGCACCATAGTAACGCTGGCTCACGAAGCCCCGAAGGGGAGCGTCAGCTCCCCTTCTTTTTGGCGTCCTTTTCTTCGTTAATCCGCATGACGATCCGGCCATTCACTGGAATCGCATTGAGTGCGAGTGTGAAACCTTTGCCGTCCTTGGTTGCCCATGCGACGCCGATGTCAGTCCATCGTGCGTTGTCGCCGTCACCCATGACGTTGAACAAGCGGTGGCTCGGGCGGTTTGAGTTTGTGTCAGACATTTCAGTTCTCCTTGGTTTCCACCGAAGGACAATTCCCTCGGCTTCATGGGGAGACTCGTGACCTGACGATGGAGGCGAGGATCAAAGGCTGAGCGCAGCGAACACGCGCGCGGAGCTGCACAAACGAAGTGCGGAAGCGAGCGGCCTTGATCCGAGACGCGGCTGGTCAAAAACCCATGAATGAATGCCGTTGGGAATGTCCGCTGCTCGGTGGCAATTTTAGGAGAACATGATCTGACACGACAAACCGTCGCGCCATGATCGAACGCATCAATCCGGTGACGCGCGCTCACGCATCTGCATTATGATCGTGCAAAGGTAATCAAGGGTTAGGAAAAAGTACGGGCAGGCTGAGTAAGTCCAAAGGCGGGTGACGAGGCAATCGGATCGGTGGACGGTTGAGCGGCTAAGACTCGGGCGCGAAGCTGTGCGCCATTCTCAATCCCTGCATTTCCCATGACCGCATTGATTGCTAGCGGACCGCTCGCTCCCATCAACCCGTCAATTATCGGCCCTCGCAAATCATCATTACCAGCCTCTTGGGACAATATGCGCGCCGAAAGAAAACTCAGCGGCCTGAAATGCATTTGGTTCAATCGATCATCTCGCGATTGGTCTGGCTGCGCGTTGGCATTGAAAGTTTCTGAAGGCATCCCTGCTAGGCCACGTGGTTGTTGAGTAGCGCGCGTGACAACAGAGGTGCTCTGATTGAACAAATCCGTGAAATGCCGTGAAGATGCATCCCGTATGGACGTGTCGGGATGCGATTTCAAAGCGTCATAAATGACATTTTGTACGAAATATGCCTGAGTTTCCTTCATGTGTTCTGGATTAGTTTGAGATGTAAAACCAGACACGTTCATAATTTGATCGGCTATCCCATGACCCAGCTCGTGCGAAAGATAGATCAAACTCCCTATCGTTCCATCGTATTCAAATTGGATCACCGGGTGATCATTCGGGTTGGCTGGGTCCAAGTCGGTAGCATCTGAATTTGCAGGAAGGCATCGCATCACGCGGCACTGGCCTGGGGGCACTGTGCGAACCTGCCACATTGAATCGGAAAGCTCGATTGTCTCGCCTATATCCTGAATGCGGTCGGCGGCCACAGCCTCACGAAATCCACTATCAAAGATTTGGCTTGCCCGACGGCCAAGATCGGGGTCAAAATCAGTAAGCGCGCTTGTTATAATTTCCCGCGCCATACCAGCAGGAATGTAAACTTCTTCGGCGCTACCACGAACAGCGGGCAAGCTCCGAAACTCCCTTACGGCATCGACAAGGTTGTCTGGAAAATAGTAATCCCCCCCCCTGCGATTACTATAACTTGGTAAGTACTTTTGAGGTGTGTCTTTCGCCATAAGATAAATTATGACAAAATGCCGACAGATAAGTCAATAAATTTATATTTAACAAATAGTTAATTGCCTTAAACCAACTCGCGCTCAAAAGAGCGCGAGTTGCTTGGATGCGATGGCGGTTTCGCGCCATGCGTGGGTGCGTGACATCTCGTCGATCCACGCTTCAACATAGGCCTCTGGGCCGCCCATGTGATCAACATTGCAGCGATTGATGAAGTGCGAGCGATATCCGGTTTCGGTTATCGGGAGCGGCGCGCGTGCTGGCTTTACGCTTTCGACCTCAAGATGCGCCATTGATTGTCCGTCGTCGAATGAGACGTAATCGGCGATCCAGCGAATTTCGATTTCGATGCCGTTCCAGTTTTTGTGAATGATTGCGTAGTCGGTTTTCATGTCTGCCTCCTTTGGCGTTTGGGTTCGTCCGGTGGACGGGGAGGCAAACGGCAGGGTTTGAAGGGACAGCGTCACCGAAGGGAAACGGCCAACACGGGAGCCTGAGTGAAATGAGGGCGAATGGATCGGGCAAGCCGTTGACGATGCACCCGCCCTGCCAACATCACCGTCATCATCACCGGATGATCACAGACGCAGGGCAGACAATGAAAAAGGCCGACAAGCGGCCCCACGTTAGAACGGCATTGAAGTTGAAAGGCGGCCTAAGCCGCCTCTCGATGTTCGATTTGAGCGATGCGCTTGAGGTATTCAGCAGCCTTGTTCGCAGCACTCGCCGCCGTGAAGATTGCTTTGCGGTCGCCTTTGAGAATGCGAAGCCAGTGGCCGATATAGTCGGCATGATCGGCACGTGGTTCTGCCGTGATGCCAAGATCACCACAGAGGAACGCAGCGCCAAGTTCTGCCACATATCCTGACAGTCCAGCCCCAATCTGACTTCCGACGCCAATTTTTAGGACGCGCATCATGCCGCCAACTCCTCGGGCTGGGGTTGCTGGGCGTGCATCCAGTCGGCTGCGGCCTGTGCCTTGCTGGCGGCGGTGAAGATGGCGCGAGGGTCGTCCTTCAGCACGCGCAACCACGATGCCACGTATGCGGCATGATCGGCGCGCGGATGGTGGGCGATCCCGAGGTCGGCGAGCACGAACGAAGCTGTCAGTTCGGCGCAGATCTCCTCGATCGCCAGACTGTCCCGCTTGAAACGTTCGGCAAAGTTGCGATCGAGCCGGTGCTTTGCCCCTGTGGCGTGGGCCGCCTCATGCAAAAGCGTGCCCATCTGTGCTGATGCATCCCGAAACGAGGCAAAGGTCGGCATGAAGATGTGATCGAGGTCGATCCGGTAGTGCGCATCGTAGGCGCCCTCGGTGATCGGGATCTTGAGGGCCGCGACGAAAGCTTCGGCGTGCCCGAACCGCTCGCCCTCGGGTAGAACTGCGACAGGAGCGGGCTCATAGCCCTCGACCTGTGCGAGGTTGAACACGGTGAAGGCCCGGGCGAACATGCGGCCGGGGTCGGCTTCGCCGTCGTCATGATCATCATCGGCGCGCGATGCGGCCTGCTTCCAGAACACGACGGTGGTTCCGCGCTCACCCTTGCGGACCTGTCCGCCAAGAGCTGCCCACTGGCGATAGGTCCCCCAAAGACCACTGGAATAGCTGCTGGCTTCGGCGGCAATCCAGAGCGCCAGCACATTGACACCGCGATAGCGACGGCGGGAGGTGACGTTCTGCGGCCTCGTCGTGGCAGCGCCATCATGGTGCCAGGGCATGCGCCAATCGCCGGCACCGGCTTCGATGGCAGAGACAATCTCGGTGGTGATGCGCGAATAGACGTCGGCTCGCGGCGTCGCAGGGTGGGATCGGGACATGGCGGGTCTCCACGACGAGCGGAGGGAAACTCTCTTCCGCTCCTTCAGCCCGTCACCCGAAAACCGGCCTCCTCTCCCTCTCCCGCCACACCGGTCCGAGGTGTGGCGGCACCGGGCGCGATCTGTTCGAGGACACGCTCAATCCTTGCCACCTCGGCCTGAAGCGTTACCCGCTGCGGTTCTGGAAGCCGCTTCTCGCGCAGCAACAGCCGCGCCTCGTCAGCTCCGCGCTGCCAGGCCGGGCGATGCCGTTCGGCAATGCAGGCATTGGGGCAGCGGACCGGCTCGCACATGGCGATCATTGGTCCGGTCGCACCCGGTTCCGAAATGCGGTTGAGGCACAGGGCAGTTGCCGGATCAAAGAAGCAATCGGCCAGCGGGCCGACATGCAATGTCCGCGCGAGACTGCCCAGCATGGTGCGCAGACGTGGCCGGTCGGCAATCATGGCAGGTAGCGGCGCCAACTCGTGGGCGGCAGTATCAAGCACAACTCCGACCCTGTTCGCGGCAGGTCCGCCAAGGCGCGCGCCACCTTGCCGCTCGTCGAAGTAGACGAGGATATCGTCGATCTGGCCAAGCGCGCGCTGGGCTTCGATCTCTCCCCGAAATCCGGACCGGCTGCTGCCGGCATAGCCTTCGAACGCCGCAACGCTGGCGTGCTTGTACTGGATCATGCCGGCAATCGTCCCAAAGGGCCGGTTGGCGATGTGCCAGGCAATGGTCCGGCGAAACTGGCGTGTGG
>CALMYW010000433.1 GCA_937873665.1 uncultured Sphingorhabdus sp.
GGTGCTGCCGCTCGGCGTCCATGTCCTGAAAGGTCGAGGACAAAAAGACACGGATCTCGCGGTTGTGAGGTGTGGAGGACATGAGGCTCACCGGTCAAGTAAGTTAGCTGGCCGTCAGAGGGTGCGGTGTGTGGCCCAGGTCCGCCCACCAGCCGTTGGCGGGTATGTGCCCCCCCGGCAGAGCCGGGGGATGAGGCGATCAGGACCGGTATTGGTACGCTAACGCGCCATGACCGTACCGATTTGCCGTCCCTGATCGTTATAGGTGTAGATGACATTGCCACGCTGGACGTTGATGGTGCCCGACGTGTAGCCAGTCAGGCCCCGATCACTGCTGTTGCCGGCGCTGACCGTAAAAATCTGCCGGTTTTTCTCGTCATAGACGTAAACGACGGACCCGCGTTGCACGGCATTACCTATCGCCATTTTCTTCACCTCAGATTGGTTGCAATAAGGAAGACAAAAAAAACAGGAAGACTTACTAAAATTACTGAAGGATCTGCCTGGCTACTTACACTTGGGAGTGGGACCAATTCCGTCGGCATACAATTTCCCATTCTTTAATTCCAAGGTGTGTTTCTGCATTTCCTCTTCTCCCTCAAAAGAGCACAGGAAGCGCCCAATGAACAGAGTATCGCTGGACTTAATTACTTTTTTCAAATCGCAACCCATTTCATAAGGATTGTATGAGGTTGCATTGATCTCGGTGGGTAATTCCCCAGTTTCGGCGCAACTATCAGGGGTCCCCCATCTGCCATGGAAAGGCTTTGGTATTGCATCTGAGGCATTTGCAATAGAATTTATAAAGGCTGTGGATACAAATATTACAGATAACAGGCAAGATTTCGTCATTGGCTACCTCCAAATACGGAATGAATGACTGGATAGTTCATAAAAGAGTCAGGGCTGAAGGCCCTTTAAGGCATCAATATGCTTATTGGTTAATTCAATTATGCAGAAATCATAGTTAACATCGCCTCCTGGAGCTGAGGGACCCGCCTCCTCAAATCGACACCAATCCTCCCGGTATTTCAACCATGCTTTTTGTGCTTTCGTTAGAGCTTCTTTAAGCTCAGGAGTAAGCGAATTCTTAAGTTTTTTATACTCGACGTTTAATATAACGTCTTGTCTTTTGACCTCAGCAGCAGCACAAACACCCCATTGTGAATTTTTCATAGCACTCAGGTCAACATTCTCCATGCACTTTTCAAAATCCGCGGATGGTTGCGATTCTGCTTGCGCACCCATGCCTAAAAGAATAAAGGGGGTCAGAATTAAGCCCCTAGAAACTAATTTACGCCATTTCATTTTGTGTCTCGTTTGTTGAGTGTTTGGACTGTAGAATGCTTGAAAATAGCACTATTTGTTTCGAAAGGTCGGAAAAATTGAATGAATGCTTGGCTCATTCTTTAGCAAGATCGTAATAACTTTTCTTGATATTTGCGCAAAAATCCTGATTGCCTAGTGCGTTGTATCTTATTTTTGTGTCCTCCAGAACATCTTTGACAAGTCGAGTAATTTCGTTCTCCTCAATTATTTCTTGGCATTTACCTTCAGAATATATAGCTTTCAGTTTTCCTTTGACTCCCCCATCAAACCCACACAAATCCTCCAACAGTCCATTATAAACACCAGCACCTAACAAAGTTAAGCATGTGTCATAATTTGGTTCACTCTTTCCTTGCCTGCTATCCTGATTAATTTCAGCATGACAAAAATATTCTTTTTTACTAGATTCCTCCCCAATTCCGAAGCAAGTTCTCGGACCTTGCTCAAAAAAGTAACCCGGCTTTCCGTTGACTAATGTTTCACTTTCATTCATGGTTATATTTAAGGTTTTACCATTTTCCCAAGTCCATTCTTCTAATCCACCTGCAATATTTGCACATTCAACCACTTTACAGTTGGCTTGATCTGCGATCTTGCCATTTTCAAAGCGAAAGCATATTTTTTCTTCTTCACCACACCCTCCAATGGTTGAGGCACTGTAAGCACTCAACGCAATAAAGAATATAACTTTTTGCATTTTCTTGCCTCGATAAAATTAAGCAATAAAATAGATCGCCGCTAAAAAATTTGACATGAAAAAATTTAGCGAGTTACTGTGTATCATTATATAAGCTAATAGTAACATCTTTTATCTTATCGCTTTTTAATGCGATGCGCAGATGTGCTTTATTTGAAGCCGTCTTGTATCGGTCACTGAGATACAAATCAAGTTTATTTATAGATATTTCTCCGGATTTTGTGTAATCCGCTCTTCCGGTCAGTCCATCAATTAGCGCTTTTGTAAAATTCCGACTCATTAGCTGGCTAGACCCAATTGCCCCCTGATTAACTGCTACGTTCTGAAAAACTACAATTTCCCCGCCGCTAGTTACGAATTCATTAAAAACATTCATCATTCCGGTCGTGGATGCTGGGTTTCTGGCAGGCGCCTGCTTTGGAAAGTCAAAAAATACTAGTTTCTTTCCAGAAAAAGGGATTATTGTATTATAAATCTCGAAGCTGGGCATCGCAGTACGTCTCATACGCTCTGGGTTGGTATCTTTTGCTAAGAAATAAATTTCACCATCTGGATCTTGCGCATAGCGTCCAGAAAAATAAAAAAGCAAAGTATCATTAACGTTAGTGGTTAATTTTGAGCTTAGCCAGTCAAGTCCATCCAGGAACGCTTCATTATTGGGATTATTCAACGTTTTAATATGAATGGATTTGTACAAACCCTTTGATTGATTTCCTATTGCTTGACTGAATTCCGTTGCGTTATCAGAGGCAGAATCTAAATCAAGATTGTTATCATCAAAATCAGCCACCCCAATTATTAGAGCGTAAAGATTTCCATTTTGCTTGTTCGTTTTATCAAATCGCGGGTCAGTATAACTAAATTCCGATTCTCCGGGATTTTCGAGTTTGTCTATAGCAATACTTTTTGCCAGGGCGACTTGCAATGAATTCCACTGATCAGGAATGATCTCAATCGACTTATGTATTGCAAGATATCCTGGTGCAGATATTTCAACCTCTGCTGGACCTGCTGGTAATCCCTCATTGTAATTTAATGGTTGATCGCTATTTACATGCCCGATTATTTTTCCATTGAGCTTTACTTCGGCATTGTTAACATTTGCCCTTATCTGAAGATATCCTACTGGAGATTGCGGAGGCGGAGGAGGTAGAGGAATGGTTCCGCTACCATGTGCGAGAGGATCACCGGTCTGATTCTGCTCCCTTGGGGGTTTGAGATAGAACTTACCGAATATTACGCCTTCCATCCATGGCATTTGTTTTTTGTTACTCGCGAGGAAGACATCGTTGGCAGTTTGTTTAAATACATCTTCAATTTGGATATTCGACATATCCATAGCTTTTAAAAGCTGCTGAGTAAATAAACCATTGCGTCCTCGCGGATTATCGCTTGCGGTATCTCCCGGTTTGGTTGCATAGAGAATTAGAGTTCCTTTGCTAGCAATATTCACGCGAGCCAATCCTTTCTGACCGAGACTCTTCTGGTCTGATTCTCTGAATGGATTATCACGGCAGGCATCAAGTATGATTAGATTCATGGCGTTGTCATTGCGACCATTCATGCCTACAAGTAGTTGATCCACGGGAACTGCTTCATTCGGGACATCCAGAGCATCTTCAATTTCAGAATCGATCGGGATTAAGTAATTTACACCATCAATTTGCAAGCCGTGACCGGAATAATAAAATAGTGCAATGCTATCACTGCTTTTTATCTCACGAAGAAATTCATTAATTGCGCGTGCCAGGTCCTTCCTTGAAAGATCAACATGCTCTTTTACTGAAAATCCAAGGCTTCTTAGCTTGCCTGCAATGTCCCTGGCATCATTAATTGTATTGGAGAGCGGTGACTTCGGGTATGAGGCGTTCCCAATGACCAAGGCAAATCGTTCCTGAGATAACACTTGAGATGCGTACAAGTATATAGCCAACCTTAAAGCTAGCTTTAGGGCGGAATGAATTTTATTTTTGAATGTTAGCATTGTATATCGGACTTAGTTTTGACTCACATCCTGGCTAAATCGTTGATTTGCTGAGTGTAGGGGTTTGTGCTTGACCCTAGACCCTATCATTTTTACGAATTCTTTTTGATTTTTTTTACTGGTTATTTGTTATCTGTTACATCTTTAATATATTGACCCATTAGTGCACAGGTAGACCCTTCTTCCGATTCAGGTGTGATGCAGGTGTCTGTGACTTCGGCGCTTTCATTTTTGAATTCAATTTCTGTAGTACATGAGCGATTTCTGAGTTTCCAGTTGAAAACGAGGCGGTTATCCTTCAATCGAATTTCTTTGTTGTTGATATGCGTCTCACCACCACAGCTTCCAGAACCAACCCCAAGCCAAACCAGGTAGTGGTTTGGAAGAGAGCCGTTGTCAACTCTAAGAAATCCATTGAATTCACCTTGGTACTCACCCGCTATTGTCGCTGATAAGACGGGTTGGCTAATAAGAACTGCAAATACGCCAATTACTTTTTTTATCATGTCTATTTCCTTCTCCAATTATTGATGTCGGGCTCTGATGGAACATCTGCCAGACCTTTACACTATGATTATGTGTCCCACATCTAGCCGTCGGAGTGTCGCCGTGCTCAAGATGTGAAACGGGAATTCCCAGTCCCCCTTTTGTCTTGCACTCGGCGTCAATCGATATACCTTGGTTCGCCTCACTCCGTGCCAAGGGCTTCATCACGACGTGCCCCTACGAAGGGGTTCGGGCTTGTCCTCGGCATGGCGTCGAATGTGGCTTGACGGCGTGTCGGATGGGCTAGCATCTGGCCTCTTCGATTCAGGGACGGTGCCCGTGCGTCACGCCGGCCAGATGACCGACCCAGCCCACAGGGGACTATCTCTTTCACTTCGCTCTCCATGTCCGGCAGCGTTGGTCAAGGTAACTGACTTAAACACAGTAGATTTGTGTACGGTTGTACCAGCCTTCCCCCATCAGTTCTACACACGAATTCCGTCAAGATCCGTCCAATTCCGACAATTGCACTTAAAATATTAATGGGCCAATAAGAAAATTCTATGGGGCGGTATACAAATACGGAATATTGTAATCCAAACCTCTATAAATGTATAGGGAAACATTTCTAAGTAACTGATAAAAAAGTTTTCTTCTTCAGGTGTTCTTACAGCAGCAAGCTGTTCATACCTCTTGGATCACAACCTCTTAGTTATGCCACCGTGATGTCTGTGGTGAACTGCCCTCCTGCGCCCTGCTGCTATTCGGCCACAAGTTCCCGACCTGACGCCCCGCCCCGGCGACCTGGTATAGGCCGAGCTCGACGGCCAGACCCTGCTGCGGGAGCTGCGCCGCCAGGGCGCCAACTAATGGCTAGGCGCCCATCACCCCGATTTCCCCCCGATGCACCTCCACGAGGGCCAGGAATTGCGCATCGCGGCGTGGTCACCGCTATGGTGCGCAACCTCTATCCGCCAGCCAGGCAGGACTCCTTCATGGCCTGGTGGCGCTGATCCCACTGCTCATCCCCAGTTACCATGAAAAGGGCCACAATGACCTACCCTCCTGCCCATCCCTCGCCGGCCAAAGTTGAACAGGTCTTCATCAAGTACCCGTGCAAGTCAACCACCAAACTTTTTTAGATTTGTAGCCCGGGTGTAGCCCCAAGACCTCTATCCCCAAAACCACACCACCAGACACGAAAAAGCCCCTGTTAAGGGGCTATTTTCTTTGGCTTTTTGGTGGCTACGACTAGATTCGAACTAGTGACATCAGCATTATGAGTGCTGCGCTCTAACCAGCTGAGCTACGTAGCCGGAACGGGGCGAATCTTAGAGAGCGAACCTGAAGCCGTCAAGAAAAAACTGCCTCCCCGGTCTAGGCCAACCTTTCCCGGCCCAGGATAGCCTTCCCCGCTAAGGGCTACCCTTCCTTGGTCATGGATAGCCTTCTCCGGTAGGGGTTACCCTTCCTTGGTCATGGATTGTCTTCCCCGGCCATGGCTACCCTGCGCCT
>CALMYW010000434.1 GCA_937873665.1 uncultured Sphingorhabdus sp.
GGCCCCAGTGCATTATTGGGACACAGATTCACGGTAGGGCCTTAAATGCCTCTGTCCTGCACATTTTGGCCAGCCTTATCTCCGTTCGTTTTCCACGCCGAGCTCACGCCATAGCCAAGAATAATCATACGTTGCCATCGGGTCTGTATCGTCGGGCTGTTGGGCACTTCGATTTTCGATATATTTCAGCCACTCCACAAGTTTGACTCGCCCGTTCGCCGACTTTGAGGCTGCGCGCGGGGTGATGTCCCCAAGCATGCCGACTGGCTGATCGAGTGTTTCTCGATATGATTTGTCGAGCATCTCATGAACAAGCTTGGTCGCAATCTCTGGCGGGACGACCGATTGGGGCGCCTCATTTCCTTCATGATCCGCACGCATTTGATCGATGGTTTGAATCTCGGTTAGCGGCGCGCGCACCAGATTTCCAAGAGCTTTAGCAAATAACGGCGTGCCTGCTTTCGCACGTTCTGCCGAATTCACTGTCAGGGTGACGAACCGTCCTTTCATCTCAATATTGCCCAGTATTGGGGTGCCGTCTTCCATCGTGCTGTTGAACTCCACACCGCCATCTTTCTTGTCTTTCCGTTTGGTTGGCTTGGTGCCCAACCAATTCCAGAACGTCGCGCTTTCGCGATGCAGTGTTTTGACGGTATCAAGCTGTGTGCCAATGGCCGTTTGGGTCACGCCCGCAGCGATTGGGAAACGCACACTATGGAAGACCAGTTCGTCGCCATCGCTGTTGTAAACCATCGGCGCAATGAGACCCATGGCCTTGGGCAAGGTGTCGAACAGCCAGGCATTGGTGAACAGCGACGCTGCGTCGGCGAGCAGCGCATCACGATCGGCATGAATGCCTTCATCCCGACTTTGCCGGCAAAGGTCATCAAACCCCTTCTGAAACAGCGTTGTGCCTTCCAGGGTAAAAGGCAACACACCACCAGCCAGAATGTACTTGCCGTTCATTGGCACAACGCGTGCCGCGATCCTGTCCCATGTTTTGAGCGATTGCGTCGCCGAATGTTCATGCACGAGCAGCGGCTCACCGCCGCGCACCATGTCGCGGAGCGTCATCGATTGGCCCGGTACAATTTCGCTGGCTTCATAAAGGCTCATCACCGATGTGCGTAGCGCCTTCATATAGGTTTTGCTCTGTACTTTTTCGTTCCAGCCCCGCCGTTTGATATAATCATCGACAATGTTGACGCCGTCAGGATCGAAGCCCTGTGTCAGAAAATCCTCGAACGCGCAGCCCCAAAGCGTGCGATCCCAGTGTTCCCCCAGAATTTCACCAATCTCTTCATATTCGATGTCAAGCGCGGTCATTATTGGCGCAAAATGGTCGCCCATGACCTCTTCAAGTCGGTCGTGCCACTCGGCACGCGACAGATATTTGATGAGTCCGCTCAAATCATTACTGGGTTTCATGCGGTCATTCTCCTCACAAAGCGGCCTCCTGCCGTGCAGCAGCGAGGACCCTGCTGATCGTTGGTTCGCTGACGCCATAAAGCTTGGCCATCTGCGCGGCGGTCTTTCGACCGGTTATCACGTTTTCCACGACATCGCCGCGCTGCGAGGGTGTGAGTTTCGGGCGACGCCCACCTACACGGCCCTCAGCGCGGGCTTGAGCAAGGCCAGCGGAGGTGCGCTCGCGGATCATCGCGCGCTCGAACTCCGCGAAGCTGCCCACCATTTGCATCATCATCCGTCCTGCAGGGGAAGTCGTGTCGATGTTTTCGGTGAGCGAACGAAACCCACCGCCTGCGGCTTCGATGCGGTCGAGGATGTGAAGCAGGTCCTTGAGCGAGCGCGAAAGCCGGTCGAGCTTCCAGACGGTCACGACATCGCCGGTGCGGAGCTGGTCAATCATCCGGTGCAGCTCGGGACGATCCCAGCGTCCGCCACTGGCCGCTTCCTCGAATATGCGTTCGCACCCAGCTCCTTTGAGCGCGCGACGCTGGAGCGCCGTGCTTTGATCGTCGCCTTTCGAGACACGGGCGTAGCCGATCAGCACCTGTTGTCCCTTTCACAAACGAACGTTTGTGTCGCCAATTTGAGCCGAACGGAAATTGGCGACATTGCGTCTTGCAATATCCTCTTTCAAAACGATGGCAAATGGCAAGAGGTTTTTGAAGGGAATTTGTAGTGCCCGCCCGTATCCCGATGACAGAAAAGCAGCGGGCGGCACTGCTGGCGCTGCCAGACACCGAAGAAGCGGTCGTCCGCTATCACAGTTTCGATGAAAATGACCTTGCGGCCATCGCGGAAGCTCGCACTCCGGAAACCCGGCTCGGCTATGCGCTCCAGCTTGGCTGCCTTCGCTTTCCCGGAAGGCACCTGCAAAAAGGCGAATTGCTCCCGGCTATCATGCTCGACCATATTGCCGAGCAGATTGGCGTCGATGTCGATGTTATCGCCCAGTTCGCTCGCCGGATGCAAACCCGCTACGAGCAGCTCGCTGCCATCAAGCGGCGGTATGGTTTTCACGATCTCACCCACCCCCGGCGGGCAGAACTTGCCAAATGGCTTGCCATTGAGGCGCTTGGCCTGACTGACGGCAAGGTTCTGATCGAACGACTGATCACCAGAATGCGCGAGCAGCGCATCATCATCCCGGGCGTCTCGGTGATCGAGCGCATGGCCGGTGAGGCGATGCACGCTGCTGATGCCTGCGTCACAAGCGATGTCCATGCTCTGATCGACGACGAACAGCGCAGCGCGCTTGAAGCCCTGCTGATTGAAAAAACCCATGCACAGCAAAGCCGCCTCAGCTGGCTGCGCGAACCGGCGTCACGGGTAGGAGGTCGAAGCCTCCTCGAAATCCTCGACAGGATCGATTTGGTTCGTTCAACAAAATACGCCGAGGTCACTGTTCCCGACGAATATTTGCCACGGCTCGCATTGATGGCGCGCGAGGGTGCACGGCACACCGCGCAGGCACTTCAGCAGATGGGACCGGCACGCCGCCTGACAACATTGGTAGCAACACTGCGGGAGCTGGAAGCAACATTGAGCGATGCAGCAATTTCGATGTTCTCGGCATTGGTCGGTCGCGCCAATCTCAATGCGCGCAAACGGCTTGAGGAGACGATTGCCGTTGCCGATGAACAGGGGCGTGCACGGCTGACGCGCATTGCGGCAGTACTCGAAGCATTGGCCAAGGCTGCTCGTAGCGGCAGCGATATTGCTGTTGCCGTCACGGCAATCGCCGAGCTCGACATCATTGAAGCCGATGCCGCGCTGATCAGGCGAACGATCAAGCCGGGGCGGCCCGATGTCCTGGGTGAGCTCGTGTCAGAATACCGGGTCTTCAAGCAGGTTGGCGGCCGATTTCTTGCGTCTTTCGCATTCGAAGGCCGAACGGCAACAGCACCGCTGCGCACCGCGATGGGGGTGTTGATTCAACTCGCTGGAGACTGGCGTAAAGCGCTGCCTGCTGACATTCCGCTCGGGCATATCGACCTGCGCTGGCATCGCCATGTCGTGAGTGGTGGGAAAATCGACCGCACCTTTTGGGAACTGGCTACCTACTTTGGAGTTTCGGCCGCACTGACGTCCGGTGATCTCTGGGTTCCCACATCGCGCATCCATCGCTCGCTTGAAGATTTGCTGACGCCGCGAATACCAGCGACCGCGAATGTTACTGTGCTTTTGCCGAAGTTACCAAGGCTGAGCGCCGACGAATGGCTCAGCCAGAAAGCAGCTCAGCTGGACGCTGCCCTGCTCGAAACGGCCAATGGGCTGTCTGGCAAAGAACAGCTACTGTTCACCGGTGACAAGCTCAGATTCCCCAAAGGGCCCAAGGCCGAAGAGCTTGAAAATGATCCCGCCAAGCTGCTTGCCTCGCGCACCTATGGCGCGCTGCCGACGATCCGGATTACAGATGTGCTGTCGCAGGTCGCCCGGTGGACTGGCTTCGTTGATCATTTTGGGCATGTATCGTCAGGCCTGCCGCCGAGCGACGAACGGGCATTTCTCGCCGCGTTGATAGCTGAGGCAACCAACCTGGGCTTGACGCGAATGGCCGATATTTGCGGTGTAGCGTCCCGGCGGGCGCTACTGCGGATGCAGACCTGGCACATGCGTGAGGACACATTCCGCGCCGCGCTTGGATCTTTGACCGATGCCATTCATGCCGAGCCGATGGCCAAGTGGTTCGGTGAAGGCTGGCGCGCCTCTGCCGATGGCCAGCATTTCTACCTCGGAGGCCCAGGCGAAGGCGGTGGGACGGTCAATGCGCACTATGGCCGTGATCCCATCGTGAAAATCTACACGACGATCACGGATCGCTACGCGCCGCTGCACCAGACTGTTATCGCCGGAACGGCAGGCGAGGCCATCCATGCGCTTGATGGCATACTCGGGCACGAAAGCGGGGTAGCCATCTCATCGCTGCATACTGACGGCGGCGGTGTGTCGGATATTGTGTTTTCTGTCATGCATCTGCTCGGCCTGAATTTTGAACCCCGCATCCCGCGCCTGTCCGACCGGCGACTTTACGCCTTCGAGCCGAAGGCGCGTTATGGAAGGTTGGCACCGCTGTTTGGTTATCGGCTCGATGCAAATCTAATCCGCGCGCACTGGGATGACATCAACCCTCTGATTGACGCGATGCGTAACAAGGTCGTGACGCCGTCGCTGATCTTCAAGAAGCTCTCGGCTTTCCGCCAGCAAAACTCACTGGCGGCAGCACTGCGCGAAATAGGCCGTGTCGAGCGCACCCTGTTCACGCTCCGCTGGTTCGAGGATCCAGCACTGCGCAAGCAGGTCACTGCCGAACTCAACAAGGGCGAAGCCCGTAACACACTGGCGCGGGCCGTGGCATTCCACCGGCTTGGCCGTTTTCGTGATCGCGGCCACGAAAATCAGCAGACCCGTGCCGCCGCGCTCAATCTCGTTACAGCCGCCATCATTCTGTTCAACTGCCGATCACTAGATCGCGCAGTCAGCGCGCTCAACATACGCGGAGCCGGCAGTAATGACGAAGCACTTGGGCAGCTTTCACCGCTTGGTTGGGATCACATCAATCTGACCGGCGATTATGTCTGGTCGGACCCGGCAGAATTTGACGCCGATGGCTTCCTTCCGCTCAAAATCCGCCAGCGATGACCTGGCGGGCGAGTACTACCGTGAATCTGTGTCCCAATAATGCACTGGGGCC
>CALMYW010000435.1 GCA_937873665.1 uncultured Sphingorhabdus sp.
TGGCTTCCGGGCAGCTACCTGGTGACTGACAATGGGTGGAATTGCCCGGACCGCGTGCGGGACGGCCGGCTTATGTAAAGGATAGGAACATGTCGATTTCGATTGACCAACTCGATCTGCTGGAACTCCCGATCGAGGATCGGGCCTTTGGAGCCAATCCCGAACCCTGGTTTGCGAAGGCGCGGGAAAAGCATCCGTGGCTCGCCAGGTTCTCACACGGCTATCTTGTGCATGGTCATTCCGAGATTCGCGATCTCATGCAGATGGACGACAAGCTGCACCTTGCCGTGGACGACGTCGTCGAGATCATGGGGGCGACCGGAACGCCGTGGGGCGATTTCATGAGAAACCTCGTCATTGCCAAGAGTGGCGCGGAACACAAGCGGATGCGTGACGCGCTGAAGCCTTTCTTCAAGCCACGCCAGATCGCTCAGCACGTCGGGTTGATCCAGAACGTCGTTTCGCAACTGCTCGACGAGTGGGCGCCGAAGGGAGAGTTCGACTTCACCGAGTTCGCCTCGAACTTCCCGGTGGCGGTCATGTTCGGCCTGATCGGCGCGGACTTGGCCGACCTGCCGAAAATCAAGTGGGCGCTTGAGATACAGGGCCTCAGCTACAGCCTCGACAAGTCCTTGCTGTCAGAGATGGAGCGGGCGCACGCAATGATGATGGAGTTCGATTCGGAGCTGGTGCGGAAACGCCGTGTCGCGATCGCTGCGGGCACAGCACCGGACGATGACCTCCTGGCCGAGCTGGTCAAGGCCGAGGACGCGGGCCTGCTTACCCATCAGGAAGTCTGCGAGCAGTTGTTCTTCCTCTTTGCCGCCGGCTACGACACAACCAAGAACCAGCTCGGCATGACCGCGCACCTGCTGTTCCAGCAGCCCGAGCTGTGGGAGCGTTGCGCCCAGGACCGTGATTTCTGCTCGCTCGCGATCGAGGAAGGGTTGCGCCATTCGAGCCCTTCGGGACCGCCGCGCATCGTGCTTGACGACATCGAGTACGACAGCGTGCTGATCCCCAAGGGCTCGCACCTGATGTTCCTGCTCAACATTTCCGGCCGCGATCCGCGCACATTTGACAATGCGATGGAATACCGGCCGGGACGTGAGGGGGCGAAGCACCATCTCGCCTTCGGCAAGGGCGCGCACATCTGCCTCGGCCTGCATCTTGCCCGTTTCCAGATGGAGGAAGGGCTGCACTTGATCGCCCAGCGGCTGAAGAACCCGAAGGTCGTCGGCGAAGTGACATGGCGTCGTTTCCCCGGCGTCTGGGGGCTGGAAACTCTGCCGATCCGCTACACCCTGGCGTGAACCGGGCTTGCCCTGCTACATCTTGGCGGCGGCTTCTGGCTGGGCAAGGCCTATGCCGACCGCGCCTGTCAGGCGCGGCTCGTTGCGGCCTTGAGGTGCGCCCATGGGACAACCGATGGCTGACGGCTCAAGCGATCTAACGCGCCAACCATTCCAGCCGCGAAGAACCGCGTGGCACCAGCACTGGATCATATGTGCCCTGCGTCACCGACATCGATACCTGATCGGTGACTCCTTGGTAGTCGCCCATTGGCGTCACGGCACGGAAGGTTTCGGGATCCAGATAGCGATGCTGTTCCGCTGAGCCGGCGGTGCGCAACGCCCATTCCCGGTCGAAGATTCCCATCGACAGTATCCACAACGCCACGCGCGTCAGTGAGATATGGACATGATAGGAACCGCCCTGCTCGGCGCGTTGGCGCAGCGCGGACACGATGCCAGCCTGGCCCAGGCAGGCCGTGAGATAATCATTGCCCACGCCGATCGGCGGCAGCTCCGGCTTTTCGTCCGATCCCTGCAGGCTCATGACGCCCGTTACCGCGCCCGCCGATTGATCGAATCCCGCGCGCTCCGCCCATGGCCCGGTCGTCCCGTGCAGCGAGACCGAAACATAGATGATGCCAGGCCGCTCGCGCGCGGCGTCCTCGGGTAACAGACCGATCTCGCGCAGGAATGCGGGCCGCCGGTTCTCGAAGAAGATGTCCGCCTCTTGCAGCACTTCGCCCAGCAATGCCCTTTCGCGCCTCGGGTCGAGCCAGGAAGAGCGCATGCCGACATTGGCGCTCGCATAGATCGGCTCGATCTCTGCCTCGCCCAGTCGCCAGAGATTGAGGACATCGGCTCCATGCAGGGCCAGCGAACGGCCTAGCCCGGCGCCGGCAATGACATGCCCCATCCCAAGAGCGC
>CALMYW010000436.1 GCA_937873665.1 uncultured Sphingorhabdus sp.
TGGCTGCAAAGCGAACCAGTGAACTGATTCCGCTTTGTCATCCGCTAGCACTGACTCGGGTTGCCGTCGATTTTCTTCTGCCTGAGGACGAGCAAGAAGTGATGGTGACCTGCACTGCGCGAGTCGAAACGATTGGACCTACGGGTGTCGAGATGGAAGCACTGACAGCGGTGCAGATCGCCCTGTTGACGATCTACGACATGTGTAAAGCTGTCGATCGTTCAATGATCATCCAGAATGTCCAACTGCTTGAAAAACACGGCGGTCAGTCAGGCTCGTTCATAGCTAGCAAATAAAAAAAGCCCCCGCCGGACCGGCGAAGGCTTCAATTCAGGAGAGCTTAGTATGATCTCTGAGCTCTTCGATCACCGCTTCTGACGGTACTTGCGCAAGGCCGTTATTTGGGCTGCCAAGACAGCCAATTCGGACTGCGCACGAGCAAGATCGATTTCGCTCTTGGCATTCTTCAGCGCTTCTTCGGCGGCCTGCCGTGCTTCATTGGCCTTTTCGTCGTCGAGGTCTTTCCCGCGAATTGCGGTGTCGGACAAAACGGTAACACAGTCGGGTTGCACTTCGAGCACTCCCCCCGCAACGAAAACGAATTCCTCGCCGCCATCGGCGGTTTCGATACGAACCGACCCCGGCTTGATTCGGGTAATCAGCGGTGTATGCCTGGGATAAATCCCCAATTCACCCAATTCGCCGGGTAGTGCAACGAATCGCGCTTCGCCAGAGAAAATCGATTCCTCCGCGCTGACCACTTGGACGTGGATTGTATTCATGATAATTCCTGCTGAAGCTTGGGGAATGGCTGGTCCTACAGCGTCCCTGGGTTGTCGTAAGACGGGCAGGGACGAAACCAACTATCACGCAACCTTCTTGGCCTTCTCAAACGCTTCGTCAATGCTGCCCACCATGTAGAAGGCTTGTTCCGGCAGATGGTCGCATTCACCGTTCGTAATCATCTTAAATCCGCGGATTGTTTCCGACAGGGGAACATATTTTCCAGGCGAGCCCGTAAACACCTCTGCCACGTGGAACGGCTGAGACAGGAAACGCTGAATTTTCCGCGCCCGCGCCACCGCCAGTTTGTCTTCAGGAGCCAGCTCATCCATACCCAAAATGGCGATGATGTCGCGAAGCTCCTTATAGCGTTGCAACGTACCCTGAACCGCTCGCGCAGTGTTGTAGTGGTCTTCTCCAACAACAAGCGGATCGAGTTGTCGGCTGGTTGAGTCCAGAGGATCCACTGCGGGGTAGATGCCCAATGCCGCAATGTCACGGGACAGCACAACCGTTGAGTCCAAGTGAGCAAAGGTCGTGGCGGGTGACGGGTCGGTCAAATCGTCGGCGGGGACATACACCGCTTGAATGGATGTAATCGAACCAACTTTAGTGGACGTAATGCGCTCCTGCAAACGACCCATTTCTTCAGCCAAAGTCGGCTGATAACCCACTGCCGATGGCATACGACCCAACAAGGCCGACACTTCGGTTCCCGCCAAGGTATAACGATAAATGTTGTCCACAAAGAACAACACATCACGCCCTTCGTCGCGGAACGACTCGGCAATGGTGAGACCTGTCAGAGCAACGCGCAAGCGGTTGCCCGGAGGCTCGTTCATCTGCC
>CALMYW010000437.1 GCA_937873665.1 uncultured Sphingorhabdus sp.
ATTCGTTTGCCCCAACGCTCTCGGTACGGTTGACACCGATGCTGATATCTTCGTTGATGCCGACGGTTTCGGTACGGTTCCCAGCGATGTCGATCTTCTCGTTCCCGCCAACGGACTCGGTCCGGTCGTTGCCGATCGTCGTGGTCTCGTCGTTGTCGATATTCTTGGTGCGGTCGTGTCCTACCCAGTGTGACTCGTCGGCCTCGACCTCGATGGTCTGGTTGCGTTCAGCATGCAACAGCAACTCCTCCTCGCCGCTTTTGTCCTCCATGCGGATTTCGTTACTGTTGGCGCCACTGCCGCCCTTGCTGCTGCGACTCTTGATGCCGCTCTGAGTCTGGTTGGCGGGCAAGTCGTAAGGCGGCATGCAATCGCCGTTATAGACCCGACCGGTGATCAAGGGTCGATCCGGATCGCCCTCCAGGAAGCTCACCACCACCTCCTGGCCGATCCGCGGGAGGGCTACCGCCCCCCAGTTTTTGCCCGCCCAGGGGTGAGAGACCCGCACCCAGCAGGAGCTATTCTCGTCCTCCTTGCCGTAGCGGTCCCAATGGAATTGCACTTTCACTCGCCCGTACTTGTCGGTCCAGATCTCCTCGCCGGACTTGCCAACCACGATAGCGGTCTGGGGTCCCTGAACGACGGGCTTGGGCGTCCTACAAGGTGGCCGGTAGGGCACTCGGGCGTCGATCGCCGTCAAGTTACAGCGATAGATGGGGCCTTCCCCGGGCTCGGCATCGACCGAACCGAAGTCGTCCGATTGCAGCCGATAATCGGCGGATACGATCAGATATTCCCGATTCTGATCAGCACGCGGATACTCTTTCAAGGTGAAAAGTCCGCCACAGGTCAGGCCGCGCGAATTGCCGGCCGCCCGGGCGACCTCGTGATCGGCCTGACGCTCTTCAAGTCGGATGCGGGCATAGCCGTCTCCCACCGAGTTGTCCGTGTAGTCATCCAGGAAGTCGAAGATCTCCTCCTCGGCCAAGGCATGTTCCTTGGGTGCGCTGCTGCGGGTGAGCAGATCCTTGCGCGGCGCGGTGAAATCGAAGGCCGTGTGCGCGAAGACCCCGGGGCGAACCTCGTGGGCCACACTCCAGTCGTCGATGCGCTCTTGATCGGGCATTGGCTCCTGACCGGGTGGATAGAAGACGACCTCTTCGTAGCCCGGCGCAGGTGTGTGGGCACTATAGCTGTCGGCCAGTATCAGGGTGTGCTGGCCGTCCCTATGTTCGTGGAAGTAATAAATACCCTCGTGCTCGAGCAGGCGCTGAATGAAATGCAGATCGGTCTCGCGGTATTGGACACAATAGGTCCACTGCCGATAGGTCCCGGACAGGCGCTCCTCGAAATCGCTGAAGCCATGGTCGCGGAAGATCGCCTTGACGATGTCCGGGACCGTCTTGTCCTGAAAGATCCGACAGTCGGCGGTGCGCGACAGAAACCAGAGCCATGGCACTAGGTTGGCGCGGTAGCAGGCATAGGTCCCATCGAAGCCAATGTAGGAGAAGCGGTTAAAGTTACCGTTGAAAAACCGGTGCTCCCCCGATAGCAGTAGCAATGCCACCGTGGCCGGCGTACCTAGCAGGTCGTCCGCGCGGATATCGATCTTTTCACTGAGGAGGACAAGCTCGTACTCGAACGCGGCGCTGAGGTGCTCCTCGGCAGTCATGCTCGCCAGAAGCAGCGTTTCCGATCCGAGCACGGTATTGACCGAGATTGTCCGTGTGGCTTGACTGGCGGGCATGACGTGGCCTTGTGCGAAGCTAATGTCAGTATAGTCGGTGAATTTGGCAGAGGGTGCCAACGGTCCAAGGATCGATTGTTAGGACCGGGGATATTCTCAGCTTGTGGATCATCCCCCTGGCTAACGATTTGGTCGTTGCGCCAGAACCAGCCATCCGGCTACTGGCTCCCCGCCCTCGGCGCGCAAGATCTCGCGGTCCAGCTTGAGAACGTCAAGCCCTGCCCGCTTCAACACGGTTTCCAGGTAGGCTCTGGAATGAGCGTAGCGGCCGTGATGTTGCAAGTGGTAATCGCCTGGCTCACCGTCCCCCAGGCCCTCCACCGTAAAGCACAGTAAGCCGCCGGGCAGGAGGGTACCAGCGGCTGCTCCCATCGCCTCATCGAGCACCCCGAAGTACACCAGTGTATCCACCGACACGACGAGATGATAGCTAGCGGGGTGTTGCCGCATATATCCGGTCAGCTCGGCCTGGTGCAGATCATCGTACAGGTCGCGCCGGTGCGCTTTGGCCAGCATCCCATGCGATAAGTCGACCCCGACCAGCTTGCTCGCGAAGGGTTTGAGCAGCGGCGCGCACAACCCGGTCCCGCAGCCGGCATCCAGCACCTGGAGGTCTACCGCGGCCGCACCCAGGCGGTCCGAGACCGCCATCGCCACCAGATGGGGGGCGCGGTATTCGAGCTTGGCGAGTCGCGAGTCGAAGGTATTGGCAAAGGCATCGAAGACAAATTGGACATAAGCGTCGGATGCGCGCGGCGGGACACCTTGCCCGGTACATGCGGCGAGATGATGGAGCGCACTCGGATTGTCGGGCTCGTCGGCCAGCCATTCCCGATAAACCTTGGCGGCCTCATCGAACCGTCTCGATTTGCAGTAGGCATAACCCAGCATCTCGCGCGAGGGGGCACTAAGTGGGTCGTGGACCAGCGCTTCGCATGCCTGTGCGACCGACTCCTCGATCCGACCGATCTGCAAGAACAGGCGAGCCAGATTGTTTCGCGCGATGTTGAAATCTGGAGCAAGCTCCAGGGCGCGCAGCAGACTGCGCTCCGCTTCTTCGTACCTCCCGAGCGCTTTGCATAGCACTGCTAAGTTGTTGAGCGCATCCGGACGGTCTGGGTCCAGGGCAAGCGCCTCGCGGTATTCCCGCTCAGCGTCCTCGAAGCGCTCGTTGTCGAGCAACAGATTACCCAGGTTGCTGCGAAATCCAGGACGGTCAGGCGCCAAAACGACGGAATGGGTCATGAGGCGGATCGCATCAGCGTCGCTGCCCTGCTCGTGTGCCAGGATGCCGAGGAAATGCAGCGCATCGGCGTGGTTTGGAGCTAACTCGATCACGCGCATGTAGATTTCGAATGCGTCTTCCCGATGTCCCGTACGGTGCAGGCCGGTCGCGAGACGCATGGCCTCGTCGATGGACAGTGGCCGGCGCGGGTCGAAGTTCAGATCGTCTTGGGGGGTGTCCATGGGAGATGCGAAGCTCTCGCTCATGTGGCTAGGTGTCAATAGATGCAGATGCGCCTCGTTCCCCATCACGTCCTACGGTCACATTTCATATGCAATCTGTTCGGTAAATCGGAAGCCGTCGCCAGGAAAAACGAACGGTAATGGACCGGTCGGGGTGTAGAACCCGATGATGTAGAGTTTTCCACCTTTACTGAAGCCTCCACCAGGGGGATTACAACCGGACTTCAGGTAGTAGTAGTACGAGTTTTCCAGAAAGACTTGTGTCCACCCTTTCACTGACTCCCAGTCTTGGAAATAGCCCGTGAGATCGTAACGATTGATGGAGCCCTCCTTGGTCACGCTTAAGCCGGCGACAACCTCGCTGCCGTTGGCGAAAGAAATAGGGGACATGATGCAGTTGTCTCGGGTAAAAGTGCGCTTATTCGGGGGCAGACTATTAATACTCTTCTTATTATGCTTCAGCTGGATATTCCACTCCGCTGAAGTCTGGGGAGGTTTGGCCTTACCGCTAAAGGTGCCCTCGAGCCAAACGTATTTCACTTTTGGTGCTGCCGTAATGCGGGAACCCAAAAGCTTATGAATTTTCTTAAGACCTGGACCCGCGCCGAGGTTGCAACAGCGGAACTCAAGGCGCTCGATTCGAGCTTTACGTACGTCTCTTATCAGGTTCAGAAGGTCGTCAACCTGACTTTCACTAGTGAAGAGTTTCTTTCCCAGTTTGTCTGTCGTCCCTACGAGCTTGCCGCGGGCACCACTTAAGTTGTCGCCCGCGTCTAGCAATCTATCGAGCATGTCTCCGGTTAGAGTGCTAGAGTGATTGGGAGCTGCAGGGATCAATAAACCATCCGGCGATCCATGGCAGGCGATGAGGAATTGCTTCTCGCCAACGGCAACTTGGGTCTTCAGGGCGTTCAGCAAATCAGCTAACGAGTTCATGGTGACGCGCTTTATCCTTTTCCCTTCAATCAGAATTTGATCGCCGTTATAGCCAACATCCGTCGAGAACATTTGGTAAAACTTGGCCGCGAAGTCAAATCCTGGGGACATAATGAGAGTGAGTATGTTGATCATCTTTTATCCTCATGATTAAAATTGGCATTTTAGATGCTTGCTTAAAATAAGGTTTTGGAACAACGCCCAACTTGACGTGTTCAGATTACTGAGCCTGCAAATTACCTCGGACTCAGATGGCGTGCGCTAGATCTTTGAGGCTTCGTTGGGCAAGTTATTCTCCCCAGCCCGGTTCGTCGTAATTAATAAATTGACCCGGAACACCTGAATTAAATGGCTCTGACCACTTTAACCTTTTGCAATAGCCTTGCGCGAAAAGGTGGTGGTGAAAGGCTTCGTGGCCGCCACTGGCATCGAAGTAAGTGAGTACCTCAATTGTCGAAACCATAGCTGAAGCCCCCCTCCTTTACCTCTATCCTCACCCGCTCGATGGTTTCGCTTTGCATAGCACGATTCAGAAATTCCCTGCTGATCGCAGGCAGGACCGTATTGGTGAGTATGGCATCCACCACCCGTGCCCCGCTTTCGACCTCAGCGCAACGTCTGGCGATCAGTGCGACGACCGACTCGTCGTAAGTCAGGGTCGTGCGGTGATTCTCGCTAATCCGACGCACGATGCGGTCGAGCTGAAGGCGAATGATCAGGCCCAGGATCTCATCGCTCAGGGGGTAATAGGGAATGGTCACCACGCGCCCCAGGAGCGCGGGCGGGAAGGTCTTCAGAAACGGCGTCCGCAGCGCCAGCGCCAGGCCTTCGACATCCGGCAGCAACTCTGGGTCCTTGCACAGGCCCATGATGAGATCGGTGCCCACATTGGTGGTGAGCAGGATCACGGTATTGTGGAAGTCGATATAGCGCCCCTCGGCATCCTCCATCCAGCCCTTGTCGAAGACCTGGAAGAAGATCTCATGCACGTCGGGGTGGGCCTTCTCCACCTCGTCAAGCAGCCCCACACTGTAGGGCTTGCGGCGGACTGCCTCGGTCAGCAGGCCGCCCTCGCCGTAGCCGACATAGCCGGGCGGGGCGCCCTTGAGGGTGGAGACGGTGTGGGCTTCCTGGAATTCACTCATGTTGATGGTGATGATGTTCTGCTCGCCACCGTAGAGCGCTTCGCCGAGCGCCAGTCCGGTCTCGGTCTTGCCCACCCCGGACGGGCCGGCGAGCAGGAAGACGCCGATGGGCTTGTTGGGATTGTCGAGCCGGGCGCGTGTGGTCTGGATGCGGGAGGCGATCATCTCCAAGGCATGCCGCTGACCGATGACCCTTTTGTTGAGCGTCTCGGCCAGGTCGAGGACGGCCTGGATCTCGTTCTTGACCATGCGCCCGACCGGGATGCCGGTCCAGTCAGCGACGACGGAGGCGACCGCCTGGGCATCGACGCTGGGGAGGATCAAGGGACGTTCGCCCTGCACCGACTGCAGCTCAGTCTGAAGGTCGCGCAGACTGGCGAGCGCCGCGGCGCGTTCGCGCTCGTCCAAGGGCGCCGGGGCGGGCGTGGGGGCTGTGGCGCTGGCCGCGGGATCAGGCCGGTTAGCTGGCTCAGGCGCGGGCATCAGGGCGACGGCTGTGGCTGCCTGTTCCAGGGCGCTCCCCGTGCCCTCCACTGGGGCAATCTGGCCCCGTAGGCGCGCCCGCAGGTCCAGGATTTGCTGAACCAGGGCCTTTTCGGAGTCCCATCGGGCGCTGAGCTCGGCCAGGCGCCCTTGCTCGGCGGCGAGCTTCACGCTGGCCAAGCGCTCGCGTTCGGCGGTGTCCACCCCCACCGCGCGCTCTCGGCCGATGATGGTGAGCTCGGTCGTAAGGCCCTCGATCCGACGCCGACAATCCTCGACCTCCGCGGGCTCGGCGGTCTGACTGATCCCGACCCGGGCGCAGGTGCAGGGCATTGCCGCTCTGGCCGTCCATGACC
>CALMYW010000438.1 GCA_937873665.1 uncultured Sphingorhabdus sp.
CGGCGCCCCGCCGCAGGACAAGCCGCGCTTGCCCGAAAGCTCGACGAAGCAAGCCGCTACTACAAGGGGCAATGACGTGCGGTTGGCGATCTTCTGCATTGCGCTCCCATTGGCGGGCTGTGGCCAGTCCACACCCCCGGCCGAAATGCCCGTCCGGACATGGCGATATTACGTCGCCAATCCCGGCGAGATAGAGCCGATGCAGAAGATTTGCCGCGAATGGGCGGGGTCAAACGCCCCTTCGGACACGCAGCCCGCCGTCATCACGACCAATTGCCGCGCGGCGGCGTTCGCCAAATCGCAAATAGCCATCACGCCCAGGGATTGAGCAACGAGCATGGATTTCAGCGATCATGTTTTCACCACGATGTTCGAGGCGCTCAACAATGCGCTGGCGGGCATTGTCGGGAAATATGCAGCCGTGATTGGCATCGTGGCTCCGGCGCTGCGGATCGGAATCGTGATCTACATCTCGCTGCTCGGCTACGCGATCATGCGCGGCGCGGTGCAATATCCGTTCCGCGAATATGCCTATCGCGGCTGCCAACTCGCCTTTCTCTATTTTGCCGTGACCTCACTCTACGGAAGCCAGATCGGCATGTTTGCGCTGGGCGGCCTTCCTGGACAGTTCGCCAGCGCGCTGGGCGGCTCGGACGTCGGTGGCCTTGGCGGATATTATGACAAGCTCGCAGGCACGGGCTTCGAGACCGCGAACACCATGCGGAAGATCGCCGCCGACTACCAGCAAACCCAAGGTACGATTCCCGATATCGGCTATGCCGTTTTCTCCGGCTTCCTCGTGGTGATGGTGATTATCGCCACACTGCTCTGCGCTGCCATCGGCTTCGTTATCAGTGCCTTTGGACTGTTTGCGCTTGCCCTGCTTTCGGTTGTCGGGCCGCTGTTCGTGGCCGGGCTGCTGTTCGAGTCCACACGCGGCTATTTCTTCGCCTGGCTGGGAGCCTGCATCAACTATCTGATGCTGATCGTGTTCGCGCTCGTGCTGACATTGTTCCTGACGCAAACCGGCGAAGCGGTCATCGCCACAATTTCCGAGAACGACGAGATTGGCATGGCCGCGATCAAGGCGCTGGCCTTCTACGCGCTCGGCTTCTTTTTCTTCCTCCAGATTCCGATGCTGGCCGCTTCGCTTGGCGGCGGCGGGCCTGCACTCGCCAACCAGTTTGCATCGGCAATCGCAGCGACAGGCGGCTTCGTCGCCGGGCGCGGCGCAACCGCCACACAGGCAACCAGCCGCGCCATCGAACGCGGATTTGCGCGCGGCATCGCGCGGATGCGGACGTCAGGCTCGGTCAGCCGTGGGACTCAATAATAGGGAGTAGATCATGGTTAAGCGTATTCTCAGCATGGCGATCGCATTGGCGTTGATTGCGCCGGGCTATGCGGCAAATGCAGCGCCAAAATCGCCGAAGCTGGCCAAGTGCGATGGCAAGCAGCGCCGACCGGCCAATCCCTATGGCTCGATCCTGCCAAGCGTCGATCCGCTCAGCGGAACGTCAACGCCAGCAGAACCGGCACAGCGTCAGGACCAGGAGCGCAGAGGCGTCGAGGTCTTCCCGGAGAAAAACCCGGCTGCACCACAGCCTGAAAGGCCGAATGGCAGGCCCAATGAGAAGTTGCCGCCTATCAGCAGCCTGTCTCCGCAAATTTCCAACCAGAGTTGCTGAGCGTCATGGCGAGCGGCGTCACTGACAAAGACGATCTCAAAGCCTATTTTGCGGAAGCCGCAAGCTGGGACCATGATCGATTCATCGCGGCCAATCGCTCGAAACGGCTCGCATGGATGGTCGCCGGGGTAGCGAGCGGGTTGGCGATCACCGGGGTTGCAGCGGTTGCAATGCTGACGCCGCTCAAGACCGTCGCACCCTATGTCATCACGGTCGATAAGGCGACCGGCGCGAGCGAGATCACCTCGCCGATGTCGGGCGACCGGCAAATCACCTACAATGAAGCCGTCGCCAAATATTTCCTCGCCGATTACGTCCGCAACCGCGAGGGCTGGATACCGCAGGCACGCCAGGAGTTCTTCGAGGGCGTGCTGGCGATGTCGTCGCGCGACGAGCAGGCGCGGTGGACGGCGTTTTACGCCAAAGACAATCCCAAGTCGCCGCAATCAACCTTCACCGATCTCGACACGGTGTTCGTCGCAGTGAAGTCCGTCACCTTCGTTTCCGCGAAGGTCGCGCAGATACGCTTCATCAAGACGCTCCAGCGCGGTTCGACCGTCACCGACACACCCGCCATTGCGACCGTGACCTACGACACCACCGATACGCCCACGACCGAACAGCAGCGGTTCAAGAACCCGCTCGGGCTGGAGGTGCAGACCTATTGCGCCGACCTGGAGGTGACGCAATGAAAACACTGAGCTGCCTGACGGCAATCGCGGTGCTGCTGGCCAGCGCACCGGCAAGCCCAAGCGAAACCCCGCGCCCGACGGCGCAGGACAATCGCATCCGCGAAGTGATCTACAGCGACACGCAGGTTTTCCGTATTGTCGGCGTTTTCAGGTCAGCAACGCAGATCGTGTTCTCCCCCGGCGAGCGCGTCGAGCATGTCGCGCTTGTCCGTCGTCAGAACATTCGGCACAACTCGCGGCGTAGATTAGCGGAGTGCGGACCTCGTCAGGGGGTTGATGTTAGGCGGCGAACTTGCGGTGCTGCAAGCGCCGATGTTCGATGGTCTGTTGCTTGATCCTTTCGCGCAGTTTGATGATTGCCGGAGCCCTGCCGAAGTAGGCGTCGGCAGGCGTCACGTTGGCCAGGCTCTCGTGGTATCGCTGGTGATTGTAGTGCTCGACGAAGGTCTCGATGTGGGCTTCGAGGTCGCCGGGCAGGAAGTAGTTTTCCAGCAAGATGCGGTTTTTCAGGGTCTGGTGCCAGCGCTCGATCTTGCCCTGGGTTTGGGGATGACACGGGGCGCCGCGGACATGGCTCATCTTCCGGGCCTCGATGTATTCCGCCAGCTCACCCGCGATGTAGCTGGGGCCATTATCGCTGAGTAGCCGGGGTTTGTGCAGCACCGTGGCGCTGTCGCAACCAGAAGCCGCCAGGGCGAGGTCCAGCGTGTCGGTGACGTCCTCGGCTCGCATGTTGGTGCACAGCTTCCAGGCGATGATGTAGCGTGAGAAGTCGTCGAGCACGGTCGACAGATACATCCAGCCCCACCCGATGATCTTGAGTGGAGTAGGAAGCGCATAAGCGCTTCCCCTCCCCGAACCGT
>CALMYW010000439.1 GCA_937873665.1 uncultured Sphingorhabdus sp.
TCTGAAGTTGGATGTGAGGGACTGGACTTTCAGTTCTGCGACTGCCTGGTCAACTACGACCTGCCGTGGAACCCAATGCGCATCGAGCAACGCATTGGCCGAATCGACCGGTATGGCCAGCAAAGCGAGGCTGTTGCCATTTTCAATCTGGTGACCCCCGGAACGATTGATGCCGAAATTTACGACCGCTGCCTTTCGCGGATTGGCGTTTTCAAACACGCCATCGGAGGCACCGAAGAAATTCTTGGCGAAATCACGCGGGAGCTTCACAACATTGCAGAGACATTCAGCCTGAGCGAGGAGGAGCGCGGCCGTAGGTTGAATCAGCTTTCGGACAACAAGATTCGGCAAATTGAAGAAGAGCAGCGACTGGAAGAGCGCCAGGGTGAGCTCTTCGGCCTCAATCTGGCTGCAGCCAGTTGGGAGGCAAAGCTGGCAAGGTCCCGCAACCATTGGCTTGAGCCTGAGGCCCTTGCGTCGGCCGTGACGACATACTTGACACAACGTCTTGGCAAAGCTCAAGACTATCTTCTTGGGGAGAAGTTGCTCAAGAATTTCCGTCTCAGCCAGGAGGCTCGGGCAGTGATTCTTGAGGACTTCCGTCGCCTGCCGCGCTCTTCAGATCCTATGTATCGGGCTTGGGAGCGATGGCTCAAGGGCGGAGGGCCGAATCTGCAGGTTACCTTTGACCAGGAGTGCGCTGTCGACAACGCCGCCGCTGTCCTTTTGTCGCTTGGCCATCCGCTATTGCGCCAAGCGGCAGTGCATCTGCAGCAAAGCGAGGCCATTTTTGTTCGCCTGGCAGCCTCTCACGAGACCCTGCCGGTCGGGTACTTTCCGTTCGCCTTGTATCGATGGGCAAGGCAGGGTGCCAAGCGGGACGAGGAACTCATTCCGGTAGTTGAAACCCCCGAAATTGCCGAAGGCTTGTTGGACCTGCTACAGGTCTCCACTGATGCAGCATACATGGATTTGCCTTCACCACAGGTCTGGGACAACCTGGATGCTGTCCACCATCAACGCTGGCTGACTGAATCGACTCAACATGCGGAAGACAACCGCCAACTGGTCGGGGTGCGCATTCAGAGTCTCTCGGCAAGCCATCGAGCGCGGCGCGCGTTACTTGAGGAGCAGGTGGGGCGAGCCACCAACGACAAAATTCGTGTGATGAAGCAGGCAGAACTGGCGCGTTCGGAGGTGGATTTCAGCGTTCGAACCGCTGCCCTAATGCGTGATGCAGAAAGTGGTGATATCCGCGCGACTCCAGCGGTCTTCGGAGTATTGGATATTCGGAGACCTGTATGAACTTCCTGGAGAATCTTGCTGCCCAGCGCCAGAAATTACTGGATGGAATAGACGCTAACGAGGGCGATATCAACCTCAGAATTTTCGAGGACTTCTATCCTGATGAAGCTCACTTCATCTACGAACTGCTTCAAAACGCAGAGGACGCCGGCGCGACTGAGGTTGCGTTTGAGCTGACAGCTCAAGCGTGCTACTTTGAGCACAATGGCAGTCGTCAATTCAACGAACGAGACATCCGGTCAATCACAGGTATTTTCAACAGCAGCAAGAAAGACAACCCCGACAAGATTGGCAAGTTTGGTGTTGGGTTCAAGTCAGTCTACGTTTATACCGAGACACCTATTGTCTATTCGAGTGACTTCAGCTTCAAGATTCTCAAGTTGGTCTTGCCTCAGGCAATTGTGCCAAAGCCGGGGCTGGGCACCAGGACCCGTTTCGAGTTTCCATTCAACAGCCCCAAGAAGGACGCCAAAGCCGCTTTTTCGGAAGTCAAGTCGGGGTTGAGGCAGCTCTCTGAAACAACCCTTCTCTTTTTGAACAACCTACGACACATACGCTGGACCATTGGCGATCAGGAAGGGGCTGTGTTTAGTAAAGCGCATTCCGGCGCACATATCGAAATTTTGAAGCTGGCAGATGGAAAGGAGTCATTGAGTTCGCATTGGCTGCGATTTTCGATCCCAGTCGACAACATCAATCAGTTTTCGGCTCCAGCAGAGGGTGTTGAGCGCCAGAAGGTTTCGGTCGCGTTCGAGCTATCGTTCGTGGGCGACACCAAGTTTTTCGATGCACAGGCGCCACTTGCAAAACAGTTAAAGATAAAGCCGGCATTGAAGGGCAAAGTATCCGTGTTCTTTCCTGCAGAAAAAGAGACTTCCGGACTGCGCTTTCACCTGCACGCGCTCTTTATCCCGGAACTCAGCCGCGCGAGCATCAAGAACTCGCCCGAGAATGCCCCCTTGTTCGGCCAAATTGCGCGGGTTGCAGCGGGCGCATTGCACGAAATCAAGGAACTGGGACTGCTCACCGGCGAGTTCCTGGCAGTCCTGCCAAACAACGACGACCCGCTTCCTGAGAGGTATGGCGCTATCCGAAAGGCCATTATTGATGAGATGAAGGCACAGTCGTTGGTGCCGACTTATGGGGGAGGCTTCGCACCGGCAACCAGACTTCTGCAGGCGAGGGCCGCAATGAAGGTTCTTCTATCGGACGATGATCTAGTGCTCGTCACGGAACGACGCGACCAGCCGACATGGGCAATCGGTGCAACGCAGCGGAACAGCAATCAAGACCGCTTTCTATCTAGCCTTGGGCTCGAGGAATGGGATGCACAAGAACTCAAGGAGCTCCTTGAAAACCGGGCCCGCGCGGATGCCGTCTGGTCATTGAGCGTACTTGACCCGGCAGTCAAAACGTGGCTTTCGGCCAAGCCGGTCGACTGGCTCCAAGCCCTATATGCTCTGCTTTACAGGCACTGTGAAGATTCAGACGATTACGGTGATCTTGCGGAGGCGAGCATCGTCAGGTTGGTTGACGGAACGTTTGGCACTGCGAAAGACGCTTACTTTCAGACTGGACCAGCCAGTTCAAAGGATCCCTTACCGAGGGTTGATGAAACAATTTTCACCGCCGGGACAAAAAAGGTTCAGCAAGAAGATGCGAGAAAGTTTCTTTATGTCTTGGGTGTCCGTGTCCCCGGTGAACTCGAAGAAATAACTCTTCTTTTGAAGTCCCGGTATGGACAGGAGGGGGATTCGCCTGCAGATGCGGTCTACGTGGCGGATCTGAAAAAGATGATTGCCTTTGCTGAGACACATCCGGACAGCCGTGCGGTATTTTCAGGAACTTACATCTTTCAAATCGACTCCCCGAAGTTCGGTTGGGGAACGGAGCAGGATGTCTATATCGATACGCCCTACCTGCGGACTGGCCTAAAGGTGCTTTATGACTCTGCCGAGGACCAAGATGACCGCTGCTGGCCATTGTCGTCTTGGTATCTGACATGCGGCATTCCTGCAGATAAGGTTGCACACTTTGCCGAGTTAGTTGGTTGCAAGCGCGAGTTCGACAATTTGTATGAAATGACTGGCTGTCAATCTAACCCCAGATGGAGCTACCTTTCTCAGGCGCCAGGTATGCAATATGGAACCTATGTCAACCTCGATTACGCTTTGACCGCCGAAGCCTTGAAGTTGCTGCATTCAAGGCAGGTGGCGGCCTCTCAGTTGGTGTGGTCCTCACTGTGCCGCGTTGAATCCAGAAATCCAGCGGTGCTTTTAGCTCGTTTTCAAAGAACCCAGCGTGGTGGTCCTCACTACGCGCATTCTCAGTTGGTGTGTTTTTTGCGTGACTTAGCGTGGGTTCCCTTGATAGATGGCGAATTCGTCAGGCCACGGGCTGCAACTCAGGCAAAACTGCACAAGGGGTTCGCCGTCGACGCGGCCTTTAAGTGGCTCGAATATGTCGAGTTCGGAAGTGAGGAAAAAAAGAAGGCCGTTGACACGGCTGCGCGCGCGCAACGTCGAGCCGAAATAGGTTTCGAGTCAGAAGAAGCCCTTCAGCGCGCGCTGGCCTTTTCCCGCCTTCCTGAGGACGAACAAGAGCGCATGCTCGAAAAAGCTAGCCTGTTTCCAATGGAGCCAGTTGAGTTGCCAGAAAGACACGTTTCGAATTTGGATATGCGCCAGAAACGTGTGCGTGAGCGAGCGAGGGAAACGCCTGATAAGGAGACAGTAGTGAAACAGCGCTCCGTCGCTGTGGGCTATGAGGCAACCAAGGCCGAAGCCAAGCTCTATCTGGTTGAGCAGTACACGAACAGCAATCAACAGATGATTTGTCAGGCCTGCAAAGGCGAACTTCCGTTCAAACTCCCGACAGGCGCCTACTTCTTCGAGGCAGTTGAGATCATTGCCGACGGGCCGAAACGATACCGTGAGACATTCTTGGCGCTTTGCCCAAATCATGCCGCCGCATACCAGTACGCCAATGCACAGAGAAATGTGATGCAGGAGTTGGTTGCGACAGCTAGTGGGAACGAGATTGACTTAGCTCTTGGGGGAGTGGAGACGACGCTCTATTTCACCCAGATGCACCTTGCGGATGTCAAGGCCTGCTTGGCATCAAGTGACGATGACCCAGACTCGATGGAATTTTGAAGACGCGCTTGACTACTTTCCAACTGGAAACCTCTACTGACTTGATCTGCCAAGTTGTTGGGTTGACCACGGTGGCAGTTCGAACATGATGGATCAATTTTTTCTAGAATTTGGCACTGATGTAGTTGAAGAGTAGGGAAGAACTTGACGACAAGTATCGGCTTCTGCATACCTTGGGCCAGTGTGGTTTTTGGCTAGGTTTGGCTGGTAGTACTGGATGACGTCTGGTCGAAAAAGATGCTGGCGCGAAACAAGGGCAGTCCAATTTCGGTCTACAACGCTCAGGTCGCCTTGGCGGGACCACAGGTCCTCGGTGGGTGGAATAGTTTGTTGGATAAGTTAATATTTCAAGACTATCGCTTTGGTCTACCCGCGGCCCTGAAACCGACTAACACGGTGGTGATCGAATACTGCACCAACAACGTGGCGTTCACTGACAAGGTGATCTCCATTGGCAAACTGGACTGGAATAGTCTGCAGATTGATGTGGCGTCCGCAAGTCGGCGCCACGCTGTGATCGTGAACATGGGCAACGAGGTCTGGCTCCACGATCTGCACAGCACGGTTGGCAGCTGGGTCGACGGCGTTCTGGTTCATGGCAGGCAAGCCCTGCTGGGTGTGCATGATGTCAAGATTGGCAATGCGTCGCTACTGGTATGGTCGCGCGAGGATCTGATTGCCTGAGATTCGTAATTTTTGGGGGCAGGAATAATTATTTAACAGTGGTTTTTAGATTATTTAATTTTCCAATTTCTATTGCTTTATCAACCAGCCTTCAGAAAACAGTTGTAAAGTTCATATCCACTCGTGCGTATTTCTTTCCAAATACGTTCATTTAATTCTTCTAGATCACTCCAGTGCTGATCATTATTTGATACATCATTTGGAATGAGCGCTGCTGGGTAATAATCTAAGAGACTTTCCAAGCTCAAAGCTTCGTCTCGCATTCGTGAATCTATAAATGAAAAGTCACTGTTCTCTTGAGCTTGTTCCAGATATTTCTTGATTTCTAGAATGGAATTGTCAATTTCTTTAATTTGTTGTTGCAGGGGGGATAAAAAATTTATGCCTTTGACAGTTCTTTTATATATTTCAATATTTAATTCAAAAGTCCGGATTCCTTCAGCATAATTTCTAATTTCCATCGGAAGTTTTTCAAGTGCAACTTTATTTATATAAAAATCTCTTTTTGGCATTATATTTTACCTAAAGTAAATAAGTGATAATTCAATTCTACGCGCATATATAATCGAATATTTCTGCAGGTATTGTGTGAAGCACTTTTCTATTCTGCCTCCATTTTTAAGTATTTGAAACACTTTTCGTTCCGCCCCTTGAAGCTCGGTTGCAGATTGGGTCCCCCGGTCGATTTGGGACCCAATGCGAGCGATGGCGTGGCCTCTCTCGCTATCATCCGCCCATGGATCTCAACTTTCAGCGACTTCTCGAAACCCTCCAGATTGTTCCCTCCCGGGGCAAAATCTCTACATCGGAACTAATGGAGCGCCTCAGGGCGCGTGGGCATGGAGTAAGTGCCCGAACAGTGCAGAGAGATCTACGCGCGCTGGCCAAATCCTTCAGCCTGAAATGCGACACGCGAAATAAGCCTTATGGCTGGTACTGGGCCAGCGACAATAAAAGGGTCACGATCCCAGGCATGGACGCCAGCCAGGCACTCAGCCTGCGATTACTGCAGACCTTTCTCATCGATCTATTGCCGGAATCGACTGTTCGGGAACTACGTCCCTACTTCGATGAAGCCAGCAACAAGCTCAGCCAGCACTACGGAGACACAGCCGTTCAACGCTGGTTCGACAAGGTGGCAATCGTGCCGGCCACCCAGCCATTGCTATCACCTCCGGTCAAGCGGTCAGTACACGACACAGTGACGCAAGGGCTCTTGTCTGAACGGCAACTGGACCTTCAATACACGGGCCCCGGCGGCAAGGTCGCCAAGACCGCAACAGTTCACCCGCTCGGCCTGGTGCAGCATGGCGTGGTTCAGTACCTCGTCGCCACATTCTTCGACTACGAAGACCCTCGGCTGATGCCGCTGCATCGCATTCAGTCCGCGAGGCTGCTGGGCGCTGCCTCCGTCACCCCGCCCGGTTTCACGTTGAAGGGCTTCATTGAGCTAGGCGCCTTCGGCTTCGGCTACCACAATGCGAGCGCCAAGCCGGTTCGTCTCGTTGCCGTTTTCGGGGCGCGATCCGGCGCCCACCTTATGGAATCTCCACTTTCATCAGATCAGACCGTTCAGGAACTAGCCCATGGACGACTGCGATTCACCGCCACCGTGCCGTTCACCGAACGCCTCATCTGGTGGCTGCTCAGTTTCGGACCGTTCGTGAAGGTCGAAAAGCCGCTCGCGCTGCGGCGCGAAGTGGCATCCCGCCTCCGAGAGGGGGCAGCCCAATATGGCGAAGCAACCGGGGACGCGCTCGAATCTGGGCGGTGAAAAAGTCCTGATCCGACTGGTCCATAACCTCTGGTGACTCAGTTCGTCTTCCTATTCGTTGCGACAGATGCTGTCGCAACTATAGGTAACCATAGGCACTTCCAAGGAGGTGCCTATGCCCACAAACCGCCGAATCAACCGCCGCCGAGAGACCGACGGTTCCGTGCCAGTCCGACCCCACGCTTCAACGGGGCCACGCTATCTTTCCCGCTTTGAGCATCCCGACGATGCGTTGCCTATCGAACGTGCAGTCGCCGAGGTCGTCTGCCGCCTGATCCTTTGCATGAAGTCCATGGAACGAGGCAACGACTTCATTCGCCTCGGTGCCGCAGCCGCTGGAGGCTTGTTGGTCTGGAGTGACCATGTCCTGAATCAACTGGTCGATGGACTTCGCAAGAAGGGGGGGCGTCGTACCCGTCTGGACGCTAATGAGGCATCGAAAGTTGAGTTCTCACTGAATCGTCGAGATCTTTCGCTGACGCTCCTCGACGGCGACCTGATCAGTGAAAAGGACATCACCCTGGGTGAGCTCGTTGACCCCGACGAGCTCCTCTATCTGTCCAACGAATGGTTCAACCCGTTGATTCACGACTATCCGCTGCGAAGCCGACTCGCGCTCGATACCATCGAATGGCTGGCGAAGGGGGTACCCCGTGAGCAGGGGTTGCCTCATCAGGTCAATGCGGCCTATCTCTCGGAAGGTCTCGGGTTGGATGCGGCTGGTAGGGGACTACTGGAACTGATCGGGCTGGTCATCGCGGCGCCAGCCCTTCTTGGCACTTTTGGATCGATTGCCTTCGGCGATTTCCGTCGTGGGGTGCGTATGGTGGCCAGCATGATCGGGTGCAGTGAACAGGATGTCGAGGCTCACTATCAACCCAACAGCATGTTGCGCCGGTGTGGCGTTCTCAGTCGTGAGCATGACCCCGGCCTGCGTCACTCGATAGGCACTCTGGACGACCTCCTGAACTGTCACAACCCGCAGGTACGCTCCACCCTGACTCAGTCCTTTGACACGGCACAAGCCTTCTTTGCGTCCTTTCTGTCGCCGTCCTCATCCAGTCTGGTGAAACTGACCGATGTGCAGCATCTTGGGCGATTCACCGAAATGGCCCTGCCGTCCCTTCGCAACGCCTGTAAGCAGGGCGCCCCCGGTCTGAACATCA
>CALMYW010000440.1 GCA_937873665.1 uncultured Sphingorhabdus sp.
TCATCGCTCAATCCTCTCAGAGAAATGAGCCTCCTCAAAAACCGGGGCGGTTCAATGCCAGGCGTGTGGGCGCAGCGCGTGCGAGCCGAAGAAAGCGCTCCTGCATCGAATGACTCCATGTATCCATCGCGGCTCCTTGAAGGGGACTAAGGCCTTTCTGTTGTACAGCACGCAGCCCGACCGTGCACGCTGCGTTTTATCACCCGCCGGGTGGGCCCATGGAAAACAGCACTGCGCTATTTGTAGCAAAAAACGACCTTTCTGCGCTGGGTATTGGGTCTTTTTGTCTGAAAACCTGCCAAAAAGGGCCGAAAGGGCGCGGCAAATTCGTTGATGTGAATCAAAGTCTTTGTGGTGCATGTGCGTAGAGTCGAGAAAGGAGTTCTGTAGTTGCTGTCTTAAATATTGACTGGTCATCTGTTTACTAGGGGGTGCATTGTGAAATTATTGCGTGGTTTCGCCGCTTGCCTATTATCTCTAACTATCTATCTCGATGGCGCTCCGGCAAATGCTCAAGGTCTAAATGATTTTCTAAATCAACTTAAGAGCTTGAAGAATCAAGGGCAGCAAATTTCTGATCCGCCATATAATCAAGCAACCCAGAGTTTTTCAGCTGGGCAAAGCAATACAGGATCCAAAGGTATTGGGGCAAAGCTGACTGAAAAATACTGCAAGAGTCTTTTTTCGATATCTGGAATTGACGCGAAGGGGGTTGCAAGCGATTCTTTGATTTTGGAAGAGTTCAATATCGAACCTCGTGATTTTTTTGATCAGTTTGTTGCCAGCACTGATGCCACACCAGGTTATACGAACTACACATTCCCGGGTCTGCATTTTTATCAAAACGAATTTGAGACCGATAGAATATCCATTCTTTACAATCTTTTGCTGAGCTATCCAAGTCCGAGATATATGGCCGTGCTGATTGAGCAAGCCAAAGCCATGCCCGGAAGCGCTCGTTACGACCACCAGGCCAAAGTAGATGCTGTAGCCGCTTTGGCGATGCTTCACTTCAAAATGCAAGACAAATCTAAATCGCCGAATCGGTGGCGAGAGCTCGTTGCATCACTTGCGGTGGAAGATCACTACCTCGCGAAAGTGATAACAGCACGCCAGTTTAAATCAGGTGATTTGGGTGTGGTAAATGTCGACAAAGCTATTTCGTTGGCTGCCGAAGCAAATAATGTTCGTCACAGTGCAATGGGTGAACAAAAAACCATCAGCCCCCGTAACTACGCTTTGACTTCGAATAGGACATTATATGAAACAGTGGTTGCCAACCCGAATAATTCGCAATCACGTTACTATGCCAAGTTGGTTCAGAATTACGCACGTACCCAATCAATGACGGCGCCTCCCCCGGAAGCGAAGGCGCAATTGGAGTCTGGTTTGCGGACTATCGAAAGTGCATCGAGTGCAGCCTCGCAGAAAGCGGTCGCGTTGCTAAGCTCTGTAGAAAAGTCGGGAGGGTTGCAAGCGCAAAAATCAAGTTTGGAAAGCGCACTTCGGACGCGTGTCTCGGATGAGAGTAACGTAAACGCCGATCAGCGAGCTTTGGCTGCATTGGCTCGTCAGATGGAACAAGTCGATCGTCTCAATGCAGACCAAGGGGAGTTGTTGAAGCAGGCCATCGGGCATGCGCATGAAAGCGGCGATCGGGCTGTAGCCATGATGCCAATCATGATGTCCGTGATGATGAGCACGCTTATGCAGCGAGGTGTCGAATATGTTCCGACATTGATACCGTACACGCGAAAACTTCAAGCTTATTCCGATGCCGCCTGTAGCGTTGTTGCGCGATTGGACCACGTGACGATGGTCAAACGATTGACTAATGTCGAAGCCGATCGAGGCGGTCTTGCATCGCTGGTCGCAGAGAAATAAGAGGTCAACAAGCGCGTGTTGATCATGAATAGGAGAGACCTCTCCCTTCTTCTTGCAGCAGGTGTGTTCGCCGGCAGCACTCGTTCGGGTGCGAGCGTTCGGCCGAATTGGCTTGGATTCGGCCTAAATCGTCCTGAGCTAGGAAATGAACGCTATCCGCTGACCTTGGGTGCCATGAAGAACTCAAGGCCTGCATCAGGTGTAACTTTCCAAGTTGAGCTCAATCGACACATTTTTTCGCAACTAAGAGCGGCTGGCGGTGTCATCGGCGAGGCGATGTCTAACACCGTCGGTGGTGAACTGATGTTGGCGGCTGTGCTGGATTACGAGAACGTGCTGCAAGCTCGACTGGGTACCACGTCTTTTGTGGTTTTGCACCTTGTCGGTCATGGGGTTCTTCTTGATTTTGATCGAGCGCGCGGATGGTCCATGCAATCGAGCTTTCCGTTTCCGGTAACCCTGTTGCGCGAAGGCCAAGGGGGAACTGCCTCAATCGAGGCGCAGCAATACGTTAAAGACGCTTTCCTGAGTCCCCAGCAGTCGTTTGCAACTTCGTTTGTTCAGACTGCCAAACGCTTGGCGCCAGCATGGCGCGACACGGGCGCTGGCCGTGGGTTCAACGTGCGGGTGATTTCTAGTTCCATACACCCAGATGCCAGCGCCAAACTCAAGTCTTGGTCCATCGATCGAAACGTCGGCAGCACATGGATAGGGCACTTGGTCAGTGCAGCAATTTGTGAAGCCTTGGACATTCCTGTCGTTCCCTTTGCTGAGAATTCCGCACTCAGCAATTTCACATATACCTTTGATGACCGTTTGGTAGCTCAGAACATATCTTTGCCGCCAGAAGCTGACATTGACCTGCGCGTCTACGTGACGCTTCGCAATGTTGGTCGGGAAATCAAGTACAGATCCCAATTGCAGCGATGGGAGGTTATTCGAATGGTCGTTTTTGACATTCGAGCCCTAGACGATCGAAATGAAGAGTTGCTCTCTACGCGAATGGGATTTCAAGATGTTTTGCCTGACAACCTTGCCAGAGAGGAAGACAACTCTCCGGCCAGAGATGCCCACTTCTTCGATATGGCGATCTATCGAGGACTTGTAGCTTTTTTTCGGGCGATTGATCAAGACGACAAAGCCGCTTTATCCAAGCTTTACCTAAAGATAGATGCTGGGCAGCAGGCAGCGTTCGGCCATTTTCGGGCCAAGTATCGCCGAGCATTCGGTAGACCGGTTTAGGCGTAGGAGATACGAATGAAATATTTGAACTGGGTTGGATTTCCCAAAGCGCTGTTGATGGGTGCGGCAATTGTGTTTCTTCTAGCGGGCAACGTGTCCGCTCAGATGAGGGTTGTACGTGGAGAAGGCGGCACTACTGTTTCAGCGAATGCACCCACGGAGGCTGACCGAAATGCGGCGCTTCGAGCGGCCAAGCTCGCAGCGTGGCGGTTGTACTTGGCGACATCGGGACAAAACGAGGCAATTGACCAGATTCGAGCGAATGAGAGTCAATTCATTGACCGTCTCGACGATTTACTCGTTGACGTCATCACAACAGATGAAACTTTTAATCGTGATTCACGTCGGTTCACGATTCGCATCAAGGCGACTGTGGCTGAAAGTGTGCTGACTTCGATGTTACGTGGTATCGCCCGCGGAGCAGGGGTAAACCAGGCGGGAACAGGAGTGACCGCAGTGGGAGCGCCGGTTGTTGGCAACGCTCCAATCGTTGTGCTCGCCTTGGCCCGTGAGGCTGAGTCGATTAGAAGCTTTCAAAACAAAGTTACCAACGTGTCCGAATCCGCAAGGGATGCGGAATCCTCAGGTACACGCTCATCCGCTGGCGGGCGAAATGCTGCCTTCAACGAGACGAGTATGTCCACAGTACGCAACAAGGAAATGACTGGCGGAAACTCCGAGCGCAAGCGTGATGCAGTGACATACAAAATTGGAAATGCAGGAGTGCTCAACAGCAAACTGCCCCGCATTCTTCTGCAAAACGGCATCAAGGCTTCTCCTTACGCCTTCATGATGCGTCCCTGCAATCTTCCGAACCCTGATAATTTTTCGAAGCAATATGCTGCTTCTGCCACGGGTGAGTTGCCTTCAAATGTCATGGCCGATATTCAAGGTGGTCTTGCTACTTGCGGACGTGCTAAGTATTGGGTTTTTGCCTCGATGGACGTCGGCGGCTACGGCGTCGATCCGAATACCGGTATGAGCGTCGCGACAGTCTCCGTGAACGTGCAAATTTATGAAGTTGATACAGGTGCGCCACTTGCATCCGCAACGAAGGACGTTAGCGGCCGCTCGGCAGATCAGTCGGACGCGATTCGCGTCGCTACAGACCATGCCGTACAGGCAGTGGGTGACATCATTACTGCTCAGGTGGCAAGTGTCACCCGCTAACTGTCTTCGAGTCGGCAAACGGAGCGTAGGATGAGGCGCAATTTGAAACGGATAGCTTGGTTGGTGTTTCTGATCTCGGGCACTGTCTTTGGAAATCCAGTGAGCATCACGGCCTTTGGGGAAGGGTCAACCCGATCCGAGGCGATCGTTGCAGCCCGGCGCAATGCGGTGGAGGAAGCATTGGCGTCAAGGTCCGGCCTCCAGCCTGCAGAGAGGTATCTGATCGGCAGCGTGGATCGCTTTATCGTGCGATCAAGGGTCTTAAGCGTAGAAAATCTCGGCTCTGCGCGATACGAAGCTCTCGTTGAGGCAGAAGTCGATTTTCCACCGGTTCTTCCAGCGCGCGCACCGAAACAACGTGTGACCGTGGTGCCCGACTCAACGCAGCTTGCAGACCCCGTGACTGCGGACTTGATTGGACTTTCGCGTGCCAGTCTGGAATCCTCGCCATTGATACGCTGGGTCGATGTCCATGGTCCTTCCGCCGTTAGTGCCATTCAAGCGATCAGATTTGGGAAAGCTGTGTCGCCGATCGATGCGGCGAAAAGGCGGCCTGAAGTAGATGTTCTCTGCGTGATTACCAGCGAGGTTGTACGTCGCCCAAAGGACAACCCCTCCACCTTAGAAGGAATGGATCTCAAGGTGAAGTGGGCAGCTTACGACTTGCGCATGGGACGAGTGCAGCAAGTCAAGTGGCTGAAGACTTCGATTGCCGGTTCTGCGCTGGATTCTCAGTCTATGCAAGTGCAGCGTGCCAGTGAGGAAGTCACGCGTGTTACGAATGACTTGGCCTTGATCGCTCAAACCGAATTGGCGCGAGACTTGACGCGAGTCGTGAAAATCCCAATAACTGGCGTCCTGCTCACATCAGGCGAGTCAGTGGTGGTCTATCAGGTCACAAGTCTGGGTTCGGTGCGCGTGGCTCTAGGCCAAGTGATGTCTGTGGGAGCCAAGTTCGCGACGATTTCTGCCGACGTCGATTTGCCCCGGCGCCACAACTATGCGGTCAAGCCGTCAGGCTCCATAGGACGGCGGGGTGTCATCCTCGACTCCGATTGGTGATGACACCAATGTACCGCCGAGAACGGTATTTTTCAGGAGATTGATGTGGCAACCGAAACAGGCAATTCCGTCAACCAAAAGCAGGGCATAGTCATGATATGCCCCAATTGCGGTGGAAATCTCAAAGCCTTTGCTTCGATTTGTGAGCTCTGTGGGCACGAACTTTCCGACGTGTCAGCAAGCCGTACCGTTTCCGAGATTGCCGCTCGATTTGAAGAAATCGAGTCTGAATTGAACCGTGCAGGCTTCACTGGAATCAAGCGCGAACGCGAATTAGTAAGTCGACGTGCACGCGTGATTCGGGATTTCCCAATACCAAACTCTCGTTCAGATCTTCAAAGTCTCATCTACTTCATTCATCCAAAAATCCAGAACAATCTCAAACCAGACGCGAACGCGGAAGATTGGCGGGTGAAGTTTAATGAGGTCATAACTCTGGCCAAGAATGCTTACAAGGGTGATGCAAAGACGCGTGCAGAATTCGAAGAGATTGAGAAGAGCCTACAAACGACTTTAGCGGGTGACCTGAGAACCAAGGCTCGAAGGTCACCCATCGCGGCCTTGGTGATCGGAGTTGTTATCTTTGCCGCTGTAGTCGGAATGGGCGCGGCGCAGTACTCCAGGTGGAAGTTGAAGCAATGCGAGGAGAGGTACGCGACCGGTGCTGAAGTGGAGCGCAATCGGTTGACCGCGCTCATGGCTTCGGCACAGAGCAAGCTTGCCCAAAAGAATTACAGCGAGGCGCTTGCACTTCTGGGAAACATCGGTTGGCAATATAAGGAGGCCTGTAAACTCGATGAAGCCGGTGGTGAACAGGCCGCTTGGGAGAGCAAGAAGCAGCGCCTGATCGCAGAGACCCAGAAAGCCAGAGACCAAGAGGCTGCTGAACGGCGTGAGGCAGCCGATCGTGAGACGAATCAGCAGAAGGCAGAGCTGGCGCGTGAGGAAGCCGCAAAGCGAGAAGAGGCTGAGCGAGCACATGCGAGGGAAGTTAGCGAAAAAGTGAATAACCGTGCGGCAGAGCGCAAGGCTGCAACTAGCAAGGAATGGTGATTCAAGATCGCCGCCTCATTACTACTCGATTCATGGAGGTGCGTTGATATGGGATTTTTCAGCAAGAATAATGAAGGCGGATGGATGGACGTCATCCGCTGTGACGAGCAGGAATATTTGATCTGGAAGTGGCGGCCAGGAAATGGTGCGCCGACGATCAAGGAAAATGCGATTCGTTGGGGGAGTAGCCTGCGTGTCAAGGACGGCGAGATCGCAGTTTTCGTGTACAAGCGTGAGACAGGGCCTGTACAGGATTACATTGAAGGACCATATGACGACACGCTTAAGGCGGGTAATTTTCCAATCTTAGCAAGTATTCTCGGATTGGCATTCGATGGCAAGTCTCCATTCCAGGCTGAAATTTACTTTATCAACCTAGCAGGAATTATTAGGCGACCCTTCCGATCTCCGTGGTTTAACGTCTTCGATCCTCGTTTTCAGGATTTCATGGTCCCTGTGGCGGCCGAGGGTTCATATTCTATTCGCATCAAGGATTACAAAGCCTTTATCAAGTTGCATAGGTTGATTGATTTCGACCTGAATCGTTTTTCCGACGAGGTGCGTGATGGAGTTCTCAAGTATGTGAAGGGAACCATCGCCAATGCGCCAGCTAACGACCAAATTCCTGTGCTGCAACTTGAGCGGCGCATTCTGGATGTCAATGATTTGCTTCATCCGCGCCTTCGAAAAGCGTTTGAAGAAGACTTCGGCGTAGATTTAGTTCGTTTCGACCTGTCTACTATCGCTTTCGATGAAGAAGCTCCCGGCTATCGGGAGTTGCGCGCTGTTACAGCGGACCTGCAAAAGGCTACGCTGGAACAACAGACGGCTATCAACCTTAAGAACATCGCAGACTCCCAAGCCATCAATGCCGAACACTTGGCTGAAACCATGCGCATACAGCGGGAACAAGCGGCACGATTTGCAGCATTGCAGACTGAATCCCAGTTTCTCGGAGCACACCAAATCAACCAGCAGACCAAAGTCTTGGAGACCGCCGCAGGCAATCTCGGGGCGATGGGCCAGATGAATACCAGTACAGGTAGTAATTCTGGGGACGGGGGATTCAATCCAATTGGCGTCATGACCGGGTTAGCAGTCGGAGGCGCCATGGGCAATCAGATGGCCTCGATGATGGGAGTGATGGGACAAGGAGTCCAGCAATCCTTGAACCAGCCTCCCCCAATGCCACAAATCGCGTTCTTTGTGGCGGTGAATGGCCAGAATACAGGCCCTTTCAACATGCAGCAGCTTCATGCGATGTCCACGGTCGGTCAGCTACTGCCAACCTCTTACGTGTGGAAACAGGGCATGGCGAACTGGGCTCTAGCTCATAGCGTTGCCGAACTGGCTCCACTTTTCGCTCATACGCCCCCTCCAACGCCCGGATCTCTGTGATTGCAAAGGAATTCGCATGAATACCGAAAATTTCTATTCAATAGACCGTCTTATCGAGTTCGGTATGGGTGTTGGCATTGCTCAACAGATGGTCAATTCCATGAATCAAGTCATTGCCAACACAGCAGTGCCGGGCGCCATGAATCCGATGATTTCACAAACGGTTCGCAGCGTATTTCACTTATTTCTTGATGGCAAACCCGCCGGGCCCTTCAACGAAGAGGAGGTAACACGATTGATTACAGAAGGCCGGGTGTCCGCCTCCAGCTATGTTTGGAAACCCGGCATGACAAATTGGGCAAAGGCTGAATCGGTTCCTGAATTCTTACGGATTGTTGCTCTCTGCCCTCCCCCGTTTAAGCCGGATGTCTAAGTCATGAGCATCAAGTTGTTAAACCTTGTTATTGCAATTACCATCAGCGCATTGGTTGCATTTGGATTTTGGAGTGCCGGTGGAGCATTGAGCGAATACCTGGCTGTAGGGTCATTTTTATCCATCTCCATCACCCTGGGCGCATTGATTGGGATTTCTATTGAGCATGAACGACGCGGCGTTAATTCTCGAATATTGTCGGGCATATTTTTATCGATTGTTATTCTTGCTCATCTAATCTTCCTGATGGCAGACTTTTCAAATATTTTATATATAATTACCCTATTTATCTTGCTATTGCTCTTCATCTTGATGTTTAATTTTATCAAATCGAGCCAACAATAACTAGCAGGCTGATGAAATTCTGATTTTTCGATCAGACACCAAGTGTATCGACCGATCAAAGCGGGCTACAAGCGATTTTCCCGAACTGGGTACGGGGTGAGGCACCCTCAAATTCGCCATTTTTTTCGTGCGCCGGAGGTATTTCATCAGTCTGCTAGCAGGCTGCTGAAATACTCCCCGCGCAAGAGAGGAGGTCTGCTCGGGTTGGTTGATTTTCAGCTTTTGACTTCCGCATATTGAAGTTTCGCCGCCTTTCACGCCCGTTTTCCGGCGTTTGAGGCGTTTTCCGCCGCTCTTTTGGCCTCTTACGTCCCCTGCACACGGATCTGTCCCAGCGTGCGCATGCGCGTGAGGTTGTAGCCCGTCATGGTCAGCACAAAGAGCTGATCGACCTTCTTGAGGCCGCGCACCATCACCTGGGCAATGTTCCCGATCGTCTTGCCCCAGCCAAAGCCCTGCTCGATGCGCTTGCGCTTTTCCTGCGAGATGGCGTAGGCAGCGCTTTCGGCCACAGCATCGGGCACCGCCGAGCTGCGCCCTGAGGTGTTGCGTGCCACGTGAGGGGTGACGTTCATCTCCTGCAGTGCCTCGATGAACTCCTGCGCGTCATTGTATTGACCCAGCGGTTCTTGCACAGGTTAGGCTGCTAAAGCATAAGCCTCAGCGGGGGTCTTCATGTTCAACGCCTGGTGAGGGCGTTGGTGGTTGTACCAACTGATCCAGTCCGCAATCTGTTGATTCCAATCCAAAACTGAGCCACTTTTAGAGGAATTCCGGACCAAAACT
>CALMYW010000441.1 GCA_937873665.1 uncultured Sphingorhabdus sp.
ACCCGTACGCGCGTCGGGATAGCTCGCCGCTCCCATCCGGGCCGCCCCTGCGCCAACCGATGCGGCCCCGGCCGCCATCGAGCCCGCGCCTGCGGCGAATGCGGCCGCCTGGCTGCCAGCTCGTATCGCCTCCATGCCACTCGAAACCGACGCGCCCTGCACCACGCCTTGAATGATGTTCGGCACGTACATCGCGATCATGAACACCACGACGGAGATGCCGGCGATCGCGAGCGTCGACAGGAACTGATCGCCGGTCGACGGCGAATTCGCGAGGTTGACCAGAACCTCTGAGCCGATGCGTGCGATCATCACCAGCGCCATCAGCTTCATGCCGACCGAGAAGGCATAGATGAGATAGCGGACCGCAAAATCCTTGGTGAACGACGATCCGCCAAGTCCGAGCATGATCATGCCGGCAAGCAGGCCGACATACATCTCCACCATCACCGCCACGAAGATCGCCGCGACCAGCGCAAAGGCGACGACAACGACGATCATCGCGAAGACCGCGGCGATCGCCAGCGCATTGTCCTGGAACAGTCCGAATTGAGCCTTCGATGAGAGCGCGGAGGCGACTTTCAAGCCGGCGTTGAACACATTCGCAGGGGATGCTCCACCGCCGCCGGCGCCGATCTGGAAGAGACTGTCGACCACAGCCTTCGCGAAGGCCGGGCCGCGTTCGAGAATGAACGCAAACAGGCCGATGAAAAGGATTCGACGCACGAGCTCGCTGAACCAGCTATCGAGCGAGGCCGCCTGCAGGGCGAGCCAGACAGCCGCGATGCCGATCTCGATGCCGGCAAGAATCCAGAACAACGAGCGCGCCGCCTGCAGGATCGTCGTCTCCCAGCCGCGCGCGGCCGTGACCACCTCGTTCTCGAGATTGGTCAACAGGCTGCCATCCTGCGCCAGCGCCGGCGACGCGAGCAGAAGCAGCATGCCGATCATCGCAAATAGGCGGCTCGCTCCCGGCATGATCGCGCCCTACTCTTTCCAACGCGGACGCATCTGCTGCCCGCCGGTCGTGTCGTATTCCGGTTTGGTCTCGAAGAACCCGGACGGCTTTTTGCCCTGCGACGGGGCGAGACCAAACCAGGCGCCTCCGCCCGCAAGGACAACGATTGCAATAATGAGGACGACGTAGAGCGGTCTCACCAGCGCGGCTCCATCGTCTGGCCGCCCGATGTCGACGGCGACGTGGAGGTGAAGAACTGATCGCGCCGCGCCTGCGCGAGATCATCCTTCGCCTGCTGCGATTGAAACCAGGTCCCCATCATCGTCACCTGTTGCGAGAACAAGCCGCGCAGCTTCTGCATCTGCGCCACTTGTTGCGCGGCGATCTGATGCCCCACCTGCAGCGCCTTCATCTGACCGTCGGCGCTTTGCGACAGGCCGCGAAGCTGGCTCATCGTCGTTTCTTCCGAGGTGAACTGATCCGAGGTCAGCCCGGCCGCCTTCAAACTCGAGCCGATCGTGTCGCGGTTCGTTGTCGACCAGTTCTGCCACGTCGACGAGAAGGTCGAGCCGGTCGGCAAGTTGGTCTTGAAGTCGGCGTAGCTCTTGAATCGCTGTTTCAGGACGTCATCGGCATTGCCCATCGAGAACGCGATGCCCTGCCCCTGGCCGACGATGTTGCGCAACTGGTTCAGGTCTCTTTCGACCTGCCCCCAGATCTGCTGCGGAAGCTGCGCGGTGTTCTGCAGCATGTTCTCATAGATCTTGAGCTGGTTCTGAATCTGCTGGGCAAGCTGCGTGATCTGCGTGATCTGGTTGTTGATCTGCTCGGTCGATTTGCCGACCACCGCGATCAACTCCGAATTGTTGAGGAGCTGCGTCCATTCGGTTGCGCCGCCTCCGATCGCGCCGCCGCCACCGGCTGCAGCGGGCGTCGCCGCGATGACGCAGGACAAGACCGCGATGATGGCGGGGTTACGCTGATAATAATGTGTCGGCATCAGCCACTCCCCTTGCTTGCAACCAGCGCACGGGCCAGTCGGGCCCGTCCGCCTGACGAAGTTCGATGATTTTTGCGAGATCGTCCTTTCCGGTCGCGCCGACAAAGGCGAGCGTCAGGCGCCCGAGCGCCATGTCGAAGAGACGCCGGCGCTGACGACGTAATATTCGCGCTTGGGGAGCGCGGTCGCGACGATCTCGATCTGGCGCTCGTTGAAACCGAGCTTCTCGTAGAACTCGCGCGTGCCGGTCTCGCGCGCGGCGCCGTTCGGCAGGCAGATCTTGGTCGGGCAGGATTCCTTGAGCACGTCGATGATGCCCGAGCGCTCCGCGTCTGAAATGGACTGCGTCGCCAGCACGACGGCGCAATTGGCTTTGCGCAGCACCTTGAGCCACTCACGAATCTTGTCGCGAAAGGTCGGATGGCCGAGCATCAGCCAGGCCTCATCAAGAATGATGAGGCTCGGCGCGCCGGAGAGGCGCTTCTCGATTCGGCGGAAGAGATAGAGCAGAACCGGCACGAGATTACGTTCGCCCATATTCATGAGCTGCTCGATCTCGAAGGTCTGAAACTCGGACATCAACAGGCCGTCCAGCTCGGCATCGAGCAGATGGCCCATCGGTCCGTCGACCGTGTAGGAGTGCAGCGCGTCCTTGATCTCACGAAGCTGGACGCCGGACACGAAGTCCGACAGCGAGCGTCCCCGCGCATTCGCCATCAACGCGACCTGCCGTGCGATGGCGTTGCGATGATCCGGCGTCACCTTGACGCCCTGCAACGCCACTAAGGTCTCGATCCACTCTGCCGCCCAGGCGCGATCGGTATCGTCCTCGAGCTCGGCGAGCGGGCAGAACGACAGGCCCTCCCCTGCCCCGACGTCGTAGTGATCGCCGCCGGCCGCCGCGGTCAGCGGAAACATCGACCGCCCCTTGTCGAAACAGAAGAGCTGCGCGCCGGCATAGCGCCGAAACTGCGCGGCGATCAGGGCGAGAAGCGTCGATTTTCCCGACCCCGTCGGACCGAACACCAACGTATGCCCGACATCGTCGACATGGAGGTTCAGCCGGAAAGGGGTCGAGCCGCTGGCCACCTGCATCAGCGGCGGCGCGGCCGGCGGATAGAACGGACAGGGCGCGGTTGGGCTGCCGGACCAGACCGCGTTGAGCGGGATCAAGTCCGCGAGGTTGCGCGTGCTGATCAGCGGCTCGCGGATGTTGGCGTACCAATTGCCCGGCAGCGAGCCGAGGAAGGCTTCCGTCGCGTTCAAGGTCTCGATGCGCGCGCCGAAGCCCTCCGCCTGGATGAGGCGTCGCACCGCCTCGGCCTTCTCGCGCAGGCGCCGCGCCTCGCTGTCGAAGATGACGACGACCGGCGTGTAATATCCATAAGCCACAAGGCCGGACGATGCCTGGCCGATCGCGTCCTCGGTTTCAGCGACCATCAAGACGGCGTCCTGATCGATCGAGCGGCTTTGCGTCTGAAAGAGCTGATCGAAGAATGGCCGCACCTTTTGCTGCCACTTCTTGCGCGTGCGCTCGAGCCGCGTGCGTGCCTCCTGATCGTCCAGAAACATGAAGCGGCTCGACCAGCGGTAGGTCAGCGGCATGAGGTCGAGCGCGTTGAGGATGCCCGGCCAGCTCTCCGCCGGAAACCCATCGATGCCGATGACGGCGAGATAGCGATCGTCGACCATCGGCGACAGGCCGTGGTGGAATTCGGCAGTCACCACGAAATCGAGATACATCGGAATCTCGGGAAGCCGGATCGGATGGTTCTCGCCGGTAATGCAGAAGCGCACAAACTGAAACAGCTCGTCATAGCGCGCGCGGCGCACGCTGCCCTCGTCCTCGACCTCCTGCGTCTGCATGCGCCGGATCGACAGCACGTTGCCGAGATACTGCTCGACCTCGCGGATCGACGTCAGGAAGGTCTCGAGCGTCTTATCGGCGAAGGACGTCGAGCGGCTTTCGTCATCGGAATAGACATAGCGCGACAAGCCCGACTTGCGCCGTTCGGACGGCCGATAGGTCAGGATCAGCGCATGCTCGCTCTCGAAGTGCCCGGCGTTGGCTTCGAAGCGCCGGCGGCGCTCATTGTCGATCGCCCGCGTCACCGGATCGGGAAAGTGGCAATCCTCGCGCGCGGGATAGGCCTGCGCCGGCACGCGCACGGCTTCGACCTGAATCATCCATCCCGAGCCGAGACGCGCGAGCACCGCGTTGATCAGCCGCGAGACCTCGTTGCGCTCCACATCGGTCGAGCTTTCGCTGTCAGGTCCCGCGAAGTACCAGCCCGCCATCAGCGAGCCGTCCTTGAGCAGGACGACACCTGGCGCGACCAAGCCGGCATATGGCAGCAGGTCCGCGAAGGACGGGCCGGTATGTCGAAAGTCGCGCAACGCCACCATCGCCGACCTCAATACTTGCGCCAGGGCGTTGACGTCGGCCGATACTGCGGCTGGTAGCGGATGTGCCGCAGATAGACGTGCCGCATCATCGGGTCGGCCTTCGCCATCATGCGTAAGATGCCGACGATGCCGCTCCACACGAGGAGTCCCAGCAAGACCGAGAACCAGGTCAGCACGACGAAAATCAGAATGACGGCGGCAAGCCCAGTCATCAGCACCAGTTCGCGGTCGGCGCCGAGCAAGAGACTCGGACGTGACAGCGCGCGATGGATTCTTGAGTGATGAAGATTGGAGAACACCTCAGCCATGCGGCAGCTCCTCCTGCTCGCTGGCCTCGACGGTGCCGATCGATGCGCCGGATGCGCCGAACAAGCCGACAATCTGTGTTGCGCCGAGCAGGATGCCGGCGACCAGCACGACGTACATGAGCCGCCGCGCGAAATCGTTCAGCTCACCGCCGAAGATCAGCATGCCGCCGGCGACCGCGACGGCCGCCAACGCAATGAAGCCCGCGACCGGGCCCGTGATCGATTGCTGGATCTGTTGCAGCGGACCTTCCCACGGCAGGCCCCCTCCCCCGCCCGCCAATGCGGGTTGCGCAGCAATGACCAACGCGGCGCATGCGACGAGACCAGGCCCAAGGCGACGTTCAAGCGACACGTTGCTCCTCCTCTCGGCAGGATTGGATTCGATATTCGCCGCGCGCGAAGCCCTCGACATGAAGAATGTCGCGCACGACGCGGCCGCGCGCGGTCTTCTCGATCGAGACGATGAGGTCGACAGCTTCGCCGATGACCGCCTGCATCGGTTGTTGGCTCGCTTCCGCCGTGAGCTGCTCGAGGCGCGTGAGCGCCGATTGCGCTGAATTCGCGTGGATCGTCGTGATGCCGCCCGGGTGGCCGGTGTTCCACGCTTTCAGAAGGGTGAGCGCGGCACCATCGCGGACCTCGCCGACGACGATGCGATCCGGTCGCAGCCGCATCGTCGACTTCAACAGGCGGCCCATGTCGATGGTGTCGGTCGTATGCAGGGCGACCGCATTGTCGGCGACGCATTGCAGCTCGGCCGTGTCCTCGAGGATGACGATGCGATGGTCGGGCGCGGAGGCGACCATCTCAGCGATGACCGCGTTGGTGAGCGTCGTCTTGCCGGAGCCGGTGCCGCCGGAGATGACAATGTTCATCCGTGACGTCACGGCGTTGCGGATCATGCGGGCCTGCGGCTCCGTCATGATCCGGTCGCGCACGTAAGCGGTGAGCGGGATCACTTGCGAGGCGCGCCGGCGGATCGCAAAGGCCGGTCCGGACACGACCGGAGGCAACAGTCCTTCGAAGCGGTGAGCGCCGATCGGCAGCTCGCCGGACACGATCGGACGTTCGTCGTCGACCTCAGAGTTGAGGGCATGCGCGACACTGCCGATGATGATCTCGGCCGCGGCGTTGCTCATCTGGCCGACGCGGGCGATCCCCTGCCCCAGCCGCTCGACGAACAGGTGGCCATCAGGATTGCACATCACTTCGACGACGCTCGGATCGTCGAGCGCCGTGCAGATCGTGTCGCCCAGCGCCTCCTGCAGCTTACGGACGAGGCGCGGATGGGAGCGCAGTTGCACGGAACGCCTCCCTCTACGCCGCCGACCGGCGGAGGCCCCCAAGGTCGGATCGGTAGCCCGGCGGTCGCACGGTCGCGAAGCTGGCATCATCGGCCGGCAGCGCGCCGGCGATGCTCAGCGTCTCGCCGATCACATGGGGCTCGCCGAGGCGCCGCATCGGCCAGCGCGCCCGGTTCAGCAGCCGCTCAAACCGCACATCGGTCGCGGTAACGATCTCCCGGTAGCCCGCCCCCATCGACCATTCGATGATTGCCGCGAACAACGTCAGCGTGGCGCGGTGCAGGCCGCGCGCCGTCACTGCCTCGACGGCGCCGGTGTCGACACAGAAGCGCGAGCTTTCGATCATCCGGGGATGGGCTTCGAGCCGCCCGCCGGCCAGGAGCTGCGGGAAGGCGTCGGCCAGCATGGTCGGCCCGGTCGCCGGCAGGAGCCGGGCGCACCCCAGCACCGGCCCCCGCTCGGCGACCGCGAGGATGTAAACCGGGTTCAGTCGATCGAAACCACCGGTATCCACCCCGTCCTCGATCTCCACGTCCCAACCCAGCCGTCCGCCGAACACCCTCGCCCTCAGGCGGTGCATGTCGGCGATCAGATCGCCGAACGTCCCCCGGTCTTCTGGCCTCACCGCAATCGCCCGCATCTCGCCTCCCGCCGTTTTGGTTGCAGGCAGCGAGACGAACACGCGGGTTTCGGCGTGTCAGACCGTCGAATCCGACAGGCGGCGGTGAACTGAGTCGCGGGAGTGATCGTCGAACGAGGTCCGACATGGGGTGCGCGCCGCGGGATGCAAGGTCACCAACCCGTCGAATCCGACAGATGTATGGGCGCGTGTGTCTAGCAAGGCGCGTCGAGTCCAAGTGTTTGAAACGACGTATGATTGCGGTGATTGCGATGCGTGGAAACGCCGACGCGACCCTGTGCCGTTAAGGTTTCGTTAACCTCATTTCTCTGGACGGTTGCGGAGAATCGTGGCCTACGTTGGCGGGTTGAAGCCGACAAAATGGCATCAAGCCGCCAAAAAGGGCGAACCGCGCAGATGACCCAGACCGCACTGGAAACCGCTCGGCCCGACGACGCGGGCAGCAAGATTCGCCACCACGCGCATGTCTTGTCCTCGCAGCTTCAGACCATGCGCGCGACCATGTATCCGCCGGAGGCGCGAAAAAAGCTGCGCCCATTCCTGACGCACGAGGTGTCCAAGCTCACTTCCATACCTGAGTCGACGCTGAAGCTGTTGTCTCAGGCAGGCCGTGGTCCCGTCCCGGACCGCCAGGAGAAGAACAATCATCGCGTCTATACGCTCCGACAGATCAACGAGCTGCGGGCGACGATGGCGGCGGAGCGACCGGCCGACGCTCTCCGCTTCCTGCCCCATCGGCGTGCAAATGAGCACCTGCAGATCGTCGCGATCGCCAACTTCAAAGGCGGCAGCGCCAAGACCACGACCGCTGTGCATCTATCGCAGTATCTCGCGCTCCAAGGCTATCGCGTGCTGGCCGTCGACCTCGATCCGCAGGCGTCGTTGTCAGCAATGTTCGGTGCTCAGCCGGAAATCGACATCGGGCCGAATGAAACGATCTATGCCGCGCTGCGCTACGACGACGATCGTCGTTCGCTCAAGGAGGTCATTCGCGAAACGTACTTCGAGGGTCTCCACCTTATTCCAGGCAACCTTGAGGTCATGGAGTACGAGCACGACACACCGCGCATCCTGGCGACGCGTCAGTCCGGCGCGGGCGGCGTGTTCTTCGAGCGACTTCGCGAAGTGCTCCATCAAGTTGAGGCGGACTACGACGTCATCGTTCTCGATACGCCGCCGTCGCTCGGCTTCCTGACGCTCGGTGCCATCTACGCTGCCACTGGCATGATCGTGACCGTGCATCCGGCGATGCTGGACGTGGCGTCGATGAGCCAGTTTCTGCTCATGATGAGCGACCTCACCGACGAGATCAACAAAGCGGGCGCGACGCTGGCGCAGGATTTTTTTTACTACCTGCTCACGCGACACGATCCGATCGATAAGCCGCAAACAGGCATGGTGACGTTGCTCCGGCATCTGTTCGGCAGCGACGTGCTTGTGCCAACCGCAATTGCCAGCACTGCGATCGAGGCTGCCGGTCTCGCCAAGCAAAGCCTCTACGAAGTCGAGCCTGGGGCCATCCGGCGGGAGACCTATCGACGCGCGCGTGACGCAATGGACGAGGTGAACGCCGCGATCCTCGAACTGATCACGACGAGTTGGGGGCGACCATGACCAAGGGCCCGAGCAAGTCGATCGTCGGAAACTTCAGCAAGTTTCTCTCTAGCGAGGCCGCGACCCCGACCGCTGCGTCACCGCCGTCCCCGGCCCGGCCAACCCGCGTCGGCGCCGGTGTCATCGGCGCCGCCGGGCGGTCGATCCAGCAGCTTAAGGACGAGCGCGACCGACTTCAGGATATGGTTGCATCTGGTTCCGGCGGGACGCTCGACATCGATCCGAACCTCATCGACCCCTCGCCGTTCGAGGACCGGCTCCCCGACGACGAGACGGAGGCTTTCGAGGGCTTCAAGCAGAGTATTGCCGACGAGGGCCAGAAGGTGCCGGTGCAGGTCCGGCGCCATCCCTCGGCGGAGGGTCGTTTCCAGGTGATCTATGGGCGTCGGCGCGTGCGCGCGGCCAGAGAGCTCGCGCAGCCGGTCAAGGCGCTGATCGTTGAGATGTCGGACCGTGATCTGGTGGTGTCGCAGGGGATCGAGAACGGGCAGCGCCAGGACTTGTCGTGGATCGAGCGCGCTCTGTTCGCGCAAACGATGGATGACGCGGGCATCAAGCCGCGCGATATCTACGCCGCGCTGGGAATTGATGACGCCGAACTGGCGCGGATGCGCGCGGTCTGCCGGGCAATCCCGGGCGACGTCATCAAGCTCATTGGCCGTGCGCCAAAAGTCGGGCGCCCGCGCTGGGGCTCGCTGGCCAAGGCATTCACCGCAGCGGAATCCACGGCCCCAGCGATCATCCGCAAAACCCTGTCAGCTGACAGGATTTCCGGGAGCTCATCGGACCAGCGGTTCGCGCGAGCTTTCGCCGCGCTCTCAGGTGGGTCGGAGCGGTCACAAGCGGAGGAAATGGCGCTCGAAGCGGCCGGGGGCCGGACGGTCGGCAAGGCGGTCTTCACCACTGCGGAGGTGAGGCTCGTTGTCGACAAGACGCGCGCCCAGGCATTTGCGGAATTCTTGCGGGCCGAACTACCGGCTTTGATGGAGCGGTTCGAGGCCGGCGACGGCGCCAGCGAACACCCTGCCGAACCGAAAAACCCTGTCACCTGACAGGGTTTTTTGTCCGGTGCGGTGCCGGTCCAGAGGCAATCCTGGGCCGCAACCCTGAATGCAACGAACAAGAGAGGTAAGCGACCACAAGGCAAAAAAGAAAGGCCCCCAAGCGGCGAACCACCCGAGAGCCTTTGGATATCTTTTGGCGAAGAAACCAATAGGCCTCTCCGAATCACTTGTCAACGCGCAAGCCCCGCTTGAGTGAGCGTTTCCGCTTTGCCTGACGCTTAAAATGGCAACGGCATGCTGAAAGCACCCCTGACGACGTCCCTTGGACGGCGGGCGATGAAGCTCGCCCATACAACCAATGCGACCTCTTATCGTCGCGACGACCTCCGCTGGCCAAACCAAGGGAGGTTGGCATGAACGCGCATGCAGCCGGCCTCCGCAGATCCTCGCCAGAGACCCTTAGCGCGGAAAAATTCGCGCGCACCTACCGGGAGGGAAAGGTGCCCGCCGTGACGCGCACGGCCGCGCTTCAGGTCGCCAAGCGCGCGGCGGCCGCAATGGGACTGAAAGCCGCCAAACTCGCCCTGATCGACCAGCTCTTCGGGGCGTCGAAGCCGGCTGACTGGCGCACGCCCGGCCAGCCCCCCATCATCTGGCCGTCCAATGCCCGCCTGGCGCGGAGCCTGGGTCTCAGTGTCTCCACCATGAAGCACCACCTGAAAGGCCTCGTGGAGGCCGGCCTAGTCTCCTACAGCGACCATCCGACTTATCAGCGCCGCGGCCGCCGCGACGCCGAGGGCAACATCGTGGAGGCCTACGGCATCGACCTGTCGCCGATCGCGACACGGTTCGCAGAGCTGCACGACCTGGCAGAGGCCGCGGACTATGAGGCTCGCGAACGGCGGCGCCTGTCGTATCGGCGCACGGTCCTGCGCAAGGAGATCCAGTCGCTGATCATCAGCGCCGTCGAGCAGCGCCTTGCCGGACCGTGGGGCCAGCTCCAGGCCCGGCTCGATGTTCTGCGGGAGCATCGCGCGGTTGATCTCGATGACTTGCGGACGCAAGTCGAGGCGCTGGACGTGCTGCGTGAGGAGGTTGAGAGCCTCTATGGCAAAGGATTCGAGGATAGAAATTTCGATGCCACGGTATCGAAATTTCGGCCCGTACAAACTACAGCCGAACCTTCAGATTCTGAATCTGGTAAGCATGAATCGAGTCGCGCTAACGCGCGACAACTCAGTCCTTTAACGGCCTTCGGCCATACAACCGAAAAAAAATCGGACGAAGTCGCCGCGGCCCCGCAACCGTCGAGATCGGCGGCCGACATGCTCAAAGACGACGCCCAGATGATCTCGCTGCCGCTGGTGCAGGCCGCCTGTCCGGCTGTTCGCGACTATGCGCCAGACGCCTTCGCCAATTGGCGGGCATTCCGGGCGTCCGGCCACGTGCTCTGCGCCGCCGCTGGCATCAACCCGCAGGTCTTGCAGGAGGCTCAGGCGATCCTCGGGCCTGATCTTGCCGCTTCAGCGCTCGCGATCACGGTTCAACGTTCGAACACCGGCGCCGTGGCCAAACCGGGCGCCTATTTGCGGCGGCTCGTCCAGCGAGGCAGGGACGGCGAACTGCATCTCAGCCGCTCGCTGTTCGCCCTCGCAAAGGCCGGCGAACCAGAAACCGCGGCACATGCACCGGCAGCGATCGTCACGGAGACCTTCCCGGCGCACGGCTCGATTAGTTACGGCCCGTGGGCGGCGATTGTTCGCGAGCATGCGCCAAAACCGACTCCGGACGTCGACAGCGTCGCCAATGCGTTCAGGCGCTGGGCGACGGAGAAAAGCATTGACCTGACGGCCCCGAACATCGAGCGTGTGTTCGCTGGGTTCTGCCGGAAATGGAGGATGAATTGAAGCCAGCCTCAGAGGCCGGCGGCCTTGGTCAGGTTGACGCGGAAGCGGTCGCGGCGGCGCTGATAGCCGCGCGTCTGCTCGGCGCTGGCATGGCCGAGCTGCTTCTGGACGTAGCGTTCGTCGACCTCGGCCGAGGAGGCGAGGCCGGCGCGCAGCGAATGTCCGGCGAACTTCCCCTTCCGGTCGCCTTCGGGCAGATCGGCGCGCACGCCGGCGGCGAGGGCGGCGGCCTTGACCAGCCGCGCCACCTGCTTGTCGGTCAGCCGGTCCGGGCCGACATCCTTGCCGTTGCCGCGCACGCGACGAAACAACGGCCCGTGGCCGATCCGGGCCAGCTTGAGCCAGGTCTGCAAGCCGACGACGGGGCAGGTGGCGTCGGACGAGCCGCGGCCGATCTCGACCTCGCGCCAGCCGGTCTTACCGCGCAGGGTGACGACGATGCCGTCCTTGAGGATCTCGATCCAGCCGCTGCCGTCTTCGGTCTGCTCGGCACCCACATCGAGGCCGACCCCCTCGGAGCGCCGCAGCCCGCCGGCAAAGCCGATCAGAAGCATAGCGCGATCGCGCAGGCCCCGCAGGGCGCCGCGATCGAACGTCTCGAGCATGGCGATCACGTCCTCCGGGAGCACGGCCTCCTTCTTGACCGGCGGCCGGCCGTGGGTGCGCCGGATGCCGGCCAGAACGGTCGCGACATGGCGGGCCTGGCGATCGAAGGCGAGGGCCCGCTGGCGGGACTGCCCGCTCAGCGCCCACAGCCGCCGCTCGATCGTCGACACGGCGTCTGGCTTCGGGCCGGCCTTCCCGGCCGCGCAGGCGGTGATGTAGAGCCCGATGGTCTGGACGTCCAGGGGGAGGGGATCGAGAGCCTGCCGGCGGCACCAGGCAGTGTAATGCCGCCAGTCCGCCCCATAGGCGCGGCGGGTGTTCTCGGCGCTGGACGCCTTGATGTAGTCGCGCGCCCGGTCGGCGAGCTGCTCGAGATGCCGCGGCAGGCCCGGCGTAGCGTCCGGGAGAGGGGAGGGGAGGCCGCCCTGCGCTTGGGCCGGCTTCTCTCCGGTCGCGGAAGCGACACCCGGCGCCGGGCTCTCAGGCGCAGCGGAGCAGTCCTGGGGGTCGAACGCGGGCTCGCTCGGGGCGTCAGGGCTCATTTGCACTATAATGAAGGAAACGTCCGATAATGCAACATTATCGGACGTAGTTATTTATCGACAGGCGCGGCGGTTTGGTGCGAATTTCGTTGCCATAAGCGCCGCGCTGAATCATGCTGCGGCATGGCCCCACGCGCGCGGATCCTACCCCAAACCCCCCCGACCTTCGCGCCGGCGCCCGCCTGGGCGCGGCGGCACGGGTCGGGCGAAGCCGCTGACGACGCGGGTTTTCTCGCCGGCGCGGCGCTGGCGATACTGCATCCGATCGCGCGGCATGAGCACCCGCTCGGGGGGCTCCTGCGCCAGCGGCTGGCGCTCGCCTGCGCTGCGGCGATCGCGCAGCAGGAAGGGCGCACGGAGGATGAGGCGACGTTGCGCGATCACTGGTATCTGCGCCGCGACGGCGACGATCCGGGACCGGCCGGGCGCTGGCTGCGCGCCTGGCGCCGGCTCGGCGAGCGCGACGCCCTGCAGACCGGGGACTGGCCGAGCAGGCTCGCGGCGATGCTCGCCCTGCACGATGACGATGCGCTCAAGGATGCGATCGCCTTCGCAGTCGATCACCTGAAAGGGGAGGGCAGTGCGGTCCGCGCCGCGGCCGCCGTCGCCGCGACCAGTCTGCGGCTCCGGCCGGACAGCCGACCGCTGGCGCTCTGGCTGGCCGACGCCGTTCTGGCCGCGCGCATGAACTGGCCGGCGCCGGCGCCGATGCTCGCGGCGCACATCAAGCGCGGCGATCTGCGCCACGCCGCGGCGCATGCCGACGGAGCCAGCCCGTGGCTCGTCGCCTGCAATCTCGCCTATGCGCGGGGCGCGGCCGCGGCGGCCGACCTTTATGCCGACCTGGCGCGGCGAGCCGATCGCCTTCTGGCAGTCGCGCCGAAGCTGCGCGGCAAGGACGCCGATCGTATGGTGCAGATCCTGCTGACAGAGGACGCCCAAGCCGCCGGCGCCGGCGGAACGGCGAGCGATCGCAGCACGCGCCGGCTGTTCGAGCGCGTGGTCTCGCTCGGGGTTGTGCGCGAGCTGACCGGCCGCCCCACCTTCCGACTGTACGGGCTCTGAGCATGGCCCGGCGCGCGCGAACCAAGGAGGAGCTCGATACTGAACTGGCGGACCTGCCGCCGGAGCTGCGCTGGCGCGAATGGATGGGCCGGGTCGAAGCCGTGATCTTCGCATCGCCCGAGCCGGTGACGCGCGAGGCGCTGGCCCGCGTCGTCGGCCGCGACTGCAACATTGACGTCATCATCGACGATATCCGCGACGAGCTGCGCGGCCGTCCCTATGAGTTGGTCGCCGTCGCCGGCGGCTGGCAGCACCGCACCCGCAAGGTGTTCGCCACGGCGATCCGGACCGCGACCGGGCTGGGCGATCAGGTCCGCCCGCTCTCCCAGCACGAGAACCTGATCCTGATGTGTATCGCCTATTACCAGCCGATCACCCGCGGCGAGCTCGGCCAGTTCTTCGGCAAGGAGGTCAGCCGCGATCTGATCGGCCACCTGCGCGGTCTTGGGTTCATTGCGTCCGGCCCGCGCGCACCGCAGCCTGGCGCGCCCTACACTTATGTGACCACCAACGGCTTCCTGTCGCACTTCGGCTTCAACACGTTGCGCGACCTACCGGACATGGAGATGCTCGAGGACGCCGGTCTGCTCAGCAAAGACAAGCTACTGGCGGGGGGATGCCCCAACGCCCGTTTAAAGGAAGGTAATCCGGAACACGATGGAGCTCTGGTCCCCCCATCGGAGGATGAAGAGCCATGGCGTTAGGCGGAAAAGCGGAGATCGAAGCTGTCATCCGGATTCCAAACATAGAGGCCCTCGCCGATGATGAGCTCGCCGAGGTCGCGCATATGCGCGACGGACGATGGAGCGCCCAGACGCGAGCATTGCTGGAGAGGTTCGGGACAACGAAACTGGACTTGAACAGCGGGTGGGCATCGACTTGGACGCTATGGAGCTGTCCTTGCTGCCAGCGCGAGAAGCTGCAGATCGCGCGGATAAGTTCCGGCGGCGTTCTACTCTGCCGCCTGGAATACCATCACGATCATATCGGCGATCTCGCCAAGCGGATCTTCCGCGAGCGCAATCCACGAAGTGGGGAGCGAGACATCAACATCCAAGTCAGTCGCGCGAAGGATGCCCTTATGCCTTTGATCGAGCGCTTCGAGTCGACGCAAATCTGCATCGACTGCAACCTAGCGGAAGGGCGCGCAAAACTCGAACTCACGGGGGAGATAGACGCAAACTTCACTTTTGCGCCTTCCGAAATCGCGAGCTTCATTACGGTCGCCGAAAACCGCACGCACGAAATCGACGTCGAGAAAGCCCGGACTGCCTGGCTGGCGGCGAAGGACGACTTTGCCGATCGTATCGACTTCGCCACGCGCATGGCGCAGCGCATCGCAAGCGGACGGCATCGCCGCGAGGTCGCCCCTGGCCAGCGGCTTCTCGGTCCCATTCAGGAACGCGACGTCGTCTACCGGCTGTTCGCGGCCGCCGTCCCTCCCGGCTATCGGCATCGCTTGGGCGCGCTTATCGAGGCGCGATCCGTTTGCAATGACAGTGCTGGTCAGTCCCTAAAGCCGAAGCGCAAGGCCGTCGTCCGCCCGCCATCCGACAGCGAGTTCGCTGCTGTCGAAGCCGCTCAGGGCGAAACAAAGAGATGGAACGACGCGGGGCCGGATTGGCTGTGCCCCTGCTGCGGTCGATCGAAGCGCGAGATCTGCCGAAAATCGAACCGCGGAAAATGGACCGCTCGTATTCACCGAGTTGTCGAATACGTTCCCGAGGACGACGAAGAGAGTCTAGCAAGACGGCGCCTCGATGCGGCGAGCCAGATCATTATCGGCTCGTACCGAAGCGGTCTCATCTGTCCTGACTGCCGCAACGGGAGCGCCGAGCTTCAACGGCGCCGGGCCGGCCCCCCCGAGCAAAGTCTGACGCTCGATAACCTGCGCGAACTCGTCGAAGGTGCCGTACCGCATTCGCCCCATGAGATCGATTTCGAGCGAGCCGCGGCGATCGCAGTCGCCAACGCACCACTGATGGAGGCGATCGACGACTTCGCGGACCATCGCACCCGCGCCTTTGAAGTTCTTGCCGATATCAAGCAGATGACGAAGATCATGGGCTGGTCGTCTCGAAAGGCTCGAGAGATCGTCGGTTATGAAATCGCCAAGGCAAAAGGCTGGGAGCTGGAGGAAGGTGACGACCACGCAGATTGGTTGCTCGCAGAGGCGCGGCGATTGCTTGCTATCGACGAGGCAAAGGAATGACCCGGCCGAGATTGCTGCGACGATCAACGCTCTCCACCGTAAAGTGCAAACATGGGTGACCGTTTGCGCCACCATTTCGAAGAGAAGATCGCCGCCATGCCGCTTCCTGCTTTCGACGAATTGCCATTCAATGCGCGGCCTGACCTGACGCCGTATCTTCTTCATTTGACCAAGAACACAAAGCCTGAAGACGAATTCTCCGCCTACGACAACCTGGTCAGCATTCTGAAGACAGGCAAAATCTGGGGCAGTAGCTCCAAGAAGGGATTCATCAAGGGGCCGAGCAAGGCAGCTTGCTTCATGGACGTGCCCTTCGCCTCGCTCAAATACGTCCTCACACCGGAGAATTCCGATCCGCAATCTCCACGCTACGAACCATACGGAATCGCAGTCACGAAGCGGTACGCCTATGGCGAGGGCTGCCGTCCGGTCCTCTATCTCTCGGATGCCGAAACCAGGGAGCTGAAAGTCCCCCACAGCGAACTCTGGCGTGTTGTTCGTCTCGAGGTAAGCAAGAAGGGCTGGATCAGTTGGCTGCACGAACGAGAGTGGCGCTGCAAAGGTGACTTCAAGCTTCCCTCAACAGTTCAGGCCGCGTTCGTGCGCAATACGCGGGAGGCCGAGAGCTTGATGAAGGCTATCACCAACTCAAAATCGGAGTTCAAATGCCGGCCGCGCGCCGTCGTTCCGCTGACGGTCATGTGCCAAGGTCTTCTGGCCTGATGAGGACCGACAGACGCTTGACGGGTTCCGTTCGTTCGCGTCGTGTGATCCGGAATAGCTCGCCCGCCGCCCGCGACACGCGATGTCCTGCTCTTCATTTCTTGGGCTTCATCTGCGGACGAGCTATCTCGGCAGCGTCACTGTCTGCCTTGAGACTGGCGATCAGAAGCTCAAGGTCCGCGATATCGCTCGCGAACTCATCGGGCGTGGGCACGGGCACGGTGTCGGCCGCCGGGTTGTCATGGCTGTGCGTATTCGCGCGCGTCATGCCCTCGTGGAAGCGGATGGCGAGCGCATCGGAGAGACGAACATAGCGCAGCAACTGTGTTTGGATGACATCGGTGCCGCGCCGCACGATATCCCGGAAGATGATCTCCTCGACAACGCGCTCGTAGGTGTCGCGAAGCCGGCCATATAGGTTCTTCACCGCGACTTCGTAATCGGCCGGGCTGGTCGTATGCAGCTTCGACAGTTGGGCAGAGTCGTTCTTGATCCGGCCGATGCGCTTGGCGACATTCAGGCCCTTCCACGGCATGCCTGCAGTATCGATTTTGCCGGCGGCGCTCTTGTCGCTGAAAAGCGCGACCGTGACCGGCTCGATCCCCTGAGCGTCGGCGGTGCGGCAGAGTTCATTGAAGAAGACTATGTCGTGGGTGAATACGATAACCTGTCGCTTCAACGCCTCCTCGGCGATTCGCTCCGCCACCTTGACGCTGCGATCGCGGTCGAGTGAGGACACCGGATCGTCGATGATGATCGCACCCGACCCGTCGGTGAGGGCGACCTCAGTCAGGAAGCCGGCCAACGCCAAGGCGCGCTGCTCGCCTTCGCTGAGGATCTCCGACGTCACCTTGGTCAGCTTGGTGTTCGGGTTGACCTCGAATTCCGCCTTGGTCTGGCCGCTCTTGCGCGCGAGCCCGACATTCAGATGCATGATGTCGAAGCGCGTGCGCTCCGTATCGAACTTCGTCACCACGGCCGTCGTCAGATGCGTATCGAGCAGCTCGTTCGCGCGCTGGGTGATGCCACGAGTCTGGACGTCCGTAAGAGCCTTGCCGTACGCATCGTCGACGACGAGCAGATCGGGCCGGGTGACAAGCTTCCCCTTGTTGGCCGATAGCGTCTTCCGATCTTCGAGCTCGGCCTTCTCGGTCGTGAGCTTGGCCCGCTCCTCGGCGTTGCCCGCCTGCGCCAGCCCATCCTTTTCCGCCTTCAGCTTGACAGCAAACGCCTGCACCTCATCGATCGGCACCACGATGGCAGGGGCGGGCTCGTGCGGCTCGCCGCGAAGGCGTGCAATCGCCTGCTCCCGGCGCTTAACCGCTGCCGACTGAAAGCTCGTGAGCAGGTCGGCCAACCCGGCATCGCGCTTTCGCACCTGCTCGAGCCGATCAGCGAAGTCGGTCGCCCGAAGGCAGACGAGCTCGTGCAGCTTTCCGAGCGCATCGGCTACCGCCTGCTCAGCCTTCGTGGCCGCCGCATCCAGGGTGTCGTCCATATATTTCTGAAAGCGGTGCATACGGCTCACGCCATCGGGCAGAAGCGGCTGCTGACACAGCACGCAAGCGGCGGGCTCCGCATCCGTCGCCACCACAGGAAATGGCTTGCCTACATAGGCCTCCTTCAGCGAGTAATCCCGGGCCGCGGCCCAAAGCGCCCGCCAGGTGTCGCTCCCGACACCCGGCAGCGGGTCGTCGGTGAACAATGCGCCCGCCGCGACCGTGGCGGCTTCCCGCGCTGCTGTCGCGGCCTCGCGCAGGCCGGTGAGTTTCTGCAACGGCTCGTCCATAAACGCAGCTACCACTGCGGTGCATTCGGTCACCAGGGTCTCAGCCCATCGGGCAAACGCCGTAACGTCGGCGGCCGCCGCGGCGCTGGCAGACAGCGCGGCGGTGATTCCATCCAGACGCTCCTGATCGGTCTCACCGAATGCGGTCGCTACGTCGATCTGGGCGTTTGTGGTGGACTTGCTCAGCGCCTTATCGAACCGTTGGGCTCCTGTATCGCGTACAGGAGCGAAGGCGATCGTCGTTAGGCTGACCTTGTTGCCGACCTCGGTCGCCCGTTCCGCTTCCAGCGTGTCCTTCAAGCCGATACAGATCGCATTGAGCCGATGGGGCAGGGCGAGCCCGAAGGGGAGAAAGCGGATTTGATTTCCGCCGTCGACATAAAGCTGCGCGGAGGCGGTGTCGAAGACAGCCACCTGCATGAGCTGCGGCGATGCGGCTTTCCCGGGAGACCAGGAAATCGGCGTGTCGCCGGCCCCGGCGTCGATGACGATCTCGGCAGTCTGCGGTCCTGCGGACGCCCCATACACATCGGCCAAGACCTTGAGCTTGGCCGGGTTCTCGACGCGCGTGCGGCAAGCCGTCCTGAGGATTCGCACGAAGCCGCTCTTGCCACTTCCATTTCGGCCATACACGATCGTCAAGGCCTTCGGGCAAAAGGTGAGGCCAGCCTTCGGAACCAGACGGTTGATATTTTCGACGTTGGCGATTCCTTTGAGGATGATGGGCTGATGCTTCCCGCCTCCGAAATGGGCCTTAGCGAACGGGACGGCGCCAGGGGGTGCGCTCGCAAGGCTGAAGCCCGCGGCGGTCTTGACCATGGCGAGCAACTCGCCAAGGTCCGTGTCCGTGAGGTCATTGCTGATTGCGAGCCGCCGCAGCGCGTCCTGTTTCCAGGATGAGAGCTTCTTGGCCCAGTCCAAGACGTCGTCGATCGGCTCTGCAGTCATCACCATCCCCCCGGAGAGATAACAAGTTATTCGCGTGATTCTTGCGGGAAATCCGGCTCCGTTGAGCTATTTCAATATCACGCTGATTGCCCAGCGCGTAAGGTCCGGCGGACGCGCAGGGGACGTAAATAGGGGGAGACGGTGACGTATCGCTTTGTCCATGCTGCGGATATTCATCTTGACTCACCCCTGCGCTCGCTTGCGCTGCGCCATCCCGACCTGGCGGAGCTGATCGGCAACGCCACCCGGCGCGCCTTCGTCCGGGTGATCGACGTTTGCCTGGACGAGCAGGTCGACGCGCTCCTGATCGCCGGAGATCTCTACGACGGCGATCAGACCTCGATGAAGACGGCGCGTTTCCTCGCCGAACAGCTCCGGCGGCTCAGCCAAGCTGGCATTCGAGTCTTCATCATCCGCGGCAACCACGACGCGCTGTCAAAGATCACCAAGGAATTGGTACTGCCGGATTCCGTGAAAGTCTTCGGCGGGCGAGCGGAGGCAATCGATATTAATCGCGCGCCGGGCCATGTTCCTGTTGTCGTCCACGGCCTGAGCTTCGCGCAGCCGCACGCCCCGGAGAGCCTCCTCGGACGATTTCGCCCCACGGTCGATGGCGCGGTCAATATTGGCCTCCTGCACACGAGCCTTGCAGGAGCTCCGGGACACGATCTCTATGCGCCGTGCAGCGTTGCCGATCTCCAGGCGAGCGGTTTCCACTATTGGGCCCTCGGCCATGTTCACAAACGCTCGGCTATCGAGGGCGGATGCGCGATCGTGATGCCCGGCATACCGCAAGGCCGCGACATCAATGAAGCCGGCCCCAAATCGGTGACGCTCGTCACCATCGCCAACGATCGCTCAATTCACATCGAGGAACGGATCACCAGCGTGGCTCAGTTCGAGCGGATATCGGTCGACGCGAGCGGCTTGGAAGACTGGCGCGACCTCGTCGCGGCAGTGACCCAGGCGCTCGAAAAGGAGCGCGACGCTGTGCGGTCCGAGCATTTGGTCGCTCGCGTGCGCATAACGGGCGCGACGTCGTTAGCCTGGCGCATCCGGCGCGACGCGGACTTGCTGAAGACAGAGGCCGACGACAGGGGCTCTGTCATCGGGGGATGCTGGATCGAGCAACTCGAAATCGCCTGCCGGCCGGCCGAGCAGCAGGGCCAGCCGTCGGGGGACCCGATCAGGGAGCTCCATCGCCTGATCGAAGACGATGTCTTTGGATCGGAGGCGTTTCGAAGCCAACTGATGGGCGTCGCCGAAGAAATCAGGGCTCAGCTTCCGCAAGAGTGTCGTGACATCTTCGGATCGGACGAAGCCTCTTCCAAGGAGGTGATGGCTCGCCTCGCGCGCGAAGGCGCCGAGGGCGTCATGGCACGTCTTGAGGCTGCCGGCGAGGAGACTTAAGTCATGCGCTTGCGTCGCCTCGACCTTACTCGATACGGCAAGTTCACCGACCGAAGCATCGATTTCGGTGAGCGGACGGAAGGTCAGCCTGACCTGCACGTCATCTATGGACCGAATGAAGCCGGCAAGTCGACCGCACTCGCGGCCTTTCTCGACCTGTTGTTCGGAATTGGTTCGCAGAGCCCGTTCGACTTCATTCATCCGTATCCCACGATGCGGATCGGCGCCGCGTTGGACCTCGCTGGCGATACGCGGGAGTTCGCGCGGATCAAACGGCCACAGAACAGCCTCCTCGACGGAGACGATCGCACCCTACCCGAGGCCGCAATCCGGGCTGAGCTCGGCGGCATCGAGCGCGATGCGTACCGCACCATGTTCTCGCTCGATGATGAGACGCTCGAAAAAGGCGGCGAGAGCATTCTGGCGAGTAGGGGTGATCTCGGACAGTTGCTGTTTTCGGCAAGTGCGGGCCTCTCGCATCTCAGCGACAAGCTCGTTGGTCTGAAGGGGGAAGCGGACGGCTTTTACAAGTATCGCGCTCGCACGGGAGCGCTCGCTGATCTGAAAGCGCGGCTGGCAGAACTCAAGGCGGAGCGCGAGCAATTCGACACTCTCGCATCCGATCACGCCCGGCTCATCGACACGCGCGACCGGGCGTCCGTGCAATATGATGAGGCGGTCGAGGAACGCGGGCGTATCCATCGACGCAGTGATGAAATCCAGCGCTATCTTACGGCGTTGCCGCGTCTCTCCGCCTTGCGTGGCATCCACGAGCGCCTTGCGCCGCTGGCTGATGTCCCCGCGGACCCGCCGGCATGGGCCGGGGAACTGCCCCAGCTTCGAAAGCAAGAGATCGAGCTCGGCGTCAAAACCAGAGCGATCGCTGAGCAGATCGATCAGCTCGCGGTCGAGCTGGCCGAGGTCGTCGTTGACGAGGCCGCATTGCGTCTCGAGGAGCGCGTTGAGCGACTAGCCGATTCGCGTGCGCGCCACGTGACTGCCGACAAGGATATTCCCGAGCGGCGTTTGCAATTGCGTCAGCTCGATCTCGCGATCTCCGGGATCCTGCAGCGGATCGAGCGATCCGATGAACCTGATCCCAAACGCCTCGTGCTGCCAGCGGCGACCATCGGCCGTTTGCGCGATCTGATCGAATCTCGCTCGGGCATCGAAGGCGCGACGCGCAACGCCGCGCGAGAATTGGCCGAAGCGCGTCAGCGACTCGATGAGGCGACATCGAGGCTGCCGGAGGGCGAGGCGGATCCTCAGCTCCGTGCCGAACGGGATCGCGCTTTGGCCGAGCTGGCCGTCGTGGTCGAGGCGATACGCTCCGCCGACCACCATATTCGGCGTCGGCTTGCAGAGCGTGCCCGAGAGGCCGCGCTCGATCTGCTGACTGACCGACTTGCCACTCTGGGACCACGGCATGGCACCGTCGATGAGCTTGCCGCCATGCAATGTCCCAGTGCCGAGGCCTTGCAGCGTTGGAAGGCAGCGCGAGGCGAGGCGGAGGTCGCAGTACTGCGTCACCAGGCCGAGGTCGAACGGCTCACGACGCTGGTCCGGCACTGTGAAGCTGAAGAGGCGAGCTTCGCTTCTACGACCGGCATCGTCTCCGATCACGAAGCTGCCGACATACGGTCGCGGCGTGAGCAAACCTGGTCGGCACATCGGCGCCTGCTGGACGCTGACTCTGCCGATGCCTTCGAGGCGGCGCTGCGTCAGGACGACATCATCAACGCGAGTCGTTTCTCACACATATCCGAGTTGGCGAAGCTGCATCAGAGCGGACAGGCGCTTGCCCTCGCACGAGCGGACCATGACCGTGCTGTCGAGCTCAGCGAGCGCGCCGCCACGGCCTTGGCGGCGATCGACGTCGAGATTGCGGCGGCGGTGCAGCCGATCGCCTCGCATTTTGCAAAACCGCCATCGCTGCCGGATATCGATGCGTGGATCAGCCGCCGCGAGAAGGCGCTCGAGGCGAGCGCCACAGTACGGACCGCGGAACGGGATATACGCAATGCTGACGCCGACGGCACAACTGCTGCCAAGCGGCTGGCGGCTGCGATAACCGCAGCCGGGCTGCCGCCCGCATCCGATGTAAGCTTCGACGCTATGCTTGCCAGCGCTCAAACGACACTTGATCGGGAAGCCGAACTGCGCCGTCTGCGCGGCGAAGTGGACGAACGCCGGCGTGAGGTCACGTCGCGTGAGCGGGCGGCGGAGCAGGCAGGATCGGACGATCGGACTTGGGAGGAGACCTGGTCCACGACATGCCGCGGATGCTGGCTTGGCGAAGTAGGGGAAGCGCCGGCGATCGGTGCGGTCCGCGAAGTTCTCTCTGCGATCATCGAACTCTCGCCGACGATCGAGAAGCGGGCAGCGCTGATCGACCGCATCGAGAAGATGGAGAGAGACCAGCTAGCGTTCGGTGAAGAAGTCACCGCTCTGACGACGCTTCTGAAAATTGACGATAGTGCCGCCCCAGCTCTCGAGTTGGCCCAACGTATCGGCGAGACGGTACGAAACGCGGCTGCGGCCCGCCAGCGTCATCTGAATCTGACGAAGCGGCTTGAAGACGCGAGGGCGCGGCAGCGCGAGCTCGCCGAGGCGACCGCGGTTCATGATGAACAGACGGATCGGATGACAGCATTCTTCCAGGTCACCTCTCTGGATGAGGTGGCGCAAAAGCTGTCCGATATCGCTCGCCGCGCCGATCTCGTCGAACAGGCACGGCAGGCGGAGCAGGATATTGTCGAGACACCCCGCGCGACGGGTGCTCAGGGCGCGGAAGCGGCGCTCGATGCAGCGGACAGACCTGCTCTTGAGGCCGAACTTGCCGAGTTGACGGCACGCGCGGACGATCAGGACAAGCGGTGTCACGAGCTGTTCGCGGCGAAGTCGGCGGCTGAAGATCGCGTAGAGGCGATCGGCGGCGATGCGAGAGTCGCCATCATCGAGGAGCGCCGGCGGACGACGCTGCTTGAGATCGAGGATGGCGCGATGCGCTATCTGCAGCTTCGAGCGGGCATCGCAGCCACCCAGCAGGCGCTCGCCACTTATCGCGAACGCCATCGTAGCTCCATGATGACGCGCGCGTCGGAGGCGTTCCGCACCATCAGCCGAGGCGCCTATACTGGCCTCGTCGCCCAGCCTGGCAGGGATGGCGATACATTGATCGCGGTCTCGGCCGAGGGAGGCTCAAAAGCTGCCGACAAGCTCTCCAAGGGTACCCGCTTCCAGCTCTATCTTGCGCTGCGCGTCGCGGGCTATTACGAGTTCGTGCGGGGTCGCAGCTCCGTCCCCTTCGTCGCAGACGACATCATGGAGACGTTCGATGATTCCCGCGCGGAGGAGGCGTTCCGCCTATTTTCGGAGATGTCGCAAGTTGGCCAGGTCATCTATCTCACCCATCATCAGCATCTGTGCGAGATCGTCCAACGTGTGTGCCCGGGGGCGCAATTGCATCGGCTCGAAGACGAAGTGATGAAACGCGAGTTTGCTTGAGGGCTGTCGCAACTGGCGGAGGCGTCCGGGATTGTTTTTCGACTATGATGTCGATCGGGGCGATGACGAAGAAGCTGCAGATTGGACAGAGACAGGCTAGCCGCATTTGCCAGATGGCGGCGACCGATCGGCTAGCGTTCCTCGCGGAGGGGCTTCCGATCATCCACGCTAGCGCGATGGGATTTTGGTCGGCCTCCACGGAGCTGCGAGATAGGCCGCGGGAGGCCGAGGTGCTCGCCGGGTTCGCGAAGGAGGAGGCGGCAAAGGCTCTCATTCTTCTCGATATTGCTCGCTGCCCAGAGAAGCAGGTCGCCGGCAAGCTGAACAAGTTGCTGAACCGGTTCTATGGACATCTCGATCGGCTGATTTACGCCCAACTAACGGAATGGTGGTTCACGGACGTGGCGGAGTTGCGAAAAGCGGTCGAGCCCTTGCGCAAGGCTCACTATCTTGAGGGGCACATGGGCGAGTACATCGTTCCGAATGACACCCTCTATCGGCGGGAGAGCAAGCTCTACGCCGATGTGGAAGCGTACGAGGACGGAACCCCGATCTGGAACGCGCCCGTCGTCCACCCAAGCGGCTTCCCAGCGCCCATGCCCGCCGTGGTGCCGACCTGCCGCATCAATACGTCTGGCATGCCGAAGCCGGGCACATGCCCGCCGTGGTGCAGGTTGTCGACGCGATGGCCGCCTGCGGAATCTTTTCGCTCGCGGGGCTGAAAGCCACGTCTGAGGTTTGGGGGCAGCTGGAGTTCCAGAAGATGGAGACGTTGCGGGATGCGGAGTGTCTGACGAAAGAGCTACTGGATCGGCTGATTGCCGAAGGGCTGCCGAATGCTTCCGCCACGCAGGACCACGTCAACGCATTGTATCGGCATTGGCCATTGCCAATGTACAATGTCGAGCTCGATCCGATCCCAGTGTCACTCGAAGAATTGAAGGCCGAGCAGGATCGCCTTTATTGGGCGGAGGTCGGCGCGCCATGAACGCTTGCCGTCACTCGATTAAAGATGGCGCGCATCATCGACTGATGGCCTTCTGCTAGCGTCTTCGCATCAAGTCCCAAGCGGATGCGAAAACGCTCGCTCAGTCGCGTCATCAGCAATACGAAACCCTCGTCATGCAATTCGGCCTCATTCATGCCCGTCAACCGATAGGTCTTCTCGCCTAATGGCAGGATGTGTTTGGCGAGGGCGGCTCGCTCATCCTTCGCGCATGGTGCGCCAAGGCAGGCGTGGAGGCACCAACAACACGTCGCCCAGCACTCCAGAATGTCGTCGGTGAGTTGGTCATGCAGTGCGTCGAGGTTCAAATGCCGTATGGCAGGATCTGGGCCTCCGAAGAAGCAGAACAGAATGCGCCCCATAAGCCTGGGCCAGCTATCTCCGCCACCTTCGGTCGTGTCCCGGTTGGTGGTGTAGCTGGGCGGGAGCAAGCCGCTCGCGGTGCG
>CALMYW010000442.1 GCA_937873665.1 uncultured Sphingorhabdus sp.
CGGCGTGCACGCCACTTTCGGTTGCCCGCACGGCGTTCCCGCGCTGCCTGCTGCCCCGGCGATGGCCATGCGTGCGCCGCGTGCCTGTGCTCCCTCCCTTTCGTCGCGAGGGCGAGCAGAACAACCTCACTTCTTCGAGTGGGCGACGCTGCTCTTTTCCCTCTCCCCTCGTGGGAGAGGGTGCCCGAAGGGCGGGAGAGGGGGCGTAGCCGCCCCACGTGGAAAACCACCGTCGCGCCATTGCTATCCTCGCGGCCAGGGGAGGACGGGCATGTACACAAGGACAGTCGTGGCCCTGCTGGCACTGGCCGCAGGCATCGCGGGATGCGACGCACCACCGGCCGCGGACCAGGCCGCCACGCGCCAACCGCAACAGGCCGGGCAACCCATGGACCCGCTGCGGACCGCCGGCCACATGGCGGGCGTCCGCGCCGCGGCCATCAGCGGCGACCAGCAGGGCGTGCAGCGCCACATGGACGCGATGAACGAGGACATGCGCCGTGCGATGAAACTGGCCGATCCCGCCCGCCCGATCGATCGCGAGGCCGCCCGCGCCATCGCCCGTGCCCTGCCCGGCGTGCGCTCCGCGGTCTGGATCGACCGCGGCAACCTGCTGGTACGCGTCGACGAGGCCGGGCTGCGCACCCAGCAGACCATCGACGAACTCTGCTATCGGCTGGAACCGCTGGGCGACACGCTGGCCGTGGTGGTGCACCTGCAGGATGCGGCGCCCACGTCGCGCGCGGGCATGGACACCCTGAGCCGCAATTGCCAGCTGGCGCCGGGCGACCATGCCATGCTCCAGCGCGACCGCCGCATGGATGTCCTGGATCCCGCGGTGCGCGCCGAGCACGAAGCGACGATGGCGCGGATGCGCAGCCAGCCCCAGCATGTGCAGACCGCCGGGGATCGGGCGGCGATCGAGGCGATGCCGGAGATGTAGGCTGTCGCTTGTTGCGGCAAAAAACGGCGTAAGTCGCCTCTTGCCCTACTTAGTCGTTGGATTCAGCGGAACTCATGAGCCTAGTCAAATCAAAACAACGCGTCGCCGACCACGGAGAGGTGTTCACTCCGCGGTGGATGGTCGAAGCCATGCTCGACCTGGTGAAGGGCGAAACCGAGCGGATCGACAGCCGGTTCCTGGAACCGGCATGCGGGAGCGGAAACTTTCTTGTCCAGATCCTGCGGCGCAAGCTCGCTGCAGTTGAGTTGAAGTACGGCAAATCCGAGTTCCAGAAGAGCCACTTCGCGCTGCACGGCCTGATGTGCATTTACGGGGTCGAACTGCTGCCGGACAACATTACCGAGTGCCGGGAGAACCTGCTCGAAATCTTCGCGGAGTACCTGCGCCTCGAAGAAGCAGACGACCTGTGCCGGGCGGCGCGCTACGTGCTGTCGCAGAACCTGGTACACGGCGATGCCATGACCATGCTCGACAGCACTAAGCAGCAGCCGATCACGTTCCCGGAGTGGGGCTATCTGGGCAAGGGCAAGTTCAAGCGTAGGGACTTCCGTTTTGATGTTCTGATGGGGTCTGCTGCAGCCAGCGCAAGTGTGTCATTGGCCTTGTTCGCAAAGCACGAAATATTTACGCCGACCAAGGAGTACCCGGCGTTAAATATTGCCGATCTTGCGAGGGAAATCGCCGAATGAGCGAACAAGTCGGATTTACCTTGCGCGGGCGCAACCCCGACGTGCTGACCTGCATTGCGAACCTGTCGAATGACGAGGTGTTCACGCCGCCAGAGCTGGCGAACCGAATGCTAGACACTCTGGCCAAGGCGTGGGCTTCCAAAAACGGCGGGGCGAACCTCTGGGCCGACAAAAGCGTCAAGTTTCTCGATCCATGCGCGAAATCGGGTGTGTTCTTGCGGGAAATCACCAGCCGCCTTATCAAGGGGCTAGAGCGTGAGATCCCCGATCTGAATGAGCGTGTCGATCACGTTCTTACCAAGCAGGTGTTCGGCATTGGGATCACGCGCCTGACAAGCCTGCTGGCTCGGAGGAGTCTTTACTGCTCCAAGCATGCGAAAGGCGAGCACTCCATTGCGAAATCATTTGCCAGTGATGATGGAAACGTCTGGTTTGAGCGGACCGAGCATAGTTGGATGGATGGTCGGTGCAAATACTGCGGGGTTAATGAAGGCGTCTATGGTCGCGGCGAGGACCTCGAAACGCATGCCTATGCGTTCATTCACACGGACAACATAGCTGATCGCGTTTCTGAGATTTTTGGAGGCAACATGCAGTTTGATGTAGTAGTCGGTAATCCACCCTATCAGTTGGGCTCTGACGGCGGGACCCGAGACCTTCCCCTTTACCAACACTTTGTCGAACCGGCCAAGAAGTTGCAGCCGCGCTTTTTGACGATGGGGATCCCGGCTCGCTGGTTGGCCTCCGGGCTTGGTCTGAGCGAGTTCCGCCAAACGATGTTGGCTGATCGTCGTATCCGCGAGTTGGTGGATTTTCCAGCTGATAAGGACGTGTTCCCAGGCGTAGAGGTGAAGGCGGGCGTCTGCTACTTTTTGTGGGACGCTACTCATGATGGTGAATGCGATGTCACCACGATCCGTGGTGGCGAGGCAGTTGGCCCCGTCAAGAGAAAGCTAGGCGAGTTCGATGTATTTGTTCGCGACTCCCGGGCCATGTCCATCCTTCACAAGGTCCTCAAGAAGGACGGGAAATCCATCAACACGATCCTGGCACGCGATAAGGAGTTTGGATGGACTTCCAACTTCGATGGGTTCCACGGTAAAGAGCGTGCGGGCGACGTGCCCCTGTATTACATCAGGAAGATGAAGCGCGATATTGGCTTCATTGCCCGTAAAGAGGTGGGAAAGAGCGAGCACCTGATCGACACTTGGAAAGTTCTGGTTCCCAAGGCGTTCAATGGCGGGGATGCTGTGCCACACCAAATCCTGGGCAAACCACTGATTGCGCCGTCGCCGTCCGTCTGCACGCAATCGTTTCTCTTTTTCTACGTTAGTTCGCAGAGGGCAGCCAAGAGTCTGCAGTCCTACTACGCGACTCGATTTTTCCGCTTTCTCGTCTCCTTGCGGAAAATCACGCAGGACGCAACGCACTCTGCCTATACGTGGGTTCCCCTCCAAGCCTGGAACCGCACCTGGAAGGATGAGGCGCTCTACGAGATGTATGGCATCACGAAGAAGGAACAGTCCTTTATCGAGTCGCAAGTGCGAGCGATGACATTGGAAGAAGCGGGCGATGAGTAAGCCTATCGACGAGATACTCGCGACCAAGCCGGATGCCAGGCCGCGCATTTACGCTTACTCGATTGCCGACGACATTCATAAAGGCCTGCTCAAGATCGGCCAGACCACGCGTAGTGTGAAGCAGCGTATCGCTGAGCAGACCAAAACTGCTGGCGTGAAGGTCAAGATCGAGCTGGATGAGGCCGCCGAACGGGACAATGGCAGTGTTTTCCGCGATCACGAGGTGCGAGCCGCACTCGTTGCGAAAAAGCACATAAACGTCACTGATGTTGGTCGTGAATGGATGCGCTGCACCGTCAAGGATGTGAAAACTGTCCTGACCGAGCTGCGCACAGGGGCGAAGGTTACGGGCACGCACCACGAACGCTTCCCCATGCGTAAAGAGCAGGAAGAGGCGGTGCGGCTGACGCATGCCTACTACCGCTCCCGCTGGGATGAGGACAAGCATGCTGTTCCGCGTTTCCTCTGGAACGCGAAGATGCGCTTCGGCAAGACCTTCACCACTTACCAGCTCGCCAAGGCGATGAATGCGAAGCGTGTGCTGGTGGTGACGTTCAAGCCCGCCGTCGAGGATGCATGGCAGAACGATCTGGAGAACCATGCCGATTTCGATGGCTGGCAGTACCTGTCCAAGTCGTCCGGGCGCGACCCGACAGAAATCGACAAGAAGAAGCCGGTCGTTTACTTCGGCTCATTCCAGGACTTGCTGGGCCGCGACAAGGCGACGGGCGCGATCAAGTCCCGGAACGAGTGGCTGCATGAGGTGAACTGGGACCTCGTGGTCTTTGACGAGTATCACTTTGGTGCTTGGCGCGACACGGCCAAGGAGCTCTTTGAGGGTGAAGACGAGGCAGAGGCCAAGAAAGAGACCAAGCTCGAGTACGCAGCTGATCTTGATGGGGTCAACGACGACCTGGGTGTGCTGTCGGAGAAGGAGGCCGATTTCCTGCCGATCACCACTCGGGCGTATCTGTACCTCTCCGGCACCCCGTTCAAGGCCTTGGCGACGGGAGAGTTCATTGAGGAGCAAATCTTCAACTGGACCTATACCGACGAACAGCGGGCGAAGGAAGCGTACGCCACGAAGCACCCGGGCAAGTGGAATCCATACGGTGCCTTGCCGCAGATGCGTCTTCTTACTTACCAGATGCCCGACGAACTACTGGCTATCGCGAGCGCCGGGGAGTTCGACGAGTTCGACCTCAACGAGTTCTTCGCGGCTACGGGCACCGGTAAGGCAGCGAAGTTCAAGCACAAGGACGACGTCCAGAAGTGGCTCGACATCATTCGCGGAGCCTACCTGCCCAAGGCGGTCGAACATCTAAAGACTGCCACCAAGCCGCCGTTCCCTTATTCCGACACGCGACTGCTGCCGTATTTGCAGCATTCGTTCTGGTTCCTGCCGAACGTGGCCGCTTGCCATGCGATGGCGAACTTGCTCGCCGAGAAGCACAACGTCTTTTGGCACGACTACACCGTGGTCGCGGCTGCCGGCGCGACTGCAGGTATCGGCCTGGAGGCGTTGCCGCCCGTGCGCAAGGCCATCGGTAGCGGCTTCGATTCCAAGTCAATCACGCTGTCGTGCGGGAAGCTGACGACGGGTGTCACCGTGGCGCAGTGGTCTTCGATTCTCATGTTGCGCAACTTGAAGTCGCCGGAGACCTACTTTCAGGCCGCATTCCGCGTCCAGTCGCCGTGGTCGATCAAGAACCAGAACGGCGACAACCCGAACGAGGAAGAGGTTCTCAAGCCGGCATGTTTCGTTTTCGACTTCGCGCCCACGCGCGCCCTGCGCCAGCTGTCCGAGTACGGGATCGGACTGTCGCCTAACGAGCCCAACCCTGAGAGTGCAGTCAAGGAACTGGTGTCGTTCCTGCCCGTGCTGGCGTATGACGGCGCGAACATGACGCAGATCGACGCCGGCGGCATTCTCGACATTGCCATGGCAGGCACGTCAGCCACGTTGCTGGCCCGCAAGTGGGAAAGCGCGCTGCTGGTCAACGTGGACAACGACACTCTGCGCCGCGTGTTGAATAATGCCGAGGCTTTGGCTGCCGTGGAGCGTATCGAGGGTTGGCGCTCGCTGGGCGATAACGTCATCGAGACGATCATCAACAAGAGCGAGAAAATCAAGGCGCTCAAGAACAAGGCCAAGGAAGGCAAGCTGACCGATAAGGAGAAAAAACAGCTCACCGACGAAGAGAAGGAGTTCAAGAGCAAGCGCAAGCTGGTTCAGGAGAAGCTGATCAAGTTCGCCACGCGCATCCCGGCTTTTATGTATCTGACCGACTTCCGCGAAAACACGCTGAAGGATGTGATTACCAAGATCGAGCCGGAGCTGTTCAAGGTGGTGACGGGCTTGACAGTGAAGGACTTCAATCTGCTGGTGAACCTGAAGGTGTTCAACACTGAGCAGATGAACCAGGCTGTGTTTGCATTCCGGCGCTACGAGGACGCCAGCCTGCGGTATACGGGCATCGAGAGTCACAAGGGGCTGGCGCACATTGGCCTGTATGACACGGTGGTGGCGCGTGAGTAGTTAAGAAGGCTTCCTCCACTAGTTCTTCGAACGCACGGGGTTTGCAGATATGGAAGTTCACCTCCAAGCCACAGAGCTGTTGAATGCCCTGAAGAGGTTCAAGCCAAGCGGGAAGACCAAGCCATTCCGGGAGCCAACGGTCCATGTCGTGGCACAGGAACATGTCCTGACCTTGAGCGGATCTTTCGACAATCACCTATCGATAGCCGTTGAGATGCTCCGTGCTGGTTGCGTCGATTTGCCTTTGGACATGTCCCTTCGCTTGCTTTCAACCTACAAATTAAAGGAGCCGGTCCGTATCCGAGCCGTGGGCAACGACGTTTGGTTCGACGCCATGCGGATACGCCTAACAGAGAAGGATTCTGGCGCCGCTAATTTGCCTGGTAGGCGCAAGAGGTAGTAGCTGGATTACAACAGCGACCAGATTGATTTCAGCGAGTCAGGATCAGAGGGAGATAGTGCATGGCCGAGACCACCATTTGGGGCATCCATGCCGGTCGTACCGGGGATGCCGATTCCCTCTTCCTCAACAAGCAATGCGTGGCAATCGGTTGGGCGAAGATGGGCGACTTGTCCGTGCTTCCCGCGACCCGCGAGGCGTTCAAGTTGCGCTACAGCCAGGCATACCCGGAGGCCAAGGCGGGTGGCCTCGCCACGGTATCGGGCATCCCGTTCCGCTTTTTGCATGAAATGAAGGTGGGCGATCTCGTCGCCTATCCATCCAAGCAGGACAAGCAAGTACATATTGGCCGCATCCTCGGTCCTTACGAGTACGAGGCGAACGGCGAGCCCAGTTACCCGAACCGGCGGCGCGTGCAATGGCTCAAGCATGTGCCCCGCCTCAAGTTCACTCAGGGTGCGCTGTACGAAATCGGCTCCGCGCTCAGCATGTTCCAGATCAAGACCTATGCGGACGAGTTCCGCGCGGCTGCGGAGGGCTCGACGGTCGCTGTCACGGAAGCAGTCGACGATGCCACCGTGGCCGCCGTCGCCGAGGACATCGAGGAAACCACCGGCGACTTCATCCTCAAGCGACTGTCACGTGACCTCAAGGGCTTGGCCCTCGAATCGTTTGTCGTTCATCTACTGGAATGCATGGGTTACCACGCCCGGCTCACACCGCCGAACGAGCCCAGCGTGGATGTCATCGCGCACAAGGATCACCTTGGCATTGAGCCCCCCATCATCAAGGTGCAAGTCAAGAGCGGCGATAGCACGGTGACGGACAAGGATGTGTCAGCGCTCTACGGCAAGCTTTCGACAGGCGAGTACGGCCTGTTCATCACCCTGAGTGGCTACAGTCCGGCATCTCGCGCGTTCGAGCAGAGCAAGGCCAATCTCCGACTGATCGATGGCGACGAGCTGGTTGGGTTAATCCTTTCCCATTACGAGGCATTCGATGCGAAGCACAAGGGCATCTTGCCCTTGCGGCGTGTCTATGTGCCCCAGGCGATTGACGGGCCGTAACGCAGCACAGCTAGGCAACGCACGGATAATGTCCAATGATGCAACGACATGACATCGACGCGATCATCGAGCAACTGGCTCGCCACCAGCAACGCGTGACCTACAGTGCGTTGGCAGGCGTGGTGGGTGGTTTGGCGCGTTCGGTGATGGGCAAGTATCCCCGCACCCCGCGCAATTCGTGGGTCGTGAGCGCGGCGACGGGCCTGCCGACCGGCTACGCATCTCACGAATTGGCTCCGGATCTGGAATCGAACCCGCATGTGATCGAGAACGCTGACGACTTGCAGCGGTGGTTGCATGGTTTGAGCGGGTGCGACGCATCCCACACCTGACCCAGCGAGAACACGGACGTGCTCAAGACCCTGCTACCCAGCATCATCCTGCTGCTCCTGATATTCACGCCCATCGGCATCGCGGTCGCCACGGTGCTGCTGATGAAGCGCTGGGAGCGGCGCAGCGATCGGCGCTCGCCGATCAGCGAGAAGCTGCTGCACCAGGCGGGCGCGCAGGCCCGCAAGCGCGTGGACGCGCTGGGCGAGGACATGATGGAGCGCATGTTCCAGCTGATGCTCATCGGCCCCATGGCGATGCTCGTGATCCTGTTGCCGCGGGTGCAATGGGATCGGCTCAGGTTCCATTGGCTCAACTGGTTCGTGGTGGCGGCGTCCATCGCGTGGATCGCCTGGCTGGTCCGGGCGCTGTTGCGGCTTCGCAAGGAACGCCGCCAATGGCAGGAAGGCATGCGTGCGGAAATCGCGGCCGCGCAGCAGCTGGATCGCCTGCAGGCGCAGGATTGCCTGGTCCTGCACGACATCCCGGCCGGCGATTTCAATATCGACCATGTGGTGATCGGTCCGCATGCGGTGTTCGCGGTGGAGACAAAGTCGCGCCGCAAGCCCGGCCAGGGCAAGGCCTCCGCGAACGTCAGCTACGACGGTCGTTGCCTGCAGTTCCCCGGCTGGACCGAGACGCAACCACTGCAGCAGGCCAGCGCGATTGCCGCTTGGTTGGCGAATTACCTGCGTGGCGAGACCGGCGAACCGGTCGTGGTGCATCCGGTGGTGTGCCTGCCGGGCTGGTACGTCACGCTGGTGAAGGGAAGCGCGGGCGCGGCGGTACGCGTGATCAACCCGAAGATGACCAGCCTCTTCGTGGATGCCGGTGAGCGGCCACACATCGCGACCGCACATCGGAACCGCATTGTCACGGCATTGCACAAGCGCTATCCGGATGTCGAGTCGTAGGACGATTTTCCGTTTCCCCGCAGCACACCGCAGGCACCCCATGCAGCTCGAGAAAGTCTTCGCCCTCCAGTGGGCCAAGCTCTACCCGGTCTACCTGAAGAAGGTCGTCGCCAAGGGCCGCAGCCAGGACGAGCTGGATGCCGTCATCCAGTGGCTGACCGGCTACACCGCCGCGGACCTGCGCGCGCTGGAGCAGGGCGATGTGGACCTGCGGGCATTCTTCGCGCAAGCGCCGGCGTTCAACCCCAACGCGCACCTGGTCACCGGCACGGTCTGCGGGGTGCGGGTGGAGGACGTGGCCGACCCGCTGATGCGCCAGATCCGCCAGCTGGACAAGCTGGTGGACGAATTGGGGAAGGGCCGGGCGCTGGGGAAGATCCTGCGCGCATGAACGCGGCGACGGACGGGGGCGCGATGCGATACGCGGGACGGATCAGCCAGTGGAATGACGAGAAGGGCTT
>CALMYW010000443.1 GCA_937873665.1 uncultured Sphingorhabdus sp.
GTACTTCTCGTCGCGCCCCAGGTACAACTCCCAGAACGCCTTGATGTCGATGTCCGCACCGAACTCCTTCACGTAGCCGTCGTACAGGGCCCAGCATTCGGCGGAGTAGCACATGGTCAGTCCTTGATCGCCATGAACTCAGGCGGCATGTCTTCCGTGTCGAATGCCCCGTTCAACCCATACCAACCAGGTGCGCGACCGCCCGCCGGATCGAAGACTCCGGGCACTCGTTCACCATCCTTGCTGATCGCGCGGACCAGGGTTTGGTCGCCACCGAGATCGACCGAACTCTCCCACTGGAGTTGACCGCTTTGTGATCGCTGCGCCAGCTGCCGACATGCTTCCTGGAAGTTGTCCGCGTTGATCTCGACTTCTGCTTCGCGTTCACAAGTCATCGTCATGGTGAAGAAGTAGGCCGGCATGCTTGTTCTCCTTGATGGCTGCATCGTAGCGCCACGGCGCTGTGAAACATCGATTGCGGTTTCACGCCCCCCTGTTCAGCCAAATACTAATGGCGAGGCCGCCGGGCGCTGGCGTAGCCTGTTTCCCCGTCGTCTCAGGGTGTGAGTCGCGGGCCTTCCAGGATCTCCCGCCATGCAAGCCATCCCTGTATCCAGCCGCCCGCTCCCCATGCCGCCAAGTGTGCTGGGGCCCGTCTCGATCTACACCGAGCGCAGCTTGCCGATGCTGGCGACCCGGGCGGCCTGCGGCTTCCCATCGCCGGCAGAGGACTTCTTCCGCGAGGACGATCGCCTCGATCTCAACGAGAAGCTGATCGCCAACCCACCGGCAACGTTCTTAATGCGGGCCGACTGCGGCGGTTCGATGGTGGATTACGGCATCCAAGACGGCGACCTTCTCATCGTAGATCGCTCGATCTCGCCGCGGCCCGGGCACACGGTCATCGTGCTCTGGGAGGGTGGCTTCATCTGCAAGAAGCTCTACGTGCGCGGCAACCGAATGGTGCTGGCCTCCAGTGCCGGCTACCCACCCATCATCGTGCCGGAGGACCTGGAGCTTGATGTCTGGGGCGTCGTGCGTAGCAACGTCCATTTCCATGTCTGAGCCGCCGCGCTTTGGCCTAATCGACGGGAACACGTTCTACGTCTCGTGTGAGCGGGCATTCGATCCTGCCTTGCGCGGGCAGCCAACTGTGGTGCTGGGCAATGGTGACGGCTGTTGCATCGCGCTGTCCCCGGAAGCCAAGGCGCTCGGGCTCAAGATCGGCACCCCCATCTTTCAGGTGCCGGACGCCATCCGAAAGCAGGTGCAGGTTCGCTCTGCGAACTTCGCCCTCTACGGCGACCTGTCCGCCCGAATCGTCACCATCCTGCGCGACCTGTTCCCGCGGGTGGAGGTCTACTCGATCGACGAGAACTTCGTCGATGTGGTCGGGCTCAAGGATCCGATAGCCACCTGTCTTGATGCCCGCGAACGCATCCTGCAGTGGGTGGGTATCCCTTGCTGCGTAGGCTTGGGTGCCACCCGCACACTCGCCAAGGCCGGAAACAAGCTGGCCAAGAATCAGTCCAAGCGAGCCGTCAACGCGGGCCGGCTGGCGGTGTTCCATGCCACGCCGGAGAACATCGACCAACTGCCGGTTGAGGATGTCTGGGGCGTCGGCCATCGCTATGCCGCACGGCTGGCCAAGGAAGGCGTTCATACAGCGGCCGACCTGGCAGGCCATCCGGCCGATACCGTGCGGTCCCGCTATGGCGTCGTGTTGGCACGGACCCAGCAGGAACTACGTGGCATCCCATGTGGCGACCTCGAACTGGACGAGCCCGACCGCAAACAGATCGTGGTCTCGCGCATGTTCGGCCGAGACGTGGCAGACCCGTTCGATGCACTAGCGACCTTCGCCACGGTGGCGTGCGACAAGATGCGCGGCCGGGGTCTCGCGGCCGGTGCCCTGTGGGTGTGGCTGGACGGCAACGCGCACAAGGATGATAGATTCCACACCTCGCGCGCTGTGCCGCTACCTTTCCCCACACTCGACACGGGTGAGGTGCTGCGCGCTGTTCGGTTCCTGTCCAAGGCGATGATGAAGCGTGGCCAGCTCTTCAAGCGTGGTGGTGTCGGCCTCGCCGACCTTGTTCGCAGCGAGCAGCGACAAGCCGACCTGTTCCACGGCCCAGATCAACGCCGGGAGCGCGGCATGGAGGTCATGGATCGCATCAACGCTAAGTTCGGCCGCGGCACCGTAGGCGTTGGCGCCACCGGCTGGCGGGTGGGCGGTCGTCGTCCAGGTGAGGCGATCAGGACGCCCAAGGATGCGCAGTGGCGCCCGACGCTGAAGACGCTGTCCCCTGCCTACACAACGAAATGGGAAGATATCCTCCGGGTGCAGTAAGGCCCATCCGGAATCTCTTGCTCTGTGCGGTCCGCTTCGGGTCGGAAGCTCCCGGCGCTGACCGGCCAGAAGCGGACGTCTACTATGGGTCGAAAGTGACCTGGCGGGCCATACCCAGCCGCCCGCTAATCGATCCTCGGGTGGTTCCTGCGCATGCTCCGGCCGATGGAAACTTCCTTTCGCCTAGCATGGCCCACCACATGAGCTGTGCGTCCCACACAAGCCTTACACGACACCGGCAGCGACAAACCAAGATCCCTTCAGGGCCGCCCAAAAAAGTTTGATCCGGCCGAACCTCCTAGAACCGGGCGAACGGCAAGACCGCGTCAGTCCAACGCGAAATCATGCGATAAAACTTTGACTTCAACTGATCTTCCCTAATCCACATTCTTCCTCACTTCAAACAATCCTTCTTCAATGTCCGTAATTGCTTGTTGCACACCACGCGCAAGCGAATCGCTTTCCTTACCCAACTTCTGAAGGTCGATCGATCTGAGGAAAATCAGAGCCTTTTCATCGCCGACAAGGGCCAGCCCCAACACTGCCAACGTCGCGAGCTCATTGTTCCGCTCAGCTTCGTTTTGATGGTAAGGCGCCATCCATCCGATATCGGTCCACGAAGATGGATCCGTTCTCGCCTCGAGTAGGCTACGAGCATCCGCACTGCCATTCCCCCTAACCACATAGCCCAGACTCATCAATGCAGCCACGCGCACATTGAATTGATCCTTTGAAAGACTCCCATTTCCTTCAGCGAACAAGGCGCCGCGAAGCACTTCAAAGGCATGCGCGTCCGCGATAATTCCGATTGTGGTCGCAACGTTGTCAGCAATCGCAACCTTGTTAGCGTCCGCCAACCAAGGCTCAATCTTGGTGGCATCAGAACTCGTGTAGAGCCGAGCTTCATCGTAAGGCACCCCGTGTACGAACTCCCGAGCGACAAACTCCTCAATCGGCGGTGGATTTCGCGAGGCGGAAGCGTCAGCTAACGGCGGCCCGTCCAGTCTTGTGAGCCCCAGTTGTCGAATAGATTGGCATTCCCCGGAACTAAAGACGCGGTGATTCGGATCGATTGTTCCATGCATCACAGCGTCGGAATCCTGCCTATGCGGCAAGCCCTTCGAGTGACCAAATTCGTGCGACCAAAGAATTCCGTCGAGATAGTGACGAACTACAACCAGGCAAGTGCCCGGAGTGTAGGCGCATCCAATGGTCGTCGTCGTCGGACTACCACACCAGTAAATATTGTTAACCAGTCGTACGCGCCTTGGGACACCGGCCGGGGATGGATCTTCGCTCATCAGGCTGGCACCACATGCTGCGGCCATGTCGGAAGCGCTGTAGATCGCCGATGGCATAGCCGTGCTCGAGGCAACGTTGCCTTGGCGCCCAAACACTGCTCGACACTGACCGAGCACGCCGTTCGCTGATCCGATGATGGAATCGGCATCTGCGTTCGTGAGTGACGCAGCCGGATGCTTGGCAATCGTCAACGGGTGAGATATCGTTTTAGGCGCTACAACAGCTTGCGCGTTGACCGAAGGGGAAGCGATGAAAGCCAAGCATGTTGCAAGAGCAATTCTTGCGCGCTGCGGATGGGTGCTCATGGCCGGCATTCTGGTCAATTCAGTGCGACGCATATCCTCCTCCTTCATCCCATTGAGAGCGTGCTTGTTTACCTCGGTTCTTGGTGCAGTTTCAGGATGCGCCTATGTTCAGTATCCTGCAACTCCCCCGCCCGGGGTTCTGACCGCCGATGAGTTGAGAGCAGCAAACCTAAATCCCTTGCGAATTAGGCGTGTGTTTCAAACGCGTCGCATGTTACTGGACACGCTTCCGGTAGGATCCATTGTTCCGTATTACGCCACTTACGCCGTGTTGCTTCCTGAGAACTGGAGGTACTGCAATGGCGACGTTGTCGACGATTCCGAATCCCCTCTGCATGGGCAGCGTTTGCCTAACCTGATAGACGAACGCTTCCCAATGGGTGCGCTGAACCAACATGGCACCTACGGCGGTAGCAATGCGGTGCAAATTGATGGAGCTCACCAGCACACAACCTTGACAAACTCAGCCGGGGACCATGACCACGGGGGAAGCACCGGGAGCGAAACGATCAATGCGCGCGTTTACGAAGTCGAGGAAAAAGGTGAGGCGCAGGTGCGTATCGTAACCCAGGGACACGAACACTCTATTCTTGCTGATGGCTCGCATCGACATACCGGGACCACTAACTTGGCCGGCGCTCACGATCATGGTGGCGACAAACGACCCAAGTGGTTTGGAGTTGTCTATATCATCAAAATCAAGTAGATCGTGACATGCCGCGGATCGAGGGAGGATGGTCATTTACCGCTTACTCAAATCGCGAAGCTTTCGCGATGGAGTTTGCGCGCGGCTTTAGTACGTCCTTTTCTTCGCATCGCATGGAAGACCTTGGCACGTATCCTGGCAATGCACGCAACTCAATGATTGAAGTCGGCAACGATCGCAAATTTATTGAAGCTGGCAACTTGGCAGTCCTTCAGTGTCACGGCAATCCCTATTCGATCGACTTGGAGTACGTTCCTCAAGTTGCAAGAAGCCCATATTTCTATAAGTGGGGTGAGCGGGGCAGGCTGCAGTGGGTGCTCTGCAGTGGTTGCGATGTCCTTGGATTTCCCGTTAATCCTGATGGACGACCATCAAGCCGATATCCAGACCCCAGCAGATGGATGGACTCCTTCAAGGGCCTGAGTGGCATTCTCGGATACCGCTCAGGCTCTTGGTATGCGCAGAACAATCCTGGTCTAGGGAGAATGTCCGGCAATGTTTTAGCCGAGGAACTCGTAAGTGGCCGCACTTTTTGGGGCGCATGGAGAGCAATGGCGGACTTTTTGCACAGAAGGCTAAGCCAGAAAGCGGAAGCTTGTCTGTTTGCCAATTCTGTGGCGGCAGTTGCAGACACACTCAAAAGCTACGCGTTGGACCGAACGCATCAGCTCGACATGTCCGCGATGAGGCGCGCGCTTGTAGGACACGGAAGCGCTGCCTACTACCATTACTGCGACCGGGTGGACGAATCGGGCAACTACATTTGCAATTCGCTTGACCTTCGAAAGGGTCGAATTGAGATCGCTCGCGGATTGAGTGTTCCTCCTTCAGCCACACCAACACGCGCGCGACTCCCGACGTTCGAGGTGTTGGAATCCAGGATGCTTATTCCAGGTGAAGATGTTGAGTACCAGGTGCGTGGGAATTCAGACGGCGACAGCTACACAGTTTCTGCAGGGACACAAAAGGATGTCCAAGAGCTAGCCAATGTTGTAGCAGGCGAAATCGAGCGAACTGAGGCGTACGAACTTCGACTCGTAGCATCCCAGAATGCAGCTCATGAAGGCAGGAGATTCGACGCAAGACATGCGGTATTCTTCGAAAAACAACGCTTTGATTTGCTCGATGATTTTGGAGTTCTAGTCGAAGACACTCCACAAGGCACGGTGACGCGGCAAGGCCCGATCACCGTAGCGAAAGCATCCAACGCGACTGTTCTTGTGGGCTGGGACCACGAGTCGATTTTTCAAGCGTTTCGCACCGAGCTCTTGCATTCAGAACGCATAGACGTCGAACGAATCGAGATCATGTACCAGACTCGTCGTGCCGACGGGCAGACGAGCGTATATCCAGTCGTGGTGTGTTATGCAGTAGTGACGGGTGGCGGCTCTCAGCGATGCGAAGTTCGAGTGCTTGGCTAGCGCGCTATTGAAGTGCCGATACCAAGTCGGTCGATCTTGAAGCACAACAAGTCCGCAGCAAACAGCTAGGTCTCAACGGGCCTGCCCTGCCAATGTCCGTCCTTTGCGGTTGACGGACTTTACAGCTTCAACTGGTACGGCTCAGTGGGGGCAGGTCATTCGGACGAGCGCGCGTACCCCGTTCGCCACCATCGGGAACCCCTGCTAATGAATGCGCCAGGAACAGTTGAGATGCGGCGCCTGGTGCTGGCGGTAACCGCTAAGCCAAGTTTGGATTGCACAAGAAGGGCAGTGGACACGGCCGCTGAATCCCCCGCCCCGGAAACGTCCGCTTCGGGTCGCTTAGCGACTAACGGCCGGAAGTAGCCCTTATCGTCATCCTGCATTGTCC
>CALMYW010000444.1 GCA_937873665.1 uncultured Sphingorhabdus sp.
CGCTCGGATACAGGCGATCTTCACCTCAAACGACACGCCACTTGGGGAATGCAGGTTCAATGCCGATCCTCAGCGTACCACATCGAAGATAGCTGCCTTTCGGGGCCACGGTCTGAAGATATAGAACAGGAGAGCATGATGAAAGATGCCGTCGAAGAACTCCGCCAAAATGTATCGGTGCCTTTTGAAAGGGCGCGCGCGATGCCGCCGTCAGTTTATACATCAGAGGATTTTCTCGCACATGAACTGCGTGATATCTTTGCACAAGATTGGTTTTGTGTCGGGCGAGCCACTGCCCTGTCCAAGCCGGGCGACTATGTGACCGTTGAACTGGCGGGGCAGGCCATTATCGTCTTGCGGAATAAGGAAGACCAGCTCAGAGCAATGTCCAACGTATGCCGGCACCGCATGTCGACTTTGCTGGAAGGGCGGGGCAATAAGTCGAGCATCGTCTGCCCCTATCATGCTTGGACTTACAACTTGGATGGGTCACTTCGTGGCGCGCCTGCAATGACCAGAAATGATGGATTTTGCAAAGAAGAATACCAGTTGCCGGAGGTTCGATGCGAAGAATGGCTCGGATGGGTTTTTGTCACGTTGAACCCCGAGGCTGGTCCGGTAGCAGGCCAGCTTGCCAAGGTTGAAGATCTTGTCGGTGACTACGACATGGGTGCCTACACTGAAACCTTTTTCGAAACCCACGTCTGGAACACCAATTGGAAGGTTCTGGCCGAGAATTTCATGGAAAGTTACCACTTACCCGTCTGCCATTCGGGAACGATCGGCGGTCTGTCCAAACTCGACGAGATGATCTGCCCGCCGGGTGAAGCAGCTTTCAATTATCACACAATTCTGAAGAACGACTCGCTGAAAATTGCGTTGGCACATCCGAACAACACCCGTCTGGAGGGGGAACGCAGGCGGACGACCTATCTTCTGGCGATCTATCCAAGCCTGCTTATCACCTTGACGCCTGGTTATTTTTGGTACCTCACGTTGCATCCTCTGGGTGTCGGTCAAGTCAGGATTGGGTTTGGCGGCGGCATGTCCCCCGACTATGTCGATGACGCCGACGCGCAAGCCCATTTCGCGCAACTGAAGGCACTTTTGGACGATGTGAATGTCGAGGATAAGGGTTGCACGGAAAAAGTGTATCGTGGTCTAAGTTCGCAGGCGGCCATGCCCGGCCATCTTTCGCATCTTGAACGACCCAATTTCGAATTTGCCCAGTATATTTACAGACGCGTCAAGGGTCATAAAAGTTGACGCGAGCGGCAACGATGGACTTTCAAAGCCAATCGCTGCGAAAACAAGCGAAACAGTTCCTTGGGCGTGGATGGCGAGCAGCAATACCATCGAGGAAGGCTACGACAAACTTGTGGGCAGAAGCCAAGAGCTAGGTTCCGGTGATGTAGCGCAGGATAGTGCACGTGGTCAGTTTCTCTGAAGGATCGTCCTTGGGCAAAGGACGCCGAACCGTAGGATGCAAAATTTAGCTCGGGCAAGGCGGTTTGCCGGTTGAACCGGCCCGTTACTCACGCTGATTTCCCTTTCTCACGAGATAGTTCAGCGCGGCGTCGGACCTATGGGCTGGCGGCGTTTCTGTTTCTGGGGTTTGGTTTTCGGCCTGTTTAAGGGCGGAGATCGCTGCGGTTAGTAGTGCACCTCCTCATGGCCGTAGGTTCCCTCATAGTCTCGCCATTCGACAAAGACCGAGCGGTGCCAGTAATTGCCGCAGGTGGCGGGGACGCCAAAATCTGAGGCCTCTGGAACAGCGGATATGTTGCTCCTCCGTCTGGTGTAGTCACCCTGTTCGCCGTAGCTGCCCATGTAGACCGACCCCCAACTGTTGCAGTCGCCGTCAGAGCTACGGTTCTGACGATAGGTGATCTCAAACACCCGAAT
>CALMYW010000445.1 GCA_937873665.1 uncultured Sphingorhabdus sp.
TTACGGGGCAGAGTTTCCTGGAGCAGCACTGATTGCCAAGGCGATCGACGAATGCCGTCACAGCTCACCGCCAAACGGCACCTTGCTGCCGCTTCGCGAGGCGTTGGAACGCGCTTCTCAGCCTCAGGAGGAATCTGAATCTGATGCCATCTACAGGATCTCCATCATCGGTTCCGCGGTCGGCCCGATGCTTCCGGACGAGGGTATGTATTGGGTCTCCAAGCGCGACTCAACCTATTTCATCAGAGGAATGACGGAGCAGCTCAGCGTTGAACTCGGAGCTGACGGGAGTGTACAGAGGTCCCGACGCCGGGAACTGACGCAGGGCGAGATACAAAGAGCAAAGCGCTTCGAGTTTGCTTCCTTTCCTGGCGCTATCGTTGTGGAGGGGGTTGTCCACGGCATGAGCGCCATAACGGACCTGCTCAGAAATCTGCCCACCGCCTCCTCAAGCGACCCGTCGCACACCGGGTTTTCCTCCAGGACTGAAGTGGGCGAGGAGTCTGGCGAAGACTCGGCGTCGATCGAGAGCGAGCAGGATCGAATCAGTGATTTGATTTCGCGTGAAGAGCGCACCGCGCCAACGGTCGACGTATCCAATCTCTGGAGGAGATCTGTCGAGATCGAGTCAGAGTTGAAAACAGAAGCTACTGCACTTGGTGACAGTACCTACCGAGCTTCCACCAAAAGGCATGTCGTTCCAATTCAGCTGGTCGTCGGTGGAATTGATTTTGACAACAACGACACAGTATTTGTCGAGCGCGAGGGGGCTGGCGAGCGGTGGACAAGAATTGGGGCATTGGACCTGCAAGCCTCGACGACTGATTTTCTTGCCATCTCAAGTTGGCTTGATTCAAGTCGCGGAGCTCTGATTGCGGATGGCAGTCGGCTTAGGTTTCAAAGTAAGTTTGAGAACACAAGCCGCGAACGGCGTGAAGATGCAACGCAAAGAATTCTTCGCGGCGCAGCAGCAGTTTCAAACTTGATTGATGCATTCAGTCCTTCGTCTCGGATGACGCCTAGGCGCATCAGCCACGACCTCGACCTCGACGCAATCGCGATGCGATATGGTTTGAATGATGATCAAACTTCAGCCTTCAGAAGCGTGGTCGAGTGTAGGCCGGTTGCCTTGCTGCAGGGCCCACCAGGAACCGGAAAGACGCGATTTATTGGCGCTCTTGTTCACTACGCACTAACAAGCGGCCTTGCAAGAAATGTACTGCTGGCTAGCCAGTCCCACGAGGCTGTCAATAATGCTGCCGAAGCGGCATTGGGATTGTTTGGCGCTGATCGAGACTCGTTGACATTGATTCGTGTTGGCAATGAGGGGGCTGTGTCAGAAGCTTTGCGGCCCCACCATGTTGCGCGAGCGGAGCGCGCATACAAGGATCGCTTTCTAGCCACAGCGGGGTCGAGATACGCCATGGCCGCAAACGCGCTGGGGATCGAGGCAGACCTTTGCGAAGCGGTGGTCTATTACGAGGACGTAATCCGCCCCATTGTTGCCAGGATCGCTGAGTTTGTTCGCAACGATGAAGGCGCGGCGAAGATCAATGCCTTGCTTCGGACAGTCGAAGAGTTATTCCGTGCCCGTGGTATTGATGTCGTTCTTAAGCATGACGACCTTGAGGACATAGAAGGCGTGGTAGATGACCGTTACTTTGGTTCCATCTCAGGGGGGAGTAGCAAGAAGGTCGATCAACTGCGAATGGTAGTTGGCCTTGGCAGAGACATCATTGGTTCGGTTTCTACGAGGCAGCGTAGTTTCGAGACATTCTTGGCCGGAACACGGCAAGTAGTTGCTGGTACTTGCGTGGGCTTGGGGCGCGCCACTCTTGGATTGACCAAGACGACGTTTGACCTCGTTGTGGTTGATGAAGCTGCTAGATGTACCCCAAGCGAACTTGCGGTTCCTATCCAGGCGGGCAAGTGGGTTGTTTTGGTAGGCGATCACGCCCAGCTCGAGCCACTTCACCCAGAGGGCGTCGTCGAGACGTTAGCTGATGAACTTGGTGCGCCACTGCATGAGATTCAATGCAGCGATTTCGAGCGTGTCTTTGCCTCTGACTATGGAAGGTCGGCTGGAGCTACGCTAAAGACGCAGTACAGAATGCTCCCACCAATCGGGAGAATTGTATCCAGTGCCTTCTATGACCGGGGGCTTGCCCATGGTCGGACCAAGCCTTTTGAATCTGAGGCAATTTTTCCTCTGGAGCTGGCAAGGCCACTAACATGGATTAGCACGGATTCCGCAGGATCAAGTGCCCACCAGAAGAGGAGCCAATCGAGGGGGCAGAGTCTTTCCAATCCAGTTGAGGCAGATGCGATTGTCGCACTGTT
>CALMYW010000446.1 GCA_937873665.1 uncultured Sphingorhabdus sp.
CCGCCCCCAGGCTGGTGCCCAGGTGGCCGGCCAGGGGCAGCAGATCGGCCTGGAGACTGGACTCTGGCCCCGACCTCGACTCCGACCGATGGATCAAATCGCTACGCTTACGATAGCGCAAAGCGACGTTTTTGCGAGGGGTATTTATGGTTTCGGTCTTGAATCGGGCGAAAAAGCGCCTCACCGGTCTGTTCGCACGCCTGGCAGCCGCCGCCCAGGAGGCACTGCGGACACTGGCGGCGGACGAATTCCTGCGCTTTGAATCGTCCAACCAGCTGGGCAACCGGCGTGCGTTGCGCGCGACGCAGGTGGGTGGTGTGGACCTGCCCGAAGGCGCCCTCGTGACGCTGTGCATCGGCGCCGCCAACCGTGACCCTGCCGTCTACGACGCGCCCGAAACACTGAACCTGCAGCGCGAGGGCAACCGGCACCTGGCCTTCGGCTTCGGCATCCACCAGTGCGCGGGCCTGAGCCTGGCCCGGCTGGAGGGCCGCATCGCCATCGGCCGCTTTCTGCAGCGCTTTCCCGGCTACCGGCTCACACAGCCCCCGGTGCGGGGCGGGCGGGCGCGGTTCCGGGGGTTTCTGTCGGCGCCGTTTGTGGTGGCCTGACCGGCGCATCGCACGGACTGGCGTCAAGAACCATCGCCGCCTGCCGCCCACCAGGGCGATTCAGATGTCGCCAGTCGGCCCTCTGCCTCCCCTCAAACGGATCCGCGCTGATGAACCGCCCGATCTGCGGGTCGTACCAGCGCGCGCGCAGGTACAGCAACTGGCTGTCCTGATCCCAGTACTCCCCCGCAAACAGATGGCTTTGCTGCCAGCCGCCGGCGGGGGCGTTGGTGGCGCCTCCCGGATTGGCTGGGCTGCCCGGGATGCGCAGCTGCCCGAACGCGTCGGTGGCCACCGCTTCCTGCACCTGTCCGGCAGCATCCACCGCCCCCAGGCTGGTGCCCAGGTGCCCGGCCAGGGGCAGCAGATCGGCCTGGAGGACCGGTCCCGGACTCTGACCCGTGGCCGCATCGATGCGCAGCTGGCGCAACAGGCTGTCGCCGGTGGGGGTGGGGGTGGCGCCGGTTGTCCAGTGCCAGGCGGTGATCTGGCGGGAGAGGGTCTGGCCGGCCGGGCCAGATTGCTATTGCTGTAATAGCGCGAAGCGACATTTTTGCGCTGGGTATGGGCTGTTTTGGCCCTGAATCAGGCAAAAAGAGCGGCTTGGGGATCGTTGCGCTGCGATTGAACTGCCCGGCATGATCCGGTGTTGCGTGTGATCAGAACCCTCAAAGACCAAGACGTGCATCGGCACCGCTTCGAGACACTGCAGCATGCCAGCCGCGTGATCGCCGACTGGATTGGCTTTTACAACTACCGGCGCCCACATCAGGCGCTGAACATGAAGACCCCCGCTGAGGCTTATGCCTTAGCAGCCTGACCCGTGTAGAAACCGCTGGGTCAATACATTGCTGCCGCTCGGAAGCTACGCGGGTATCCCGATCATCACGGCGGTCGAGGCGCTGCAGCGGCTCGGGCTCTGAACTCTACAGCGCAGGCCCGAAATACAGGGCCACGAAGCTCGGGGCCCTCCCCTTAAGAGTTGAAAGCCCTTTGAATTTGTTCCTAACGCAGAACTCAACGAAGCGACCGCTCGCAAGGAGTTCCCCGCCAAAGTCGTTCATGATTCGCTGCCCATCAGGTAGCACAAACTCGTCGCAAACCTGCACATCCGCAGCGCTGTCCAACAGCCTTTCTTCGAACAGAGGGGTTCGCTGAGCATCACCTGTCTTGCGACCGCAGATGCTGCAGTCCTGCCTTCCGTCAGCTCGCTTAACCGAGATGAAATCAGTAATCGGCTTGGGGTGCGCCCGAGCATCTATGACCCATTGAAACCACTCTTTTGAGTCCGTACTGCATGAGCCGACTTCCAGCAACATGTCCTCAGCCGAAGCTTTTTCGCCCGCAATGGGCAAGAAAGAGAAGCCGCTGAAACCACTATCGAGCAACGCGTCGCGAAGCCGCGCCGTGATCACCAGCTTCTGCCATGGGAACGAATAGAAAGGACTTGATGCCGAGAGGAAATCCGATGATTTGATCTTGTCTCGCTGGCCCACCTTTAATTTGCGCAGTTGCCTCTTGCGCAAACTGCAGCCATGCACACCCGTCACACGCTCGGGAGTCGGTAGGCCACAGGGCCACTCATTCTCAAACATACCCTGCGTGATGAATCCATCACCGCTGTCCGGATACAAGACGCTGTACCAGTTGACAGATCCAATGTTGTCAGCCGATGGATTTCTGACCGTTCCGTATTCCAAGACGGGAGGCATTCCCATTTCACGAAGCTTCTGAGCAGCAAGACGAGCCGCTTCTATCTGCTCCGGAAGCAAGAAGACAGGCCACTTGGTGAAGGGCGAGGTTAGATCGCCGCCCAGCTTGGACAGCATCTCCTCGACCTCCAGGGGCCATGGTTGCTTCGACACCATTCCGCCAAGCGCCTGCCATCTTGTCGTTGGCGGACACAGAACGACCACAGCGACTGCAAATTTCTTCATACTGCCGACAGAAGTTCGCGCACCAATTGCGGGGTGAGTTGCTGCCCTTGCATTGCCCGCGCCCAGATTTCCGCTTCAAGCTTGAACCACTGTTCTACAGTCAGTCTTCCGGTGTTGTTGAGTGAGACAAGGTACTGTCGCACCGTCATGGACTGCCCGACAAACATGTTGGTGCTGTGAAGTCTAGAAATAGCTAGGTGCGGCGTGATCGGCGTAGGAGCCATGTTGGCCAACGACTGGGACACTGACGCCGGCAATCGCGATCCCGTCCCCTCCAACAAGCGATGGATCTGATAGCCGTACTGGCTTGCACGGGCTCCCATCGTCTGATTCAGGACAGAGGTGTAGTTCGTTCCAACATTCCAGGCACTTTGAATCTGCTGCTGAGACGCAGCGGCGCCGCGCGCCACCATGAATACGCTCCGTTGCAGCGCATCGAAGCCCGCTCTTCCCGATCCTTGAATGAACTGAGTGACCCGCGGGCCATGCATGGCCATGAACGGCACGCTCGCAATGGCCAGGTGCGTCGCTTTGGCAGTCGCAAGGTACGTGCCGATCGCAGGTAGCGACAGCGTGCTGAGTGCTCCGACACCCCCCGCTACCGCACCGGCCTCGCCGGCATTCATTTCCCCACTTGGGTCCGTCCCATGCACCGGATCGCCATGCGCATATGCGTAGATTGTTCGCCCCGACACGCACTCGTCGTGCACGAAGCCAATTTCTCTAGGCGCAGCAACGGCTTGCGCGCCGCTCGCGCAGGCGAACAGCCAGAGGAGAAGGAGAAATTTTCCTAGACGCACTTTTGCCAAGCTCTCGCGCGCCATCATAGGCCCGGGCGTGCGGCCCGGACGGCGGCTAAGAAGGAGAGGTTTTTCCTCTTAGCCGCCTTCGGTCTCAGCGCGGCGCGTAGCCGGCCAAGCCGAGATGGGCGCGCACTTTCTCGCCGGCGTCGAGCATGTCGTAGGCCTCGGCTTCGTCGACGGCCAGGCGCCGGTAGTCATCGAAGCCAGCGCGCTTGAGGAACTGAGCGAAGGCCCAGGCTTGGCCATCGGTGAGGTACAGCGTGATCGGGATCGGCGAGTCTTCCATGGCGGTTTCCCAGCGCCCGCAAGCGCGGCCGCGCGCCGAAGCTGGAACAGCAGCTGCAGCGCATCAGCGAGCTGCCCAAGCCGCGCCAGCGCGCCGTGATGGACGTGATCGAGGCCATGCTCGCCCAGCAGTCACGCTGACCAAGAAGAAGGGCCGCGATCAGCGGCCCTTCTTCTTCGGCTTAGCAGCTCACCCCCGCGCGCAGCGCGGGTTGGGGAAGGTTTCTCTCTCAGGAAATTGGAATCCGACCCCGATTGTTCCGATTGTTCGCCGCTAATCGGACGACGTTCGAGTCGCCAAGAGCGTCTTCGCCGCCGCGGTCGTTCGAAATTCATCTGGATCTATCAGCGCGTCAATATCAAAGATCGCAGCCTCTCTCGCCACAGGCTCGCCGAGCTGGTCAAGCGCCTGTCTTGCGTTGTCACGTAGGGCTTGCCAGACGATCCCTTCTACGACACCCGCCTCCGACCACTCGGCGGCGGTTCCATCTTGCATGAACACATTCAAGCGATGATTGAAGTCCTCAAGGTGATCGGCATCTTCTGCCGAGAGAAACTTGTCAGACAGCGAGCCCGCGAACGTCTTGAATACGCACGCCACACCAAAGAAATAATCGCAACCAAGATCCTCGTCGCGCTTCTGAGGAAAGAAGTTCGGCTGAGAAACGGCGTTCAGCCTCCGATAGCTTCTTAGCTGCTCCGAGGGCTCCGCACCGAAGAACTGCAAAGCATCAACACCAATCCTGTAGCTGTCGCTGGTAGTCATCGCGGACCTCCATGCCACCTGTAGACGTGAAAGCTAAAGGGTGGCTCGTTGAAGGTGTCGAGTTCGAACCCTCGTCCCGTGATGTGCCCCGTCGGCGTGAGCCCAATATCCATCCGGAACAGTTGGCGCTCTTTGCCCATCACGACCCCAACTCCACCCAGCGATCCAATCTTTCCACCAGGCGCACCCAAGCCTACCTTGACGGGTTTCCCGTTAATCGACCTGCCAGTGCTCACCAAAGTAGGAAACTGAGGCACCAGCACTGGCAAGTAGATGACATAGGCAGACATCCGCTTACCTGCCCCATAGTCAGCAACGTAACCAGTCACCCAGTCCGTCTTGCCAATGCTGATCGCCTTCGTTGCTCCTCGCACGAATTTCTCGGCAGCTTCAGAGAAATCAATCCTTGTTGGAATGCTGCGCGGTGTGCTTGTCGTCAGATCACCCTCGAACATAACCAGCAACTGCCGAATACCCATCACCGGTTCGATTGTCGAGTTGACCCTACTGTGGATGTTGAGAACCGTCCCGACGCGACTAGCAACAGACATCAGGCCTTGGATGTCCGATACAGCAGACGTCTCTGCCAGGCTCATGCGCCCACTCGGATCCCTCCCATGCACCGGATCCCCATGCGCATACCCATAACGGTTCAAGCTCCTCGGATCCCTCTGCCTCCCCTCG
>CALMYW010000447.1 GCA_937873665.1 uncultured Sphingorhabdus sp.
TCATCCGTCCCTGTCTTTGCGGCGGTGGGAACGATCGAGCCACGGAAGAACTATCCGATGCTTCTGAGGGTATTTGAAGAGCTCTGGCAACAAGGCATTTCTGCGCATCTACTGATCGCGGGGCGCGCAACTGCAGAAGAACGAAATTTTGTAGAAAAGCTTAGACGGCACACAGAACAGGGAAGTAAGTTACTGACACTGTTCGATGCGAATGATCAAGAGTTGGCGCACGTGTATGCCCATGCTCGGGCATTGGTGGTGCCATCGCTCGCAGAAGGCTTTGGATTGCCGTTGGTGGAGGCGCGGGCGCGCGGCTGCCCGGTAATTGCCAGCGACTTGCCTGCATTTTTTGAATTGCAAGATTTAGGTATTTCCTTCTTTCCCCAGAATTCTGAGCAGGCTTTGACTAAGGTGGTGATTGAATTTGCCACTAAGAGTCGATCCGCAGAAAGTGCTCCTGTTCGGGCATCCCCCTGGAGGGAGTCCGCTGAGGAGCTCCTTTCTTTCGCGACGGTAGTGCGCAATGGCATCCTCTGACCGTCCAACGCCGGGCCGTACACGCCGGCACCGCCCGATATTTGCCCTTGGCGATAGAACCCCGACCGCACTACGGCGCTGGTTACATGATGAGGCTGCAATTGGGTTAATGTCCTGTAATGAGTCTACTACGCAAAAATATCGCGACCCTTCTGGCCTGGCAGGCGACGACCAATCTGCTGCCGCTGATCACCTTTTCCTATCTCACACGTACATTGAATCCAGAAGGTTTTGGCCTGCTTAGCTTCACCCAAGGAATCATTGCCTATGCGGTGCTGCTGGCTGACTGGGGCTTTGGAATCAGTGCCAGTCAACAAGTGGCCAGGCAGCAGCATGACGCTGCGGCAATTTCGCGGATTTTCTGGGACACCATGCTGGCCAAGGTTCTGCTTGTTTTGGTGTCACTTCTGTTGTTGCTGCTGGTGTTGGTGCTGATCCCACGCCTGCGTGCGCAAATGGACTTGCTGCTGGTGATGTGGTTGTTGGCACCTGCCGCGGTTTTTATGCCCGCCTGGCTCTTGCAGGGGCTGGAGAAGATGGGGGGCTTTGCCACTTCCAGTGTGCTGGGAAGTATTTGCACCATTCCATTGATATTTTGGCTGGTGCAGGGGCCCGGAGACGTCTTGCTGGCGGGCCTAATTCAGGTGCTGGCCTCGACCATCTCGGCGGCGGTTGGTCTGGTGGGGGTATATCGATTGGGCGTCATTCGCTGGCGCCGCCCGTCCGTGTTGGGCGCTTTCGAACAGATACGACAGGGGGGACATGTATTCATGGCCTCGGCAGCGATCACTTTTTACACGACGAGTAACACAGTCATTCTGGGAGCGGTTGCCGGCGTGCGTGAGGTTGGCATGTTTACTGGCGCTGACAAGCTGCGAACGGCAGCCCAAGGACTGTTGAATCCGCTGAGTATGGCGGTGTTCCCACGCGCTAACGCGGTGATGGCGCAGTCGCAGGAAAAGGGCATGGCCCTCCTGCGCAATGTCTTGTGGATTCAAGGTTCGGTGGGCGTGCTCATCAGCTTGGCGCTTTGGGTGGTGGCAGAGTGGCTTCTGCCGATGATCCTAGGGGCAGGCTATGAGGATGCGCGTCTCGTCTTGCGATGGTTAGCCATCATCCCCACGATGATTGCTCTCAACAACGTTTTTGGCATGCAAGTAATGTTGGCGCTTGGGCGGCAAAGAGCATTTACCCGCATTCTGGTGACATCCAGCATGCTCAACATGCTGCTGGTCTTTCCGTTGGCAAGTTGGTACGGCGCTGCTGGCGTTGCCGCCACCATGGCCTTGGTCGAGGTTTTTGTCACGCTGGTGATGGCTGCCTACATCGTGCATACAGGCATCCCCCTTTTCCGACGGTTAGGATGAGCGTGAAATACGATTATTTGATCGTCGGAGCCGGTTTTGCCGGCAGTGTTTGCGCTGAACGACTTGCCGCCGCAGGCAAACGAGTTCTGCTGATTGATCGTCGTCCTCATATTGGAGGAAACGCCTACGACGAAATGGATAAACATGGTGTACTGGTTCATCCTTACGGGCCACATATCTTCCATACCAATAGCAAGCGCATATTCGAATACCTGAGCCGATTCACTGACTGGCGATTCTATGAACATCGCGTGCTCGCAAAAGTGGGGGACGAACTGTTACCTATTCCTATAAACCGAACGACGATCAACCGTCTGTACGGGCTTTCGCTTGACGAAGAGGGCGTGAAAACCTTTCTGGAAAAACAGAAGGAGCCGCGAGAAACGATACGCACCAGCGAGGATGTGGTGCTCAGCAGTGTCGGTCGTGATCTGTGCGAGAAATTTTTCCGTGGCTATACACGCAAACAATGGGCTTTGGACTTATCGGAGTTGGCCACAAGCGTGGCTGCCCGGATTCCTACTCGCTGCAATGATGATGATCGGTATTTCACCGATGTTTTCCAGTTCATGCCGGCACAGGGTTATTCAAAAATGTTCGCGGCAATGTTGGTCAATCCTCTGATCGACATTCAAGTCGGTGTGGACTTTCGGTCAGTTCGCACTCAGGCCGATTATGGACACCTAATCTACACTGGCCCCATAGACGCTTTTTTCGATTTTTGCTTTGGCCGCCTGCCGTATCGCAGTCTGCGTTTCGAGCATGAACACCTGCCATATTGCGATCACTACCAGATCGTCGGCACGGTGAACTATCCGAATGATCATGCTTACACGCGCATCACCGAATTCAAGCACCTCACTGGCCAGGTACATGCAGGGAGCTCTGTCGTCCGGGAGTATCCGACGGACGATGGCGACCCGTACTACCCCATCCCCCGTTCTGAAAATGAGGCATTATTCAATCGCTATGAGGAACTGGCAAAGCAAGAGGAGCGCGTCACGTTCTTGGGTAGGCTCGCCCAGTACCGCTACTACAACATGGATCAGGTGGTGGCCGCCGCGTTGGTGGCAGTCAAGCGCCTGCTTGAACCTCAGGGAGCTGCAGCATGAGCAAGAAGATTGACTTGTTGCTGCCACCCCTGCATCGCCAGCATTTCTCTGGCGGTGTATGGTGCTTGATTCAGTACGCACGTGGCCTCGCGAACCAAGGCTACGACGTACGCATTGTGCCCATGCTCCCAAGTCCTCGTCCGGAATGGGCGCCTGAAGTGGACGGTCTGACGTTCGTCACGGAAGAGCGGGCGCCGCATTCCCGTCTCTTTGCCATGACCTGGTCGCTGACCAGGAGCCTGTTGCCAGCGCTGCTATTTTTCAGGAAAAAGCAGCTGCTCAGAACAGTGCTGGACTTCTTGATCGCTTTCGAGCAGCTTTTTGCTCCGTTTCTGCCGTTCGAGTTCTACCGTGCACATGCATTGGCCTACATCCGTTCAAAGGCGCGTGAGACGGATGTAGTAATTGCAACTTTCTACGAGACTGCGGTTGCAGCCAAGTTCTATCCGGCAACGCGCCGCTTGTATTTCTGTCAACATCTGGAGGTTTTGTTCTACCGGGACATGGTGTGGGGTGATTTGTCTCGTATCGATGCCGAGATCTCCTATCTTTTGGATCTGGAAGTGGTCGCAAACTCCAGCTGGTTACGCCAAAAGCTTGCAGAGCGTGGGCTTCAAGCCAAGCTATGCTGCAACGCCATCAACAAGGAGTTCTTCTCGCCGCCAGCGCAGCCAGCGACGCGCAAGGCGGGAGAGCTCATCCTCATCAGCTATGGCGGCCGAAATGTGGACTGGAAAGGTTTTGAGGAGATGGCCAAAGCGGTAGCCATTGCGCGAGCAGCCTGCCCTGATTTACACATTGCCTGGCGGGTTTTCGGCGTTGCCGCGTTGCCACCGGAGAATGCCATCGCCACTTATGAGGACTTGGGCTTTCTTCAGCAGCACGAGCTAGGGGATGCATATCGGAATGCCGATATCCTGCTCAGTGCCTCATGGTATGAGAGCTTTCCATTGTTCCCGCTGGAAGCCATGGCCTGTGGCCTGCCGGTTATCGCCACCCAGCCAGGGACCGAAGATTTCTGTCGTCATCTCGAGACAGCCTACGTGGTGACGCCACGCGATGAACGGAGTATTGCCGCTGGCATTATCACCTTGGCCAAGGATAAGGCGTTGCGTGAGCGTATTGCTGCCGCCGGTCTCGCGGAATCGCTGCGCTTTGACTGGCCGCGTTCGGTTGCTCGCATGCAGGCGATTATCGAGGGTGCAGATGAGTGATCTGAGGACTGCGGCAAGAGGGTTTCGCGTTGAGCCGAAATATGGCAAAGGTAATTCAGAAAATCAGTAAGTCTCCAACGAGTGACGAATCGGTTCTGGCGGTTGTCGTTACGTACCAACCAGACGAGACTTTGATACAACACCTTCGGGCCCTTCGGGAGCAGGTCAGCAGTGTTGTCGTTGTGGACAACGGTTCAACAAACGTTAACGCTATCAAACTAGCTGCTTCGCTAGTTGGCTGCAGACTAATCAAGAACGAATCGAATCTGGGAATTGCGAGCGCCCTGAATCAAGGTGCCGCCATAGCGATGGCAGAAGGGTTTGCCTGGTTGGCAACATTCGACCAAGACAGTCAAGTCACACCCGGAATGGTTTCTGGTTTGCTGGCCCTGCACAGTGAACACCCGATGAAAGATGATATTGGTGTGATGGTGGCCTTTCATCGTGACAGGGAAACGGGCGGAAACTACGACGACCCAAGAGATGTGATCACTGAATATGACGAATGGATGCTCCTGCGCACAACCATTACTTCTGGGAGTCTGGTATCCGCCGCGGCCCTGCGTGCGGTTGGACCATTCGACGATGCCCTATTCATCGACTATGTTGACCATGATTTTTACATGCGCTGTCGTCAGCGGGGTTTCCTTATCGTCGGTGCAAAGCATCATGTCCTTGATCACTCCTTGGGCCACGCTACGCTTCACCGTCTTTTTGGCAGGCGCGTGATCTGCTCCAACCATTCGGCGCTTAGGCGGTACTACATGACTCGCAACCGACTGGAGGTCTACTGGCGGTATGCAGCCTTTGAGCCAAAATGGTGCGTAATGGGGACTTGGCGACTGTTGATTGGCAGCGTCATTTTGCTCGTTTTCGAGGTAGATGGTCGCAACAAGCTGCGCGCCATGCTCAAGGGCGCCTGGCACTTTGTGACGCGCCAGTTTGGGCGCTTGGACGGCTTCCCGTGACAAAGCAGAGTAACTGCAAGAGCGAGGAAACTGCAATCCTGGGCGCTGTCATCAATTGGAACGGCTGGCGTGACACGGTGCGCTGTGTGGAAAGCCTAATTGAGCAAAATGGGCCGTCGTTCCAATTGGTGATATGCGACAACGGGTCAAGTGACGATTCCGTTAGGCAGCTGTCCGACTGGCTGGCGAGTCAAGCCGTTTCTTCCGCTCAATTCCATACGATCCCGCGTCCAGACATTCATGCGACCCGCTTCAATGGGGCGTTCAGCACAACTTTGAAGACGGTTTACCTTTTGCGACTGCCAAAGAATATGGGATACGCGGGCGCAATCAACCAGTGCATAGATTGGGGCCGCCAGGCATTGATGGCTCGCCATTTCTGGCTGCTCAATAACGATGTGAAGGCTGATCCGCAAGCGCTTGCCCAACTCGTCGAGGCGACCCGTTTCGCGCCCGACATCGGCTTGTGCGGCTCCGTGCTGCTGGACTGGGACCATCCTGAAACTGTGCAGGCCATCGGCGGGGTATATCGGCGCTATCTGGCCGTGGGGCAGCACATGCAGGTGCTCCCAGCCGCGTCAGATAAGTATGGAGGTGCTTTCTTCGACATCGACTATCCGGTCGGAGCTTCCCTCTTTGTGACGCAGAAATACCTTGATGCAGTTGGCTTGATGGACGACGCTTACTTTCTCTACTATGAAGAAATGGATTGGGCAGAGCGCGGGCGGCGTCTCGGCTTCCGCCCGGCCGTGGCACTCAGGAGCTTGGTGCAACACAAGGAAGGGGCCAGCACGGGTTCTCACGGGGGCGTCAGAAACAAGTCCATTTTGTCCGAGCGCTACGGCGTGATTAATCGACTTCGGATCACGCAAAAATTCTGGCCACAATATCTGCCAGTGGTCTGGTGCAGCCTGTGGCTCGTGACGCTGGATCGACTAATTCATGGAGAATGGGACCGCGCTGGATTGGTACTGAAACTAATGTTTTCTCCTTGGCTTTGGATGCTGCGCAGAAAACATGATTAGTCACCTCCCAAACACCCACATCGCCCACGAATGGCTCACCGAATGGGGGGGCTCCGAAGACGTGGTGCGCGCGATGCTGGAGTGCCTGCCACAGGCGACGCTATCGGCGACAATCAATTTCCTTTCTGCGGAGAACCGTGCGCGGCTCACTGTGGCGGACATCCAGACCACCTTTCTGCAGCGGATGCCCTTCGTGGGGAAAAGGTTCTGGAACTACCTGCCGCTGACACCGCTCGCGGTGGAGTCGTTGGATCTGAACGACGCCGATTTGATCGTTTCCAGTTCTCACGCGTTTGCAAAAGGCGTGCTCACGACCGCGCAGCAGCTTCACTTGAGCTATGTCTATTCGCCGATGCGCTATGCATGGGATTTGCACCATCAATATCTCGCCGACTACAAGCTGGACCGGGGTATGAAGGGGATGCTCGCAAGATGGATTTTTCATCGACTGCGCCAATGGGACCGCCAGACCGCCAACAACGTTGATCTGTTCGTGGGGATTTCCCATCATGTCCGCCAGCGAATCTGGCGCACGTATCGCCGTCCGGCACTGGTGATCTACCCACCGGTCCAAGTGGAACGTTTCGGCATGCAGGATCAAAAGGATAACTATTACGTGACCGTGTCGCGCCTGGTGTCCTACAAACGAATCGATTTGATCGTCGACGCATTCGGCAAAATGCCGAACCGAAAACTGATCGTGATCGGCGATGGACCTGATCGGGGCAAGATTGGCGCCCGCTGCCCGGCAAATGTTTCTCTGCTGGGTTGGCAACCGGATGATGTTGTGCACAAGTACCTCGCATCCGCTCGGGCTTTTATTTTTGCTGCGCACGAAGATTTCGGCATTTCACCAGTAGAGGCACAGGCCTGCGGTACGCCGGTCATCGCCTACGGCGTTGGCGGGTCGCGTGAAACGGTGCGTGACGTCAATACCATGACCGATCCAACGGGTCTGCTGTTTTTTCAACAGACGTCCTCCGCATTGGTGGACGCCGTTGAGGCGTTTGAAGGTCTTTCCGGCCGCATCAGCCCTGAAACTTGTCGTCAATGGGCAGATACATTCAGCGAAGCGCGCTTCAAAAAGGCGTTCAGCGCGCTGGTGGAAGAAGCGTGGCACCTTTGGCAGACCGACCCGCAACACCTTGAAACCAAGATGATCGCAACCGTATCGGGGCAGTCGAACCAAGACCAATTCGAGCCATGAACCCAACAGCCCTGATCTGCGGCATCTCCGGCCAGGATGGCGCCTACCTCGCCCAACGGCTGCTTTCCAAAGGCTACCGCGTGATCGGCACCGCGCGGGACGCGCAGATGAGCCGCTTTGACAACCTGGATCGCCTAGCCATCCGCGGCCAGGTGCAGGTGGTTTCCATGGCCATCAACGACTTCCGCAGCGTGCTGCAGGTGCTCTCGCGCCATCAACCGGCGGAGGTTTACAACCTGGCGGGCCAGAGTTCGGTGGGCCTCTCGTTCGAGCAGCCCGTGGAGACTCTCGAAAGCATCAGCATCGGCACGCTGAATCTGCTCGAGAGCATCCGTTTTCTGGACACCGGCATCCGCCTGTACAACGCCAGTTCGGGCGAATGCTTCGGCGACACCGGTAACACACCGGCCAACGAAAAGACGCCCTTCAGACCCCGCAGCCCCTATGCCGTGGCCAAGGCCGCGGCCTTCTGGCAGGTGGCCAACTATCGCGAGGCCTATGGCCTGTTTGCCTGCTCGGGCATCCTGTTCAACCACGAATCGCCGCTGCGCCCCGAGCGCTTCGTCACACAGAAGGTGGTGCGCGCGGCCCGCCGCATCGCCGGGGGCAGCGGCGAGCGCCTTCATCTGGGCAATCTGGACATCGAGCGCGACTGGGGCTGGGCGCCCGAATACGTGGAAGCCATGTGGCGCATGCTGCAACACAACGAGCCAAGGGATTTCGTCATCGCAACCGGAGAAACCCGCGCACTGCGAGATTTCGTGGCCGAGTCCTTTGCCGCTCTGGGGCTGGACTGGAAGGACCATGTTGAGACCGACCCGACCCTGATGCGGCCCACCGACATCCGGATCAGCCGCGCCGATCCTTCCCTGGCCCTGGCACATCTGGGCTGGCAAGCCGAGACCCATATGGCCGAGGTTGTCAGGCGCATGGTGGAAGCAGGGGCTTAGCCCTGACAATGGCTTCGGGCACGACCTCCGCATGGCGATCGCTCTCGTCCTCATCGCGCTCCCCTGGCTGAACCCCTTCAGCCCCGGCCCGACGCCAAGTGTCGTGCCCTTGT
>CALMYW010000448.1 GCA_937873665.1 uncultured Sphingorhabdus sp.
GACGGACTGTGTATCAAGGCCGATACTTGCTCGCATGGAAATCACGCCCGAGCAGTTCGCACGTATTGAACATTGCCTTCCCACCCAACGCGGCAACGTCAGCATGACCAATCTTCAAGTGGTCAACGCCATGCTGTACGTGGCCGAACACGGTTGCAAGTGGCGTGGCCTGCCCAAGCGGTTTGGCAATTGGCACACCATCTACACGCGCATGCGCCGCTGGGAGAAAGCAGGCGTGCTGGACAAGATGTTCGAGGAGCTACAGCGCGAACAGGTGGTGCGCATCCGCATCGAGGCGGTTTCGCTGGACTCCACCAGCATCAAGGTCCACCCGGACGGCACGGGCGCGCTAAAAAAAACGGCCCACAGTCCATCGGCAAGTCCCGCGGCGGATGGAATACCAAGGTTCATATGGTTGCCGCGGATGCTCGAACGGCAGTGACCTTCAGCCTGTCGCCCGGACAGGCGCATGACGCGCCCGAAGGCAGGCGCCTTCTGCAAAGCCTGGGGCCGACAAGCCGGCCGATTCATCTACTCATGGATCGCGCCTATGAGGGGAACGAGACGCGCCAGTTGGCGCTGGACCTGGGGTTCGTTCCGGTTGTTCCCCCGACACGAACCCGCCTTGACCCCTGGGAATACGACAGGGCCATGTACAAGCGCAGAAATGAGGTCGAGAGGTTGTTCCGACGCCTGAAGGGCTATCGCCGAATCTTCTCTCGGTTCGAAAAACTCGACGCGATGTTCCTGGGCTTCCTCAGCTTCGTCCTGGTTGCTGACGGTCTTCGTGGTTTGTGTTAACACGCCCTAGCTCCACAAAGCCTATCATCCCGTGGTGAACGAAATTTGGCAAAGTGGAAACAAAAGTTACCCGAGCAACTGGATTGAATTTCAGGACTGGTTTGCCACCGAAGATTCGGCCGATGCTCGCCGGCCCGAAGACGTCACCGTCCCGCTCTGATTCAGCGCCTAAATTCAGACCGGATACAGCACAAGAACGCGGAGATCGTTCTTATGGAGCCGGCAAATCCGCTTCGAAAGATTTGAAGAGTGCCACCAAGGTTTGCCTTAGCCACTGGTTGGCAGGGTCCATATGTACTCGCGCGTGCCAAAACAACAAGATTTCATAAGGATCGAGTTCCACTGGCAACGGCATCACGCGCAATGGAATCATTTTCGCAAACCGGTCAGCCACCCGGCTCGGCATGGTGACGACCAGATCTGATCCCGGGACGACGAAGGGCAGCGCCAGGAACTCGGGAACGACCAGACCAATCTGGCGAACCACATTGTGACGCGCCAGTTGCTGGTCGACCATCCAGTGCGCCATGCCGCTGGAGTCGGCGATGGCGTGCGGTGACTGCTTGTACGCCTCGAAGCTCATTCCTTGGGCAAATAGCTCATTGTCCAGCGATGCGACACATACATAACGCTCGTGGAACAGCAAGCGCTGGTGAAAGCCGGTAGTCATTGTTGTGATGTGACCCACCGCCATATCGACCTGACCCACCTCCAAGGCACTCCCTTGGTTCTTCTCAGGAAGGCGGCTGACATGAATGCGTACCCCGGGTGCCTGCTCGCGCAAGTAAGCCAGCAATTGTGGGAGCATCGTCAACTGTCCAGCCTCGCTCATGTACAGAGAGAAGATGCGGCTGGCATCGGCGGGAACAAAACTGCGGCCGCCCCGAAGTCCTTCACGTAGCAGCAGCAACGCATTGTGCACAGCTGCACATAACTGTTCGCCGTACGGCGTCGGCTGCATGCGCTGTGAGGTGCGTACAAATAGAGGGTCGCCAGTCTCTTTACGCAATCGCGCCAGGGAATGGCTGGCTGCCGATTGCGACAAGCCGACTACTTCCGCGGCGGACGACAGGTTGCCAGTCTCAGCTATCGCTTCGACAAGACGCAACTGAGTCAATTCCAGGTTCTCCATATGCACCCGATGCATTTTACCTATGACTTTCATGATGTCGACAACAGGAAAGCCCAAAACTACCATTGAGCTCAATCAAAAAGCATCGACAAAAGAAGCATCTCGCGATTTTCATGAACTGAATGCATCAACCCGCGGCAACAGGAAATAAATGTCACATGATTGAGTCCCACACCATTTACACATGTCCCTCCGGCGACGTCACCTTGGCTTATCGCCTTTTCGGTCGGCGAGACCCCGACGCCCTGGCGACTAGGACCCCGGTGCTGTTCATTCACGGTCTGTCGTATTTTTCTTACGACTGGGTTAACTTCGGTACGCGACTGTGCACCGACCGCCTGGGCTGCGCCATGGACATGCGTGGTTTCGGGGACTCGACGTACAGCCCAGCGGGCGATTACTCTGTGACCACCATGGCAGACGATATCGCTCACCTGCTCGATCATTTGCGGTGGGACAAGGTGATCCTGGTCGCGCATTCGATGGGCGGGCGCAGCGCCACCTGCTTCGCAGCGGCCAATCCCGCAAGAGTCGCCGGCTTGGTACTGGTCGACTGGTCGCCCGAGAACGCGCCCGCCGGATCGAAGCGCGTTGCCAACACTGTCGCGGCCACACCCGACACCTTTGCTACCGTGGCCGATGCGATGCGCTATTTTGGAACCGACCCGGACTCACCGGATGGCGCCGACAAGCGGGCTCGCTTCGAGGCCTACACCAGGCCGGTCGCTGGTGGGTTCGCCATTAAGCGCGATCCTTTTTTCCGCGACCAGTTCAGGCGTCAGCTCGAAACCGGTGAGGCGCCCAAGCGCGGAGTGGACCTTTGGCAGCTACTGAGCGATGTCGTTGTCCCTACTCTCGTGCTGCGCGGGACGCGATCGGACCTCTTCGCGGCCGAAACATTGCCCAAAGTACTGCAAAAAAATCCACGTATCCAGGCGCAAGAGATCGAAGCCGGACACCACGTTGCCGGCGACAACCCCGAGGCGGCAATAGCCACCATTCGCCCTTTTATCAACTCACTGGAACAAGCATGACCCTCATTAGCCAACGCTCTGCCACACCGATGCGCGGCATCGATCACCTCGCCTTCGTCACCGACGACCTCCCTGCAACAATGGACTTCTATACCCGCGTGCTGCAAATGCAGCTCGTGCACGTGCGCCGCGTGCCCTTCGAGCGGGACCGTGGTCAGCCGCCCCATGACAACCTGCGCCACTACTTCTTCGACATGGGTCATGATCAGCTCCTTGCCTTTTTCGAGTATCCAAAGGGCTTGCAGCGGCAGAACCGGGACTTGCCCGGCGGCATGCAGCACATCGCTTTCTACGTTCCTCCGGAGAAGTTCGAAGCGCTGCTGGCGAACGTAAAGCAGCAGGGCGTCGACCTGATTGGCCCCATCGCGCTTGGCGGCCGCTTCTGGTCCGCGTACTTTTATGACCCGAATGGCATTCGCCTCGAGCTCGCCACCAACCGCCTGCCAAATCCGGGCGGGATCGTGGAGTCGGTGCTCCAGAGCGAGGCGGAGGCGCGCGAAGAACTGTCCACGCTGTTCAACGATCCTGCAACAGTCCAGTCCTGGCTCGACCGCATGCCGCTGAAGGCCGTCCAGACGCAATAAACCCGCCAATGACACTGTATTCCAAGAAAAAACCAAGGAGACTGAACATGCACCCACAAATATCAATTACTCGCCGCCAATTGTTGGCGGGATGCACGGTCCTCGCTGCGCAGATGGGGTCAGACGCCTTGTGGGCCCAGGAAGTCGTCAAAGTGCTCGTCGGATTCCCTGCGGGCGGCGCGATCGATGCCACGGCCAGAGTCTATTCAAATGCGACTAGCAGCTTAGGAACAATGATCGTCGAGAATCGCGCGGGCGCGGCGGGAAACATCGCGGCGGGCACATTGGCGCAATCCCGTCCCGATGGCAACACGCTGATGCTTGCCCCAGTCAACGTCTATTGCATTTCGCAAGCGCTCTATCGAAGCCTGGCTTTCAATACCGCGCGCGACTTTGCACCGGTGGGAATCGTTGCCAAATTTCCTTGGGCTCTGGCAGTCCATCCGAGCATACCGGTCCAGAATGTGGCGGAACTGGTAGCTTGGATAAAGGCGAACCCCGAGAAAGCGATGTGCGGTATGGCGGCGATCGGGAGCGAGGGGCACCTGATGGCCTACGCCTTCAGCAAGGCTGCCGACGTCAACCTGACCTTCGCTCCTTACCGGGGTGGGGCGCCCATGACCCAAGACCTGATGGGGGGCCAAATTCCGATGGCATTCGATGCCATCCCAAACCTCGCGCAACCGCACAAGGCCGGCAAGGTCAAAATGCTCGCCATCACCAGTGCGACCCGCTCTGAGCTGCTGCCCGAAGTGCCAACATTCAGCGAAGCCGGTTACCCAGTGGCCACCGGCGAGACCTGGATCGGGGCTTCCGTCCGGAG
>CALMYW010000449.1 GCA_937873665.1 uncultured Sphingorhabdus sp.
CTCATTTGGTGAATCCAGGCGTACCTCGCAGCGTGTCCTGCGCGAAGTACGCCGCGGCTTTTTTTGCGATGTCGCGCTCCATGCGAAGGCGAGCATTCTCTGCACGCAACCGGGCTATCGCCATCTGCTCGGGCGAAACCTGGATGCTCTTGTCTCCACCGCCCGCACCGTCCAATTCTCCCTTGGCTGACAGCCGTACCCAGTTGCCCAGGCTCGCTTTGGGAATGCCCAGCACCTTGGCCACCACCGCAATCGCCTGACCCGAGCGGACCTGCCGAACAGCCTCCTGCTTGAACTCTCGCGTGTACTGCGCACGCACCTGCTTGTCACTCATCTCTGAACTCCTTGTCGGTATTTTCAACAAGGGTTAAGAACTCCAGTTTTCAGGGGCAACCTCACTGGATTGGGCAAGACACGTATCACCAGGTAGGATTTATCTGCGCCATCCGTTTGTGAAGAGACCGCGTTAGGGAGAATCGGTGCAGAGCTAACGTTGATGCTGACGCTGCTCTTGCATTGAAATGACAGTAGCACTCTCTACGTTGTGCTGCCCCCCAATGCGCTCAACGGTTTCGCCCGCGCTCGCTGCAGCATCAAGCGCACGAGTCGTATATAAGCCCCATCCGGGCCAGATCAACCAAAAGAGGAAAGTCACCCCCCCAGCAACGGCGGCCCTGACCTCCCACCTAGCAGGTGACGAGACGATTTGGGCCATCAGCATCAGCCAAATAGCCAGAAAAATCCCCAAAGCAGACATCGCGAGAAGCGTGTAGCCCCAACCTCGACGAACCTGCACCTTGTCGCTGACGCGAACGACATCTCGGTTCAGAGCCAGAACGCGAAGGTCAGACCTGGATGCCCCGGCCCGTTCGCTAGCCTCAAGGATGCGAATGACAACAGGATCGGACGGTCTCCAGTACCTAGCGCCTTTTACGAGCTTGCGATGCCGCTCAGTGAGCTGACGCACGGGCATTGAGTCCTCACCGAAATCCTCCAAAGCCTCTGCCAGCTTTCTCTCATTGCGCCGAATCTGCCATTCTGTCCACCAGACGCCGGACCAAAAGCGATCACGCGCTTTAAGAAAATTTTTGGCCGCATCCTTCAATTTAGAAACAGCTGCCATCATCAAGTACCCGTCAGCCTGCGCAGCTCAATACGCAAGGAATCCAGGCTCTGGTCTTGACCGCTTTTGTCCTTTAGCGACGCACACAATAGTTGAAAGAAGCGAGCTCGAACTTCCAGTGCCATAGGCGCGCCATCTTCGTCTACGCAGAACTCATCCACGATCCGATAGATGTTCAGCAGCGCTGGGTAGCTGACCGTCAATGTGTCGCCACCGGCAGCGGCCTGCCGCGAACCGATGACCAAGTACGACACATCAACACCAATTCCGCGCAGCTTTTCTAGGTAAGCCACATCGGGGGATCGGATGTCGGTCTCATAGATGTGCTGAGTGGTGCGGGCAACACCACCGACGTCGGCAAATTGCATCTGACTTAGCCCCAGCCGCTCTCGCTCTTCTCTTAGCCGGCTCCCGAACGATTGGGAGTTGACGCAGCCGGGCGGTTCGCTATGATGTCCTGAATTCAGAACAACCTTGCCCGTTTTCGAAGCTTTTTGACCCGTCATGACGCAAATCGTACCAGTTTGTACCGTTGCTGACGTCCGCGCTGAGTTCAAGAAACGCGGGATCAGCGTGAGTGAGTGGGCACGTGTGCGCGGCGTTTCCGCCCAATTGACGTATCAAATCCTCGCCGGACGCAAGGCCGCCGTCCGGGGCCAAAGTCACGAAATCGCAGTTTTACTGGGTCTGAAACCCGGTCTGCTTGGCAATGCCGATGAACTTCGGTTTGCTCACACCCCACCTATGACCGACTTGGCTGACAGCCAGTTGGAACAGCCATAACTCCAATTCTCGGCAGCGTGAGCCTGCCTTTTCCACAGTGAAGAAACAACCAACCTCTTTCAAGGAGCCCAGCATGTCGCCCTGATCTCAAGCTGGGAAAGCACAACGCCCCGAAACCGTTGACGCGGTAGCGGGGCGTTTTGACGTGCAAGCAAAGGGATCTGCTTGTCTGCATTGTCCAAACGTACAGACGCGCTGTCAAGCGCGAGCGCTGCGGGCCAGCTCGCGCCTACGTACTGCTCTCCCACTCCCCCAAAAGCCCAATTTCGTCCACCGCTCAGCGGCGGTGACTCGGTGCGCGCCCTTCCGGCGCAGTGGAGTGAAAACATGACTGCAAACCTATGACTTGAGACGGCCCTCGCCGTCACCTGACACCCTGCGAACCCATGGCCTACGTCCATAGAAAGGCAGCGGTTCGCAGTCCAGCTCATTTATTTCAACGGCATTTGCCCCTCACTTTTCACAGGGGCAGGCCTTGCCATTCTTCAGAGAAAACATGAGAGCAAGAAAAGTCATAACCCGCAGCGGGCGCGGCATCCGGGGAAAGTTTCCCAGCAAAAAGCTGAACACGCAAATCCATTGGGAAACGATTCTGGAGCGCGATGCAGTGCTGATGTTCGAGTTGCACCCGCTCATTGCGTGGTACCAGGAACAGCCGAGCGAAGAGACGTACTACGACGAATGTGGAAAAGTCCGCATCTGCTATCCAGACTTCTTGCTCCGCCTCGCCGACGGAAGCGAGGCGTGGATCGAAGTAAAGCGCAAAGTTGATCTTTCGCGCACCAAGATCAAGCGAAAGCTTGAACTGATCGCCCTTCGGTTCGCCGAGCAAGGACGCAGCTATCGAATTCTCAGCGAGGAGCAAATTCGCCGGCAGCCGCTACACACCAATCTAGAAGAGCTATGGAAGGCCACGAGAGCCGTCCGGATTGACACGAGCGTGCATTCAGTCGTGAATGGTCTGAGCAACCACAGGCTTTATACAACGGCGGAGCTATCGGTACTTTTGGGCGACGAACAAATGGTCCGTGCCCTCATCGCGCGCGGCCAGCTGCGGACAAATCTTGAGCTGCAGCTCACTCCAGAGAGCAAGGTATGGACCGCACTGAACAAGGAGGCCGGCGATGGTGCGTTTCTCCTTTAGAAAGGGCTTGCGATTCCTGCAGGGCACGAAGATCTGGACGCTTCTCAAGCGTACGGCTACCTGCAAATTGCAATTCGAACACGAAGACTCTGGCGACATCGAAGTCTTGACCGAGCAAGAGGTCTATCGACGCTGGTCCAATGCGACCTGGGTGGTGGACGAAACTTCACTGGGGCCGACCAAAGAGCTGATCTACCTCGCTACACCCCAGGATCTGCGATCGCTAGAGCCCGAAGAGCAGATAGAAGTTAAGCGGAAACTTGAATACTTGAACAGGGCGCAGAAGCTCATGATGGACAAGCCCAAGGGCTTTGTCTGCGATCCGGAGCGCCTCACCAGAGCAATACAGGTCATCGCCTCAGAGCAGGGCGACAAGGCGCCTCCACATTGGTCCACGCTCTGGCGGTGGTGGCGTTCGTTTCAAGCAACCCGTTGCTTTTCCAAATTGGTGGACGGCCGCTGCCGCAACCACTTCAAGACGGATCCTGTTCAGTTCAGCGTTTTTGAAGAAACGGTGAACGAAGTCTTTTTGACCAGACAGCGGATGCCCGGCAAGGCAGTGGCGGACGGTGTAGCAGATCGCTTTGTGCGGATGAACCGCAGTCTGGCGCCAGATCAACAGCTCAAGCCGCCGTCCAGAGCCACGATATACCGATGGCTTAACACGCTATACCGGGCTGTAGTGGACAGGGCTAGGGAGGGCGGCTCCTACACGGAGCGGGAGCTGCGCGTTGTCACAGGGGCACTGAAGGTCAAGGACATTTTGGAGCGATGGGAGATCGACCATACGCCCTTGGATGTGCTGGTGGTTTGCTGCATCACACGAATGGTCCTAGGTCGTCCGTGGCTGACCTTGGTGATTGATCGCATGAGCCGCATGGTCATGGGCTTCTACATCAGCTTTCATGCACCGTCCGCATATTCGGTTCTGTATGCGTTGCGCATGGCAATCCGCCCCAAGGATGAGCTGGTCGGATCCGTCAAGGGGATCAAGAACCCTTGGCCCGCGCGCGGACTGCCCGGAAAAGTCGTGGTGGACAACGGCATGGAGCTTCACTCGGATGCGGTCGATCTCTTTGGACTGGAAGCGGGAATCGAAATTCAGTACTGTCCGGCCGCGCACCCAGAACTGAAGGGAGCAGTGGAGCGGACTTTCAGAACGCTGAACGAGAGCCTCTTTCATCAGATGCCCGGCACTGTTTTCAACTGTGTGGACGAAAGGCGAGATTACCCATCCGAACAAGCAGCGGCGTTAGACATCGACACCGTAACCCACATCCTCGTGAAGTGGATTGTGGATGTCTATCACTGCACGCCCCACAAAGGTTTGCAGGGCAAAACTCCTTTGTTTGTCTGGCAAGAACTCGAAGGGAAACGCGCCTTTGATTTGCCTGCATACCCTAGACAGCTTGATTTGATGGTCGGTCAAATCGCTACCCGGACACTGTTTCACTACGGGGTTGAGTACGACCATGTTCGCTACAACTCTCCCCTCCTTGGCTCGCTTCTTGAACGCTCGCGCGAAAAGCTCGTGGTCCAGATCCGGGCCTATGAACACGACATTTCGTACGTTGACGTACTGATGCCCAGCACGGATGAATACATCCGTGTCCCAGCGAATGACCAAGAGTACTGCGAAGGTCTGAACCGTCACTCTCACCTGCTCGTGCGGCGGCAGGTGGTCAAACGCTTTGGCGATGAATGGACCCAGCAACAGCTGCGTGAAGCCAAAGCAGAGATCCAGCAAATGATCGCCGACGCGTTACGCAGCCACAAAACCGCCAACCGCAAAAAAGCTGCAGCCTTCTCAATGCAGGACAGCGATATGGCAACCGCAGCCCGCGCAAGCGATGCCATGGATCAGGCGCTCCAGCCGTTGATTCTGGAAAAAGCTCCTCCGCTTCCAGTGCTGGCTCAGTCTACGTTGCTCCCTAAGTTCAATATCAGTACCCAAAGCCTGGAGATGGCATGAGCAAGTTTGAAAAACTCCGCGTGCTTGGCCTTGCAAGCAATGCAAAGACAGTGGACCAGGCCCACTACATGTTCACGGTACGCGATCGCATCATTGAACACGGAAGCTTTACGAAGGTTGTGCGAGCTATCGCTCGAGCGCACGAGAGATGGACGCTCGCTAAAGTCCCTGCAGCACTGCTGATCCACGGCCAAAGTGGCTGCGGAAAATCAACTGTCCTTCGGTACTACCTGCAGCAGTTTCCACGCCAAACCACTCCTCGGAAGACCGTCATTCCCATCCTGAGGGTGGTTACGCCCGAGGCTCCCACAGTCCGTTCGTTCACAGAAGCCGTACTGGTAGCCCTAGGCGACCCGGCAGCGGCACGTGGCTCAGCCGCCGTGAAAACCCAGCGCATCATGCACTTCGTGAGGGAGTGCGAGATTCAACTGTTTCTGATTGATGAGTTTCATCACTTCTGCGACAGCAAGCGTACTGAATACCGACGGGTGACCGACTGGCTGAAAAACCTCATCAACGAATGCGGCGTACCCGTCGTGCTCTTTGGTTTACCACGAGCAATTTCTGCGCTGAATTCCAACGAACAACTCAGGCGTCGATTCTCTTCTCCGATACATCTTGCGGAGTTTGGGTTCACTACAGCCGAGGAACAACTCACCTTCCGAAGCATTCTTAAGCACCTACAGTCGCTCATGCCCTACCAAAAGGGGTTGGATTTGAGCGATTCCGATGTGGCAATGCGCTTTCACTTCGCCACCAATGGCTTGATCGACTACGTCGTCAAAATCATTGATGAATTGGTGATTGCATCGGCTCGTAGTCCGCACCCCGCTGTGGACTACAACGCCCTACAAGAGGCATTCAAGGTCCAAATCTGGGCAGACGTGCCAGATCATTTGAATCCTTTCAATCCCGCTGTAAAGCCTCGCAGGTTAGATCAAAACAACGAGCCTTTCTTTATTTGGGATGACCCCTACGCCTACACTCTCAGCAGCCGTGCGAGGTCATCCACTGGTACCAAAAAAAGGGGTACCTAATGGATTTGATTACCCCAGATTTACTGCTAGTCCCATCGTTGGAGCAGACAGAGAGCCTTCGCGCCTTCATGTACAGAGCGGCACAAGTCAATGCGTTTCCGCGCATGTACGCAGGTAGCGCCCACGCCTTAAAGCACGCTCGCAGATTGCTAAGCCAAGTGGAGAGTCGGGACTCCACGCTAAGCCAAGAGCTGCGTTTGCGCTTGGCTCCGACTCCCATCAGTGGACACAAGGGGTCAGGGTTCCTGTTGGGGGAGGAGGACATCCCCTCTTCCCGCATACGAATTGAGGCGCGTAGTGTTTGTCCACTTTGTATCGCCGAAAACCCATGGTCTCGTGGCGAGTGGGAGCTCAAAGCGTATACCACTTGTCATCTGCATGGGGTAAGCCTCGTAGATGAGTGCGATCAATGCCAGAAAGGACTCTCCTGGAGTCGTACGGAAGTTTCACGCTGCTATTGCGGTCGTGCCCTTTCTTCCATCTCCCCTGCAACTAGTAAAGGCTGGGAACGGAAGTGGGCGACACAAATACATTTGGCGTTCAGATATTCAATCAATGGTGAATCGACACGATCTGGCTCAGCGATAAATATTTCGAAGCTACTACTGATGGTCGATGTAGCGCATGCAGTGATTATTCCCAGTAGGTTTTTGCGCAAGCGCTCGAATGATGACCCATCACGATTGGTAGCAAAGTTGCTGGCGGACCCGAAATACCAATCTTTCCTTTGGGAGTGTATTTTCTTATACGCGGCAGAAACGCCAATACTGCTCTCTGAGAAGTTGTCACTGGGTCAAACAAATGTCGACCTCGTTCGAAACTACCGAAGGTTCGCGGAAGACTTTCCCATACCCTTGGAGCTCAAACCAAAGCTCCCCCCTTTAGAGAAAAATCCATATGGCCCGCCCCTAAAGCCCAAGGCAATAGAAGATATGCGCGCTCATGTCGCGCAGCTTAAATATCTGTATGGGGGAAGGACTGACGAGGAGTTCAACCCGTTCACAATGAGTCGAGCACAGCAACGGGCAGGACGAATGTGAACTCCCTATTGCTGAGACCACTCGCGCTGAAGTCTGAGGGGCCGAACAGCTATCGCATGAGGCTGGCTGACTCGAACATCTTGCCGTTCGATTTGGTAGACCATGAGGACGTATACGGAGCTAAAGAGGACGTGCTCGCCAATCAGCTCTGGCAGCGATGGCTTTATATGCAAGGCGACTCAGCCGTGTGGCTCCATCGCAGAGCGCGCTGGTGTCCGCGATGCTTGGGCGATCACGGCTTTGGGCGTGTAGGCTGGGAGTTGCTTTTTGCAGACGCGTGCGCCTCCTGCGGAAGTTGGCTCGTGGATGTTTGCCACCAATGCAGCACCCCAGTTTCGTGGAGTCGGCCATCCATGACACGTTGCCGATGCAACGCCAATCTCTGTGACGCTCCATCAAGTGCCGCGCCCCAGGCAGTTGTTCGATTGAGTCAATCCATGGAACAGCTGGTACTAGGCCTTCCGGAAACGGAAATGCCGGAGCTCAACCGGCTATCCCCACAGCAATGCAGCCGGTTGGTCCGATTACTTGGCGTTTACGGCTCTTCCCAACATGCGCGGGCACCGCAGAAGATTTCTACAGCAGAATCTCTCGACGTCTCCTGGATGGTAAGCACTGTCGCGGCCGAAATGCTGGCGACATGGCCAGCAGGGCTTCACCACATGCTGGAGCGCCAGAGCAAACTGGTCGCTGGCCAAGCGAGCTCGGGGCGGTTGTCTGGCGTCTTTGGTGGGTTCTACCGCGCACTTTACGGGGCCTTCAAAGATCCGGAGTTTGACTGGGTACGCGTGGCCTTCGAAGACTATATCGCTGGCCATTGGTCAGGCGCTATGGGGCGGCGAAACCTTCGGATGCCAGATTCTCTTTGGTCGAGGTTGAACTGGGTACCGCTCTCGGCGGCCGCGTCGCAGACTGGTCTATCCAAACGTCGGATCTCAGACCTGATCGAGTCAAGCGCCATTCATGCAGCACGGCGAACCACAGCTTCGGGTCGCCAGTTCGTGATGGTCCGCCAGAAAGATATCCAAACCCTGATCGGCGTTGTAACCGCCGACATCTGCTTGGCGGAAGCGTCTTCGGTTTTGGGAGTGAAGCGGCAACGGTTGAGCAGGTTGTTGCCGCTTCTTTGTCCTGACTCCAGGAAGTCGACCTTGCATGGCACTCCATGGCTCATTCCAAAGGATTGGGTTCACAAGTGGACTGAAATGCTCGAATCATTGACCGAGCACGACAAGGTCCCCCCCTGGTCAGTTTCGTTGGATCAACTGCTGCGCTATGGCCCACTGGATGACCACCGAATCTGTAGTTTGTTGAGGGATGTCGAAGCCCGAGTGTTCCAGCCCATCGGTCGGTACACCGAGTCGGTTGGTTTGGCAGGACTTCTGTTCCATTGTGATCAACTACTCGAAAGGTACGGTGGCCAGACAAGCACCATCTTGTCCATCCCCGACGTAGCTGACCGTCTTGGCGTGAAGCAAGAGGTGGCATATGCCTTGGCGAACCTCGGCCTTCTAGAGATTGAGCTGTACACATGTGGCCGTCGGCAGGCCCGAGGGGTTAGCGCGACGTCGCTAGAAAAGTTTCTCGCTTGCTTCGTGTTTGTCTCCAATGTGGCCAAGTCCTTGGGCCGTTCCCCACGCGCCGTTATCACAGCACTTACCGAAGACGGGGTCAAACCGGTCGCAGGACCTGCATTGAGAAACTGCAGACAGACCGTCTACTTCCGCAAGGACTTGGAGACGATCCCATGGCTTGCCTCCGCGCCAGGATGGGCGGGTTATCTGCTACCAGGGCAGCTTTAAGGGTAGATGTCGGGAAGCGCAAGGTGACGGTGCGACAGATCCCTATCCCTACTTCTACCGCCAGTGTCCATTTACTCAACCAAGCGCTTTTGTGCAGCTACGGCGCTATGAAACACACACCTCTCGCGGGCTCGGTTTGAACCATTTGTTCCCAGTCTTTCCTTCATTCCTTTGGGTAAGTCCACATGAAAAATCCGCACTATGAGTATTGGGGAAGGCGCATGCGCGAGTACCACCGCACGCACCAGTGGCGCATGGGCGAGAGCGCTTTGGGCATTTGAACTCTGTCGCAGGTCGCACCGAACGGATGATGAGCATGTTATGCCCCAAGGCTTTAATACCATACCTTCCTGCTTCCACCCCCCGAAGCGCGGACGTTGTTCTGTATCTCGACCTCGATGGTGTTGTCCACCATGAGCAGGTGCTGTGGCATCCCCGCAAAGGCATCTACATGAATCCGCTCGAGACTAATGGACATTTCCTGTTCGAATGGCTAGAGGTTGCGAAGTCGCTCAATCAGTTCTTCGTCCGAATAGCGGCGTGAGCGCGCGCGGATGATGCCTTGCGCGGTATAGAAGTCCTCCTTGGCGACGATGGCTGGGAAGGCGTCCTCCTTGCGAATCCACATGTCCGAAGGATTGACCACTCTCAGCTTGCGCAGCTTGAAGGACACCCGGTTGTAGACGTTGCTGCCGATGTACTTTTCGTTGATGAGGACCTCGTGAACAGTGGCTCTGTTCCATTCGCGACCCAGATCGGTGCGGATGCCCGAGCAGTTCAATCGCGAGGCGATCTCCGTCTCAGACAAGCCGTCATTGACAAACCATCGGTAGATGCTTTGGACCACCTGCACCTCTTCCTGTGGGCCAGGCACCAACACGACCCTATCGGTCTGCAATCCGCGCATCAGTTTGGGAGAACGCAATCCGGTGGAACTGGAGAACTACCGGTTCGACAACCTGGACTACTTCTATGGAATGGCAGCACGGACCCGGCTGCGGAGAGCGGCATGACCGAGCCGCTTTCGCTGCCCGAGCTGCGCATGATCCCGATGGACCGTATCGAGATCCTGAACCCGCGCGAGCGCAACCAGCGCAAATTCAGCGCGATTGTGGAAAACATCGGAGCAGTTGGTCTGAAGAAGCCTGTGACAGTCACACCGCGTCCAGGCGAGGATGGTGCAGAGCGCTACATACTGGTGTGCGGCGAAGGGCGATTCAAGGCATTCCAACAACTGGGTGAGAAGCGCATTCCGGCGCTTGTGGTCATGGTCTCGGACGAGGATGCGTTCGTCATGAGCCTTGCGGAGAACGTCGCGCGGAGACGGCATCAACCACTGGAACTGCTGCGCGGCATCACGTTGCTGCGCGACAAAGGCCATTCCGTCCAGGACATCGCGCGCAAGACCAACCTGCACGAGTCCTATGTGCGGCACATTCTTGAGTTGGTCGACAAGGGGGAAGAGCGACTGCTGGTCGCCGTCGAGCGCGGCAAGATGCCGATTACCGTGGCCATTCTCATCGTCGGTGCCGGCAATGACGACAAGGAAGTACAGATGGCAATGCAAGAAGCCTACGAATCTGGCGAGCTGCGTGGCCCGCAGCTGATGTACGCCAAGAAGCTGGTGGAGCGGCGCCAGTTCCTAGGACGCTCCATCGCACGCTCCACGCCTCGGAAGCCTGTTGACATCACCTCGTCTAGCCTGGTGCGCGCCTACAAGACAGAGGTTGAGCGCCAGCGCATCATGATCCGCAAGTCGTCTCTCGTCCAGCAGCGACTCTTCTTTGTATACGGCGCACTGAGAAAGATGTTGGGCGACGAGAACCTGGTCAACATCCTTCGACTGGAGGGGCTGGACACCTTGCCCAAGTACCTCGCGGAACGCGTTTCCCGCAGTGGAGGCTCTGTATGACATCCACGACCCTTGGGTTTCTGCCCAAACCGCTCATGATTGAGGTCGACCGAATTCTTCCGTCGGTCAAACTCGACCAAAAGATCACGGCGACGCACAAGTTCCGGCAGATCAAGGAATCCATCGCCGAGATCGGTCTCATTGAGCCCCTGGTGGTCACAGCGGTCGACCGCAAGACCTCACGGCATCTCATCCTGGACGGGCATTTGCGCTTAATGGCCATGAAAGAGCTGGAGCTCAACGAGATTCCCTGCCTGGTCTCCACCGACGACGAGTCTTTCACGTACAACAACCAGCTGAACCGCCTGTCGACCATCCAGGAGCACATCATGATCCGCCGCGCTATGGATCGTGGCATTTCTGCAGCGAAGTTAGCCAAAGGTCTGTGTATTGACGTGAGCTTGCTGCAAAAGAAGCGCAGCCTGCTCGACGGCATTTGTGATGAGGTGGCCAGGATTCTGAAAGACCACCAATTCTCGACAGAAGTGACCGCAGTGTTGCGACGTATGAAGCCCACTCGCCAAGTCGAGTGCGCCGAACTGATGGTGGCCGCCAACACGGTGACTGCCAGCTACGCCCGTGCGATGCTCGCGGCGACACCCGAAGAAATGCTGGTCGGCGGCAAGAAGACGGTTCGCAGCGCCGCGATGTCGCAAGAGCAGGTGGCGCGGATGGAGAACGAGATGACCAACCTGCTGGGGCAGTACAAGCTGGCAGAGCAATCGCACAGCGAGGACATGCTGAACTTGATGATCGCCCGAGGCTACATCGTCAAGCTCGTAGACAACGCGCGCGTGCTGCGGTACATGCAGACCCACTTCCCCGAGGTCTTGGAGAATTCTCCAAGATCGTGGAGATGACGACCGTGGAAACGTGAGCGCGTTTCAGCTCCATATGTACATGAGTGCAGCTGATCCACCTTTGGTAGCACTGAACACCACTACCTAACCGCCAAACCCCTTCCGAAACCTCCGCATTTGGCGCTGACGGTGAAGAGTTATGCCTTGCGTTTCTCTGAGGCTCAAGAGCCTTCACACTCAGCGTATTTCACCAACCCGCCCCAAGAGATCGACTTGCAGACAGCCACAAGTCATGGGTTGGGGCAATCCACCACCCATCATCAACACCGTGGGGAATATCCCAACGGGTAAACTTGGCAGGAAAGTGCGTCCAAGGGGGGCGCGCTCCCTGGTGTCACCGGCGGTATGTAGGATCTTTGCAGGTTTGTGGGAATGATTTCTAGAGCAGTTCCCATTGGAACTGCAAATGTGATTGGTTTGCAAGGCCCTGGGTTTGCAGGTTCAGTGAGAACCTACAGAAGGACCGCGCGCCCTTCACGATGTCGGCTAGCTGCCACAAACACCGCCAGTTT
>CALMYW010000450.1 GCA_937873665.1 uncultured Sphingorhabdus sp.
CAGTAGGGCTCCGGCCCGCGCTCGACGAACCACGACTGGCCGAGCTCGAAATCGGCACTCGCAGAGACCAGCGGGCCGTCCGGAGCCTCCGCCACATAGGGCGACACCAAGTCCTTGCGGCGTACGCGCGAGCGGCTGAGCCAGGCCGCAGTCCGACCGCGCGCCTTCAGGATTGCCATCAACCAGTCCATCGCCTCGGCCATCTCGACCACGCCGCGCCCGGCGAGGCAGTAGTAGATGGCCCGCTGGAAATCGTCGCACGAGTTGCTGAGGATCGCGGCGAGCTTGGCCCGCCCGCCGGGCGCATTTTCATGCACGAGAGACACCGCCTCGCGCAGTTCGCGCACCGAGAAGTAGGCGTCATCGACCCCGACCCCGATGCTCAGTGCCGCAATCGCGCGGCGGGCGGGCAGAACATTGAGGTCGCACGAGGCATCGCGCAACTCGATGTTGAGATCGAAATGGTCAGTGTGGGCACCGATGGGCATCGGAAATTTCCTTTCGAGAAAGAACGTAGCGTGAACGCTCAAGCGCCGTCAATCGGCAGGTGGAGGGGAGGGGGAGCGCATCGTACGATCACTGCAAAGGAGAGTTAGATGTCCCAGCTTGCCACAACGGCCCTTGCCGAAATTGACCACACCTCCGAAATAGCCGCGCTGAACGATGCCGCCCGTGCGGGATCGCTCGTGACCTCGAAGACCGTGTTCACGCGTGCGCTCGCGGATATTCTTGCCGGTGAGGACGCCGATCCAGGTACGCGTCAGCTCAATCTGATGATGGGTCAGCGCGCCCTGCGGCGGTTGATCAACGAGACGACGATCGATCCCGGTAACGATCCGCATGGCGAGCGCGACTTCGGGGCCATCGAATATCAGGGCCACAAGATCTTCTGGAAGATCGATGTCTACGCCAATGACGGGACGTTCTCCTGGGGATCGGAGGTGCCCTGGGACGCTCAGCAGAGCTTCCGCGTCGTGACCATCATGTTGGCAAGCGATTGGTGATACGATGAGCCGGTATTCGTTGAAGCCGCTGCCTCACCGTAGCGATGTGTTCGAGGTGGCGGTGGGCTGGGATGCGAGCCTAGGCACCTACTTTGCCATCGTGTTTGGGGCTCCAGAGATTGCCTGCGAGCCTGATGTGTTGCTTTGGCGTGGCCGGACGTTCGGCGAGATCGACGGAGTTGAGGAACTGCTCGACATCGTGCTGGAGTTTGCCGAAGTGGTTGGAGAATTACGAGGCCGATTGGATACCGACCGAAGCGCCTCACCAAATATCTAACTAAGGCAACCCGCTGAGTTGCCCCACTTCTGGATGTTTCGTCGCAATTCGAGTGGTAGGTTCCCTCGAAAAACCGGACACTCGCAAGTCTGGTAGGCTGGGTATCAGAGCACCAGCGCCTCGATAGTGTCCGCACCGAACCAGTTCTCGAGCGTGTGGAGCGCCCCCGGAGACAGATGCTGTGTAAAAAGAAGCGCCAAGCGCTGCTTTGGCCGCGAACAGGCCACATAGAAAAGATTGCGATTGCGTTCAAAAGCTGCCTGCCGCGCCGCCGGAACTGCGGCGGACCCGGCGAGCTCTAGCATCTCGTTGAAGTTGTAGAGGTTCCAACCACGCCCAACGATTACCAGCACGTTTTCGAACTCGGCGCCTTTGACGCCGTGCTTGGTTTCGAAGGGCGATGATCCGTTGAGATAGCGCCGCAGCGCCGAAATTTCCGCAAAAGAGACCGCATGGAGCCGCTCGATTTCCGCCAGCACCGGCGGCATTTCTTCCTGCCCCTCCCGGTCAAACTCGGAAAGCTCTCGTTCCCGATCAGTTATCGCATCGGGCAAGCGCGGGCGGCGTGCGGCCTTCAGGTGACCCAGCACGTCGGCGACCGAGCCGTTGGCCCGTAGTTCGGCAAGTGCCTGCATCGAGGCTGACCAAGCCTCTTTGTCGAACGGTCGGCGGAGATGCGGCACTCCGGATCCCAGAGCCTCGAACATCGCCCCATAACGGTGCGCGGCGAACGCTTCGCATGCTGGCTCAAACATTTCGACCAACCAGGAAATGTAGGGGTGTTCCTTTCGCGTGAATGACTCGTTGAATCGAAAGGTAGCGGGCAGGCTTGCGTAGCCTTGCTCCGTGGCTAGCACGCGATGGGTAAGCATCAGAATTTTGGTGTGTTCGGGCGTGATGTTCCAGCCACCCGCCTCGAGTCGGGCTCGCACTTGTTCTATCGCTTGATGCGCCTCGGGCCCCGGCAAGTCGCCCCCCCAATGGCCGCCTGTTTGTCGCTGACCGGCCCATTCATTGGTGTGGAAGACATGGACCTCGCCCCGCACTTCGGGGTCCTCGACGAATTGTGGAAGGGCAGGCCGCATAGCATTGAGGACGTCAACCACCGCCTGGACCGAACGAAAATTGGCGCCCTTGTCGATCTCTTCGACGGCAGGATGTTCGAGCTTGCCGCAGCCATTGCCGTAGATTTTCTGCCAATGGTCGCCGAAAAAGCCGAACAATGGAGCCCCGGGGACACCCAAGAAATGCTGCTTGATTGCGGCTACCCAGTTGGCATCAGTGTCTTGGTACTCGTCGATCAATATGATTGGGTATCGCTGGGCGACGAGCCGACGGAACTTGGCGTGCTCCATCAGCGCGATCGTCAGCGGCAAGATGTCGTCGTGATGCAGCGAAAGCGTTTGTTCGCGGATCGAGCGATGGCCCAGGCTATACTCGATGCTGCGTTCGCCGATACCGCCGGCTTCTTCGAGCCGCTCCTGCCAAGCGGGCATCGCTGCGACTTGCTCGCGCAGCTGGCGCTGGAAGCCGCCGATTAGCGACCAGCAGAAGCCATGATTGGTATCGCAGCAGATGATTGGGTGCTTGTCGGTACGCGCCTCGATCTCGTCGCGCGCAACATTGGTATAGGTGATACAGGCGACCTGTTGGCCGCGTCGCGGCATGTCTCGCGCATGCTTCTTGATCAGATATTCGAGCGCCTTGATCAACGAGTATGTCTTGCCCGCACCCGCGCCGGCTTCGAGCCGGAAGCTCCGCCCCTCGGCGAGCGCCGCATAGACGCGCTCGAGCGCGATACGGCTTGCTTGCTCGGCGGGGGTCTCAGGCACCGGCGGCTCCATCAATATCCGCGACGACGTCTGCTGCATCTGCGGCAGCAAGAGCCTCCGCGAGGACTGGATCGGCGGGGGGGATGTCGTCGGCGGCGAGCCAGACGATGCCGTCGGTAAGGTAACGCGGCGCGACCCAATCCTTGTCCTCGATCGCGTAGGTCATTGCGAAGTCGGACTTCTTGAATTCGCTTGCCTTGGCGCGCGCTGCAATTTCGAGTGCCCCGTGATCTGCGCCGCCGATCCCAAACTTGTGCGCATTGGCGAGAATGAATGCATCCTCGAAGGTCCGCCCGCAAGGGCCGCCGGCCACTTCCGGACATTGATAGGCGATGCGCATTGAACCCTTGTGCTTGGCGGAATCGTCCTTCGCCAATATGGCGGCAAGTGTCAGAGGATCGTCGTCGTACCAACTCTTGATGCAGCCGTTGCTCGTCGCAGTCCCCTGATGGACTGGGCACGCTTGCCCTCCAGGAATGAGGGTCGCGTCGAGGTCGGTAATGATCAGGGTCCGCAACTCGAGAAACTCGAGCAGGTCTGTGAAGCGGTGCGCAAATGCGCCGCCTACTTCGATAATCGAGGTGTATTGCGTCGACAGCTTGGTCGCTTCGGGGTCCGCGGCTTCGAACATCTCGGTCACCACAGGCAGCATTAACCGCTCACTCAGGCCTTCAACGAGGATCGCTTTGTCGGCAAAGAACAGGTCGCACCGCGTCAACGTCATATATTGATGGAGGAAGCGCTTCTCAGCCTCAGGCTTGCCGGCCAACCCAGTGCGCAGGTCCTTGATCTTCGTGCGCCGCACGCCGGCCGGCGCTGCCGGGGCGGCGGCGGACAGGAAATAGCGGATGCTCTCGAAGCCGGCCGCATTGGCGATGTGCGACGAATGAGTCGAGACCACGAACTGCACTGGCCAAACTGCGGCATCCTCAGAGTCATCGACAAGCTGCTGAGCGATATTCGCCAATTGGCGGATGAACACTTCCTGCATCTGCGGGTGGAGATGAGCTTCGGGCTCCTCAATGAAGATCAGGTGGACCCCAGGCGCGGTCGTCTCGGCGCGGTAGGATTTGTAGAAGCCGACGAGCTGCAAGAGGATGAAGATCAGATTGCGCACGCCGAGACCGTTATAGGATTCGGGCAACGGCACTCCACCGAACCCGGCATAGCGAACCTTGGTAAAGTTCGAGAGTAGCCGCTTTACATCGAGCACTGTTTCGGTCTGGAGGTCTTGGCCGCCAAGCCCAGGATAGCCGAAGCTCTTCAGCGTCGGCAGCAGCTTGGCGAGTTGGTCGGCGAAATTTTCGTCAAGCTGGTTCTGGATGTCCTCGACTGCCGCCGTCAACGCCGCGGCGATCGCCTTGTCGCTGGCATCAGCCGCATCGGAACTCGCGGTGGAGAACATGTTCTCGAGCACCTTCGCGAGAACATCAGACTCGCGTGACGTGACGTCATCGAGGCCGCGCTGGGCGTTAATGAAACCGGTCTTCACCAGATGGCGCAAAGATGCGGGCGGCATTTCTCGGACGTTGGTCGCGTCATTTGGGTCCTCGGCGCGGATCACCAATCCATAATGCTTGGGCACGCGCTCTCGCATCAGGCGCAGGAAGGCGAAGCGCGTCGCCTCGGTGAGAGGCTCAGCTGGCGCATCGGCAAAGAAGGCCGCGATTGCCCCATCTTTTAACTCGTAGCGCAGAACCACAAGCGCGTGCAGGCAGGCAGGATCGAGGTCGATCACGAACGGCGCAAGCGGACCGAAATCGGGAAGGTCAGCATCATAGCTGAAGCGGATCCGCATCTCGATCACGGGCAACGCGGAGCGCACAGCCTCGTCGCTGGCGGCGCCATTGCGGGCTTCTAGCGCCTCGCAGAAGCTGGCGTAGCAAGCGCTTGAGAAGTCCTCGAGGTGGAAACTCGCATTAGCGTCAGTCAGTAACCGCTTCATGATCTCTGATAGCGAGGTCTTGCCGCTGTTGTTGCGCCCGACAATGACCGTGGTCTGATCTTCGAGCGCGAGCGCGGTGTCGGCAAGCAGCCGGAAATTACGAATATTTACAGAGTCTATGCGCATCGCTTCGTCTTTTCCTGCCCTGCCCGACGTGACGATCAGGAGCTAGGGCGCTCCGCTGAATTCAGCAACGACGATATTCAGCATTCCCGCTCATCCGCTTCGTGTAACCGACCGGGTTCCGGCTTAGTCGGATGGCATGCCTGATAGCTCACGAATTAATTGACGCATCGGTTCACGAAGAGGTTCGTGTCGACGAACCCAAACCCGGCGCAGGAGATCTTCCGGCACATAAGCGTCGTATTTTTCAACCATGAGATTCTCCACGAACCGTCCGAGGTCCTCAATTGGAGGGCAGCCATCGATTGATGCGATCACATCGGAAGCGGCGTCGATTGGACAGCCCGTCAAAGTGATTCCGACGTCGAATGTCTCGCAGGCGAAACCCATAGACGTGAGCAATACCGCGAGCAGGGAATTTGCTGATGTACCTCGCCAAGTAAGGACGTGCGTGGCGGAGCCCGCATCGATGAAGCGGGCACGTTCCAGGCCGAGTTCGGCGAAGGCCGAGCGGCCCGCAGCCAAGAGCTCCTTGGCGTTTTCGTCGAGATAGTCTGGAAGATCCTCGCTCATCAAGACAGCCAGCATTTTAGCTGTAAGGCGGTCATGGATTGGCTCCTGACCAAGGCGATCAAACTTTGGCACACGTCCTGCGTTATGTGCGACGACCTCAACGACCTTCGCTCGGTCGTCCACACCGGTCGCGCGCCAACGACGTCCCGCAAATCCAATTATCGATCCGACAACAAGCGCGTTTACGATTGGCAGTGTCCCGAGTGTCCGTCCTGAATGGACTAAGCGCCATTCCTCGTCGGTCGAGAAGTTCGCATAAAAGTCTCGTGATGCAGTTAGCTTTTCCCCTTCAGGGCCGAGCATCAGCGAACCGTCAGGTGCTTGCTCTATCAATGCCGTCTCCCCACTGCCCATGCCTCGGAGCAGATCGACGAAATCGGCTTTCTTGAGAGCTGCAAATGGTCCTTGCCGACACAATGCTGCGTAGAGGGCCCCGGCGCTCATCGCACCCAATTGGACTAGCAGTGACAGAATTTGGTGGACACTAACCGACAGCAGAGCTGGGTCAGTTCCAGGTGGTTCAACGAACTTCAAGCGTAGCAGGTTAAGCGCCGCGACGGCCTGGACTACGGGCAAGTGCAATTTGTCCAGCGGATCAGCGTCGGCAACAGGATAAGGTTCACGCAAATAATTCCGGAAGATCGCGCTGGATCCCTCTCGACGACCGGACCGGCCTAGCCGTTGCCGTAATGATGCGAGCGAGCGTGGCGCGCCAAGCTGCGACACTGCAACGACGGAACCTATATCAATACCGAGCTCCAGCGTGGTCGTCGCAACTGCCGTTGTTGGCAAGCGGCCGTCCTTCAGTCGCAACTCGAGTTCTTCTCGCAGGCCTTTGCTCAGACTACCGTGATGAGGAAAGAACTCGTTTGGTACTTGGGCTTCTTCGCAGATCGTGCGGAGGCGGTCGGCCAGGGTTTCGACATTGGCCCTAGAACCGGCAAAAAAGAGGTTATTGCTCCCGCGAAGAGCTTCAAATGCGTGTTGAGCGATCTGAGCCAATGCCGATCCAGCTTGCGGATCATCAAGCATCGTATCGCTGCCCGGATGGCTTTCAGGTGGTTCGACATAGTCGCGAACCTGGACTTTGAGCGGTGGGGCACCGCCCGCCACTGCAATGATCTTCGTTGGTTTGGGCGTGGTTTCGCTCAACCATCGCGCGGCGAATTCGAGGTCGCCTATTGTAGCTGACAATCCCACTCGGCGCGGCCGCCGATCGTTCAGCACCTCGATCCGATACAACAAGCTCGAAAGGTGAAGACCTCTTGGTCCTTGGAGGAAGGAATGAAGCTCGTCGATTATGATTGCATCAAGCGCACCAAAAAGGGCTTCGGCAGTCGCCGGTCGCCGCAACAGCATTGCCTCGATAGATTCCGGAGTGATCAGGACCACACCGGCGGGCGCCCTGATGATCTTGGTCTTAGGCCCTTGGGGGGCGTCACCATGCCAACGAACCAGCGGTAATTCGAGCATGTCGCACAGATCTTCAAGCCGACGGAACTGATCGTTGATCAATGCCTTGAGCGGAGCGACGTAAAGAATTGAGATGCCAGGCTGCTCCCGTGTCGCTGAGGAACCAAGGAGCGGCAAGAAAGCAGCTTCGGTCTTGCCGGCTGCAGTCGCGGCTGAAATCAGGACATCCTCGTCGCTGCCACAGATTGCCGCAATCGCCTGCTCTTGCACATCTCGCAGACGCGACCAGCCCTGCTGTCTGACCCAGCGTTGGATCTGCGGATGAAGCAGATCGAACCCGGAACCGCCTTCAGAGCTCGAACGTGGCAAGCTCATCATCGCCGTCAATTGCAGTGGCAACGTCCTCGCCAGGATCGTCATCCACCGAAACACTCCCGATCAAGGTTCGCCAATCGAGAGCAGGGTTCTGCTCCAGGATTGCAAGGAGCTGGACGAAGGCCTTGATGGTGTTACGCGGCGTCCTGAAATAGGCTTCGCCAATGCGTTGGCTGCAATGCGCCATGAATGCGTCGAGTGCTTCATCGGGTACGAGATGGTTCGCCGGGTCACCTAAAGCGAAGATCGCACGGATGTTGCCTAACAGGATCAAAAATTCTTCAGGCGAAAGGTTCTGCAAACGCACAACCGGTCCGCTCAGGTCGACTAACCCGGGTGCGGCAAACTGGTTTTCTGCAAGCCGGGATTGCAGGGCCTCATAGCTGTAGAGCCCGCGACGGCTGTCCATGAGGAATTCAGGCGTGCCACCAAAAACAAAGCCGAGCCCTTCGGAATTGCCCTGGAGCATATCGTTGACCATGCGCAGGATCTGCTCGAAATTCTGGTTTCGTGCCTGGGAGCTCTGCAATTTGTAAATGTTGACCATCTCGTCGAACACGACAAGCAATCCGGTGTAGCCAGCGAGACGAGTGAAGCGAGCAAGGAGCTTCAGGCTGTCAAATATATCGGCGTCGTCGATTATCGAACGGACCCCTAGAGCTTGGCGTGCCTCAGTTTTCGTCGGAAACTCAGCGCGCAGCCAACGCAGTGCCGAAGCCTTCAAAGCCTCGTTACCATCCTCGCTGCCCTGCCAGTAGGACTTGAGCACATGCGCAAAATCATGGCCGCCCACCAGCTCTTGGATCGAAGCGAGGCGATCATCGATGACCTGTTCAACGGGCCTCTTATCGGCATGCGCCACCTTCACGCATTCGCTGATGAAGCGTTCGACAACGCTTGGTAGTGCGCCGCCGTCCGGTTTGGTCCGTGTCGCCATGTTGCGGATCGCCTCAGCATAAAGCCCGCGCGCCTGACCGCCGGTCGCATGAATGCGACGATCGGGAGCCAGGTCGGCGTGAATGGTAACGCACCGACGTTCCAGCGCGATTAGCCGTACGAGGCTCAGGAAGAAGGTCTTACCAGCACCGTATTCGCCGATAACGAACCGGCACGATGAACCGCCGTCGGCGATCCGGTCTATGTCCTTGACTAAGGCACCGACCTCGAGCATCCGCCCGACTTGGATGTGCTGCAAGCCCACCCGCGGGACAACGCCAGCAGCGAGCGCTTGAACTATCGTGTCGCGGTCGCGAAGCCGGATTGGTGTACGCTCGGTCATGCGGCAGCCATGCTCCTGATTTTGTCGATGAGGTGCGGTTGAATCGAAACAATGTCTTCGCATTCGATCGCGATGTCGTCGAGGGCGTCGAATGCCCAATCGTTTATGGTTTCAACGGCTCCATCGGGGAGCAGTCGGTGCTCGCGGCAAAGGGTCTCGAACGTATCGGCCTCAACCGGCTGTTCCGAAAGCTTCAGAAGCACGTGCGAATGTGCGGCATCAAGACCAGGCAGGCTCCGCTCATCGGGCTGAGTTTGGGCAGAAGGTTCTGTCGAGGCCAATTCCTCTTCGCGAAAAATGCTTGAGAGCATGGTCGCGACAGCAGTTGTCTCCCGCCGAAGCCGCTCCAACCTCTCGCCATCAACGACGTGGGTTGGCTGGTTCTTGCCAGTGCTTTGCGATCGTGGGCTGTCTTCACCCGCGTGCAGTCGCGCATAAACCTCGTCCTGCGACTTCCCGAGGGACTTGTAGAGCCCTTCCAGAAAGCGGACTTCGGAAGGCAATACGCGTTGATCAGCAAGGATTGCGCGAACGGCAGTGGTCAGTACCCGATCCTTTTCTTCGTCGGGCAACGCCAGCAGCCGATTGGTCGCCGCTCGCATTTTTGAAGGATTCAATGCCAACGCCTGTGCATGAGCGCGCAATCTATGATGGTCGTTCGATTCCAGCCCTGCAATCTGTGCGACCTCGTCGAGGATCACGCTCATCTCAGCGTCGACGACCTTATCGTCTGCCTTGGCGGCCAGAACCGCAATCTCGATCATCGTGCGGGCCGAACGGTACTCATCACGGTCGTGATGCGGCTTGATCGACTTACCCATCTCGAACAGGCACAAAATTGTGTCGTTGCTTAAAGTGGGGACAGGGCCGTACCGCTTGTCTGGCTCAAAGCCGATATGCATTGCATCGAGGATTTCGGGCAGACGCTTGAACAAGAATGCCCTTCGGTCTGCGGCAAGCGGCCCCGGTTTCCCCGCCAGAACTTCCAATACCTGACCAAGAGGCTTCTGCGCCAAACCGTCTTTGCTGTCTCCGTCAAATAGACAAGTTCGCGCTGCCGCAAGAAGCGTCTCGGCCCGATCATCCAGCGCCTCGGCCGGACAAAGTGCAGCAGCGAGCAATGTCGCGCGTTCTTCGGGATTTCGGCCCAGGAACCGACTAAGCGGGTCGAGTGCCGCAGTACATTCCGTCAGCAAGGCCTCCAACTTGGTCACAGGCCCCGCGATGGCACCAATATCGGGCAAGTCTTCCAATGCGGCATGAACATTGAACTCGCCGCTCGCTGCTCGATAATTGAATTGCAGACGCGTTTTGCCCCCGCGAACCTTGATGCCGTCGGGGAAGCGTTCGGCGAAGCGATAGCGCCACAACGCGCAGAACTGATCAAAGCAGCGGCTAACGGCGGTTCGCGGATAGAGCTGCGGATGCGTCAAAGCCCAGCACAAGGCGTCATCGGTATCTATTGCTGTCCCGTCACGGACTTTGCGTCCAAGCCGCACCCGGATGCCAATGGGGATTTCCCAACCTCGCCGCATGTCGAGCGAGATTGCATTGCCAGTGGGTGCGATGTCGAAGATCAACTCGCCGGCCTCAATCAGCGCGCCACAGTAATTACGGAATGAGTGGTTATCGCCATAGATATCCAGCAGGCGTCGCGCTTCCACGAGGATCGCGCGAGCATCCTTCTCGCTTTTCTCCGCGATCAAGCGACGTTCGAGCCCATAGAAATAGACGAAAATATACCCGATGGGTGCGTTCGGCGCACAACGCCCGGAAGCCAGCCACTCCAGATATGCTCGACGTGCTGAGGGCGCTAACTCGCTATAGTTCGGCCAGTAACCCAGAGTGGTCCCGAGCGAGTCTGCATCGAATGCAACCGACAGCGTCGGGTCCACAAGTGCACGATGGCTCGAGCGTCGATCGGATTTTCCGTAGTAAAGCAGCTCCCCTTGAAATTCGATACCGGCCACCTCCACCGTGGTTGGCTCGGAAATCCAACGTGCAGCTGGCACAGGAGCGAATGGTTTGGCGAGCTTGGCGATGAAGCTTTGAGGAGCTTCCCTTCTCGGGGCGGAAAATGACGGGGACTGCGGCGTCGAAACTGGCCGATGACTGTAACCAACGGCCGCCCTGCGCGCATCCTCAAGCTTGGCATGGGCATACCCACGAACGTAAAACTGACCATCCCTGCCCAGCTTGATTCCAGGTTCGATTTCGGCCCAGCTCTCTTTGGGCCCACTGTACGTCGCGGGCTGGGGAGGGTTGTCGGAAAAGCCAGCGGTTGGCCCGTTTGAGCCAATGACCGACGAAGGCGCGGCCGTTCCTCGCCGCCGTTGCGCATAATTCTCAGCTTGTGCCCTCGTAGTGAATGTATAGCCGCCGGACATGAAGCGACCATCTGAGGTCGGAGTGACCTCGTATTTGTCAGCCCCAGTGCTCATCGACGAGCCAGGATTTTCTGAGGCGTTCTCCCTTGAGGCTGGATCCAGCACCCCTTTGATAGCAGCGTTCCTCCGCTCACCGTCGTTCTCTTCACTTGATCGCCGCGCTGACCGTCGATTCTCGGTGAGGCCGAACTGATAGGCTTCCTTGTAACTGGCGAAGGCCAATCCGACGCATTCGAATGTGCCGTCCGGCAAACACAACACACCATGCTGGTCGCGGGTTGGTTGCTCGCTGGTAGTCTGGATGTCATCTTCTGACGATGCGCTGACCGGGTCGCAACCCGCATTGGCCACCTCGGGTGTTTCGCCATATCGGTTCCTCCCCCGTTCGCCCCGCGGCGCCATGAGACCAAGAGAAATTGCCAGTAAGGCCATGCCTGCCAACGGTTGGATGAAAAGCGCCGAATAGCCAGCGATGTTGATCGAAACGAGCCAACCACTCCTACCTTGGTCATGCAGGCGGCGCGCCTGCAGCGCAAACCATGGCACTGCCGTAACTGCCCACCAGAAAACGTATGCCAGTGCCCAAGTCGGAGTAGCTTTGGCAGCGGTCTGCGTGCTGACACCGGTAAGAAAGACGGTGATGACTAATACAGCAGCCGAAAGTGCAAAGAACCACCAGAACTCGCGCGGACTCGCACGTCCGGAGAAGTCCGAGTACTTTCGAAAAGGCATTAACGCGTTGTGCATGCAGCTGAAATTCACCTATGTGACGGATATGTCAAACATCACTGCAATCGTGACTCTATGACGCTTCCATTCACTCTTTTTCGAACACTGAAGCCATTGGGGACAGCCTGCTGAACCATCGGTACGTGAGAAATCAATCCGACGGATCGGCGTTCGCCAACGATGTCTTGCAGGACCTGCAACACCTGATCCAGCGTGCCAGCGTCGTTCTCGGTATCCAAACTGCCGAAACCTTCAT
>CALMYW010000451.1 GCA_937873665.1 uncultured Sphingorhabdus sp.
ATCAGGTTCGTAAAACCGTGCGCCTTTTCGATTCCGCCAGTGGGCGCAAACAAGAGCGGGATAAAATAGAACTTCAGGTCCAGTCCGTCATATCCTGGCGCGCCGGAACGCAGATAGGCGATGACTTCGGTACCGCTTTTTGCGAGCGTCCCTGTCCGGGTAAGCAAGTATTGCAGGCCGGCGCTGGCAATCCGTAAGGGGTTGGTCGCAATCGCGAAATCGGAGATCTGCAAGGGGCTGGAGACTTGGACTTGCGTGCCGATATGGTCGTGAAGATTGCGGCCCACGCCCTTGAGGTCGGTGACGACTTCGATGCCAAGCGAGCGCAGGTGCTGCGCGTCTCCGATGCCTGACAGCATCAGCAGTTGCGGTGACTGGAAGGTGCCGCCGCAGAGAATTATTTCACGATCCGCGTAAACGGTCCAGCGCTCCCCGTGCTGCCGATACTCGACACCTCGTGCCTGACCGTTCTCGATTAAGATTCGGGATACATGAGCACTAGTGCGCACCACGAGATTGGGGCGCCTTGCCGCAGGCCGAAGATAGGCGACCGAAGTGCTGAACCGACGCCCTGAACGAATCGTATGTTCGGCCGGTCCAAACCCTTCGGGCTGTGCACCATTGTGGTCATCGCTATACGGAAAACCGGCTTCCTGCGCCGCTTCGAGCCACGCCAGTTGCCCCCGATTGGTCACACGGGCGCGGGTCACCGGCAAAGGCCCGCCGCGTCCATGAAATCGCTCGTCCCCATGGGCATTGGCTTCGGCCCGCCGAAAATAAGGCAGGACTTCTTCATAGGACCAGCCCGGGCAGCCTTCCCTGGCCCAAAGGTCGAAAATTTCCGGGCTCCCCCGGCTGTAGCACATCCCGTTGATCGAGCTGCTTCCGCCCAGCACCTTGCCGCGCGTATCATGAAGCACCCTGCCATCGAGGTGCTCTTGCGGTTCTGTCTGGTATTGCCAGCTATCCCTGCCGCTTTGCAGCAGGCGAAAGAACCCGGCGGGCATGTGGATGAAGGGATTGCTGTCCCGCCCGCCCGCTTCCAGCACAAGCACCCGAACCGAAGGATCGGCGGATAGGCGATTGGCCAGCACGCATCCCGCAGACCCTGCGCCCACGATCACATAGTCGAAGCGATCACCCATGGTCGGCCCCCGCGTTCGGCAGCACGGCAACGGCTTTCAATTCAACCAGCGATCCCGGATAGCCGAGGCCGGCAACGCCAATGGCCGTCCACGCCATTTCAATCCCCGGCATAGACCGTCCCATGACTTGCATGAACGTCTCCATATGAGCGGGATAGCCGACATGGAACGATGTCAGGTCAACGACATCGTCAAGGGTGCAGCCGTTCTTTTGCAGCACGTCCGCCAGTGCCGCAAAGGCTGCGGCAAACTGGTCTTCCGGCTGTTCCGGCGCCTTGCCGTCTGCCGTGAGGCCGATCTGGCCGGAGCAGAACAGGAAGTTGTTGGCACGGCGCGCCTCGCAAAAGGAAAAACCGGTTTCGGACATATCAATCTCCTGTTGGCCGCGCCTGCAGATGGCGACTGCTTTACATCTTTGTAGCATGCCCTCTCATCTAACGCTACTCAATGTCTTGTTAAGGGGTGCGCAATGTGGCATCCAAGGCAGCGCAAAACCGCATCGTGACAAATGGTGAGCCATCAGGGAGTTCAAAATGAAAGATTTCGACGATGTTGCCGCAAAACGCTTTTCCTCAACGCGTGCCAGCCTGATGGGCTGCGCGGCCTTGGCCCTTGCATGCTGGTCACCGTCTGCCCTTGCGCAGGACGATCCGGCCACCGCAGCGCGTGATGGTTCGCAACTTGGCGAAATCGTGGTCACGGCGCGGCGCACGCAGGAAAACCTGCAATCGACGCCCGTGGCGGTAACGGCGCTGTCGGGAGAACTTCTGAACAAGCTGAACGTGCGCGACGTCGTGGCGACGGCCCAGTTCACGCCGAACCTGTCCATCGCGGCGCAACCCGCCTCGATCACGGCTGCTTCGGTTTTTATCCGCGGCATCGGCAATTCATCGCCCAGCGCCGTGTCCGAACAGGGCGTGGGAATCTATCTCGACGGCGTTTATATCGCCCGCTCTGCCGGTGCGATTTTCGACCTGGTAGATCTTGAGCGTGTGGAAGTTCTGCGCGGCCCGCAAGGTACGCTGTTCGGGCGCAACAGCGTGGGCGGCGCGGTGCAACTGGTCAGCCGCAAGCCCTCCAAAACGATGGGGGTAGAAGCGAAAGCCGGCTTCGGCACGTTCAACGACTGGTATGGCCGGGTACGGCTCGACACCGGCACGCTGGGCGACCGGCCTGTCCAGGCGTCCATCAGCTATATGCGTCGCCAGCGCGACGGGTATTTCGACAATACGCTGGCCCCGTCCAGCCGCGATCCGGGCGCGCTGAAGGGCGAAGCCGTGACCGCTGCGGTGCAAGGTGATTTTGGTAATCTGACAGCGAACTATACCTTTGATTACAACGACCGCGAAGGAGTTTCGTCATTCTTCCAGACCATTGCGGCCACGGATGATGTGCGGGCCTATTTCGGCGCATCCGCGCCCGTCTACGGCGGCGCGCCCTTCCAGATCGGTTCCACCGCCCTGAGCAGCGGCCTGCAATTGCCCGGGACGGACCTTGCCGGAAACAAGACCTTCAGCGTCAAGGCGAAGGTCCAGGGTCATGCGCTGACGCTGAACTGGGAAGCGTCGCCGCAGCTTACCGTCAAGTCCATCACTGCCTATCGCGAATACAAGCAGGATGGCGCAAACAACCTGTCGGGGAACGGCAACATGCTTGGCTTTACGCTCAGCCCAACGCTGTTTGTCGATGGCATCGTGATACCGGAAGGGGTCAACCCGACCAACCTGTATGAAGGCTATACGACCCAGCGGCAGCACCAGTTCTCGCAGGAATTGCAGCTGCTCGGTAGCGTGGGCGACTTCAAGTATGTGGCAGGTGCATTTTACTTCGACGAAAAATCGTCTGAAGCCAATTACCAGACGCTGACCTATGTGCTTCCGGGCGGCGAGGCCGGTGTAAACCTCGCGCCTCTTCAGGCCTTTAATGGCAAGGCAAAGTCGTACGCCGTGTTCGGGCAGATCAGCTATGCACCGGGCGCGGGCAATTTCGAGCTGACCGGCGGTCTGCGTTATACCCACGACCAGAAGTGGCTGACGCTGGCAGGCGATGTCCAGCCCAACCTTGACGGGAAGGTCAGCTACAACAACGTGTCGTGGCTGGTATCGGCGAATTATCGCCTGCTGCCAGACCTGATGGGCTACGTGCGCGTTTCCAGCGGGTTCCGTGCCGGGGGGATCAATCCGTCGGCATCGCAGATCAACGTCTTCAAGCCGGAGACCATCGTTTCCTACGAAGCGGGCCTGAAAGGCGAATGGTTCGACCGCAGGCTGCGCACCAATCTTGCGGTGTTCCATGTCGACTATCGCAACCTGCAGATTTCGCAGTTCATTGCCGGTAGCGAAGGCGCCACAGCCAATATCGTGAATGCGGGCAAGGTCGCCTATCGCGGGGTCGAAGCGGAAATCACCGCCGTCCCGGTGCGCGGTCTGACGCTGGACGGATCGATTGGCTATACCGATCCCAAATACAAGACCTACCTCTATCTCGATCCGGCAACCGATACGGTCATCAACGTCGCGTCGGAAGCCCGCATGTCGCAGGCGGCGAAGTTCAACGCCCATGTCGGCGCGCAGTATGAGCAGGACATCGGGCTCGGTACGCTCTCGCTGCGCGCCGATTACTCCTACCGCAGCACGGTATACTGGTTCACTCTTGACCGCGTCAGCCAGTTCAACCGCGATATCCGTTCGCGGCCCGACCATAACCTGCGGGCGCGGATCGCGCTTGACGATATCGCGATCGGCAGGGCCAAGCTTGGGCTGGGCGTCTGGGGCGACAACCTGACCGATCAGCGCAATATCGATTTCGGCATCGATTTCGGCAGCCTTGGCTATGCCAGCGCCTCGTTCAAGAAGCCACGCACGTTCGGCGTGGATGCCCGGATTACGTATTGACGTCGCGGGGCTCGTTACCGGGCCTCGCATCCTGCGATCAGTATGCTGACAAGCTGGCGCAAGTGATCGTCCGATGGCACGTCCTTGGCGATCACGATGTGCCCTGCGATAGACGTGAACAGGGTGGCGATGACCATGGTCGGATCGATGTCCGGGCGGATATCTCCACTCTGCCGCGCCTTGTGCAGCGGTTCGGCCATGGCGACGGAAATGGATTGCCATTGGCGATGTGTTTCTTCCGCCAGGAAGCCCCCGCCCAGTTGGGCGGTCAGGGCATTGATGGCGATCTCGTGCGGCCGTGCCGAAAAGTCGCGGAATGCGGTGGCGATATGATTCAGATGATCGCGCCAGTCGTCGCGCAGCTCTACCTGGAAGGTCGAATTATGGGTGCGCAGGGCGTCGGCCACCAACTGATCGCGGGTGGGCCAGCGGGCATGTATCGTCGAGCGGGCAATGCCGGACCGCTCGGCAACATCGGTCATCGTGAAGTCGATTTCACCATCCTTGATGAACTGCAAAACCGCGTTCGCAACGCTTTGCCGAACCCGTTCCGTGCGGCCGCCTGGCCTGATGCTACCCCGTACCATGCCAACCCCTTACCGGGTGGCGGCACGCAAGTTCAAGGTCCCCCACGCCAACGGGAGCACTTCTGAAAATGGATACCCCATCGATTTCCTCCATCGCAAAGCCTCGGGAACCTTGGGCCTTGCTGGTGCCGCTTTCCTTGGCAGGCTTTGTCCTGATCGGCGGAATGCTGACATCGCTCAGCGTCTATGTGTCCGTTATGCAGCCTCTGCTGGGATGGAGTGCCGCCGAAGCAGGTGCAGGCCCGGTCGCCTTGCTGATCGGGATGAGCGCAGGCAACCTTGTCATAAGCCCGGCACTGCGCAGGCTCGGCATCAACGGAACATTCGCGCTCGGTTCCTTGCTGGCGGCTCTTGCATGGGCCGCAGCGGGGTGGAGCAATACTCTGGCCGGCTTCAGCCTCGCCATGGCAATTGCCGGTTTCGGGACTGGTCTGGGATCTATCGTGCCGGGCATTGCCGTTCTGACTGAAGCGTTCCACGCCCGCCGGGGGCTGGCGATCGGGCTGTTCATCGGCAGTTGTTCCTTAGCCAGTTCGGCGATGCCCATGGCCACGAACCTGCTGATCGAAAGGGCGGGCTGGCGGGTCTCCTTCCAGATCATCGGCCTTGCCGCACTGGTGCTGGTCCCTGTGCTCTGGCGGTTTCTGCCGGGTCGCGCAGTCTCCGGGGGGGCGCGCGTTGCGGATCATTCGGGGCAGGACGGATTAAACCGTCGCGGGGCTTTCCACTTGCCGGCCTTCTGGGTGCTCACGCTCGTGATGACGCTGAGCATGGTGTGCATGAACGGTGTGCTGTTCAACATCGTGACCTACCTTAAGGATCGCGGCACCGCCACGCAGGATGCGGTTGCTCTTTACAGCTTCGCCAATTTCATGAGCCTGCCGGGATTGCTGGTCGGCGGATACTTGTCCGACAGAGTGCGCGTGCAGATCCTGTTTCCGGCGATCCTGCTGATTCAGGCAGCCGGAACCCTCGCTTTGCTGGGCATGGGCGATGCGGGCCCTGCCGCCATGGCAGCCACTGCTTGCTTCGTCCTGCTCTGGGGCGGGGTCGCAGGTTTGCCCGCGCAAGCTGGTTCGCTGATGCTGCGTGAAATTACCGGCAGCCGGGAATTCCCGGCATTGCTGGCCATCGTCTTCACGATCAACGGCTTCGTCGGCGCGCTTGCACCGGGACTGACCGGTTGGCTGCGCGATGCGACAGGCGATTATCGCTCTGCCTTCACCCTGTTCGGCCTGGCCATGATTGCATCTGCTGTTGCTGCCTTGTGGTGCCGCGATCCGCGCCCGCAAGCGGCAACTGCCAAGTTTTGAGGATTGCCGATGAACCAGAGGATCGCATTTGAACGGGGCGAAGTGCCGGTTGCCTTGAGCGGCTGGACGAAACCCCAGGGCACGGCGCGCGAATGGCCCATGCTGACTGGCGATAGCGCGGCCGATGCCGTGGTGATCGGCGCAGGATTGGCCGGTTCATCGCTGGCGCTGCATCTTGCCGAGGCAGGCGTCGCGACAACGGTGCTGGAATCCCGCCAACCGGGCTGGGGCGCGTCGGGCCGCAATGCGGGGCACGTCCTGCCGTTGCTGCGCGACCTCAAACTGTTTGAACGTTTCCCGGATGGCGGGAAGAGGTTTCTGGAGTTGTTCCGCCAGCATCTGACGATCCCGTTCGACCTTTCCGTAAAGCACGGGATCGACTCCGACGCGGTACGTTCCGGCTACATCAACGGCATGAAAACCCGGAAGGCGCAGGACGCATTTCTGCGGCAGCATGCGTACCTGGAGCAGGCCGGCATCCAGCGCTCGATTGCGCTTGATGCAGCACAAATGAAGGAAAGGCTTGGCACCACGGCCTATCCGTTTGGCGTGCTGTTTGAAGATGGGGGTCGGGTTAATCCCTATTTGCTGACCAATGGCATGATAGAAACTGCCGCCCGGCTCGGCGCAAAGATCCACGGCAACAGCGAAGCCATTTCTCTGGAACGGGTCGGGACGCAGTGGCGCGTGCGTACGGCGCAAGGCAGTGTTCTGGCCAATCGGGTAGTGTTCTGCACGGCGGCATACCCGACTGACATCGAGCCCGCATTCCAGCGCGCATTCTATCCCCTGACGGCGTTTGCCCTTGCCACCGCTCCCTTGCCGGAGGAGTTGCAGAGTGTTGTCATACCCGGTGGCGGAACGTTCGCGCAGGCGCCGATTGACCTCAACCCGATGGTCCGGGACCGCCACAACCGGCTGATCCTGTCATCCATTCCGCGCCGTGGCCGTGCTTATGATGCGCAATGGCACTTCCAGTCGCAACTGGCCTGGTTGCACAAGGTCTGGCCCGAAACCCGCGATGTTCCGATCGAGCTAGAAAGCTACTGGACTGGGCGCGTGGCCATGCGTGACGCCCAGTTTCCGGGCGTATTCGAGGTAGAGTCCGGCGTCTTTGGACTTATGTACTTCAACGCTTGGGGCAATGTGCTGGCGCCGCTGATGGGGATGCTGGTGGCACAGGGCCTTGCCACTGACACAATCCACTCCTTGCCATTTCCGCTTGAACGGGCAGAGCCGGTGACAAGGCCGCAGAAGCAGGCGTGGCTGATCCAGGATATTCTCATCCCTCTGGCGCGAACCGCCCAGAGGCTCGGTATGGTATAGCGGGTGGCAATCTTCCGCCGCAATTGGGTGTCTGGATCGTTGCCCGTGGCGGCGCAAGTCGTTCTGCTGTTGCTGCGCGTCGTGCATATGCGTGATGTGCGCTTTGCGCAGTCTCACTAGCGGTTCATGTGGAACTTAGGAGAGGTCTTCTACTATGAGCTTCGACGTCAAACCCCTTGCAGGCGGCTTCGGCCGCGAGATCTGTGGCCTCGACATGGCCCACGGCATCGACCCCGCCACGGCCGCCGCGCTCAAGGCCACCTGGCTGGAGCACGGCGTTCTGCTGTTTCGCGGGATCGGCACCTCGCCCGAGGCGCAGCTCGAGCTGAGCCGCTGCTTCGGCGAACTCGAGCCGCACCCGATTGAGAAGTTCCGCCTCGCCGGCTATCCCGAGCTGATCCTGCTCTCGAACGAGGATGGCCCGACCGGACCGGTCTACGATTTCGGCGGCGAGGAGATCACCCAGCGGATTCCCTGGCACACCGATCTCGCCTTCACCACGACCCCCAATGCCGGCGCCCTGCTGCGTATGGTGCGCAGGGTCGAGACCGGCGGGCAGACCGGCTGGCTGGATACCGCGGCGGCTTACGACGAGCTCGACGAGGCGACCAAGGCCGAGATCGCCGATCTCGAGGCGGTCTACCTGTTCCGCACCGGGATCGAGGAGATGCGCTTCAACCAGCAGGGCGGGCGGCGGATCACCCCGCGCAAGGAAACCTATCCCTACTTCCCGCCGGTGGCCAATCCGCTGGTCTGGACCCACCCCGAAACCGGCCGCAAGGTGCTCAACGTGAGCACGCTCAACATCGATCACGTGATCGGCCAGGAGGGCGAGGCCGGCGATGCGCTGATCCGGCGCCTGATTGCGCACACCCTGCAACCACGGTTCCAGTACGTCCACGAATGGGCCAACAACGACATGGTCCTGTGGGACAACCGCCGAACCATGCATGCTGCCTTCGGCCATCCGGTGAGCGAGATCCGCGTGGTCCACCGCACCACGATCAAGGGCACGGTCGCAATGGGCCGGGTCTACGAGGATGGCGCGAGCGCGGAGGCGGCGGAATGAGCGCCCAGTTCGACACTGTCCTGCGCGGCGGCACCGTGATCGACGGTACCGGCGCGCCGGCCTTCGTGGCCGATGTGGCGATTGCTGCCGGGCGGATCGCCGCGATCGGCGAGAACCTCGCCCCGGGGCGCGAGGAGATCGACGCGCGGGGCCTGCTGGTGACCCCCGGCTTCGTCGACATCCATACCCATTACGACGGGCAGGTGACCTGGGAAAACCGGCTTTCACCCTCGTCGTACCACGGCGTGACCACGGCGGTGATCGGCAACTGCGGGGTGGGCTTTGCGCCCTGCCACGCCACGCCCGAGGCGCGTGACGCGATGGTCCGGCTGATGGAGGGGGTCGAGGATATTCCCCACCCCGTGCTGACCCAGGGGCTGCCCTGGACCTGGGAGACCTTCCCCGAGTACCTCGCGTTCCTCGCGGGCCGCCCCTACGACATGGACATCGTCGCGCTGGTGCCGCACGCGCCGCTGCGGGTCTACGTGATGGGCGAGCGCGGGGCGAACCGGGAGCCCGCGACCGCGGCCGACATCGCCGAGATGTGCCGGCTGCTCGGCGCGGCGCTCGATGCCGGGGCGGCCGGCATCGCCACCTCGCGCAGCCTGTTCCACCGCTCGAGCGACGGCAAGGCCATCCCGACCTACGAGGCGGCCCAGGCCGAACTGCTGGCCTTCGCTGGGGTCCTGCGCGAGAAGGGCAAGGGAGTGTTCCAGATCGTCGAGGACATCCACCTACCCGAGGCCAGCCTCGCCGCGATGCGTGAACTGGCCGAGACGGCCGGTCGCCCGCTGACCTTCTCGATCGGCACCGGCAATGTCGGGCCGTTCCAGTATCCGCGACTGCTCGAGGAGCTCGCCGCGGCCAATGCGGCCGGGGCGGTGATGAAGGGGCAGATCCTGCCCCGCGGCATCGGCATGATCCTCGGCTTCGAGCTCACCCTGAATCCGTTCTACACCACGGCGACCTACGCCGGGCTCGCCGGCCTGCCACTGCCCGAACGGCTCGAGCAGCTGCGCCGCCCCGAGGTGCGCGCCGCGATGCTGTCCGAGCCGGTCGATCCCGATCCGGCGCTGGTGCTCGGGCGGGCCGTGCGCGATTTCGAGCACATGTTCATCCTCGGCGCCGAGCCCGATTACGAGCAGCCGCCCGAGCGCAGCATCGCCGCGCGGGCCCGCGCGGCCGGCGCGACGCCGGAGGAATATGCCTACGACGTGATGATCGAGGGCGAGAGCGGGGGCAAACTCTACCTCGCCATGGCCAACTATGCCGATGGCAGCCTCGACGCGGTGGGCGAGATCATGTCGCACCCCGACATCGTCTACGGCCTTGGTGATGGCGGCGCCCATGTCGGCACGATCTGCGATGGCAGCTACTCGACCTTCGCCCTGACCCACTGGGCACGCGACCGGGCCCGGGATCGCAAGAACCTGCCCGACGTTGTCCACCGGATGACCCAGGGAACGGCCCGGATCATGGGGCTCGACGATCGCGGCGTGCTGGCGCCGGGCCTGCGCGCCGACATCAACCTGATCGACCATGCCCGGCTCAGCATCGGGGCCCTGGAGGTCTGCTACGACCTTCCGGCCGGCGGCAAGCGGCTGGTCCAGCGTGCCACCGGCTATGTGCTGACCATGGTCGAAGGGAGTCCGGTCTATCGCGAGGGCGAGGCAACCGGTGACCTGCCCGGGCGTCTGGTCAGGCTCGGCTGAGCCGGGCGCCGGACATGGCGGAGGCGCTCAGCCTCCGCCATCCGCTTCGCCCCCGCCGCGCGCCGGACTGCGGGCGAGCGTCGCCGCGGAGTTCAGCAGCGTGCGAACCAGCTCGCCCTGGCGGTTGGTGCCGGTCTTGAGAAATACCGCCTGAAGCTGCGAGCGGATCGTGTGCTTGCTCACCCCGAGCGCCACGGCCGCATCCTCGGTGCTGATCCCCTCGGCCAGCAGCCGGGCGAGGCGTGCCTCGGCGGGGGTCAGGCCAAACAGGCATTCAAGATCCGCGGCGTCGAGATTGTTGCGGCGAGCAGGATCGCGCAGCACGATCACCGCGGTACGGCGCAACGGCGCCGAGATCGGGGCATAGGGCGGAGGGGCGCGCAGCACGCCCCCCGGGGGGCGGCGAAGCGCCGCGGGGAGGGGGAAGGGGGGGGGGCGGGGGCGAACCACCGCCGTTACCGGCAGGTGGTGGTCATGGCGCGAGAGCGCCATCGTGGCGTAGCAGTCGGGCCGGCTGGTCGCGCTCTGCTCGCGCGCCTTGGTGCGGACGTGCTGCTTGAGCACCTGCTGGTCGACCGGATGGCGGGCAAACAGGCGCCCGCCATTGATGCCAAGCAGCTGGGTATACGCGATGATCTCGGCTGCCACCGCGTTGATGTGCATCACGGAACTGTCCTCGTCGACGAGGATTACCCCGGTCTCGCTCGATTCCAGCGCATATTCGGCGATCAGCCGGCGCCGCTCGCTTTCGGCCAGAACCAGGTAGGCACGCATGATCCGGACCAGGAACGGCGTCAGCTCAGTCAATACCGCGTGCCAGTCGGCGGCGAGATCCGCGCCCGGCTCGATCGGCCGGACCACCAGCCATACCGAGTGCTGCTGATCGAGACTGAGCCGCAGCGCCGCGGACCCGTCCCAGCTCGCATGCCGCCCGTTGTCGATTGCCAGCAAGCGCGGTTCGGCGAGTGGCAGACCTTCGAGCACCGGCGCACCGTTCAGATCGGTGAATTGCTCCTGCAGCCCGATCGGGCAGAGTACGGTGCCCTCCTCAGGTGGACGGCCCGGCGGCGAGATTATCAGTGCCGCTGCCTTCGCCCCAAGCCGTTCGGCGAGGCGCTGCAGGAAGGTCTGCCACACCGGCCGCTCGGCCAGCCCCGAGAACAGGTGATCGATGAGGTCAACCGGCTCGATCACCTCGTTCGTCGCTCCCCTGTTTAGCGCCCCGGCACGGCGCACGACGTGGACGCAGGCGCCGTGCCAGCAGCGATGACCAAGCATAGCCGCAGCGGCCTTCGTCCCGCAATACGGGGGTCGGGCGACGATGGGCCCGCGAAAGTTCCGAGGCATCACTCATATGCATGATGCCTGTGGACGGGCCGCGTCATAGGCGTGGGTTTGCCGGGTTCCAAACAATCGGGGTCTTTCGCCAAGTATCTCTCCAGCATCCGCAGAACAACATGCGGATGAACGGGGCAGCTTTGGTGAAGATAGGCAAGGCTATGGCCCGGGAATATTGCCAAATTTACGATGCGATAATGAGATAGAATGGGAGGGGCTTATGAACAAGAGGTTTCGTGATTTCAACTGCGCTGTCCTGGTGAGCGCGGCGGCCATGGCGATGGCTGCTCCCGCCTGGGGCCAGACCACGCCGCAGGCGGCCGAAGAGCCCGGCCTTGGCGAGATCGTCGTCACCGCGAACAAGCGCGAGGAGAACCTCCAGAAGACTCCGGTCGCCATTTCGGCCGTGTCGGCAAAGCAGCTCGAGCTGCAGGGCCTCGCCGAAACCAAGGATCTCGGCTCGATCGCCCCGAACCTCTCGATCGTCGGCGCCACCACCAACGCGACGGCCTCGGTGGTCACCATCCGCGGCATCCCGACCTCGGCCGACGAGACGATGGGCTACGATTCGCCGATCGGCATCTATGTCGACGGCATCTACATGGCGCGTTCGGCCGCCTCCTCGTTCGAGGTGGCGGACATCGAGCGGGTCGAGGTGCTGCGCGGGCCGCAGGGCACCCTGTTCGGCCGCAACACCACGGGCGGCGCGATCAACTTCGTGACGCGGTTGCCCGACCGCGATGCCAGCCTGTCGCTGCGGGTCG
>CALMYW010000452.1 GCA_937873665.1 uncultured Sphingorhabdus sp.
ATGCCGCACCGCACTGTGACACCCGAGACCGTGTTCCGGCCGAGGCCTGCCTCGATTAATGACTCGGTTTTCTCCTTCGGCGAAATATCGCCGAGGCTCACCGAGCAGGAGCAGTACAAGCGCCTGATCGACGACCAGGCTGCTAAGCAAAGCGTCCCGCTAGCGCATTTGGCCGACCGTCTCGTGATCGGGCGACCGCGATTGCACAAGGTCATCCGGAAGAACCTGGCGCTCAAAGATGACCTCCGGGACCGCCTGTTTGAGGCACTCGGAATTGATTGCGTGCGTGCCAAGTTCTGCGTTGCTTTCCTGCACGATCACACGGTCTACGATGACCCTGACGTATTTCTGGTTTGTGAGGGGCTGAAGGGCTTCTACTGCGAGATCATTTCACGCCGCCGCGGCGAGATCCAGGTGGCCCTGCGCCCGCCGATCATCCACGAAGCCTTGGGCCGGGCCTATGAAATGCTCCTTTCGCACCAGGAGCGAGTGATGGAGAACGACCGGGCCCTTCAGGCGTGAAGCCAGAGGCGGTCCACGCCTGGACACAGCTTTACGCAGCCGTTGGCCTGCTTGCCGTCATCTGCGCGGGCTGTGCGGCTTTGAAAACAATCCTTGAGCTCCGAGGCGGCGCCGTCGTCCTCCCACATACGACGTGGAAGCAGAAGTTTCTCTTGGTTCCACGTCTCTGGTTACGGTTTCAGCTAAGCTACCTGACCGGGTTTCCGTGCATCATGGGCATTACGTTGCTCTATGCGCACTATATCGGGTTCGAAGCGTTCAATCCATCATAGCGTACCAGTTCGACGCTACGGTAACCTGACGCGATCACAGCCGTCATGGCCACATTTCCCCGAAATTCGGCATCGGTGGTTGCAACGCCCAGTCGTGCAAGTCGTGCCCAATTGGTGGTGATCGTGCGCACATAGTTTCGGGTTTCCGGAATGGCTGGCACGTAACCTCGTTGAAGAGCGCGTCGTTCCGGGCCTGCATTGTAAGCGGCAAGTGCTAGGTCCACTCGTCCGAAACGGTCAAGCTGTTGACGCAGGTACCGCGCACCTGCCCGCATGTTTGAAACTTTATTAAACGGATACGATAGCCCAAGAAGGCGGGCGGTTCCCGGCATGATCTGCATGATGCCCATTGCACCAGCACTGCTGATCACCCAGGATTTATGTCCGGACTCCTGCGTGATAACAGCGTCGAGCAGATTGGTCGGGAGGCCGAACTCGCAGGCTATAGCTGCGACCGTGTCGAAATTGAGTGCCCTGCGGCTCTCAATTTCCTTTGGCAACCACCAAGTCGGAGCGTAGCGAACACTTTCGCAGTTCTCGATGTTTCTTGCTCCGAGCCCGCGTTCATGTGCCTGCTGTATGATTGGCATCACCCCCCTATAAAGCCTTTGATCCACTTCAAAATTGCCACCAAACATTACAGTGCTAAGATTAGTCCCATCTGCCGGCGAAGTTCCACCCCAATGCTCCAGCCCACTCTGTTCGAGATGGGCTCGTAACGATAACTCGACGTCTCGCTTGGGAGAGCCATGCCGCAATTGAGGGTCAACCAGCTTTTGCTGCACGGCATGCAACTTTGCGAAATCCAGGATGTCGGCTTCGCGCGCAGCGGCACTGCCGCAGCAGCATGCTACTAAGCATAAATGAATCGCAGCTTTGGGTATTTTCACTGTGCACCCCGTAAGGGCGTACTGAGCTAGTGGGTTTGCGCATCGTCAAAGGATCAAACGAGAAACTTCGAGTCAACCGAAAATTCGCCGACATGTGGCTTGCACCCGCGCGAGGTCCGATTGATTGTCACAGGTATCACGCCGGGGTCGGAATCCTTGAAAGACCTGTGATTTGGCACTGCCCAGCAAGGAGACCGATTCATCAGATGCCGTCATTCGGGTGCGTGGTCTGCCAAATCCCTTGGTGTCTAACCTCCTTAATTTACAAGAAACTCTGTCCCGCGGATCGTGTCCCATGGGGTGGTGTAGCAGGGGTTGGCCTCTGCGTTTTTCGGCGTCAGCCTGAGCCGATCATGTACCGGGCACTGCCGAGAGCATGACGATGGGATTATCGCTGAGCGGTGCCATGGTTTCAAGCGTCATGTAACGTCCGCGTTGGACAGCCCATTCATCGTTTTGTTCGAGCAGGATAGCACCGATCAGGCGGGTGATGGCGGCTTCGTTGGGAAAGATACCGACGACCTGGGTTCTGCGCTTGATCTCGCCATTGAGCCGCTCGATGGGATTAGTGCTGTAGATCTTGGCACGGTGCTCCTTGGGGAAGGTCATGTAGGTCAGGACATCGGGCTCGGCATCGTCCATCAAACCCGCCAGTTTGGGTAGCTTTGGCCGCATCTGGTCGGCGACAGCGCGCCCCTGCTGACTGCCGCCTTCGGGCGTTGCGTGTGGGAAGACGGTGGCGATAAAGGCCGAGAGGAGGCGCCTGCCACTCTTGCCGGCATGGGCCAGCGCATTGCGCATGAAGTGCACCCGGCAGCGCTGCCAGCTGGCGCACAGCAGTTTGGAGACGGCCGCCTTGATGCCCTCGTGCGCGTCGGAGATGACGAGCTTCACGCCCCGCAGGCCGCGCCGGGCAAGCTTGCGCAGGAAGGCTGTCCAGAATGGCTCGGCCTCCGATGCGCCGATATCCATGCCCAGCACCTCGCGGCGACCGTCACTGTTGACGCCCACCGCCACGATCACCGCGACCGAGACGATCCGGCCATTCTGGCGAACCTTCACATAAGTCGCGTCGATCCACAGATAGGGCCAGTCGCCCTCGATCGGGCGATCGAGGAAGGCGTGGACGCGCTCATCGATGTCCTCGCACAGGCGGCTGACCTGGCTCTTGGAAATGCCATCCATGCCCAGCGCTTTAACCAGATCGTCGACCGAGCGCGTCGAGATGCCTTGGATGTAGGCCTCCTGGATTACCGCCGTCAGCGCCTTCTCAGCCATCCGGCGGGGTTCGAGAAAACCGGGGAAGTAGCTGCCCTTGCGCAGCTTGGGGATACGCAGCTCGACGGTCCCGGCACGGGTCTGCCAATCACGCTCGCGGTGGCCATTGCGCTGGGCAAGCCGCGCCGGCGACTTCTCGCCATAGCCAGCACCGGTCAGATTGCCGACCTCCATCTCCATCAACCGCTCGGCGGCAAACGAGATCATGTCGCGCAAAATATCCGCATCCGGCGTCTTCTCGACCAGCGAGCGCAGGTGCATCATGGGATCGGTCATCGTGGTTCCTTCCGTCAGGTTCGAGTGTCGCAACCCAAATCTAACCGAAAATCACGGTGACCACCTCAACCCCCTGCTACACCACCCAGTGGGACACGATCTTGGATTGCTACCGACGAGGTGTCGCCGCGTGATCTGAACAAGATCACCAACCGCATTAGAATGATCCGCCAGATTGAAGATTTCTTACCCTCTGGCTGGGTCGTAAACTACGAATCGACCGACCTTCAACGCCTTTCAATCGAGGCACCAAACAAAAAGGCGGTACGATTTTTGTGTGAGAAGACCGATGAAAAGAAAGAAATAGTTTTGTTCAATGGCATGCTGAAGAAGAGAAAAAATCTGCCTCCGGACAAGGTCAATGAGGCCAATAAGCTCCAAGACGAATTTCGCAAAGGTGAAGGCAGTGTCGAAGATTTTTAGCTCAGCAAAAGCGATTTGGCGCACACTTTCCAACAAGACCAATCGGGACGACTTTGTCTTTGACACGGTTGATGACAGTATTGCTGTTCAGGTCTACAGCATGCGCCGCAGGAGAGGCTGGACCCAGGAAGCACTCGCCGAAAATACTGGCACTAAGCAATCTGGCGTATGCCGCTGGGAAAATGGTGAACCGCCTCAGTCGCTTACCACGCTCAAAAAGATCGCAGCAGCATTTGATGTTGGGCTTATTGTTAGATTTGTCCCGTTCAGCGAGATGGTGCAAGGTGACAGTCAGCCCGTAGACAAGCACGTTCCTAGTTTCAACGAGGACCGTCTTAGGGACACTGTCCCACGCATTCGAGCGTTCCGAATTTACACGACCGAAGGATATGATTGGCCAATCGACGAAGTCGGAGCCACAGGTTCTCAGCGGTCAACCATGTTGCCCTCACGGCGTGACGATGCAGGCGCTACATGGTTGAACTAGTGGATTGACCGGAACAAAAGAGTCCATTTAGGGATTCCCAGAGGCTTGCC
>CALMYW010000453.1 GCA_937873665.1 uncultured Sphingorhabdus sp.
AATGCCGTTTGAATAAACATGGGCCAAATAAATTGGTTTTCTGTGGTGCTAACGTATGAGTTCAGCCGCCGCCGTAGGCGGTCGGCTGCGACGACTGGTTAGGCGACAGTATTTCAGCTAAGCGAGATAAGGCGATTTTCTGAAAATAGGCATTAACTCCCAACGTGACAAGTGCGTGAAGAGCCTGCTTTGCAGTCTGGCGTTCAGTGAGCGAGAACTTAGCGCTGAGTGGACTGGGTGTGCTGCAAATAATAGGTGCAGAGAAAGAATCGAACTGATGTGCTGTGGGGTCTAAAACTTGATCGTTGATTTCAATCCAGAAGTGATGCTCATTGTTTGATGGGTTGGTGCCTTGAATTCTATGAACTACTGCACCCTGATATTTTGTGCGGATGCACTCTGCAAGAAGTGCGCTCACGACTTCGCAGCAGTTGCGTGGAAAGCTATGCATGAACGGGAGTTTTAGTGCGATTTCATCCTGTGTGAAGAATTCAATTGCGCGTTCGACATCTGTGTTGAGCTGATTTTTTGATGGATTCATGATGTCTAATGACGGTAGCAAGCGGGCGATTTTACTAGTAGATTATGATTATTTTTCGCGATGATCGATGAAAATGTTACTCGCTAACCACCCTGCAGTTGTTGCCTGACCACTGCCATTTTGTGATTTTTCCATTAACCATAGTAAAAATAGATGTTCGACACTGCCAATCCCCCGATCTGATATCCCATACATAGATCACCTCACCATTTGGAAGGCCTGTGGTTCCTGTCGGGGCACCCCATTTGCTTGCAAGTTGGGCAATGTCTTTGCCGACCAAGCTATCGAGGAATTTATTGTAGTTCTTCTCTTCCGCATCTTTTCGAGCTCTTATAGTGGCAAGTTGCTGGGTATTCCTGTATTCCTGTGCGAGGCGCCGGTCGTTAGACTCCATGCGCAGCCAAGCGCCTCCGTCACCACTAGTCTGCACACTGATCCATACAGGAATTGATTCAATGGCATCAAACATGGAAATGTTGATACGAACGCCTTCAACCGTGGTCCATTCATTATTAAGAAATCGAGCCATGTTCAACTGTCGTTTCGATTTAATCCTTTGCGATGCTGGGTGCTCTTTCGCCAATCCCTGAAGCAACTCTTCGTAGCGTGGTGCGAGTTCGATGAAGTCGCCTTGAGGCGATAAACGCCAGCCGACAGTATGCAGTCTCCCCGACTGAAAGAAAAAATGCACTGTTGAAGGTATATCGCCCATTGCCACGAATGGGAGTCGAAGCAATTCTTTTTGTCCACCCGGAAGGATTCGCCCATCCGAAACCGTCTCTGCACTTGGATAGAGATGAAGGACCTCTGGCGGTGTTATTCCAAGGTGTGCTTTTCCCCATAGCACTTGTCCGGATGCTGAAAGCGGAGCGAAGATGATGGCAGCCGCAATCAGAACTATTCGAGAGAGTACGATCATTGGGATAGTAAAACCGGTTCTGATGATAATGGGATTAGTATTTAAAATGGGCGCATGCATGGTAGGCGCTGGAGGTCAAAAATGCTTAAAATCTACGTAACGCAAGTCGACGCGCTCACCGCTGCGTCCTCGCTCCAAAGCGGGAATAGCTGGGCTGGGTGAATGTGGGTTGCAAAGGCAGGGGCTGTGAAGAAGGGTTTGTAGGCTAACGTCCAAGCTCACCCACGCTCACCCGCGTCACGCCTCGTGCCTGAGCGAAGCGACAAGCACGAGGCGTGACGCGGGTGAGCGTTGGGTGCAGCGCCTTGTTAGCCCTTCGTTACCATTGGATTGGGGTAAAGGTCTGTGATCTTTCCGTCAATTCCTTCTCGATGGCATCGGCAAAACCGCGCCAATCTTGAAATGAGCGGACGCCGTAAACTTTGTCCGCAGATGGATTTTCATCGTCCTTCCGCAAGCAGTCTCTGACTTTGTCGTAAAACTCAATCAGGGTTTGGGTGGTAAATCCGGAAATATTCATCGAGCCGAAGTAGTTCCTGTCTGTTGTCCTTTTTCGTTGTAGGTGTAAATCCAGCTACCCCTTTGGATGTTGACGGAACTGCTCGTGTAACCCTTCAAGCCATCATTAGGACCACTGCCAGCGGATTGGGTGAAAATCTGCTGATTCTTCTCGTTGTATACATAGACCCACGATCCGCGTTGAACTGCATTTGCGATTGCCATTGTGTGTTTTCCTTTCGTGTTTGGTTGTTTTGTTTTTGCCTGCCTAGCGAAGTCAACCCAACGGGCAGGCATTTCATTGGGCTAACGCCCTGAGTTCAGCCGCCGCCGTAGGCGGTCGGCTGCGACGAAATGTTAGGGATTCTTACCATTGACTTGGATGAATTCCAGATGTTCTGAGATTGCCATTTTGCTGCATGATCAATTCAATGGTATAGCCGTTGTATTGATATCCATCGAAGCCAAAAGTGAAATTACGGTTTGCTTTACTATATGTTGTCTCTGGGCCGAACAAATAACTTGTGCCATACCACTGCTTTCCAGATGCATACCTGATTTCATAGGTGCCGACAGGGACTTCTATTTCGAGCACTCCCCCCGAGCGGATGAAGTAGCTGCCAAGCTCTCGGTGGTTGACTGTATTCACCACTTTAACAAAATAGTGATAGCCGCCGCTTGACGATGTTTTTATACTTAATGGAGCAACTCCATTGGTAAATGATGCGGTATTGTCGCCGGTTTGAGGAAGTGGTTGAGGCGGCTGAGAGAATGCAGGCGTTGGCTGGCTGGTGGCTGTTTTTTCTGTGGGTGGATGATTGTTGTTGTAGCTGCGGCTGTTTTTTGAAAAAAATTCAAAAAGACTCGAAATGCCCCCAATAAGAATAATAATAAAAAAGGCAATTTTGATAGAACTTATGAAGCCAGTAAACGATAACTTAATGAAATTTATGGAGGCCTCGAAAATATTTGAAGTATTGTATTTTGGGGTGGTAGGATGAATTGTATAATTTGATTTATTATGCGATTTCGTTGATTGTGTGTATTTGAGGTCTGCAATTTCAGGAATGGGGTTGAAATTGCATTTTGGACAAACCACATCGAAACGGTCCGGGTTATGGATCGCTGCAGATAATACCCTGATCGATTGCCCGCAATTTTTGCAATTTATGACCGATTTCCTTGATTCTTCTGGCGATGATTGAGGGTTTCTTGGTTCGGCAAATGGATCTTTTTTGCATCCAGGGCATGTTATTTTAAAGCGCTCAGGCGCTGATAACACATCTTCAGCAACCCGCAGCGCACGCTTGCAATTGCGGCAGTGAATTGTTACTCGCTTACTGTCGCTGTGTGGTTGCTTTGGGGCTGGCGGCTCTGTGTCGCCTGTCGATTTGCGATCATATTCACTTCGCCGAATTGGGTTGGATAGTAAGGCGTATGCGTCATTAATATGCTGCATCATTCGTGCGGAAGCTTCATCACCCGGATTTTTATCCGGGTGATATTTCGACGCCAAGACTTTGTATGCCGCACGGATCACTTCATCAGGGGCATCCCGGCTAATTTTTAGAATTTTATAAGGATCCAGCGTCATGAAATTATTGGTGACACCCTAACGTAGAGCTCACCGGCGCGCTGCGGCGTGTGGCCCTGGCCGTGCGGCCGATGATGGAATATGGCGGCTGCGCGGCCAGGGCCGCACGCCGTGGCGTGTCCGGTGCAGCGCCATGTTAGACCTCAGTGAGCAGCGCATCACGGCGTGTAGGGCTCTTCAACGATGCGCTGAGAGATCCACCAAATGTTCCCGTGCTTGTCACGCACCCCACCCTGTCTGTCCCCATAGGGCATGTCAGCGACGGGCATTTCCAATTGAGCGCCTCCTTCCAGAGCGCGGGCCATGGCCGCATTCGCGTCGGCGACATAGAGGTAGAACGCGCTGGCCATTTGTGGGTACCGAGACGTTGCCTCGCTGACCATGACTGTTGATGTTCCAAGGCGAACCTGAACATTCTGAACCTTGCCATCGGCGCGCATGGTTCGGCATGTCTCTTCCCCAGCCAGTGCGTTGACCAAGAAGGCGATGAACGACTCGGCGTCCTGAACAAAGAAGTACGGCGTTACCGTATTGAAGCCGGGCGGAATGTACATGCTTGAGCGTCGCTGACGAGGTTGTAGTTTCTGAGGTCTAACGCCTGAGTTCAGCCGCCGCCGTAGGCGGTCGGCTGCGACGAAATGTTAG
>CALMYW010000454.1 GCA_937873665.1 uncultured Sphingorhabdus sp.
GGCAGCTTCGGCACGACGGGCAAGCGCCTGGAGGTCCGGGCGTCGATCAATTCTGGAAAGGGCGTTATCAAGCTGCGGCGGAGCGCTGGGCAACAGAACGCCGGTGACGGTTTCCGCCGCTTTGCCCGAGGTGCCGAGCAAGGCGGCCAGTCGTTCGGCGGCTCGGTCGAGATCGGCTTTTACATTGCTCAGCCGCGCTTCGGCGGTCTGCCGCTCGCGGGCCAGACGACGGCGGTCATAGCCGGAGGCTTCGCCGGCGCGGGCCAGCTTATCGACGATGCGTTCGACACGGGAGAAGCGTTGCGTCCAGATCTCGGTTGCCCGGACCGTTTCTTGTTTGAACAGCGCCTCATGGAAACGGTGGCGGATTTCGGCGGCCAGTTCACCGCGCCGCAGGTTGTTGCCGGCGTAGGCAGCTTCAACACGTATCTCTGCGGCCTCGCGGCGCAGTCCGCGCCGGCCGGAAACGTCGAAGGTCTGGGAAAGCTGCCAGGTTTCTTCGGTTGAGTCTGGCGTTCCACCTTTGCGATCTCGGGTATAGCCGAGTGTCGGGTTGGGTGGCATTCCGGCAGCAGTGGCATCGGCCTTAGCCGATTCAACGCGCCCGACTTCCAGATCGGCCAAATCGGGACGTGCCAGCCCGCGACGAACAGCCTCGGCCTCGGTCAGGGGTGTGGTTTGCGCCCACGCAGCCAGCGGCAGCGCGAGCAGTAAAGCGGATAACAGGTGTCGCATCGGATTCCTCGTGACGAAAAAATAGGGTCGAGGTCACCGGCAGGCAACGGAGCCAGACAGCCGCGATTTGCGGCGTCAGCTAAAACGGTCCCACCGGCTCTACAAGAGCGCCAGCGGAGGCCAGTCGAACAGCGGGGGAATGTGCGAGGTGAATGACGACGGCGGTCGCTTCGGCGAAGCGTGGGGTAATGCTTCGGTCAAAGCCTGTTGGGGCTCGAACACGAGCATGCTGAACACGTGGTGAAAATGACCGTCATGATGACCGTCATCGTTATGCACTAGCAGCGGGACGCCAACATCACTATCGTCGTGATCGTCCCCGTCGGCATCATGGTGATGCTCGTGATTGTCGTCGTGATAATGGAAACCCGATGCCAAATCTTCATGGCCAAGATGGCCGTGCACACTCTCCACCGCCGACCAGGCGAACTGGATCGGAACGAGCAGCATGAGAAGAATGGCAATAAAGCGACGCATCACTCGATTGTATCGGATAGTTCCAGGGCATTGGATATTCCTGTCTGAGCCTGTACTGATCCGGACAATGAGAGTTTTAGTCTTTGCAGCCCTGTTGAGATCGTTTCCAGCAATTTCTGCTCTTCCAGATCGACAGGGCTTTGTTCAGAAGCCCACTCACAAAATGTCGCCATCTGGGCTGCGCGCTCCAATGAGAGCTTTGAGTCAGCGATGCCGGCTTCAATGATAGGGATCAGCGCTGCGGCAGCTCGTAGGCGGTTTCTCTCCGGGGAGGCGGTTGGGATGGATTTCGTCATTGGAGCATTTTAGTTGGGCGCTGGTGAAGAGACTATCTTCCGCTTTGTAACTGCGGCGAGGCTGTTAAGCAAAGATCACAGAGAGTTTGGGGGCATTGGCCTCAGATAGCCGAACTTGGGCAAGTTGTCTAATCGAAAGCACATGGCAATCGGGTTATTGCCTACAAAATAGGACGTCAATCATAGACTCCGGATAGCGGTTTTAAGGTCCTTTCCGTATGGTTCTGTCCTTAAGCTTGGCACGGAGTGTCGTGGAAACCTTCTCACCGGTTAGTGCTGCTTTCTCGGCAGCCCATTCGGTACGCTCGTCCCATAGCTGCTTAAATAACGATACCTCTCGGGTCAACGCTTCTTCCCAAAATGTCCGATATTTCGCTGCCTCCGCCTTGGCTGTTTCCAACTGCTGCGTCCTCTCGTCGAGCGGACTCGGCCTCTCGGTCTCAGCTGCGTTGATGGCCTCGATCAGATCTCTAAAAATTGGCCGCGAACGCTTGATCGTTCCCTTCTTACGCCCAGCTTCCAGAGAAACGCTGTCGTTGGTGACCTTTGTTCCCTTCGGAACACGTTCTGGACGCCCATTTTTCAAGCGATCCAATGCCTCGAAATAGTCCTTGAGGATGTCAGACATGTCCGTCTCCTAGGAACGGCGCAGATTGGACGCTTTGAGAACGCCAGGCCACTTCCAAGCGCTCCAGGTGGTCAAGATCTTCCTTTTCGATGGTATAGGTAATCGAGGTCGGGTCGACGTGTGCCATCGCAGCCCTCTTATAGCGGATCACCTGAATGATCTTTGAGTGCTTGCCGACCAAGTGCTTGCAGGTATCTGTCGCACAAACCGTGTCAATCAGGTTCAGCCCCTTGATGCTGTTGCAGGGTCCTGGATTGAGGCATCCACCCAACGGGCCATCCTTGTAGGCGAGCCGGCCGGCTTTGATCTGTTTTTGGATTTCTTCACGTAACATGACCTCTCCGCGCTCCTTCTTTCTCTGATAGAAATTGCCGGCGCCGCCGAACATCGGTTCCTCGCTATTGAGGACCTCTCGCACGAAGGCTAGGCACTGAGCCTCGTGCTCTGCTTCCTGCCATTCAGGGGCGATATGCTTCTTGTAGCCCTTCGGGTCCTCAGCAATGAAATCCTTGCAGAACGTGCTGCCACGGCCGTAGTACAGCGACATCTCACGCGTCAGATGCTGGAGTTGCCTACGCAGCGAGGATAGCCGCACCATGGCATACAGCGCCAACGAGCGGCGCAACTGGTGAGTTCCAAGCGGCCACCGATTCCCGACCGCAAATTCCAATTCCTCGCGCCAGGCACGAAAGGAATCGACCTCCTCCAGTTCTTCGATGTCGGCATCCTCGATGACCGGGCAGAGTCGGGATTTCAGCGCATCTGATGCTAGGCTGAAGCTGCTAGCGAAGGGAGCTATTTGGTCTGTCACTAGGTCTTTTCTGCCCCACGGCAAATACTCGACAGATGGGAACAGCGGGTGGTTGTCCTTGGACTTTTCGTCAGTACTCGGCATTACGCCAATGCTTTTGTAAATCGGGGTGGCACACTGCTGAGCCAGTCGGATGGCACGGAAGCCGTCATGCTCGGTCGTCACCCACTTCGCCCTGCGGCGCCGCGAACCGGTAAGTTTCGTCGTGATACCAGTGATCAAACAGTGTTTGCGACCATGCGCGCCGGCGATGGGTTCGATGCAGTGGTACGGCAGATACGCTGCTTCTTCATCACGCATACCGCTAAACACGTGAATTTGAAGCTTGCAGATTCGAAAGGTCTCAGTTAAAGCTGCGGAGAGCCCAAACAGAGATATTTCCATGCCTCTCTGCGTCAAGTAGTCGTCGAGGCCGAATCGCTCGACCAGTTCACGTCCAAAGGTCATACCGACCACATGTTTTTCTATCGATTCCTTCAGCGCGCCGAGCAACTGATCCTTGTGCGCTTCAATATCGTCGAGTTCCTGTGACAGATTGTTTATCAGGGCCGAATAGATTCGGGTGGGCAGTGGCGCATGTTGGCGGGAGTTGTCACGGTGATCTTTGGCGCGATCATATAGATCCTGCCAGCGCTTCGGCGTGGCAAGCCGGAAACCAAGTTCTGTGACGGGGTCGCGATTACCAAGGAAGGTAAGCAAGCTCATAAATTTTGCGCACAGATAATCAGGAAGGGTGGCAATGAGTGCATCCAGCGACTCCTGTTGTTCCAGCACGTCGCGCACAGCACAGGCACGTGATTCAGCGAAACGTGCGATTAAGTGAAGCACAGGGAGCTTGTCGTTAGCGAGGCTGCCGTAGCCCAAGACTTTCCCCTCGTTGAAATAGATCACACGGGTCATCAGGAACTGTATTTCCCGGATGCGTGCCTCGCGCTCAGGGGGGATGTCCATGGCCCCGATGGATTCGGGCCTATCAAGTCTTGTGGCCCAGTAGTAGAAGTACAACGGCGCACGTTTCCCACGCGGATGATAGGCCGTCCACCACCACACGAAGTCGCCCGCGCACGAAGCGGGCTTGCCTTCCTTGTCGCGACTGACGACGTGATTGAGCGGCAGCGAAAGCCCGTAGGTTTCGTCCCACGCATCAGGTGCGACAGTCCCACTGGGAAGCTCGACCTGAGCGTCAAATTGCCGGTTCATGCGATGATCCTCAACTCAAGAAACAGTTGGTACTTGTCTGCGAAATAGGGCGTAAGGTTGCCATTCTCGTAAACATCCTTCCTGACTCGCGACACCATCTCGTGACAACCGTCAAAGGTGGATATCTTCTTCAGGTCTTCGTCGCACTTGAAAATCAGGGGACGGAATTCGGCCTCGTGCATCGGCCCAATGATCAACTGCTCCATGACGAAGGCCGCCGACGCCACCTTGCGGACGTCCTCGTCGCCGGCCACCAAGACGCGGTGGTCGCAGAAGAAACACCCCTGCTTGCAGTCTGGCTTGGCAGAAGCATCGTTGCCCAAAGACTTCGGGTGGCCGTAACTGGGGCACCGCCCGCCTTCCTCCAGGCGCTTTGCGTCGCCTAGGTCCGTCCCCTGTTTCACA
>CALMYW010000455.1 GCA_937873665.1 uncultured Sphingorhabdus sp.
GGAGCCTGCCTCGCAGGGCCAAAGAGCCATGAGTCAAGCGCAGCGAAGCTCCAACTGCCTCCCTTTGCTTTCAGGGCATCTGAGAAGGCAAAGCCTCCACGTCCTTGCGCAACAGGCGTCCCTACGATGCCGTACAGATTTGGCCCGATCCCGTTCGCGCCGCCCTGATCAATAGTATGGCAGGCAGAGCATTTGGCGAACACCCGCTCACCTCTAGCTGCATCGCCGCTACCAATCGGCGCCGATGCAAATGCTGCAACCGACTGATCGCTGCGTTGCCTGTCCGCCTCGCACTGACCATCGGCGACACAAACAAAGCCTAATGCTTCGACCTTTTCCTTGCTCAGGCCGAAAGAGATATCTTTGAAACCGTCGAGGTTGTCGGACTTGCCGCACCCCGATAGAGCCAGCAACGCGGCTGGCAGAAACCATTTCATCATGGTGATTTCCTGTATGCATGAGGGATTGGCCGCGCGCGTCATCGCGCACGCGAGAATAGGCGTTGGCCAATCGATTATCGGAACATGTGCCCAATGCTAGCCAAAATGTGATCCGTAGTCCGTGGTTCTATCGACCACATTCCGCTTCATTCTGGTGGATGGACGTCCGGCAACGATTGGCTGTGAATATGAAGCGGCTGCGCACAGAGCGCGGCTGGTCGCAGGAAGCGCTTGCCGGTGAGACGGGTCTCGATCGGACGTACATCAGCGGCATCGAGCGCAAGCGGAAAAACTGTACAATCGAAGTGGTAGCGCGCGTAGCGATGGCGCTGGAATGCAGGTTGGGAGATCTGCTGGACTGAAGAGATATTTGTTCACATTATGTTCCGACATCATATAAGATGGTCAAATTTACGTGGGGCAAAATTACGCCATCACCTTTCCACTCTTGTAGCTAGGCAACAAAAAAACCGGCCCCCGCAAGCGAGGACCGGCATTTTGTGGATCTAATCCTTGTTAACGGAAAGACCGCATTGCTCTGACTGCTAGATCAAGCGGTAACTTTCTATTCAACCTTGACCGAGGTTGCAATAGGCAACAGAAATTAGGCCAATTTCTGAGGAAAACATCATGCAGGACAGTCGCCATTGGCGCTTAGGGCTCGACCTTGGTTCGAATTCCCTTGGCTGGACCGCGCTTTCCCTTTCGGACCAAGGCCACCCTTGCGGCCTGATCGACATGGGTGTTCGGATATTCTCGGATGGGCGCGATCCCCAGGACCAGCAATCCAACGCTGCGAAGCGCAGGATGCCTCGTGGCGCGAGGCGCAATCGGGACCGTTACCTTCAGCGCCGCGCGAAGTTTCTGCGGACACTTGTCGATTATGGCCTAATGCCAGCAGACGCTGAGGGACGCGCTAAGGTTGAAGCACTCGACCCTTGGGTCTTGCGCGCACGCGGTCTTGAAGAAGCGCTGGAACTGCACGAACTGGGGCGAGCATTGTTCCACTTGCAGCAGCGACGCGGGTTTCAGTCCAACCGGCTTACGGACAAGGCCAGTGATGAAAAAGGCAAGGTCAACCAGGGAGCAGAACAGGCGCGACTGGCGATGGGGCACACTGGCGCAGAGACTCTGGGACAGTTGAAAGGGCAACCGAGGCTTGAGAATCTGAAACAACCGAAAGGGCAGCGCAAAGCCATGCCACTTGCCCGTGTGCGCTCGCATGGTGAAGGCGCGAAGCTTGCCTACGACTACTATCCCCTACGGGAAATGATCAGGGACGAATTCGACCTGCTGTGGTCCGCACAGGCTATGCACCATCCAAGCCTCACCGACGAGGCGCGAGATGCCCTGCGTCATGCTCTGCTGTTTCAGCGCGACTTGAAGCCGCAGCCAATTGGACGATGCACCCTTGAGCCGGACGAAGAACGCGCACCAAACGCGCTGCCTTCTGTGCAGCGACTGCGTATCTATCAGGAGCTGAACAATCTGCGCATCGCCTCACGATCGGGTGAGCCGCGTTTACCACTATCATCTGCTGAACGGGACATTGTGGCTGCGAAGCTCGCGACCTCTGCAAAGCTCTCACTCAAGCAAATTCGGACGATGCTTGGGTTAAGCGACGCGGCCAGCTTTAGCATCGAGGAGGGTGGGCGCGACTTCCTGGACGGCAACAGAACGCACGACACCATGTACGGCACGGCAAAAAATAAGGCTGGCTGGAAGGGTTGGGCCGACTTGCCCGATGAGGAGCAAGACGCGCTGGTCGAGGTTCTGCTGGGACGCGCTGCGCCGGTCAAAGGCAGCACGAAGTCGGTAGTCAACACGCATCGACAGATCGTTGATCGGGTTTCGGCTGCACTATCTGTTGATGACGTAACCGCACGATCGCTGGTTGAGACCAAGGATCAGAACGCGATCACCGACTTTCTGTGTGATCACTACGGCCTCGACGAAGACTTGGCGGAGCGCATCGCGATGGTCCGCTTGCCCGATGGGCATGGCCGATTGGGCCGAACGGCGGGAACGAAAGTGTTGTCGCAACTGATCGAGTCGGATGACAACGGCGAACTCCGCACGTTCGATAAGGCGGTCGTTGCGGCTGGTTACCTCTCCCATTCGCTGCGTGGAACGGGAGAAGTTCACGATACGGCAGGGGGCCTGCCCTACTACGGCGTTTCTCTGGAACATTCGGTCGCCTTCGGCTCTGGCAACCCCCCCGATCCCGAGGAAAAGCGTATCGGCCAGGGCGCGAATCCGACAATCCACGTTGCGCTCAACCAGTTGCGCCACGTCTACAACGCACTTGCCGCAAGGCTTGGCCCGCCCGCACAGATCGTTATCGAGCTAGCCCGCGATTCGCCGCTGTCGGCCAAGGGCAAAGCCGACCTGGAAAAATCGCAAAGGGAAAACCGGGCCGCCAATGAAAAGCGCAGCCAGGAGCTCACGCGCTTCGGCGTTCCCAACACCTACGAAAACCGGATGCGCCTGCGCTTGTGGGAATATCTCGATGCAACGGGCAAACGCTGCCCTTATTCGGGCAACCAGATCAGCAGCTCCGTTCTGTTTTCCGGTGAAATAGAGATTGACCACATCCTGCCCTTCTCTCGGACACTCGATGACGGGTTCGGCAACAAGATACTTGCATTCCGGGAACGCAACCGGGCCAAAGGCCATCGCTCGCCATGGGAAGCGGTCGAGGCGGGGGTATTTTCGCGCGACACGATCGAAGCTTCGATGCGCGATCTTCCTCGAAACAAGGCGTGGCGCTTCGGCCCCGATGCGATGGAGCGTTTCGAGAATGAAGAGCGCGGATTCCTTGATCGCCAGCTCAACGATACCCGCTACATCTCGCGCCTTGCCAAGCAGTTCCTCGATGCGACCGGCGCGCAAACTTGGGTCGTCAATGGTCGTTTGACTGCCGACTTGCGGCACGTTTGGGGACTGAATGCGGTGCTCAGCAGCCACAACAGCGCACCGCCATCGTCGGAATCGGATGCCGTCAGGAAGAACCGCAATGATCATCGCCATCATGCTATTGATGCCTTTGTCGTGGCCTGCACGGATCGATCGATGGTCAAGGCGGCATCGGACGCCGCCAAGGTTGTAGAGGCCGAATTTGTTGCCGGTCGCCGTGAATCCATGCGGTTGCTGGAGAATGTGCCTGATCCGTTTGATGGCTATTTTCAGGCTGTCAGAGACGCTGCGGCTCGCATCATCGTCAGCCACAAGCCCGATCACGGGGTTCAGGGCGAATTGCACGAAGGCACAAATTACGGTGTCGTGAAGACGCAGGATGGTGGCCAACGCTTGGCGACGCGCAAGCAAATAACTGGCCTGACGCCCAACGAGATCAAGAACATCGGCGACGATCGGATCAGGCGCGAACTCTTGCCTTTGGTCGGGGTGAGCGATGCTGAACGCAAGGCTGCCTTGCTGAAATACTCGCAAGACACCGGTCATCTGCGGATCCGCGTTCACAAGGTGCAGGCAGCTTTCGAGACCATTCGCCACGGCCCCGACAGTAAGGGCGACAGCCATTACCGCACTGTCATCCCCGGTGAGAACTACTGCATGGATGTTGTCGAAACGCCTGACGGCAAGTGGCAGGGTCTCGGCGTTACGCGCTTTGAGGCGCATCAACCGGGGTGGAAGAAAAAATGGCGGCGGACTTTCGCTGATGGAAAGTTGGTCATGCGCTTGCGGAAGGGTGATTTGCTAAAGATACTTCACGATGGTGAGGAGAAAATCATGTTGGTACATGATCTTAGGCCGTCAGCGAATCTTTGCAAACTTGCCCCGCACAATGAAACAGGCAAGCTCCAGGAGCGCCACGATCAAGATAACGACAAGGATCCGTTCCGTTGGGATTTTGGTTCAATATCTGGATACAAGCAGCGACGTGCTCGCCCTGTCCGAATAACAGCTGACGGCCAGCTAGTTGATCCTGGACCGGTCGTGTAAGTCACCTTTAACCATAACGTGCGAGTATTGCTCTCGTCTTTATTGAAGGCGAGCCCAAATGCAGCAGCACATTGTGGAGATCACCAGCGATGCTGTGCATCTTTCTGCGCATCGCGGCTTCATGAAGATCGAGCAAGCGGGTGCCGAAATC
>CALMYW010000456.1 GCA_937873665.1 uncultured Sphingorhabdus sp.
CGAAATCGTCGCCGAAGAAGTCCTCTTCCTCTGACGCCAGCCAAGCGGCGCTGCCCCCGGCAGCGCCGCAAGGCACTTGCCCGAAAGGAACCGCAAATGCAGAACAAACAAGCCCTCTACGGCGTCATCATCCACCACCGCGGCGAATGGTGGCTTGCCTCGTCGGACGATATCGACGCAATCGACGCGCGGCCGAGCACCATCTACCGCTTGACCGACAAGCTGAGCCTCGGCCTCTCCGACTGGCTCCGCGAAGAAACCGGGAACGACGCTCTTACCGGCACCGTCGCCGAACTTCGTCCGGGAGAAACCGCGTGGACCGGCGAATTCAAGGTTATTCCTGCCCAAGACGACGTCGGCCGCCACACGCTAGACGCTCACCCGTGGGGAGCCAACGCCACCGACACCGAACGGCGCCACGCCAGCGTTGCCGTGGATCTCGCGCTTCGCCCGCTGCCAAATGCGTTCACCTCTGTCTTCGAGGCTGACCCGCCGCCGGGCCCGGTGCTCGCCATCCGGCTCGCCTCGAGCACGACGCGCCAGTTCGAAGTGCTGACCGCGAAATTCGATCCGCACCACCGTCCGCTCAACCCCTGGCTGACCTTGGACAATGACGCCGTGAGCGACAGCGGCAACCATGTTCTTGGCTGGAAAGCCGCGAGCGAATGGTTCGACCCCGTCACATCCGAAACCAGCGCCTCTTCTTGAGGCGCGGGCGCGGACCACGATATCAGAAGGATAGCTCCATGCTCGATTCCCCAGACCGGTTTGCATTTACCGCACAACGCCTTCACGCCTTCGCCAGCACCGGCAACGCCTACGACGCCTGCCAAACCGACGAAACCATCAAGACCGGTGACACGCTGATCATTCTCGACGAAAGCGTGATCGGCATAGCCTATACCTGGCCGATCGCCGTAACCGCCGCCAGCGGCGCGCTTCACGCGCTCGACATGCCGGCTAACACTACACTTGAAGAAATCGCGCGCACATTCTCGGTGGCCGCGAGCGATCTCGCCTTCGCGGCCAAACTGGCCGCATCGCTGGGCTTCCCGCTTGATCCCGCAATCGCTCATGCCACAGCGAAGGCCGCACCATGAAAAGCGAACGACACGGCCGCGACAGCTACGCCGAATTCGTCGCTGCCTTGCAGCCCGAACCGCCGGTCGATTGCCGATTCAAACTCGGCGACAAAGTCACCTTCACCAACCCGCAGGGCGCAATCTTCGAAGGCCACACCGTCATCGGCTTTGCCACCGACGCATCCTTCTACGGCAAATTCATTCACCTCGATCTCGACTGCTACTGGTATCCACTTCACCCGAGCTCGCTGAGCCATGCACAAATTCACGACTGTCAGCGAACCGAGCCACAACCGCCGCCCGAGGAAGTCAAGACAACCTTGGCTTAGAATACCAAACCGGATTTCCTAGCATGTTGTCCGCCATGCCGCCGATCTTGTCACTGTTCAGCTTGCCAGCCCGCCCGCTATCCCGGTCAAGCCAACCCTTTCAGGGGGTCTTCGACCGGCTTGACCGGTGCGTTCGGCCCGGCGCGCATCCAGCGCCAATCCCGGCAGCCTATGGAGACAAACATGTCCAATATGGAAATCACCTTCTTCCGCGCCCTGCGCCAAGCCAAGGTCTCCGACGACCTGGCTCAACAAGCCGCTGAAGCACTTGAGGAGTTCATCGCTGTGAAAATCAAGGAAGCAACCCGCTCGCTGGAAATCCGGCTCAACCTCCTGATCGCGATCACAACACTCGCGAGCGCGATTGGCGGCTATATTGCCATTCTGGGCAAATAGCTTCGCCGCATCGCACCTTGGGGCCTTCGGGCCCCATTTTTTTGGCCGGCGCGGCCCAATCGGCTGTTGCAGCCAACCGCAAGCGGCTGCCGTAACGCTAACCACGACTTCCGCTTCGCAATTTCTTGGAAATCGCTCCGCAAAACTGTTAAAGGACCAACCATGGCAATTCTCTCTCCAACCCCATCGACCGGCAAGCGCGACCCGCTGCGCGGTCTGCGCCGCCGCGCCGACTTTGCGCTGATCCTCGCAGCCGCCGGTCTCGCCTGCTGGATCGCAGCCGCCCTGCGTCTTGGCTGATGCCACATCCGCCCACGCCGCTCGATGTAACCTTCGAGCTCGATGATCCGGCGAGCGGGCGAGACATCTCCGAAGCATTTGTCGAATCACTCCACGCCCACGGCATGACAGTCGAATTCACGCGTGCGGCAAATGGCTGGGAAGGCCGGGTCTTCAACATCGACACCGGCGAACTCGCAAACGATACAGTGTTCACTTCCGATGACCCCGACCAAGACGCGGCCGAGGACGAAATCTACCAGCGAATTCTCGGCCAGTTTGCAGCCGACTTCCTCGCGCTCTGGGACAGCCCCTCGACCGATATCCACTGAACGGTGTGAATGCCGCACTGCTCGAAGCAGCACCGCGCCGGCGAAGGGATTGACCTTCCGGTGATCGATCACGCCCGGCTCCCGAGACGCTGACAGGTCCACCGCGCGCAAACACCCCTGTCAACCACGCGGCACGCCTTGATCTGGCGACCGGCCAAGACCGACGCGGCTGGAGATGGACCCGGCTGACCGGGCCAGTGCAGCCCTCGATCGTTCTGCCTCAGACGAGCTCGCGCATCGCCGCCAATCCCGGGCAAAGCCCAGCGCCATCAAAGCGCCGGAGACACCGCAACAGCGGGTGCGAGCAAAGGAGCGAAGAGGGACCGAGCTGGACGATCATATCATGAGCGACCGGGGGCTCCGGCCTCGACAGCGGAACCGCCCTTAATCCCGATGAACCATGCGCCGCCAGGTGGCCGCTGCAACCAAAAAGCCACGGACCGGGTCAGCTGCTGCGCAGCTTCCCGCACCACTCCTCGCTTTTTAGTCCGGTCCCTGCGGTCCCTTGCACCGGCCCCCTTCAGGCGTCGCCTGCAATGTTCATCGGCGGGCGATCCGCCGATCTCGAACCGGAGGTAATACGTCATGAAGAATCTCGTCATCCTGATCGGCCGCATCGCTGCCGCTCCCGAAACCCGCCAGCACGGCGACACCAGCATCACCAGCTTCACGCTGGTCACCGACCGCCCGAAGATCGTCGACGGCAAGACCGTCAAGAACGACAAGGGCTACACCGAGACCCTGCCCGAGTTCCACCGCATCACCGCCTTCAACGGCCTCGGCAGCTCGGTCGCCAAGCACAAGGCCAAGGGCGACGTGGTCGAAGTCCAGGGCCGCCTCCACTACTCCAAGTGGACCGATGCCAACCAGGTCGATCGCTACTCGGTCGAAATCGTCGCCGAAGAAGTCCTCTTCCTCTGACGCCAGCCAAGCGGCGCTGCCACCGGCAGCGCCGCAAGGCACTTGCCCAAAAGGACAATCCGATGAACCTCGAAGCCGTCTTCCAGACCCGCGACATCGCCCAAGCCGCAGAGCGGCTCGCCGATCTCGAACGCTTCGCCCACAAACGCGACAGCTTCATCAACGGAATGAGCGAAGCCGATCTCGATCCCAACCAACGCTTCACCTTGCGCGAAGACGATGAACGGATCTGCGAGACCATCGCATTCGGCCACTTCTACCTCATCCACCTTGCCGATCTCGAAGACCATGCCTGCGGGCTACGCCTCGCGGCATGATCCTCTCCCGAAAGGACGTTATCGATGAACGACGATCCCGCAATCCGCTGCCACACCTGTGTGCTCTGGCTCCGAACTCCTGAAATCCGCCCACCGCTTCACACCGAATTCGGGAAATGCAACCTTCCCGGCGCTCCTGAGAGCCTGCGCTCGCGGGCCGCAACCGACGCCTGTGCTTCGCACAGCGCCCGGCTGCCTAACCCGACGATCACGGCCACGACTCCCGTTTGGGACGTGCCATCGGGAATGGGCGGAACCTTTACCGTCACGACGCTTGGAGACGATCACGCAAGCGAGATCGTCACCGTGCGCGTCTGCTACGGCCGACTACGCGAAGACGGTTCGTTCGAACGGTGGCTCGATTGGGACGGCTATACCTTCGATGTCCGCCGCGATGCCCTTTCCAACTCACGACAGTACGGACAGCCATTCAATCGCCGCGCGAACATTTGAGCCGTTCCGCTTCGTGCCAATGATCGACCGCGCCGAGCAATAACCCGCGCGCAGGCTCGGCGACATCCCACCGTCTGAGCAACAGCTTCATCGCACACGCACAGCCCCGCATCGCTTGCTCATCGCCCGCGTCACGGGCATCGAGCAGCTGCGCGGCCATGCTGTCCATCGAATCCAGAGGACTGTCGATATCGAAGGGCCGCTCCGCCAATGCCTCGCGCTCCGCTTCGCCGATCTCCTCGCCGAGCCACGCACGCATGAAAACAGACCCGCCGAAAAACGCGAGAGCCGCAGTCGATGACGATGGCACTCCGCGCTGTCTCTGCTTGCCCCGGCTCAGACAGTAGTCATATAACTTCCCTATAAATTCCATGCCAACAAGCATATAGCTGCGATCCTAAAGGCTCCGAAACCGATATGGCTAATTCTGTGCAAAGAACGACTGATGACTATGGTCGAACCGTTTACGGAAACAGCGTTCACCGCGACTTCTATCCGCTGCGCTGGATCCCCGGACTGATCCTGCTGATTGCCTGTTATGACCGGATACCGAGCATCTTCATGATCATTGGCATCTGCGTCTACGGCGCGCTATTTTATCACAACCAGGTCTTCTTGATGCCGCGCGACACCGTACCGAGCCATCTCAGGAAGAAGCAGAATGGCACCTGCCCGCCTTCGGATCGAAGCCGGGCACCGCGCTCTACTCGCTAAGGCTTGATGCGGCCCCATAAGGGGACCGCCTGAAGCCCAAGCTCGCCGAGCCTTTGCCCTGCAAAGTCTCGGCCCTTGCGGGTAACGATCGTCCGCTTCGCCTGGTGCTGTCGCGACCCTTCAGGGGATTCGCGCCCTGACGGGCTACGAACGCCCTGCAGATGCGCTCCACGCCCTCTTGCGAGGGCTCAGGGGTGGACTGGTCCAAGCCGCACGGTTGGGGCCTCGGCGGGACTGCTTTCTCGGCCTTGCTTCGCCGCCTCGAAAGACTGCCCGCCTCTGTGCAAGCGATCCTGCGATTACCGCGCAAGGGCGCGGTGCAGGATCGCGCGAGGCCCCAACATCCACACACTCTCTCTCTGACCTCCTACGATACCACGCCAGGTTCAATCGCAGTCAAGGATCAGCGGTCCCCCAATTTTTCCGGGGGATTGGTCCGCTTATTTGCGGACCCGGAAAAATCGGTTCCACCACTGCCCGGCGTGCCGGCGGCCTGCGGCCGTCCCTGACGACGTTTCACGGCGTGATCTCTCCTGAGGGTCATCAAGAAGGTGACGAAGACTCAAACTTTGGAGGTTACGATGAACAACCGCTTTTCAAACTTCACCGATTTCGCCGAACACTATGCGAAGGAAATCAGCGCGCCCGATTATGCGACGGCATTCATGGAACAAACCGAATTCGCCAAGCTCTCGGTTTCCGACGAGCCGACCTCGGCCGAAATGCCAGACCCCGATCAAGCTCAGGCCGCAATCGAACTCATTCTCGGAACGGTCTTCGACCTGTTCCGCGACACACGGATGGAAGACTTCTCCGCTGAAATCGCATGGGGCATCGCCAACAGCTTCCACGTCGTTGCCAAGCGGCTCGACGATCGCGAAGACGCAATCGCAGCCCGCCTGAAAGAGAAGCTGAGCGAATATGATCCGAGCGAAGTCTACGCGACCGATGTCGAGGACCTCACGATGCAAGCCCGCTCATTGGGTGAGTGCCGCGACGCGATGGAATGCATGAGGGACCATGCCGCCACAATCTACGGCGTCGAAACGGGTCGGCCATTCTCACCGGTCCGCGGCTCACGGGTCTCCTCCAAGACGAACGCTTCAATGATCGAAGCCCGGGACTATCTCGCCGCCAAGGCATCGCAGCGCCGCGAACAATATGCACCGTCCGGTCCGGTGGTGCTGTTCTCCGGAGGGCAGCAGTTCACAGACATCGAACTGGTCCAGACATACCTCTCTGCGATCCACGAACGCATCCCGCAGATGGTCCTGGCAACGACCGCCCAGAACAAGGGCGCCGACGTGATTGCCGCAAGCTGGGCATCACGCAACAACGTCCCGGTGGTGCTGTGCAAGCCGAACAGCTCGCAAGGTCCCTCCGCGCCATTCCGCCGCAACGAACGCATGATGAAACTCGCCCCGGTCGAAGCCATCATCTGCAGCGGCGGAGGCATCCAGCTCAACCTCGCCGATGCACTGCGCAAGGCTGCCGTGCCGCTTCACATCCTGCGCTGCGAAACACAAAGCGCTGCCCGGAGCGAAGAAGCCGAACCCCGCCGGAAGCAAGCTGCGGGCGGCGGCGAACTGCCTCCGTTCTGAGCCTCACGGGAAGGGTGTCCGGTCTTACCAACCGGATGCCCTTCCCCCTTTTTTTGCTCGCTGCTCCACCCTTGTGGCAAACGACGGATCGCTCCCTTCTTGAACGGTGACGGCCCCTTCGGGCCTGCCGTTCTCGAAGCCTCGCATCGGCCGTCGCCAAAGCGAACTTAGCATCTTGCCGAGGGACCCCTTATGGAAAACGAGACGCCTTTTCAACGGACCGCAGCGCGATCCCGCAAGCATGGCACAAGAATGTGTTTTGCTGTTAACCTGCGACCCTGAAGGGCCGCAGGGCAAAACCCTAACTTCCGCAGACGTCCAAGTGTGATACCTGCAAACAGAATGCCTCAAGGACCAATGGTTCCCCCAATTTTTTGCTCCACTGCGCTTCGCTCCGCTCCACAAAAAATCGGCACCCCCATTGGCCGCTATGCGGCGGCTTCGCCGTCCTTGACCCATCCTGCCCACAGGCATCCCGAGAGTGACCTCTTCAACAGTTCAATGGAGGTTACAATGAACGCTCTTCTCAAACTCGACACCATCCCCGCATTCAACGCTGCAAGCTTCGACGACGCAGTCCGCATGGCGACGATGCGCGCCAATCACAGCTTCTTTGACCAGCATGTTATCGAAGAAGAAGACGGCACCTACATCGCCATCGACGAAGGCGACTACAACGCCCTTCCGCAGCACCTCATCGACCGGATCGCGCACACCGTCCAAGGGACGATGTCAGACGATCTGGATGACGATACGCTGGTCTATTCCACGCTGATGAACGTGTCGATCGATCCCGATTACGACACCGATTGCCCCTTCTGAAAAGACAGGCCGGAGTGAACCTTTCGAGGTTTACTTCGGCCCCCTTTTTTGCGTCGTGGCAAAGAGGTTTGACGGGGCATCGAACCCCGTCAAACCTCGACCGACTTCGCGGTCAATCAGCAACGCATCAAGCCCTCGATGCCAGCTCGCTATCACAGGTTTTTCTGACCTCGGAAACGAACTCCGAAACCCGTTCGACCGGCAAGGATTTCATGAACGAGCGAAGCCCCGAAATTACTTCGGTCTCTCTCTTGCGAACGGCCTTCGCGCGCTCCGCCTGCAGCGCTGCAATCTGCCGGTCGATATCCTCAACTGTGCCGTCAGCTGACCCTTTCCCTTTTGCCATATTCGAAACCTTTCCTGCCGATATTTTGCTGACAGAACCTTGCACATCACAAGCCAGGATTCAACCAACTGGAGAACGCCGGAACATGATTGAAGCACCCACGACATCCGCAGCAATCGGACCACTTAACGGGCCGATCAAGGCCAGAAGGCCCAGCTGCTGTTCTAGAAAACGCAAGCCCGATCAGCTTTCAACCAACGCAGAACGAAGAAACAACTCAGCTCAAGGATTATCGGGAAAGAGAGCACACCCTACACGGCGGGCCGTAGGGTTAAACTGTTGAAGTAACATCCTTTTCAGAAATGCCGATTTTGATGTCCCACAGGACCACATACTGACAAATGACGGATTTCTGCAGATATACTGTGGTCCCCAGGGACCCTCGCTCCATCGCTCGCGTCAGCACTTGATTACACCAGATATTCGCCGTATATCAAGCGTGCGAAGACCTCACCAGCCCCTCTTGAAGGGCTGGTTATGACAAAGAACCAAGGTGTCCGGGTCCGGCTCGACCAGGACCAGATGAACAAACTGCGGAGCCTCTCCGAAAGGACAGGCACACCAGTCACTACTCTCGTTCGCAAATCCATCGATCTACTAATCAGCGCTTCCTCCGGAGGAACTCCAGACGAGTTACGTCGCCAGCTGTCTTCCGAGTTCGTATTCCTCGCAATGCGCCGCTGGGCAGAGGAGAATCTCAACGCGGAAACCGACGAGCTTTTAGCCGAAGCGCGTCGCAGAACGGAGGCTCTTTATGCCCCGGTCTGATCAATATTCCGACGGCTCACGCCCAGGCACATTGACCCACCATTCGGCGCGCGGAGCGATGCCGCGAAACGCCGGAAACTTCACCCGCGGATCACAGCTCATCACCCATGAATTTCTCATGTGGTTTTCGTCCGCGAAGCTGCCGGTGATGGTCTGGTTCATCCTCTTCTGTGTGATCCTTTCGATCGCGCTTGCGATCAAACTTCACGAGCATGAAGTGCAGATGATCGGCCTCAAACTTTACGCCGCCGGTTGGTCCTTCATGGAGTTCAACCAGAACAAGATCATAAACCTAACCTTGCCGTCAGGAGCCGTCATCCCGGCACCCATTGGACTGGTCCCCTCGCACCCTGACGTGGTCGTCGCATGGAGCCGATTCATGCGCGCAATATGGGGGTCGATGTTCATCTCCACATTCGTTTCTGTTCCCCTTTCAATGTGGTTCGTTCGCTTCTCGAACAAGCGTGGCAAGTCCATCCTTGAAGAGCGCCACCAGCGCGGCGCGATGCTCGTTGAAGCCGAAGAACTGGCGGCCACGATCAAGGCATTTAACAAAGACAAGATCGTGATGGAAATTCGCGAGAAGCTGCCCACAAAGTCGCTCGAAGAGTTCGCCGCCATGACGTTCCCCGACCAAAAAGCGGCGGGCATTCACAACCCCTATAATCTCGCCAGCGTTCCCTTTCCGTGGCGCTCAGAACAATCCCACGTCATGCTCGTCGGCACAACCGGGACCGGCAAGACAACGCAGATGCTCGATCTCATTGCGCAAATGCGTCAGCGCAAAGACCGCGCCATCGTTTTCGACCTGACAGGCGCCTACACCAGCGCCTTCTACGACCCGGAAACGGACATCATCCTCAACCCAATGGACAAGCGTTGTCCGACCTGGTCGGTCTTCTTTGAAGGCAAAAGCCACGCTGATTTTACGGGGATGGCCGCCGCGCTGATGCCGATCGACGGCGGCGCATCCGAACCCTTCTGGAACCTCGCCGCCCGCACCTTGTTTGTCGAGACCTGCATGAAGCTCGTCGGCAAAGGCATGGCCTCAAACCGCGCGCTCGCAACGGCCCTGATGATGGCCGATCTCAAGTCGATTCACAAGCTGCTGGCGAATACGGTCGCCGATCCCCTGACGGCACCAGAGGCGGCGCGCATGGCCGAATCTATCCGGGCAGTCTTCAATACCAATGCACAGGCGTTGCGATTCCTGCCCGAGGACAATCCGCCCTTCTCAATCACCGACTGGATCGGCGGAAACCAGAAACCGGGATCGATCCTCTTCATCACCTCATCACACAATGATCTGACGCTCAATCGCGCGTTGCTGACCTTGTGGATGAACTTGGCCGTCCACTCCCTGATGCGCCTGCCGCGTACCCGCGATCTGCGCACGTGGTTCTTCTTCGACGAAGTCCACGCGCTCCATCGGCTGCCGGCGATTGAAGACGGACTCCAGACAGCCCGCGGCTTTGGCGGAGCATTCATTCTGGGGATCCACAGCTTTGCCAAACTCGCGGAGACTTACGGCCGCGAAGGTGCGATCAATCTCACATCGCTTGCGCGCACCAAGCTCATCCTGGCGACCGCCGACCGCGAGACTGCCGAACATTGTTCGGACTATATCGGCCAGCGCGAAGTGCGGATGATGGATGAAGCCTACAGCTATGGCTATTCCAACATTCGCGATGCGGCAACGATCACACCGCGCTCCGAGATCCAGCCTCTGGTAATCCCCGACGACATCATGAAGTTGCCATCGCTGCGCGGCTTCCTTGTCTATCCAGAGGGCTTCGACGCCGCCCGAATCCGGCTCACATGGAAGGACTATCCCAAGGTCGCCGAACCTTATCTGTTGCGAGACAATGTAGAACCCATCGCGTTCGACCCGGAGGTCAACAAAGCCCTCTTCGACGAAGGCGAGGCCGCAGGCCGCGAAGGCAACGCCACCCCAGAGCCGGCCATCGACAAGGAAGGCGAGCTGCGCGCGCACCACATCGACCGCGAGCTCAACGACAATGGCGAAGCCGACCTTTTTGAGGATCGCAATTTGCCTGAGGCACCTGAGCGTGAGCAAGCGCCATCTGAGCCCGACCCGCTCGCGGCAATGATGGCAAAGTCCACCGGCACACCAGTTGACCCCAAATCGGTCGCGCAGGACGCCACTCAAACCGGCACGCCAGTCAATCAATCAAAATCGGCCCAAGCCCGGCAGAACCAAATTGCTCGCGAACTGACAGAGACGAACCCGAACAACGAACCCCGTTCGGAACGCACTGTCAGCGGTCCTGCGACACCACAGGTCGATCACAGCATCGACGAAGACATCGGGATGTAGCCGATGCACTCAATCGCATCAGTCCGGTCCTCAGGCGGCGCAGCGAACTATTTTGCTGCGGACAATTACTACACGCTTGAGGAAAACGCGGAAGCAGGAGTCTGGGGCGGGAAAGGCACGGAGGCGCTTGGACTGTCGGGACCGGTCGAAAAGGAAGCGTTCGAGAAGATACTGAACGGCGAGCTGCCCAACGGAGAAAAGGTCGGCCAGGTCGAGGGACGGCGCATCGGCATCGACATGACATTCTCGATGCCCAAGTCCGCCTCTGTGATGGCGCTTGTTGTCGGCGACAAGCGCATCCTTGAAGCGAACCTTCGCGCCGTTGTCGCAACCATGAAATACGCCGAGCGCAATTTTGCTGAGGCGCGCAACTATGAGCGTAACCGCAACGGGGAACCCGAGAAGACGGGCAATCTGGTCTATGCGCTGTTCGCCCACGACACGAGCCGTGCGCTCGACCCGCAAGGACATATCCACGCCGTCGTCGCCAACCTGACCCAGACCAAAGACGGAACCTGGAAAGCGCTCTGGAACGAGAAGCTCTGGCAGAACAACACGACCATCGGCCAGGTCTATCATGCTGCGCTTCGCGCCGAGCTCCAGAAGCTGGGCTATGAGCTTACGCCTGCGGGAAAGCACGGCACTTTCGAGATCAAGGGCGTGCCGAAAGCGGTCAATGATGAGTTTTCGACGCGACGCGAAGAAATCCTTACGGCCGAGAAAGAACGGTCATGGACGACGCCCGAAGGCCGAGACCGGCTCGCCATCACGACACGCGACGAAAAAATCTCGGTCGAGGACCGCGGGGCGCTTCTGAAGGACTGGCAGGACAAGGCCGACGCACTCGGGTTTGACGGAAAAGATGCCCTGTCGGCAGCGCTCGAGGCGAGCAAGGAACAGTCGCGCCCGGGTATCATGGACCGGGCATCGCTGATCATCTCCGAAATGAAGGAACGCTTCGGCGCCGCGAGCACCCAATATGACGGCCTGACGACCGGCGGTGCGAAGGCACTGTTCATGAGCGCAGGCGAGATCCGCGCCGAACATACCACCGCATCGGCAATCCGGCATCTGTCCGAACGCGAAGCTGCGTTCAACAAGCAGGCGATCGTGTCCACCGCGCTGGGATTCCAGGTCAAAGGCGTCGTCGCCGAACAGGTTGAAGCCCAAATCGGCCAGCTGCTCGAGAAAGGCGAGCTCATCCCCGGCAAGTCCGACCGCGCCGACGGGCATTACGATCTTGTCACCACCCCGAAGGCGCTCGCCAACGAACAGAAGATCCTCGACACGATCGAAGCAGGCGCAGGCAAGGGACGCTCCTACATGCCCCCTGAAATCGCCTCACAGCGGCTCCAGGAGGCCGCTACAGCGCTTGGGATCGAACGGGCGGGCGTTGACAACTGGAAGCTCAACGAAGGCCAGCTGGCAGCCGGTATAGCGGTCCTCTCGGGGACCGATCGCTACCTCAACATCCAGGGCGTCGCCGGCGCGGGCAAATCGACGTTGATTGGCGCGCTGAATATCGTGCTGAAGGAAGAAGGCGTCCGCCTCGTCGGGCTTGCCTTCCAGAACAAGATGGTCGCCGACCTGCGCGGCGGTGCCTCGCAAAACATGTCGGTCGAAGACATGAAAGCAGCCGGGATCGAAGCCTATACCATCGCCAGCTTCACCAACAAATATGACCGCGCCGCCAATGCAACAGGCTCGCAGAAGCATGAAGCCGCCAAAGCCGATCTCAAAGATACGATCCTGATCACCGACGAGTCCTCGATGGTCTCGACCCGCGACATGCTCCGCCTGCAGAATGTCGTCGAAAAGCTTGGGGTCGACAAGGCCCCGCTGATCGGCGACCGCCAGCAGCTCTCCGCCATCGAACAAGGCAAGATGTTCGCGGTCTCGCAAGCCTCTGGCCACAAGACCGTGCGGATGGACGAGAATGTGCGACAGCGCAATTCGCCGCTGCTGATGGCCGTCGCCGGGCTTTCCAACGAAGGCCATGCCTCGCTCGCGCTCGATCTCCTCAATGCCCATGGCCGGGTCATCGAAGCGGGCAAGGATTCGATCGCGACGACAGCGCAGCTCTGGCTCTCCTTGTCGCCCGCAGAACGCGAGAGAACCGCGATCTTCACCGCAGGGCGCGATGACCGAACCCAGATCAACAGCCTGGTCCAGCAGGGGCTGAAGGACGAAGGCCTGCTCAAAGGCGACGGCATCACCGTTCAGACGCTCCAGAGCGCCAACACAACCCGTGAGGAGTTGCGCTACGCCTCGTCCTATTCGCGCGGCCAGATCCTCGAGGCGCGCATGGACGTGCGCGAAATCAACCTGGGCAAAGGCCAATGGGAAGTCACCCGAGTCCACCAGAACGGGAAGGTCGAGCTCACCAAGGACGGCAAGAACCGCACGATCGACCCGTCGCGGATCGATCCCAACCACAAGTTCGACCGCATGTCGCTGATGGACCGCAAGGAGATCAAGCTCCACGAAGGCGACACGATCTTCTGGCGCGACAAGGACACCAAGAACGATATCCAGAAATCGACCTACTCCAAGGTTCTCTCGGCCGATGGCAACGGGGTGACGGTCGAATTGCCCGATAAGCGCCAGATCACCTTGCCCACCGGCCACCCGATGCTCGAACGCCTCGACCTCGGCTATGCGCTCAACGCCCACATGGTCCAGGGCATGACCAAACCCGAGGCGATCGAGCATATCAGCTCGCGACAAACCAACCTTGCCACCCAGCGCACACAAAACGTCCTCAACACCCGCGCGACCGACGACATGCGCGTCGTGACCGACAATCTCGACGGCCTCAAACGCCAGCTCGATCACAACGCCGGAAACAAGACTTCGGCCGTCGAAGCAGTCGGCCGCGTCGATGTCGATCCAGCGCGCCACAACCCAATCGACACAAGGCAACTGCCAAGCCTCGATATTTCACCCGAACTGCGCGCGAAACTCGACAGCCTAAAAGGCGCGCAGATCGCGCCGGTCAAACAGCTCCCCGTACCCGAAAAGACCATGGGATTGGACCTAGCATGACGCATCCACGCACCGCAAAGATCGCCAACGCCATGCTCGAAGGATCGTTTACCGCGCTCCTCTGGCTGGCTGCCTTCGCGCTCATCACAAACGATCCGGATTACCGCAATCTGGCATTCCTCGCGATCGGGGCTGTGTCGCTGGCGATCGCCGCAATTCTCGCAATCCCTGGCCGCTGGCTGCGCGCACCGAGCCAGGAGGAACAATGCAGCGCAGATCAACACAGCTGCGGCATCGAATCGTCCGTGATTCCCAAGCAGCTCACCCAGGCGCGAGGCACGCCGCGAGGCGCGAGCCTCATTGCGCCAACCAAACCGACACCACAGCAGGAGCACCCAAGATGAGTTACGACCATGAAGAAGTCGGCGACTTCGGAAGCGAACATGACGCCAAAGAATGGGCCGAACGCAACAATATCGACCTACGAGACCTCCATTTCCGCAATCGCGGCAGTGGATCCGTAACGCTCAGCGTCCGCCGGTCGGCGCTCGGCGATTCCAACCCCTCCGACCTCACTTATGGTCGGCGGACCGGCTACTTCCGTTGAAAGGAGAAGTAACAATGAAGACCCTTGCTATCGCCCTCTTGCCGCTGCTCGCGGCAATGGCACAACCTGCCCTGGCATCGGAGCCTCAGGCAACCGAAACCCAGAGCGAAACCGCACCCAGCACAGCGGCTCCGACGACCGCGGTGCCGACCGAAGTGGGGATTGCCCTCGCCGAAGTCGCACGCGGTCTCAAGCCGACCGGCGAGGCGGTGCGCCGCGCCGATCTCGAGCTGATCAAGATGGCCGCGCATTCGGCCCTTGGCGGCGATGCAAAGGACGAACACGTTGCAGCCGACAGCGCAGCTTTTGCGGCCGAAATGCGCTCGCTGATCACGTTCATGCAAGCCAAGTCGGCGAACGCGGACCTGACCTCGACACAGGCGGGAATCCTGCGCGAACTCACCAAAAGCTATCTCGATCGTGGCCACAAGCTCGACGCAGTTGAGATCAACTGGCTGAAGACGCCGGCGATGCTGATGACCGACGAAGAAGCGCGACTCGCTGGCTACCCGTGCGACGGTGCGAACAATGCGGCCGAAGTCACCAAGAAGATGCGGGATGCGGCAAATGACATCGCCACCAAGCGCAACTCGCAGACGACGGTCACCAAGCGGCATCACTCGACCGTGGTGATCGCGCACCGCGCCCACGGAGCCAAAGCAGACGACTGCGACGACTGCGCGGACTGCGCCGACGGCACATGCACCGAGGCCAGTCACACCAAAACCGCAAACAAGGACTTCGACTGTGTCGATTGCCCGGATTCTGCCAACGTCTGACCAATCGGGCGCGGCCCCTCTCCCCCCGGGCCGCGCCCCTAAGGGCAAGCATATGAGAAACACCTTGCGAACCATGCGCGAGAAAAAAGGCTGGACCCAGCGCGAACTCGCAGCAAAAGCAAAATGCTCGCGCGCATACATAATCGGCCTCGAAGGCGGCGGCACACCCAGCCTTCAAGTAGCCTTCCGTCTGGCGCGAATCTTCAACAAGCCCGTCGAAGAAATATTCCTGCCGGACTGGATCAAGCTCCCGGAACCACAAACCATGCAAGTGACCGCATGACACATGTCCAAACCTTCACCGGAACAATAGTCTCCTCGGACCGGGGCCCGTGCCTCGTAGATCATGATGGCATTACCTGGCGCCTGCGCGCAGATTTCGATCTTGAATTACCAGCTGGCCGCGAGGTCAAGCTGCGCGGTGCGCTGCAAGACGCCGCCACGATCGCCGTCGCCCAAGCCACGCTTCAGCCCCAAATGGACTGTGCGTCATGAAAACCGCATTCCTCCTGATCGGGATGATCGCGCTCGTCCTCATCACGCTGAAATTGATCCGGCTAGCCCGCCCAAACCAACGCAGCAATGGAACCAAAGCCCTTCAAAGCCGCTATGTCGCCCGCGACATCATGACAGCCGCAGAACGCCGCGCATACGCAAGCCTTGCCGAATTACTACCGCAATGCCGGATCTACCCCCAGGTCGCTATGGCCGCGATGATCGGGCCCAATCCCTCTCATGACTTTACGGAACGACAACGCATCCGCGGCACTTTCAGCCAAAAATACATCGACTTTGTTATCGAGGATCCTCGAGATGGCAAGGTAGTCGCAATAATCGAGCTGGACGACCACACGCACGATGCAGCGAAAGACGCAGCACGCGACGCAATGACGGCCGAAGCCGGCTACATCACGATCCGGTTGAAGGACAGCAAACCGACGACGATCGCAGCGACCCTGTCAAAGGCACTACCAGAAATGACTCTCACGCTACCCGGGGTCATGCAATGATACCGGATACGCCCCAACTGCCCAAATGCCCCTATTGCAGCTCAAGCCTCCAATTCTGGCCCGAACACGCTCCCGTACATGGCTGCGAAACCTGCCTGCGCCCGCTCGCGATCGTTCCCACAGGGTATCGGCAACCTCGCGTCTACCGGATCTACACCCTGTTCGATCTAGCCAAATATGCAACCGCCCTGATCGCTTTCACGATCATCGCCGGCCTCGCCTTCAACAGCTTCTCGGCCCGATCTTTGATCATCATGACCGTCATGGTCTTTTTCGTCCATGGGAGCATGGACCTCGCCGACGGGATACTCAGCCTGAAAACCGGTATCGACCGAACCTGGCAGAAACTATCTGCAGCCCGCGCCGCAAAGGTCTATGGCGTTCTCAAAACCGTTGCCGGAACGGCACTGATTGCAGGAGCCCTCGCCGGGATAGCCACACGCCTATGAGATTTCATTCTCCCAACGACCTCGCCAGATCGTAACAGTCTCAACGATAACCGATACGCGAATTGTGAACTCGAAATGACGATGAGACTGCTTGAAAACTGGTGAGACAGGCTCATCGACTTCTCAGTTTATGCTGAACGAGTCATTGAACAAATTCAATGACTAGAGCCTTGCGTTAACGCATTGATAACAGTTCAGTTCGCAGCGTTCCCCGAGCAACTGGATTTCTGCCCGCCGCTGGGAACCGTTGCGTCTCAGGTTTCTCAACAGCTGGTGTGAACAGTTCACAATATGACGGGCGGTTCCGCATTGAGGCCAAATTCGATCTCCAGAGTCTTATTTTTGATTGACATATAAGTATAACGGACATAACTAATGTGCATATCGCATATTAGGTGCCCAATGACCGATGATTTCCCTACCCAAAACGAAGCGCTCGGATCGTTCCCGCGCCCTTTCGTCACGGTCGATCTCGTTCTGATGAGTGTGATCGATGGACGACTGGCAGCACTGCTTCAACTTCGCGAGGAGCAGCCTGAGGCAGGACGGTGGGCGCTGCCGGGCGGCTTTGTCGGAATTGATGAAGGGCTCGACGAAGCTGCGCGGCGGATTCTCGCCACAAAGGCGCGAATGGACGGGAATTGGCTCGAGCAGCTCTATACATTTGGGAAGCCGAATCGCGACCCGCGTGACCGGGTAATTACGGTCGCCTATTTTGCATTGCTTCCCGGCGATCAGTTCGAAGCCGCATTGCGTCAGAACGCAGACCTGGTTCTGGCCGAAATGGTCGTGCCATGGGCCGGTGAAACCGGCGGTCCGGTTGGGGTCTGCAACGTCGAAGGTGCGGATATATTTCTGGCGTTCGATCATGCCGACATTCTCGGCCATGCGGTCAAACGTCTGCGTGGCAAACTCGATTATTCGCGTGTCGCTTTCGCGCTGCTCCCGGATTTGTTCACGCTCCGCCAGCTGCAAGATGTTCATGAGGCCATCCTCGGCATTCAGATGAACAAGCCAGCGTTCCGGCGCCGCATGCTCGACAAAGGCTGGATTGAAGGAACCGGCGCCCGGGAAACCGGAGCATCCTTCCGCCCCGCAGAACTTTACCGCGTCAAGGAATAACAGGAGTACGACCATGGCCATGATCACAAATTTCGGTATGATTGCCAGGCTGCGCAGCGATGCCAGCCACCACGTCATCCGCTATCGCAGCGGCAAATTGCGCCAGAGCGGCCGTGGTCTGGTCTTCTGGTTTCGGCCTGATGTGGCCAGCATTGCGGAAATTCCGATGGATGACCGCGAGACAACGATTTTCGTGAAAGGCCGCAGCGCCGACTTCCAGACCGTCAATGTTCAGGGCGTCCTCGCCTGGCGCGTTGCCGAACCGGATCGCTTGGCCGAACGCATCGACTTCACAATCGCGCTCGGCAATGGCTCCTATGTTGGCCAGCCTATCGAACGGATCGAAACGCGGCTTGCCGGTCTCGTCAATCAGGCTGCACTTGATTATCTGGCCAAAACACCCGTTCGGGGCCTGCTGGACGCCGGCATCGAACCACTGCGTGCACAGCTGGAACTGGCGCTTGCGAACGACCCGGCCCTTGTGGAAATCGGGCTCGCCGTCGTCTCTGTCCGGCTCGATAATCTGGCCCCGAGCAGCGAACTGGAGCGAGCGCTTCAGACACCCACCTTCGAAGCCCTTCAACAGAAGGCCGATGAGGCGACCTTTGAACGCCGCGCCCTCGCGGTCGACAAGGAACGCGCGATTGCGGAGAATGAGCTTGCCAACCGTGTTGAACTTGCGCGCCGCGAGGCAGAGCTGATCACCGAAGAAACCCGCAACATGAAGGATCGGGCCTCCGGCCAAGCCGAAGCCCAGCAGGTCGAAGCTGATGCCGAAGCCAATCGCATCCGAGTGGTCGAAGCCGCGAAAGCGGAAGCCGAGCAGGGGCATATGGCGGTCGTCAAAGATCTGCCTTCCAACATACTCCTTGGCCTTGCCGCCCGCGAGTTCGCTGGAAAGCTCGATACCATTGAGCATCTCAATGTGACGCCCGAGCTGCTCAGCAGCTTGCTCAGGGAATTGACGGCCAAACCTGCGGCCACCATCGACCAAGGGTAATCGCATCATGGCGTCGCTCACCCCTCGGGTCGTCTATGTGGTTCGCGAAACCGATTACGAGCTGCTGCTGGCGCGGCACGCGACGCGCCAGCAGGCCCGCTTCTTTCTGGACACACGGGGTCAGGACCTCGCGACGCTCGAAGCTGGCCACAGCCGTTTCCAGCAAGCTCTGCAGATGGCGCGATCATCCGCGCCTGAGGATTGGCGACAGACGGTCGTCAAGCGGGCTGAACTCGACCGTTTCCTCTTTGCGCCAGACGATATCATTGTGGCGCTGGGGCAGGATGGGCTCGTGGCCAACGTCGCCAAATATCTCGATGGTCAGCCAGTCTTGGGTGTGAACCCAGAACCCGATCAATATGATGGCGTCCTGTTGCAGGTGCCAATGTCCCGGGTGGGTAGCGCGCTTTTGGCCTGTGCCGCTGGCGCGGCCGACTTCCAGTTGCGGACCATGGCCGAAGGCGTGCTGGATACCGGAGCGCGGTTGCTTGCCCTCAATGAGCTCTTTGTTGGCCACCGCAGCCACCAGTCGGCCCGCTACCAGATCGAATTCGAAGGCGTGTCGGAACGCCAGAGTTCCAGCGGTCTGATCGTGTCGACAGGCACTGGTGCCACGGGGTGGGCACGCTCTATCATGGAAGCGATCCACTTTGCAGTATCACTCAGCCCCGACGAAGCTGCTCTGGGCTATTTTGTCCGCGAGCCCTTTCCCAGCGTATCCACCGGCACGACGCTGCGCGCCGGTAAAGTGGCGACCAGCGCGCTGCGCATCCGGTCGCAAATGAATGAGGGCGGGGTCATCTTTGCAGACGGCATCGAGCAGGATTTTCTGTCCTTTGATTGGGGCAGGGAACTGGTCGTCGAAGTCTCGGCCAAACAGCTCAAGCTGGTGCGGGCATGAATTTGCCCGCTGTCTGGCCACTGCCTGCGGCATGGCTCCGCCAAATCGGTGCTTTGTGGAATGGGATGAGCCACCCATGACCCGGACCAGGCATGAAAACGAGCAAAGCCGCAAGCGCATGATCGCCCATCGGGAGCGGCTTGCCAAAGAAGGCAAAGTACGGTTGGAGGTCGTGTTGTCGCAGCCAGACATCGAAGCAATTGACCGGATACAAGCAGCCCATAATCTGCCCAATCGCGCTGCCGCTCTGCGGTGGCTGATAGTCTCCTATGGTGAGCATAGCACGGAGTGAAATCGGTGCGGCGCTACCCTGACAGCAGATCGATTGTGGCTTTCTTGGCATTCTCACACGCCTCGTTGACCTGATCCAGATTTGTCAGCACCAGTTGCTGACGCCGTGGAGGAAGCGCAAGGTCCAAATTAAGGTGCTGGATGAGGTAAAAGGCAAGAGCTACTCGGGTCGGCAATCGCAGTTTGCCGCGAATCATGCCATATTCGCGAGACAAGCCACGTCGCGCGACTTCCGGAAGCTCGGGATTGGGCGCTAGAATAAGCTCTACCTCATCGAACCATTCACGATCTGCCTGGGCGGCGGCCGTCCCCACGCCTAAAAGTCGGCTGTCGATGATCCTCGAAAGCACGAAGTCGCGAAAGTCTCCGTTGCGGACGCAAAAAGCACGAACGTGCCAACGTGACCCATCATGTCCAAGCGCGTGCGGTTCGATCGTCCGGAGCGCGCTGTCCGCTCGATTGACCGACTGATATTCAATCTCGATCTGGGATCGCGTCCTGATTGCCTCCAAAATCCAACGCATTGTCATTGTGCTGACGCTGCGTTGCGGCACTTGGACCACCCCGAAAGGCGGCAACCCGTCAAACCAGGTTTCTTCAGGCGCGACCATACCGTTCCCGATCGCCGCAAGTTGCAGTAGATGGCGATTGGCTGCTTCATGCAGAAATTTTGGCTCGAATGCAGCGGTGGGCACAAATCGCTTCGCATTGCGATCATAAGCAATATTCTGGGGTGCGCGAGCCTCATATAATCCAAGATCGCCCGAGGCTTGCTGGACTGAGACGTTGAACCTTTCAGCCACATCGGCACGTTTTACCCGCCCCTCCCAAACCAATCGGAATTCGATGAACTCGAGGCGTTGAGCGATGCTCCACCGCAATCGTTGATCAGTCTGGTTTTCTTTTTCCATCACCTATCCTTGAACAGTCGGGTTTCACGACATATATATGTTTCCCGACGTTTGGGAAGTGCCGAGTCGCATCATTCAGCCCTTGCCGGGATCGGGTCGTCGAACAAGCGGGAATGAACTCGCGCCGAGCACAGGGAACCGATGGTGATGTCATCAAACAGGGAAAGTAAAGCAAGCCGCAAGACATATCGAGTGCTGAGCCTCGATGGCGGCGGCATGCGCGGCACCTACACTGCGACCTATCTCGACCGAGTAGCCAGCGCGTTTGCGCGTCGACGCGGCGTTGGAGCGCTCGATGTCGGAAAGGCTTTTGACCTGATTACAGGTACCAGTACTGGCGGCATCATAGCTTGCGGGCTCGCGAAGGGCGTCCCGCTGAGCGAGATTGTCCAGCTATACCGGCAGCATGGACCCGCAATTTTTCCGCGGCAGTTGCCATCAGGGCTTGCGGGGGTTGCAACCGATCTCTTTTGCAGGCCAGCGGCAGTTCGCTCCGGGGCTTCTGCATTGGAAGCGGCCCTCGAGGATGTTCTCGGCGATATGACGATGGGCGAAGTCTTTCGTTCCCGCGGAATCGCCATCGCAATTCCGGCTGTCGAGATGAGCCAGCACCGCAGCTGGGTGTTCAAGACCCCGCACATCGCTCACTCGACGGGACGCGATGACAATTACTCCTTGGTCGACATATGCATGGCGACAACGGCAGCTCCGATTTTTCGATCAATGGCAGCGGTTAGCCATCCTGATGGCAGCAACGGCTTCAACGTCTTTGTCGATGGGGGCTTGTGGGCGAACAACCCCGTCTTGGTGGGCCTCATCGATGCACTTGAGGTCACGAGCCCTGGCGACCGGATCGAAATATTCTGTCTTGGGACCTGCCCCGTACCCGCTGGCGAACAGATTGCTTTGAGCGACGTGAACCGCGGCCTGCCGGAATGGAAATTTGGAGGCCTTGCCGCCGAGCTTTCGATTGATGCGCAGGCATTCGCCTTCGACAATATGGCGCGCATGCTCGCACGTCATGTCGAGCGCGACTGCCAGGTTATCCGCTTTCCAGCAGACAAGGTGCCGGGCGCGCTTCTCCCGTTTCTAAGCCTCGACGATACGCGCCGCGCGGCGATTGACGCGCTGGTCAACCAGGCGCGAACCGATGCCGATATGACGAACAGCCGCTGCGGTGCTGCTCCTGATCCAGCTTCCCAAACAATCTGCGACCTGTTCGAAAATGCTCCCGTATTGCCGGAAGGGGGCGCCGGCAAAGTCGCCCCGCACGCTGCCTGAAAGACCACCAATGTACGATTGTTCAAAAGACGTTCGCGCCTATCACGACCAGAAAGTGACGCTACCCCGCTCTGAGCAGACCTCAATGCGGGATCGCCGCGATGCCAACCGTCGCCGGTTGGAGAAGGGGCTTGCTGCCAACGAAGACCCTGCACCGAACGAATTCGTGAAGCAGGGTAGTTACGCCATGCGCACCATGGTTCAGCACCCCGACAATGATTACGACATCGACGACGGTGTCTACTTCCTCAAGGAAGATCTTGTGGGTGCGCGTGGGGCCGAGATGACGTCACGGCAGGCCCGCGAGATGGTCCGCGATGCGGTTGACGACGGTTCTTTCACCGATCCTCCCGAGGTTCGCGGAAATTGTGTCCGGGTTTTCTACCAGAAGGGATACCACGTCGACATGCCTGTCTACCGGACGGTCAATGAGGGCGATGAAGTCTGGCATGAGCTCGCCTCGTCGAGCGGGTGGCGGCGGTCCGATGCCCGGGACGTGACCGCCTGGTACGATAGTGGCCTCGCCACATCGAGCGATGGCCCGCAGGAACGCAGGCTGACCCGTTATCTCAAGAAGTTCTCCCGCAGCCGGGCGAGCTGGTGTGGCACGATCCTGAGTGGTTTCGGCATCACGGTGCTGGTCGACGAACGGTCTCGGCTGAATGCCGACCGCGAGGATAAAGCACTTGATGAAACCATGCGTTTGATCCGTGATCGGCTGAACCTTGACTTGGAGATCGAGCATCCGGTGACCCCTGACGACATGCTGACTGCAGGACCCTCAGATGCGAGAGCGGCCAAATTCCGTGACAAGCTCGCGGAGGCAATTCGCTGGCTCGATCCGCTGTTTGATCCGTCATGCACCCGCAATCAGGCACTCGCGTGCTGGGATAAGGTCTTCAATACGACGTTCTTCAGTGAGCGCGGCGAGGAAGAGGCGCGCAGCCAGGCATTATGGATCAGGCCGGCAATTGGTTCGGCGGCATTGATCGGACTCGAAGCGCAAACTTCTGCTGCCGTGCTGTCGAGTGGCGGCGGGCGCCATGCCTGAACCTGACGCGTCCGCAGAACTTGTACTTCGCCGGGCTGCTTTGGCCGTCGAAGCCGAACTGCGGCACCATTTCGGTGCGCCTGCCGAGCGGCTAGACGAAGCAAAGCTATCTGCCTGTTACCCTACGCGGCGTTTCACGCGCGGTTGGCGGATTGATGTTGCTTTCAGCGATGGCAAGACGCGGAGGATCGACCTGCTCGTTGGCCCCAATTTTCCGATCGCTTATCCGCGGACCGCATTGGTCGATCGGCCAGACCATATGACCTGGCCTCATGTCGAACATGACGGCGTGCTCTGCCTGTTGCCGATAATGGCCGAGGTTGATGCGCAAAACCCGAGCCATGTCGCGATAAACCTGCTTGCTCGCTCTGCGCGCCTTGTCGAAGAGTTGCTGGAAGGCAAGATCGTCGATCGTGATTTTCGCGAGGAGTTCCTGACTTACTGGTTCTATAATTCTGATCCCGATGCACCTCGGGTCGAAAGTCTGGTCAAGCCGGAACCACCGTCACGGATCGTCAGGGCTTGGCGGGACCGCAAAGGCAATGTTGTCGTCGCCGATGATGACGAGTTCTTGAAACGCTGGTTGACCAACCGCAAAACAGGCGATGCAAACCGTTCGACGCTCAAAACTTCCCCAGCAGCGTTTATCTGGCTTCAACAGCCTCCGCTTCCTTCGCAATACCCGCTTAACGGCGCCCATATCGTCGAACTGGCCCAGGATCAGGGCGATATCCAAGTGCTGATCGAGGCCGCAGCCGCCATTCCGGATGACCTTTTGGTCCTTGTCGCCGCAGAGGGCCGCGGTGGGGCAGGGATGATTGCGATGACTACCACATCGGCGAGGAAGTCGAGATCTCGCACAGGACTGATCGAAAAGCCACTCACGAGGGGGTTCCGCGAAGCTGAACTTCCTCCTGCGATTGCGGCAGAAAGGACTTTCTCAACCGCTCCCGTACTCAAATCCAACGTGAAGCGCGCTGACCCCGCTTGGATTCATGGCCGTTGTAAAGACCCCCGGAGTCAGTTTCTCTTTGAACGGACTTGCACCTTGATTGGCTGCGGGTCGATTGGGTCTACCCTTGCAGTTTTGCTCGCGCGAGCGGGAACCGGGCGCATCCGCTTGGTTGACCCTGAAAATCTGGATTGGGCCAACGTAGGACGACACGAGCTCGGCGCGCAATCGGTAGGGTCCAACAAGGCGGAACAACTAGCCAACCGATTGACGGCCGATTTTCCACACCTCGACGTTAAAGGCTTTGCCTTAAGCGCGCACGGCGTCATCGAACACATGCCTGAGCTCTTGCTTGAAAGCGACCTTGTGCTGGTGGCAACCGGCAGCTGGCAAGCCGATGGCGAACTCAATCGCTGGCATATCGACCAGGGCAGAACGGTGCCAATACTCTACGCGTGGGCCGAAAGCCATGCCGCCGCAGGTCACGCCATTGTTGTCGCGCGCGAAGGGGGATGTTTGCGATGCGGCGTAGGCCCGACTGGTGTTCCTGTATTTCAGGCAACGTATTGGCCCGATGGTGCGACACAGGAAGAACCTGCCTGCGGCAATCATTTTCAGCCCGCTGGCGCGATCGAATTGTCTTTTGTGTCGAACATGATTGCAAACGCTGCGCTGCGGGTTTTGCTGTCCCCGCCATCCGAAAGCCAACACCATCTGTGGCTAGGTAGCGGTGCGCGCCTGGAAGAAAACGGCGGCAAATGGACAGAGAGCGCTCAGTCCTTGCTTTGCGACGCGCCTCACGGTTTCATGACGGAACGACCATGGCTCGCAACAGAATGCGACGCTTGCAGGGCTACCGCGATACGCGACATAGCAGATTTGGGCCGACGTCAAAATGCAGCAGGGTGACTTGGAATTTCGTAGCAAGGCTGTCGGCTCCCAACCTTGGCGTGCCGCCTTGGGCACACGGTCGCAATTTCAAAGGTCGATATCCCTGGCCATTAGCATAGCGCATTCGAAAGGTGCGCAGCATCGAGGCATTGCGCGAGTTTGCCCCGCCTTATTAACCGAACTGGTCTTCAGTGATGTTTACTCGCGGATCAGTAATCGAACCTTCGATTATTATTGCTGGGGCAACGACTTTGCGTTGACGTGTACCACTGCACACGTAAATCGTCATTCATGACATTCAAATTCGTCCACTCGGCCGATTGGCAGCTCGGTAAGCCGTTTGGCCGTTTCGAGCCGGATGTTCGTGCAGGGCTCACCGAAGCCCGGTACGACGCCATTGACGCCATCGGTCGCCTGACCGCGGAGCAAGGTGCGCAGCACGTTCTGGTAGCCGGCGATATTTTCGATACCGAGGGTCCGGAGGATCGCACGATCGTTCAAGCGGTGACCCGGATGAACCGCCATGCGTGTCGGTGGTGGCTCCTGCCGGGCAACCATGACTTTGCCCGCAATGGTGGGCTGTGGGACCGCGTGCGGCAAAAAGCGGGCGAGAAGATCGAAATTCTGACCGAGCCCGCACCACGCGAGGTGGAGTCGGGTGTCTGGCTCCTGCCAGCGCCGTTGATCCACCGGCACAACCTAGACGATCCGACCGAACTATTTGACACAATGGAAACCCCTGGCGCTCGGTTGCGGATAGGGTTGGCGCATGGCTCGATCCGTGATTTCGGATCGCGCGGTGAAACGAAGAACCAGATTGCACCGGATCGTGCTGCACGCTCCCGCCTGGACTATCTGGCGCTTGGCGATTGGCACGGCGCGCTCAAGATCGACGCGCGCACCTGGTACTCGGGTACGCCCGAGACAGATCGCTTTCAACGCGACGAACCGGGTCAGGCCTTGGTCGTCGAGCTTGATAATGGACGCGACCCGCTGGTCACGCCGCTGCGAACCGGTCGTTACCAGTGGCTGGTGCGGGACTGGATCGCCAATGATCAGGTCGCGTTTGGGGCCGAATGCGATCAGCTGCTCGAGGGGCTCGACGCGCCCAACACCTTGCTACGACTGACGCTTTCCGGGATCACGAGCTTGGGTGATCGCATCGTAATGCTGTCTCGCCTCGAAAATGACTTGCGTCATCAGCTGAGACATCTCGCGGTACGTGATGACGACCTCGTCGGCCGACCCAGCGAAGAAGACCTGGCCGCCTTGGCGATCGAAGGCATGTTGGGCGCCGCTGCAGACAAATTGAACGCTCAAACCGAAGCCGGTGGTCGTGACGGTCTGCTGGCGAAGCGCGCGCTCGAGCGTCTGTTTGTCGAATACAGCCGGGAGGATCAGGCTTGACCCTCGTCATCCGTCATATCGCTGTCGATAGCTTTCGAAAGTTTCGGACGCCGTTCGCGCTCGAGGGCCTGTCCGAGGGCTTGAACATCGTCATCGAGCCCAACGAAACTGGCAAATCAACCCTACTTGGCGCGCTGCGTGCCGCATTTTTCATCCGCCACGGCACTCACAATCGTCTGGCTCAATCGTTCGCCCCCTATGGAGAGGCGGTCGGGCCGGAAATTAAGGTGACCTTTGAAGTTGCCGGAGTGCCCTGGGCGATCAACAAGCGCTTTCTGCGCAGTCCAACATTCGAGCTGACAGGCCCTAATGGGCGCGCGCAGGGCGACGACGCCGAGACACAGCTCAATGCGCTGCTCGGATCGGTGCGCGATAACAGCCGCGATTGGGAACCCTCGGCCTATGGTGCCCTGGGCTTGCTTTGGGTGGCACAGGCTGAAGCGCTTTCGGTCTCCGGCCCAGGCCAGATCGTCCGCGATACGATCGCATCGACCCTTGAAGCCGAGATCGGCTCGATCATGGGCGGCGAGACATATCGCCGCGTTCGCCAGCGGGTCGATGCCCAATTTGACCTTTACTGGTCGCCGTCCGGACAGAAAAGGGGACGCCAAAAGGAGGCATCCGACCGCCTTGCTGCAGCCGAGGCCATCTCCCGCGAGGCGGGAGAACGGCTTGCGACTCTCGAACGCAGCTTTGCCGATCTGGAATCGGCTCAAGCCCGACTGAGGATTATCGAGCGCGAGATCGCTGACGAAACCGACAATCAGTCCCGTAAAAACCTTGTTGAGACCTTGGAGGTAGCCCGTGCGGCTGCGCAGATCCTCGCAACGCGTCATGCTGAAAACGAGACGGCAATCGCCAAGCTGTCCGGCCTCAATGACCTCAAAACCCGCCACACCGATGCGGTCGCTGCGCGGGAGACGGCGAGCTCCGCGTTGGCTGAAGCCAAGGATGCTCGGACTCGCATCGCCGAGAACCTTATTGCAGCCAGGGCAAAAGTGGCGACTGCGAGAACGGAACTGGCCGAAGCTCGGGCGGAGCGGCAAGCAGCGCGAGCGGCGCTCGCCGCTGGCGAGGACACGAACCAACGGCACCTCAGGCGCTCTGCAACGTCCGCTGCTCGCGAACGCCACGGTAATCTGCTGGAGCTGGAAGCTCAGTATCGCGGCGCTGAAGCCGTCTCGCACACCGCGCTCGACGCGAAGGTGCTGGCCGATTTGGAGGAAAACGACCGGGAGCTCGCCCGGGCTCAAGCGGTCGTATCTGCTGGCGCTACCCGTCTCATCCTATCCGGTGAAACTGCCGGAATCACGATCGATGGCGAACCGATGGTCGCCGGAGAGCGGACGCTCACCAGTGAGGCGCGCATTGCTTTTGCCAAATCTGAATTGATCGTAAGCCCCCCCGACACCGCGGCAAGCGCCGAGGAAGCTCTGAGATCGGCAATTGCCAACCGGCAGGCGACACTCGACGACCTTGGGATTGCTGATTTGGCGGAGGCCCGCGCGCGCAACGACGCAGCCCGCGATGCTGCTGCCGAACTGCGCACTCTCGAAGCAAGGATCGAGGCGCTAACCCCCGCGGATGAAGCGATTGCACTGTCTGCCGGCCCAGAGGCGCTAAAACTTTTCGTGACCGAATCCGAACCTGAAGAGGTCGGGGAAGACGCCGAAACCCCAGACCTCGCCCTGTTGAAGCAAGAGGTTGAGAAGACCGAAACTAGGCTAGCGCGTGCCGAAGGTGAGGAGGAAGCCGCCATTTCCGCGCTCGAACGCGCCGAGGCGGAAGATGCGCCGCTGGCACTTGCCCTAGCAGACGCCGAAAGCGACTTGAAAAGCGCCGAGGCTCTCATTCAATCCATAGAGCAGCGAGACGATTGGGGACTGATTGACGCAAACTTGAAAACAGCACGGGAAGACGCAGCCGGGGCTTCCGTCGCGCTTGAAGCGGCAAAACAAAACGCGGCGGCCCACGATGTGGCCGCGATCAGCCGCAAGATTGAGATCATCGATGCGCGCGCGCGGACGACTGCCGAAGGTAAGACCAAGCTCGAAACCGAGGTCGCGCGGCTCGAAGCCACGATTGAAAGTGAGGGCGGCCTTGGCTTGGCAGATCGCGCTGCCGCGGCTCAGGACGAGCTTGCCGCCGCGGGAACTGCGCTTCAACGCGTGACCGACGACGCCGATACACTCAAGCTGTTGCGCGACACGCTAGATACCGCGCGGCTTGAAACCTCGGCGAAATTCGTGGGCCCGGTCGCCAGGCGCGCCAAGCGATATATCGAGCGGTTGCTGCCCGACTGCGAGCTGACGTTTTCAGAAGATTTGACGCTGGAAAGCATCGTCCGCGGCGGGGTTAGCGAGGAATGCAGCGACCTGTCTCAAGGGACGCGGGAACAGCTTGCGGTGCTAACCAGGATCGCTTTCGCCGACATGCTGTTAGAGCAGGGCAAGCCGGTGTCACTCATTCTCGACGATCCGCTGGTTTATTCAGACGATGCTCGTCTCGACACGATGATCGAAATCCTGACCGAAGCCGCAACCCGAATGCAGGTGATCCTCCTGACCTGCCGCGACCGGGCTTTCCGCCATGTTGCTGCCAATCGGATAGCGCTGTGAGCAGTCGCCTGTTGCTTGACCACTGACTTTGCCGAGAAAAAAGGAACGATAATCACCCATGTCGACGCCAACGCCTACCGAAGATGTGCTCAAATTCGCGCAGGAGACGCTTGCGCTGGCGCCTGTCATCATTCTCGGCAGTGGCGCTTCGGCCGCGCACGGCATTCCGGGCATGTGGCCGCTCGCAGATCACCTCAATTCGCTCCCCGGGGTCACCGCCCCTGACGCTGAAGAAGCAGCGCAATGGGCTGAATTTCGCGCGAGACTCGCCGGCGGGATTGATCTCGAATCCGCCCTCGGCGCCGTTCGATTGAGCGAACGACAAACGGCCTATGTTGCGTCGGGAACCAGATCCTTTCTCCTCCCTCACGATGAAGCCGTCTTCAAACAGGTCCTCACCGATCGCCACTGTTTGCCGCTTGAGCGCCTGTATCGGCATCTCTTCACCAGCACGCAGCGCGTTGTCGATGTGGTCACGCCTAACTATGATCGTATCGCCGAATATGCGGCCGATGCCGCCGGCTATGCGCACTTCTGCGGGTTCAGTTCCGGTTACCTCCAAATGCGGCTCACGGGCCAAGCCCCCCGTCCATCGCAAAGCGCAGAAAGCCCACGAACCGTATGTGTCTGGAAAGTCCACGGCTCACTCGATTGGTTCGAAGGCGGTAATCAAATCATCGGAGTCCGCGCAATCCGCGAAACCCCCGATGGCTTCACGCCGCTAATGATCACCCCGGGCATCGACAAATACAGGCTCGCACATCTGGAGCCCTTCCGCACCATCTTCACCTGTTCGGACACAGCACTCGAACGCGCGCGGGCTTACCTGTGCATTGGCTACGGTTTCAACGATCAACATCTTCAAACCAAGATGGTCGAGCGATGTGATCAGGACTCAATCCCAATCGTCGTCATCACCAAGACGTTGTCCGATCCCGCGAAGCAGTTTTTGGGGGGTGGGCGCTGCCGCAAGTATCTGGCGCTCGAGGAAAGCGCTGGCGGGACGCGAGCATACAGTAACACACATCCCGCCGGCATCGAACTTCCCGGGCCCGCGGTGTGGGCCCTGTCCTCTTTTCTCGATTTCACCCTTGGAGCAACTGCGTGACCATACTGAATTATCAAGACTCCGAGGCACTCGGCCACGTCCAGTCGGTCGATACAGCGACCGTCATCGTTCGTGTCGATGACACCGAAGCGTTGCGCACCCTGCAGGTCAATCGTCTGGTTGCCCTTCAAAGCAGCCGCGCGGGCCAGCATCTGATCGGTATCATCCAGAAAATCACCCGCACAGCCGTTGAGGAGCGCGCTGGCTCGGCCGATATTGAGCGACTGGATCAGGCGTTTCCCGAGGTCAATCTATGCCGGATCACGCTCATAGGGACGCTCCTCACCCGCGCTGGCTCCCAATCAAATGTCTTCCGCCGCACGCTCGAGACGGTGCCTGAGATCGAAGCTAACTGTTTCGCGCTCGAAGGCGAGAAGCTGACGCGCTTCATGGAAGTGATTTCAGCGGTCAGCGCCGATGGGCAGCGGCTGTCGCTTGGACATTACAGTCTCGATACCGCTGCCGAAGCGTTCCTCAACGGTAACAAGCTGTTCCAACGCCACGCGCTGGTTGTTGGGAGCACCGGCTCTGGCAAATCGTGGACGACCGCGCGTCTGCTTGAACAGGTCGCTGAACTTAAGAGCGCGAATGCCATCGTGTTCGACATGCACGGCGAATATGGTTCGATGACCGGTGACGGATTCGAGCATCTGCGCATTGCGGGCCCCGCCGACATCGATGCGGCCAAGGGCCTTGGCGATGGAGTCCTTCATCTGCCGTACTGGCTCCTGACCTACGAAGCGCTGGTTTCGATGTTCGTGGACCGCTCCGACACCAACGCACCCAACCAGGCCATGTTGATGTCACGGTCGATCAATGAAGCCAAACGCGAGTTCCTGATCGCTGGTGGACACCACGAGGTGCTGGCGAATTTCACGATCGATAGCCCGGTGCCTTTTCCGCTTCGAGATGTGCTCGAGAAGCTCTCAGCCCTGAACACCGAGATGGTGGCTGGCTCGCGCGCCGGGTCCGAAAAGCAAGGCGACTTCTTCGGCAAACTCAGCCGCTTGATCCAGAGGCTCGAGGCCAAGGCCACCGACAGGCGCCTTGGATTCCTGTTCCCCGCCCAGGCGGATGCGATGGAATACGCATTCCTCGACAAACTGGTCGGAAAACTCTTGGCCGGAAGCGCGGCAAAAAGCGGTCTTGGCGGCGTCAAAATCATCGACTTTTCGGAGGTTCCTTCGGACGTCCTGCCGTTGATCGTTGGCCTGGTCGCCCGCCTCGCTTTCTCGGTACAACAATGGCTGCCGAGCGGCAACCGACATCCTGTCGCGTTGTTCTGCGATGAGGCGCACCTTTACATCCCGCAGGACGTGTCCTCGAGCGCCGCCGAGAACGCCATCGCGGTCTTCGAGCGGGTTGCAAAGGAAGGACGTAAGTACGGTGTCGGCCTCGTGGTGATCAGCCAGCGACCATCGGAGGTCAATCGCACGGTTGTCAGCCAATGCAGCAATCTGGTTGCCATGCGCCTGACTAATGGCGATGATCAGTCGGTCGTGCGCCGCCTGCTGCCGGACAGTCTCGGAGGATTTTCCGACCTTCTTCCTGTTCTCGACACTGGCGAAGCCTTGGTGGTGGGGGACGCGATTCTGCTTCCGACCCGGATACGCGTCTCGATGCCGCGCAATGAGCCGCTCAGTGGCACCATTGATTTCTGGGACAAATGGTCCGACGAAACGAGCTCAAGTGATCTCAACAAAGCTGTCGAAGGTTGGCGTAGGCAGTCTCTTCAGCGCTAGCGGCGGCTATGTTATGGTGAAGTGGGATGTCTGGCTTCGATAGATGGAACGGCAAAGCCGACATTGTTTTAATGACCGAAGTTGGGCCGAAGCTGACATTCAAGATGTCGGCTGCGAATGTCGGCTTACGATGCCCATTTCCGCCGATGGTTTCACCTTATGGGTTATTCAATACCTGCCATTCGAATAGGTCAGTCACGACTAGCTTCCGATAAGAGCAATCATCGAATTTAATCCGAATTAGATGCCGGAGCCGATGTTGCGGTCGCAAAGAGGTCGCTTGACCGTCGGACTGCCTGGTGATAACCAAATGGTTATGAGAATTGAATCGTCACCTGACCTCGATGCCGTATTCGCAGCTCTAGCCGATCCCACGCGCCGCGCGATACTCGGTCGGCTTGCCGCTGGCGATGCCAGGGTGGGCGATCTTGCGGCTCCCTTTTCAATCAGCCAGCCCGCGATCTCGAAACATGTGCGCGTCCTCGAACGAGCAGGACTTGTTTCCCGAGGAGCCGCCAGGCTTGAACCAATGCGCATAAAGACCGAGCCATTGGCCAAAGCCACAAAATGGCTTGCCGCGTTCAGGGATCATTGGACCGGCAGTCTCGGCCAACTGGACCGGCTCTTGACCGAACTGAAATCACTGGAGGAATAGCAAATGGCTTCGAAGCTCCCCACTTTTACCCTCGAACAGGAGTTCGCCGCGCCGTGCGAACTGGTCTGGAGAACGCTGACCGAGCCGGACTTGTTTTGTCGCTGGTATGGCCCGCACACTGAAACCGTGGCCCACGCGTTCGACGTCCGGGTCGGCGGAGCTGCACTCATCGAGATGCGCATGAAGAACGGCTCCGGCTATCAGCGCATGGATTATGTTGAAGTCGAACCGACTGAGCGTATCGCCTGGCACAATTCCACGACCGATCGCGACTGGGACATAGCCGCTAACCCTGGCATGCCGGATTGGCCAAAAACGCTTTTGACGATCATCTCGCTTGAGCCCATCTCCGGGGGCACCCGCCTCAAGCTCGAATGGGCCCCGCACAATGCAAGCGAGGAGGAGCTTGCCTTCTTTGCTGGCGCTCTCGAAGGGCTGGACCGTGGTTGGGGTGCGGGCATAGTGGTGCTTGAAGAGATTTTGGCGTCGTTGAAGGCGGGTTGAATCTTGGCATTCGATCCTGAATTGACCGAGTGTTTCCGCAGCGCGCTGGCAGACCATGAAGGCATCTCCGAGATACGGATGATTGGCGCCGCCGACAAAGCCAAGGATGGCACACGTCGTTTCATGTTTCGTGTGGGCAAGGCCAATGCGGTCGTTGCTGCGAAGCTTGGAGCAACGGCTCCGCTGCAACTGGGTGACCGGATCATGCCGGGATTCTACTTTGTCGATGCCGAACTGTGCGATCGGCAAAACTTTGCGGCTTGGGTCGACCTAGCTGTTTCGTAAGCGTCCGGTCAGCGGGCGCAGATTGCTCATGCTCTGCCTTCTCGCGGAGCCTCAACTATATTTGGGCACCTCCATCAACCTTCATTGCGTGGAGCCGAAGGCGACATGGCAATCCGGAAACAGGCAGAACTCCAACGTTTTTCGGATTGCCACGCTGCGCTCGCAAGGGCAGCCAAGGGGTTAATGGAGGTGCCCATTTTCCTGACACAATGAATGGGTCACGAATCCACCAGAGGTTACACAATCTAACGGCATTGTTAGCCAACTAGGAAAATTTGTTCGGCCGTACATCCACTCAGATCAAGCCCTGCGGGTGCTGGCCCACTTTGAGGCATTGCCCCGCCACCAAGTTCGATTAGGTCACCTAACTGATAGGCCCGCCCTCCGAAACTAATCCTGGCCCCTTCGTTCGAAATGCTAGATTGAGGAAAAACTGGTAGCACTATCCGCCCATCCGTCTTTAGAACTAGGCATCCATTCTGCTCGATCAGTATTCCCTTCAACAACGCCAACATGGACGGACCTTCCGGCGTGTAGGTAGCAATGCGAAGCATCATGGCGGATGACGGTGAAGGTTCTTCTTGGCGTACCGGCAAGGGATTGTTCGCTTTGTTAGCAGCCGTGCTCGATTGGGTCTCGTCGGCCACAGAGCATCCGGATACCAGCGCCGCCAGCAGAAGGGAGAGGCTACGGAACAAGGAGGCTTACTCCGATGAGATTAAATTCGCTCACGCTTGTGTACATTGAATAGAGGGCCGTGCCATTGAGTGTGCCGCCTTCCCATTGACATGCCGACATCACACCGAAGGCGATTGTACCCGCAAACCAAGGTCCGCCCGAGTCTCCCTGATAGCATTTGAGCGTCCCTGTACCAGATGTGCGAACGGTTCCCGCTCCCGATTGCGTATTGCGCACTATCACATAGTTACCACCTGTCGTTCCGCCTGTTCCACGGTTCCCTGCGGTTGATATGACTTCGCCACAGCTCTGGATCATATTGGAGCTGCCAAGTGTTTCTTGGCCTACGTGGCAGACAAAGCTTCCCGCGATCGTGCTGGCAGTAGTCATTGTGCCATTCCCGGCACTGGTCGAAGATCGCGCCCGAAAGCCCGTCACAGTTCTGAAGGAGCCAGTGCCATCAAAGCGAAACTGTCCAGACCCGGCGGGTGTACCCGACAGGAACATGAGATCGCCGGTCGTGGTATTATTGAGCGTGGTGCCTTGGGTTAGATTGACCGAAGTCCCGTCGCTCGATGTCATGGAAATAGTGGAGGCTGATGCGCAATGCCCGGCCGTAACAATTCCCGTCTTGCCGTCGCTCGTCCGTTTGGCACCAAAGGCGGTCATACACCAACGTTGCGTTGGTATAGTCGTGAACAGGCCACCACGCAGCGTAACATCGACAAAGCCGCCCGGGACCAATTCAATACGATGCGGCACACTCAATACCGATGCAGCGGCCTGTGAGGCCGCCATTTTCTCTGTCGCATCAACCATAATCACGATTTCGCCAGTTCGATCATCGACAAACGAAGTCTGATATCCGGGAATTTTCACCAACTGGCCGGAGGCATTTGTAAGAGTCGATTGCAATTCTCCGCGGGATTGCTTTGCACCTCCACGCTTTTCAAGCGTGTAGCGCTGCGGCTTGGAGAGAATCTCCTCGGCCGCAGCGACATCGTCGGCGGTAATGCTGAATCGCGCCCGCAATTGCGCGCGTTCACTGGCCCGTGCTGCGCGCTGTTGGGCACCACGCGTCATACCGCTCCTACCCGGGCGCGTAAGAGTGGACTTTGCATCGCCAGCCTTTCGGCTGCGGATAACAATGGCAAATTCGGCAGCGCTGTTGTCAAAGTACACTCCAGCGAAATCCGCTCCCTCCAGGTTTGCTTGCGTAATTGCGTCTTCGGTGCCCTCAAGCATCGCGCGCAACCGGCGCATCGCTTCCTCCTTGGTGACGCCGTACTGCGCAGCATAAATGCCTGCATCGACGGCGAGGGACTCAGCTTCGTCAAGAACCATGTCCGCTGCGAGATCCTGCGCGAGGCAAGGTGCCGCAGTTAATGAGGAAGAAATCAAAGCGATAGCAATCCCGGCTTTCGATGCAAATCGGCTGATATCCATGCTTCTTGCCCTTCTATTGCTATCGCGTTGAGATCAAACACGAAGTTTTTGTGCGGCTTCGAATCTTGATGATATTCGAAATTGTCCTGCAGCCTACACCTTGAGACAAGCAGACCTTGAGAATCCCAACTATTCAAGGTCACTCGAGCCAGAGTGTGCTCCGCCCGCGTCAAGTCGATGGTTACGCGCAATAATATAGGAAAATAAGACGTTAAATATCAGAACTGGCCAAATATTTTGGGAAGTTTACGTCGCCAAATTGGATGCCTTCCACTCCCAAGGCAACAGTTCGTCGATCCGGTTGATGGGATGGCCCTTGCCGATGCGGTCGAGCACGTCGGCGAGCCATACTCGAGCACTTCAGTGACGTCCTCGCCAAGCGTGGACATGGTGCCACCGCAGGCGGTGCAGCCATCGGTAGCGGGCGCGGCATGGATCACTTCATCGCGCGGCAGATGCTCGGGCAAGGGCCTGCGGCGTGGGCGGTTCGCCGGGACTTTGAGTTCCTGGTCGGGAAGCTTGCCCTCAATCACGCACTCGGCGCGGGCCTGTTCGGCTTCGAGGTCTTCAAGGGTCAGTTCCAGCTGGTCGGCTTGCTGCGCCACGCGTTCGGACGACTGGCCGAACTTCATGCGCCGCAACCGGGCCAGGGCCACCTTCAGCTTCTCGATCTGCAGCGTGGTCAGCTGGACCGCGTTCTTCGCTGCCGTCAGTTCATCGCGGGTGGCAACATGAGCTTCCCGTTCGGCATCGAGTGCCTGCTCCGATGCCGCAACGCGATCTCGATCACGCCTGGCGTTGCAAAGGTGTGGTCCGATGGGAGCTGCTGCTCATCTTGCCGTTGCAGATCAATGCGGCCGACGGGAAACCCGCCATCCTGCGGAAGCGCGGTAAGCTCGCCATAGCCGATGAACGGTGGCAACATCCCGTGTGCCGCCTTTTCGCGCTCCTGCTTGCGCCACTTGTGGACCATGCTCGAGACGATATCGTTGCGCCGACATACCTCGGCGATGATCGCATCTGGCATCGCGCACTCGGCCAGAATGCGCGCCCGATCCGCCCGACTCCAGCGCCGCCGTCGCTCTGTCCGCGTGATGATCTCGATACCTGCCATGCTTGAGCCTCTCCTTTGAGCGGCTCAAAGGGCGCACTCATCCAAGGCTACTCACAAATGACGGCTATCCGCGCAACTCGGGGCAGGCCGGACGCTTACGCTGTTTCGAATGCCAACTCGCTTCCACCGAAATGAGTCTCTAGGGTTGGCCGAAAGGAAGGGCTGCTTTCAAGGTCTCAATGCCAGTAGCTGTCTTTCCGGACTCCACGACAAATACGACCTCTGTCCATCCAAGCCTCGACGTCCGTATCGTGCCCCTTCTGGACGTGGAGCCTAGTCGCGGAATGGCTGCTTTTGGTTAGTCAAATGCAATTAGGCGCGACCAAAATGACATCAATTGCTACCCAATTCCTTCATCAGATATGCTGCCCCAGCTGGCGTTGCCTTCACCGCAATCGCAAGCTTCGCGCGAGACAGCGATGGAATTGCCAAGCCGAGCTCTGCCGCCAAGCGCAACCTGCTGCGTGCGGTACGTTTGTAGCGGTGATCGATTTCAACGATCTGCCGCTCCATGTTGGCGAGGCTTTTCAGTCCAACGGATGCAGCGCGACCAATGCAATCAGCAATTAGTGCCTCATAGCCGCAGGCATCACGATCCAGAAACCTAAGGCTCGGCACCAGCGACGGGATGAGGTTTGTAGTCAGATCTGCACGCCGTACCAGTTCTGGTACCATGAGGCTGACAAGCCAGGCGCGCCGGTCTTCGGGCATAAAGGTCAGCTGCCGCCCATCGTGGCTAGTTGCGGCGAGCTGTCGTCGCCCGTGTGACTTGGTCGCAACTCGCGCCATCTCATGTAGGCGCTTAGCGACCGATGGAATATTCGGTTTCAGTCCCGGCTCTCTTGCGAGGCTATGCACCGCGCGCCACAAGGGACCAAAGTGCATCAGATCTTCCCGAGCCCAGACATGCGCCTCCGCATCAACATCGAGAAGCGATCGCAACAATCGCGTAACAGCTCTGTCATTGTGGCCGCGTGCTTGATCCAGCGTCGCGAAGAAAAAATAGACGACCGCTGCGACGCTGAGCGGGTCGTTTAGCCCTTCGCTCGACCGCGGGGGATTGCGTATACCTGACAACCAAGCTTGCAGGTCATGGACCGTGACCGGTACAGATGCATTGCAGGCAGCTGTGGCCGCTCCCTCGAGCCGCGCTTTGATCAACCAGGGCTGTGCAGCTGGGCTGTGCGACAGGCGTCCATCGAGGCGTCCAAGCGCCAAAAGGGCAGTTTCGGTGTCCATGCTTTGCGTCCAAGAAAACCAGCGATTCTAAGCATTTCGAGGACTCTAGGGAAAGCAAAATCGACGTTGCTTTCTGACTCAAAGAGGGACAGTTAGTTGACATGTGATAAGGAAAACTTATCACATGTTGCATTTCACCCCGAAATGCGGCATTTGACGTCGCCACAGGCCGGTAGCACACAGGATGCCCGGTAAGGATGCTTTCATGTCGTGCCTGAATTACAAGTGCGCGCGAGCGCGCTTCGATTTGCGGCATTTCGGCGAGCATCGCACGGCAATTATGACAGCGCGTGAGGCCGCCCCGATGCGGCATGATGGGACTGGCACATTGGGTGCAGCGGTCGAGCAAAATCTTGCCGTGGCGCGTACATGTTGGAAAGAGCGTCAGCCGCCACGAAAGCCGGAAATATGGTTGTGCGTCGCAGGCCAGACACTGCGCACAAAATTGCTGCCCGTAGATGCAAGGGGGCGTCATGGAGCACAGCGTTGACAGTCTTGCCGCATCAGAAGTCGGAGATGAGCAGAAGGCGCTTATCCAGTTGCCACCGACAGCGGAGGCGGCCGTCGACCGCGCCTTGTTCATTGCCTTTGTCTCAGCTGCGTCCGCAAACAGCCTTCGCGCCTTCCGCAGTGACGTTGTGGCTTTTGACCACTGGTGCTGGACCAAGGGCGTGCGCTCCCTTCCTGCGACGCCGGAGACGGCGGCGACCTTTCTGAAGGCACGTGCCGGGGAAGGGGCAGCGCCTGCCTCGCTCAACCGCTACATGGCCTCGATCGCCAAGCTCCACCGTTTGTGCCGCGTGTCCGATCCGTGTCAGGACGAGCTGGTCAAACTGGCAATTGCTGCTCATCGCAAGGCAGTCGGCGTCGCCCAGAAACAGGCGCGACCGCTGCGCTTCAGGGGCAGCGTAAAGGATCCGCTCGCTGACACACCCCGGGGCATCAATATCCGGGCTGTACTGGAGGTCTGCGACACAACGCCACCCGATCTGCGCGACAGGGCTTTGCTGTCCGTGGCGTATGACACCGGCTTGCGGGCCAGCGAACTCGTGGCCATATGCGTTCAAGACATGATCGAGGCGCTCGACCCCGACGCGCGGCTGCTCAAGATTGGGCGCACGAAAGGCGATCAGGAGGGGGAGGGAGCTACCGCCTATCTCAGCCCGCGCAGCGTGAGTGCGCTGACACAATGGCTGGATGCTGCCGGGATTGCGGAAGGACCGGTATTCCGCCGGGTCATTGTGCGCCGCTACGCGGCACGCCGTGCCGAGCGGGTTCGCAACACCGCGCCCTTGCACTGGAACGGCCAGTGGGACGGGCCTTTGTTTGTCACCAAGGCCGCAAAGGCCGCTCGTATTAATTATGACATTGGCGACAAGGCGCTCCATCCCGGATCGATCACGCCGATTTTCAGGGCAATGGTTCGTCGGGCCTTTGAGGCAAAGGCTTTTGGCGATCTGGATGCCGCAACATTCGAGCGGCAAGTCGCTGAAATCAGCGCGCATTCGACGCGAGTCGGCGTCAATCAGGACTATTTCGCGAGCGGAGAAAACCTCGCGGGTATCATGGATGCTCTGCGCTGGAAAAGCCCGCGCATGCCGCTCCTCTACAACCGCAATCTTGCTGCAGAACAGGGGGCCGCGGGGAGGATGCTGGGGAAGCTGCGATAGGGGCCTTCGTGGAATCTCAATGCCGTTCATTCGACGGGTCGATAAACCGACATTTGAATGCCCGTGCTGATCGACAGGGTACCGGAAACAGGCTTGCGCTGCGGGGGTCACTTGGTCGATAGGCTTTGGCGGACAACATATATTCACAGTATTGTAAGTTAAATGGAGATTTTGAAAAATTGCAAAGTATCTGAAATCGTAACAATGGTTATAAATTGCCGATGTCGCGAAAAGCGAACATTGTGGCGGCTTTGCAACAGTTTCTTATAAAATCAAATGTCTCCGCCGCGTGGGTTGAAATCTGAAGCTTCTGATCTCATTTGCGCGTCGGCTCGATAATACAGGACGAGCCTTGCAATGAAAGAAGGACAATCATGAAGAATATTTTCAAGGCGGCCGTTGTTGCTGCAGCCCTTTGTGCGACCCCGGCAATGGCCGCTGGCGAAGGGCGCGTGGAAGCCCGTGGCGGGATCGCCTGGGCTGGCGGTGCCGATGAGTTTGTGGGTGGTGTGGCCGCTGGTTATGATTTTGACCTAGGCGACTCTGCTTTTGTCGGTGGTGAAGTGTCCTACGACACCGACTTCGACGGCTTTGACGGCGTGAATCTGGCTGCACGGCTTGGCGGCAAGATTGGCAAGGGCAAGCTTTATGCGACTGTCGGTTATGATGTTGCCGACATCGACGAATTCAACATTGGTGCTGGATATCAGCACAGCTTTGGCGACAAGGTTTATGGCAAGGTTGAATATCGCCGCTATCTGCTCAACGGCACGGACCTGAATGCCGCTGTGGTGGGTATTGGTCTGAAATTCTGATTCTCAACCCGATGAATCGTTGAATGCGACGCAGTCCTGTCACAGGGGCTGCGTCGCTTTTTTGCGCTCACTGCAGCCGATTGGGCTCAGCAGAACATGCGGGCAATGAGCCAATCAGGCGATCACGGGGACAGGGTGGCCGATCTAGGGCAATTTCACGCCGCAGCGGCAACACCAACGTGGCGCTGCGCGAAATAGCGTCCCAACTCTGCTGCAGGAACGGCCTTGCTGAACAGAAAGCCCTGCAATTCCGCGCAACCTTCTTTTTGCAGAAGTTCGGCTTGGCTTGATCGCTCGACGCCCTCGGCGATTGTTGTCATGCCCAGGCTGTCGGCAAGGGTAATGACCGAGCGGACGATCGCCTGACAATCGGCGTTATCCTCAATTTCTGAAATGAAGCACCGATCAATCTTGATCTTGTCGAAAGGAAAGCTGCGAAGATAGTTGAGCGAGGAATAGCCTGTTCCAAAATCATCGAGCGAGATTTGCAAACCCAATTCGTGCATCTTGTGGAGCAGTTCGAGATTGGCCTCGCTGTCATGCATGAGGACCGATTCGGTAATTTCGAGGCACACACGGTTGGGCGAAAGGCCATTGCTGGCCAATGCCTGTACAAGTGTGCTGATCAGCGAAGGGCTGCGGAACTGGACTGGCGAGAGGTTGATCGAGACCGAAAGCGGCTCAGGCCATGTCGCTGCGTCCGCCATGGCCTGGCGGATCACCCATTCTCCGAGTGGCAGGATGAGGCCTGTTTCTTCGGCGATTGGAATGAAACTGTTCGGCATGATCAGCCCACGCTCAGGATGAGCCCAGCGCACGAGCGCTTCAAAACCGCTAACTGTCGTGCTGTCGACATCCATCAGGGGCTGGTAGTGGAGCTGCAGTTCGCCATTTCTGATGGCGCCTCGCAGATCGATTTCGACGCTGCGGCGAGCTTGAGCTGCTTCATCCATCCCCGTTTCAAATCGGACAGCACGGCCTCGCCCCTGTGATTTGGCAGCATAGAGCGCAAGGTCCGCACGCCTGATCAGGCAATCGGCGGATTCGCCGTCATGCGGTCCTGAGGCCATGCCGATGGAGGCCCCTGTTTCAATTTCCAGCTGATCGATCATGACCGGGGCCGCCAAATCCTTGACGATACGGGCGGCGAGATGGTCGATCTTGTCAACGCGCGTTCCCGATACGAGAATGACGAACTCATCGCCGCCAAAGCGGCTCGCGACGTCATATTGGCCGATGGCCGCCTCAATGCGGCGAGCAACTTCGGCCAGAACGCGATCACCGACTGGATGGCCGAGCGTATCATTGATCGTCTTGAAATTGTCGAGATCGAGATAGAGGATGGCAATCTGGCCGTTGTGACGTTTGAGCGCATGGGCGACGTTGTCGTTGAACAGCATGCGGTTCGGCAATTTTGTCAGCGCATCATAATGCGCAAGAAAATTGACCCGGTCTTCAGCGGAGCGCTGGGCGGTCAGATCGGTAATGACACCGCGATAGCCCTTGCTACCACCTGCCTTGGGGCGGGCGCTGAGTGATATCCATTTGCGTTGACCATTGACCGTCAGCGCGAGTTGGTTCCGCCGGATGATTTTCCCATCTCGGAAGTTCTGCTTGAGGCGCATGCGCTCCGTCCCCTCGTCGAGAAGGCGGCCGAATGGTGTGCCGGAAAGGTCTTCAATGGCGCATTCGAACAATGCGGCCATCTTCGCGCAGGGCTTTTCGATGCGCCCCAGATGGTCGACTTCGAGCAGCATTTCGGTGCCCTGCTCAGTCAAATCTGTGAGGAGCAGCTGGATGGTATCGGCAGCTTCGGCAAGATGTTGTTCGCGCCACCAGCTCTGCTCGAACCGTTCGGCATTGGCCGTAATGTTGCTGTAGAGCACCAAGAGGTAACAGGCCATGAGGACCAGGCCAACATAGGCTCCGATTTCAGCGATGGTGAGAAGGCCGATGACCCCGCCAATCGCACAGCACAAGACATATGAGAGTGCCGCCTTTCGCAGCGTCCGAAAGGCAATGCTGCCAGCGCTCATCATGCCTGCGCCAATAATACCGCCCACCAGTTCCATGGCATGGATACACGAGGAGAGGACGAGACAGGTTATCAGCCCCCAGAAGCTCCCCAAAAATCCGGCCATGAGGAGAATACGACGCTCCCAAGTCTTGATGCGAGGGTCATTCGGTTCAGAAGCCAGAACATCGCGGGCGGTCCTGAAGCGCCAGAAAATGAGGGCGGCCAGAGCAATCAAGACAACAAAACCGGTCGCGACGGAGATGGTGCCATAGTAGGCAAGCATCCCGCCACACACCACCAGGTTGATGAGATTACCCGCAACCGAGGCTGGTACACTGCGCGCATTTTCTGCGATCTGCGCATGAATCAGGGCGCGATTCTGCTGCGAATCGTCCGAATGCCTCAAAGACTGTGTCATCGCTCCCCCCCCAACGCACGCGGCCTTCACTATAGGTGCTGGAGGGCTGAAATAGTCGTCGTCAGTATAAATGCGGTTAATGTGGATATGAAAAGCAAGTACTTTCACGTGCTTACCAAATTTTTGGAATTGGATAATATTAGCCACTCCAGAATTTTACGGGGGAGCATAAATTTATGGGGAGTGTGCTACGCTGGGTACCGTCATGGTTGCCATCGGACATGAAACTGGCGGACCAGGAAGTCGCGCCGGGCCGGGAGGACTGGTTCGCGCGGACCCGCCTCAATGTGATCGACTGGTATCCGCAGTTGCCGATGAACCTTGTTTGCCTTGCGCTTTTGTGCATGAGCAGCTGGGAGCAACTGGGGCTGAGTTTTTGTGTCGCGGCGATGATGATCGGTCCGTTGCCCACACTCAGCGTCAGCTTGCTCTACCGTCAGGCGAAACGCGCGGCGCCTGTCAATCATGTCCGTGTGCTGCGCGCGCGCTCGATCATCGCTGTCATCAATGCGGCCACGTGGGCAGGACTTCTGGGCTGGGCGCTGTCCCGGTTGCAAGGCTGGCCCCTCGCCGCTGTATTCGCCTTGGCGCTGTACCGTCTGATGATGACGGGGCTGGTTTGCTTCAGTGTCCCGTTCATCGGGACACTGGCCATGGCCATCCTGGTTTCCGGGATTGGCGGCGGGTTGATCGTCAATGGGGGTTGGGCAGGTGCGGTCGCAGCGATTGTCGTCGCGCTCTTTGCGCATTCGCTCTACTCGGTGCAGTTCAACCTTTACTACATGTTTGCAACGCGGCGGCTGCGAACGCGCACCCTGCGAGAAGCCAATGAGACTGTTCATCTGCTTCTCAATGATTATGACGAGAACAGCAGCGACTGGCTGTGGCAAACCGATGCGGACGGGAATTTCGTGGAGCCATCGCGGCGTTTTGCCGAAGCGTCAGGCCTGTCGTCTGAAGCGCTTGCCGCAAAGCGTATCGGGCACCTTGCTGCGCATGGCGCAGAATTGCGCAAGCTCTATACCCATATTCGCGAGGCTAAGGCGTTTCGTGAGCATGCCTTGCCGGTCACTGTTGGAGGCGCGCAGCGCTGGTGGTCGATCTCGGGCCGCCCCCTGTTCGATGCAAACGGGGATATTGCCGGATATCGCGGCTTCGCTTCCGATATTACCGACGCAAAAGCTGCCGAAGAGCGCATCGCTTATATGGCGCATTATGATATGCTCACAGGCCTTGGTAACCGGGCCATGTTTACCCGAGAACTGGAACGCTCTCTTTCGCGTCTCAGGGGAGATGCAATCCTTGCGGTTCTTTACGTCGATCTGGATCATTTCAAATCGGTCAATGACGGTTATGGCCATGGCGTCGGCGATCAGGTGCTGGCGCATGCTGCCCGTTTGATCGAGGCGGAACTTGGGCCTCATGATATCGCTGCGCGGCTTGGCGGTGATGAGTTTGCAGTCATTCTGACGCGGCTCGATCAAGCTGAGCACGCTCTGGATGTGGCACAGCGTATTGTCGATTCGGTGTGTGAACCGATGCAGCTTGACCGCCTGCACCTTCAGGTGGGCGTGTCCGTTGGCATTGCATTCGGACCCGGCGACGCCGATGCGTCGGAGCAGTTGCTGCGCTGTGCGGATCTGGCGCTCTATCACGCCAAGGAACAGGGGCGGGGCTGTGCGTCGGTCTATGACCGCGACATGCACGAAGCGATGCAGGACCGGCGTCAGCTGACCAGCGATCTCCGCCTGGCGGTCAGCCGGGGTGAGCTGGAGCTCTATTATCAGCCGCTGGTGGAGGTGCAGACCGGGATCACGCAAGGCTATGAAGCCTTGCTGCGCTGGCACCATCCGGTCCGTGGCATGGTGTCCCCTGCCGACTTCATCCCGATTGCCGAAGAAACAGGGCTGATCGTGTCCATAGGCGAATGGGTCATCCGCGCTGGACTCGACGAACTGGCGACCTGGCCAGAGCATCTTTCGCTGGCCGTCAATCTCTCGCCGGTCCAGATCAGAAGTGATAATCTGATCGCGGTTGTCGTTCAGGCACTGGGAGCGTCAGGCGTTGATCCGAAGCGCTTCGAGCTGGAGATTACCGAGTCTGTGCTGCTCCATGACAGCGAAGAAAACGCTGCCATTCTGCACAAATTGCGCGATTTGGGCGTGCGTATTGCGCTCGACGATTTTGGGACCGGCTATTCCTCGCTCAACTATTTGCGCAGCTTCCCGTTCGACAAGATCAAGATCGACCGGAGTTTTGTAGACCAGCTAAAGGACAGGCCGGAAAATCAGGCCATCGTCGATGCCGTGGTTGGCCTTGCCAATAATCTCAGCATGGCGACAACGGCTGAAGGCGTGGAGAATGAAGAGCAGCTCGATGAACTCAGGCGAAACGGCTGTGTGCAGTCGCAAGGCTTTTATTTCCAGAAGCCGCTCCCGGCATCGGCATTGTCCGTGGATCGCAATACGGCTACGCAGAATGGGGAGCATGGGGCGGTGGTCGCATCCTTATGCTCGCCTGTACCGCAAGTGCCTGACCAGCGCCGATCCAAGGTTGCCCAATGATAGATAAGGAGAGCCTCGCAAGGATTCTCAATCCAACGCGCCACAGCATCCATTTGCCGAGCAATCGAAAAATATTGGAGCCCAACACTTGCGGTGATCATATCGCAAAACCATATAGGCTCTGCCTTTAAGGCATCCTCTCCTAATCAACTCCATATGGGTCGGCCTTGTGTCGGCCCCTTTTTTGTCTGCTGATTTCGGAAAGGCATCGCGCCATTCAAAACGGGAATATCAATTCACTTCATTCTGCCGTTTATCCGAGAAATTCTTCAACGGCATCGTATATCTGATCAAGTTGATCGGCACCGATGCAGTAGGGCGGCATGACGTAGATTGTGTTGCCAAGGGGCCTGAGCAGAACCCCCTGCGCGTGGGCATGGGCGGCAAGTTCACGTCCGGCGGCAGCGAGATATCCTGGGTCGCGGACAATGAGGTCAAACGCGGCGATGGTGCCGATGTTCCGCTGATTGACGATGCCTGGGTGGCCTTCAAAGCGGCACAGGGCCGAGGCTTGCCTGCTGGACAAGGTGGAGATACGCGCGGCCACGGGTTCGTCGCGCCAGACGGCAAGATTGGCGTTTGCCGCCGCACAGGCAATCGGATTGGCGGTATAGCTCGATGAGTGGAAGAACATACGCGCCCGGTCGTCGGACCAATGGGCCTCGAAGATCGGTTCGCTCGCCATCGTCACCGCAAGCGGCACGGAGCCGCCGGTCAGGCCCTTGGACAAGCACAGGATATCGGGGACGATATCAGCTTGCTCGCAGGCGAGCAGCGTTCCGGTGCGGCCCCAGGCGGTCATCACTTCATCGGCAATGAACAGGACATCGTACCGGGCGCAGATGGCACGCATTTCAGCAAGAACTTGCGCGGAATAGACGAGCATACCGCCTGCGCCGAGGACAAGCGGCTCGACAATAAAGGCCGCTGGTCTCTGGCGGGCGCAGATCTGTTCCAGCACATCAAGACATTGCTGTTCTGCACCTGAGGCCGGGAAGGGGATCGTTGCAACGTCGAACAGCAGCTCTTCATAGGCGCGATTGAACACGCCGCGTGCGCCCACCGACATGGTGCCGATGGTGTCGCCGTGATAGCTGTGTTCCATCACGACGACGCGGTGACGCGGTTCGCCCCGGTTCTTCCAAAAGCCAAGCGCCATCTTGAGCGCGACCTCGACACTCGTCGATCCGCTGTCCGAGTAAAACACGCGGGTGAGCGCAGGCGGCATGATCGCTGTCAAGGCGCGGGCCAGTTCTTCGGCTGGTTCGTGGGTGAAACCGGCAAAAATGATCTGATCCAGCTTGCCGGCCTGTTCTGCAATGGCCTGCATGATCCTGGGGTGCCCATGGCCGTGGGTCGTCACCCACCAACTGGAAATGGCATCGATCAACTGTGGTCCGTCTTTGGGAAAGAGCAAGGCCCCCTCGGCCCGCTCGATCAAAGGGATATTCTCGCCCAGGCCATGCTGGGTGAAGGGGTGCCAGATGGGAGAGGCGGGGGTCATTGCGCCATGCCAGCAAGTGTCGTGGCGGCAAACGCCTCCGCCAGACTGTCGGGCGTCAAAGGATCGAGCCGAGGCAGCCTGCCGAGATGACGGGTGGCACCATGCGCGACAATGCACGCTTCCGTCTCGCGGTTTTCAGGCCCCATGAAGAACACCCCCAGAAGTGGAACCTTTCGTGCCCGCAACGCCTCGATGGACAAAAGCGTATGATTGATCGTGCCCAGACTTGTCCGCGCAACCAGAATGACCGGCAGCGACCAAATGGCAAACAGGTCTGCAGCGAGAAGTGTGTCGCTATATGGCACGAGGACACCGCCCGCGCCTTCAACCACCAACGGTCCTTCCACTGCGGGAAGGAGGAGCTTTTCTCTCTCGATCAGGACGCCATCCCGCCGCGCGGCGATGTTAGGAGACAGCGGCGCTGCCAATCGGTAGGCTTCCGGCAAAATGGTGACGTGTGGCCCTGCCAGTGTGGCAATCGTCTGGCTGTCGGTCGGTGCATCCAGGCCGGACTGGACTGGCTTCCAGTAATGCGCGTGAAGTTTGGCAGAGAGCGCAGCGCTCAACACCGTTTTGCCGACATCGGTATCGGTGCCGGTTATGATCACGCGCATGACATTGGCGCCTGCACGTCACTGTCTTCAAGTGCGGCCCGCAAGTCTCCGGCCAGCCGGGCGATATCGTCAGCACTGATGTTTCGGGTGATGGATATCCGCAGGCGCGAGGTTCCCGGCGGGACCGTCGGCGGTCGGATGCCGCGCACATCATGACCGCAATCCTGAAGTCTTGCGGCAATCGACATGGCTTTTGCATCATCTCCAATGATGAGCGGCGCGATCTGCGATCCGGAAAATTTGGCTCCATGCGGAGTAAGCTGGCGTCCAGCATGCTGAATAAGCGTTTGCAGTTCGCCACGCAAATGATCACCATCCTGTATCGCGGACAACGCGGCGCGGGTGATATAGGCCATCAATGGCGAAGGAGCGGTGGAAAAAATGAACCCTCTGGCACGGTTGATCAGAAACTCCTTGATAACTGTATCCGCACACAGCAACGCGCCCTCGCAACCCAATGCCTTGCCACAAGTATGCAGCGTGACCAGCGGGACAATGCCGCGAAACGGGGCTGCAAGCCCTTCTCCTCCCGCGCCAAAGACACCCGTGGCATGCGCTTCGTCGACGACAAGCACGCCGCCATAGCGTTGGCCTATCTCCGCCAGATCGGCCAGGGGCGCAAAATCACCGTCCATGCTGTAGAGGCTTTCGACAGCAATCCAGATCGTCCCGGTCCCGCCCGCGCGGCGATATTCATCTGCCAGATCTGCGATGTGATTGGCGTCATTGTGACGCGCTGCGACTGCCGTAGCGCGGCTCAGGCGCAGGCCTTCATGCACACTGGCATGGATCAGCTCGTCATGGATGATCAGGTCGCCGCGCTGCGGAACGGTTGAGAAGAATGCCGAATTTGCGGCATATCCGGTGGGAAACCATAGCGCACTCTCGCTCCCGAAGAAGTCCGCAGCGGCCTGTTCCAGTCGTTCATGCTCTTCATGGTTGCCGCGCAGCAGCCGCGATCCGCCCGATCCTATCGGGATGCCACTGTCCAGACCGTGGCGCGCTGCGCGCTCCAGTATCCGGGACGACGCCAGACCCAGATAGTCGTTGGAGGCAAAGTCGGCGCCGCTCCGCGGGCGTAGCGACCGGAGCCGGTCTACCGATGCAAGCTCGCGCAGATTGCGATGAAGTACCGGAAAATCCGTCAAGCCATGGCGTCCGCAGTTTTGCAAGCGCGCAGCGGCTCTTCCGCCGCCATCGGGACCAGTCCCAGCTTTGCCATCAGTGCGGCGTCCTTGTCGTCACCGGCATTGGCGGCGGTGAGGAGTTTGTCGCCTGTGAAGATGCTGTTCGCGCCCGCCATGAAGCACAAGGCCTGCGTCGCCTCCGACATACTCTCGCGGCCTGCGGAGAGCCGCACCATACTCATCGGCATGGTGATGCGCGCCACGGCTATCGTGCGCACGAATTCGATATCGTCGATCTTCGCCAGCGGCGTGTCCGCCAGCATATCGCCCAGCACCGTCCCCTTCACCGGCACCAGCGCATTGACCGGCACGCTTTCGGGATGCATTTCCAGCGTCGCCAGCGTGTGGATGAAGCCCACCCGGTCGGCGCGGGTTTCGCCCATGCCGACAATGCCGCCGCTGCACACGTTGATACCGGCACGGCGTACCTCGGCCAGCGTGTCGAGCCGGTCCTCCATCGTCCGCGTGGTAATAATCTCGTTATAGCGTTCGGGCGAGGTGTCGATATTGTGGTTGTAATAATCGAGCCCCGCCTCGGCCAGCATATCGGCCTGTTTCGGCGACAACATACCCAGCGTCATGCAGGTTTCCATACCCATCGCGCGCACGCCCTGCACAATCTGCACGATGGCCGGCATGTCGCGGTCCTTGGGGTTGCGCCACGCTGCGCCCATGCAGAAACGGCGTGACCCCGCGTCGGCGGCTTGCGCGGCCTTTTGCAGCACTTGCTGCACATCCATCAGCTTGGTCGCCTCGACGCCGCTGTCGGCCTTCACCGACTGGCTGCAATAGCCACAATCTTCAGGGCAGCCGCCAGTCTTGATCGAAAGCAAAGTGCATAACTGGATCTGCCCGACAGCATGATGCGCGCGGTGGACGGTCGCGGCCTGATAGACCAGTTCGTCAAACGGCAGATCGAACAGCGCGGCGATCTCTTCGCGTGTCCAGTCGGTGCGGACGAGGTGATGTTGAGTGAAATGTTTCATGCGCGCGCCATAGAGCCAGCAGCGACCAAAGGCCAACCTTGAAAAGGGTTCGCTTGCAAGTGCCCGCTGCAGTGAAATCTGTCTGACGGAGCCAGTGCACTCAATATAGCGAATGCAGCCTATTCTGTCCGTTCACAAGAGCGCCTTGAAGCGGTTCCTGATCGTATCGTCATGGGGTCTTGGCAAATCCGGACGCTCCTTGAGCGCCTTCTCCACATCTGCGACAAGATCAACGACGTTCCAGCGCTTCTTGCGGCGCAGAAAGTGCCGGAGAGCCTTTTGAATAATCGCCTCGACCTCGGGGTGTAGTCTCGACTTTCCACGGCCACCCGAAGTGCGCGGCCGTCCCATGGATTCGACCCGACCGGTCGCCTTGTAACGCGCAGCGCGGCGATAGAATGTTGCAGGGCTCACACCCATGGCGATCGCACATTTCTCAGCACTGTCGCGGGTCCGCTTCTGTCGCTGCCGATGGTCAACCAACTCCGCATGGCTTGCCAGTTTGGCGACTTCCAGCACAGAGAGTTCGGACAATTCCGGGAAGCGCGGCAAAGCGCGGTCAGATTTTGAAGACTTTTTGCCGAGCACCTTCATAAAACCGGCTCCCATCGCTGAGCGGTTGCCGGATATCGAAATGAACCTCGTCGCAGCCGCACATTTTGAGTACCTGCGTGATCACGGCTGCGCGGGAATAGCCTCTGACATGCCCTTCGTTCACCAGGTCCCTCAAGGATGGGCCAGCAATGGTAAAAATCCTGTTAACCATGATTTCAGCGAGTGCAGGATTGTGGTCGCGCAATGCAGCGCTCCGAATCAGCCGAATATTGGCAACGCCCCGCGATTCAACCCAGCGTTCCGTGACAACGGCAAAGTCGGTGCCAGGCTGATTGCGTGCATAGCTGGTACCAGCGACAATAGCCCGATTCGCGAAGCCTCGCAGATCGGCTTTGAATTTCCGCATGTACAGACTGTATGGCTTTACCTCGATGACATAGCGGAACGCGTCACCTCGTGAGGTCTCCAGTGCGACGAGATAGTCGGGAGTATAATAGCGATGCCGCTGTGTTGGTTCATCATAGAAGCGAAGCCGGAACGGTTCATGCTGGATCGACCGCACTTCGGGTGCCCAGTCACAGATCTCAACAAAGCGCCGTTCGATGCTGGATGAGTATGGGACCAATTTTCCGTCGGACATTTCCCAGAATCCGGCGTTGCCATCGCCTTGCTTTGGGCTGAAACGCCTTGATTTTTCAGCAATAACTACGTCTGAAACGAGTCTCATCGACTTTTCGCGCGAACATTGGGCAGGTGCGTGGAATTGCGTTGAGTCTCACCCACTTTGCGAATTTCGCTGTTTTTTTGCACCTAGCCTGTCTTATTCATGACAGCCGGGAAGTGGAGCGCTTGGCTCCTGCGCTG
>CALMYW010000457.1 GCA_937873665.1 uncultured Sphingorhabdus sp.
CCTTGAATCAATCCAATCTACATCTCGCAAGCCAGTTTATGAGTTTACCACCTAGCCCGCAAAGCCCTTGGAAGACCAGCAGCATATATTTGTGGAGACGGGGTATCGAGCTCAAATGCGCGCAAGTCGCCGCAATCCCAAAGCCAGGATAAAGAGAAAGACGCCCCGGATCAGAAAGCTGATTCCGACGCAAAAGGCGAGGAAGATCAGGCCAGTCGCAGGGCCGCTGAACAGAATCAGTCCGCCCAGCACAAGATCCAAAATGCCGAGCAGCAGCCGCCAGCCCCAGTCATGCTCGCTCCGGAATGCACTGATGGCCTCAAGGATTCCGCTGATGAGCAGCCAGGCGCCTATCAGCATCACCAGTGAGAGAGCGCCGGCAAACGGGTTGAAGATTGTGACTGCCCCGGCCAGAAGGCCCATAATGCCCAAAATGAGTTCGATCCAGCGCGCGCGGCCGGACAAATACGATAGGCTGGCAAATGTTGCGAAAGCGCCGTAAACAATCAGCAGTGTGCCGATCAGAAAACCGGTCGCCACGCCAGTGGCGAGCGGATTGGAAAGGGCCAGAAGCCCGACCAGAATGACAACTATGCCATAAGCTAGAACCCAGCCCCAGCCTGTCGTGGGACGAACGGCGCCGTTGTCATTCTCGGTCATGCAATCGGTCCTATCTGTCTGCCTATCCAACGCATGTATCTATCGCTTTGGGCAAGCAGGTGCAATGAGGTGGATTGGTCCTTATTAGTCTGCCGATGCGAGATTGTCTTGCCGTGCTTGTCAATGAGGCTTGCCTATTCTAGCCTGCAATGGAACGGGAAACAGACGAAATTGCATGGGGACTTGGCTGAGCGTTCGGTTGATGGCGGGCATTCAGGAAGCGAATGTAACCTTCCAACCCCCGAGGCGTTGTTCGCGTCATTTGTCGTGGACGCCGACGCTGCGACTTTCGCGGTGATCCGGTTCGCACTACAAAACACGCAGATCGCGGCGATTGACTGCCGAAACTCCGGGGGCTGTGCTGCGGTGATGCAGTTTGCGATGGTGGATGGGGTTCTGGTGGCGGATACGGTGCGACGATGACCGCAGGCCCACGACCAAGTACATGCGGTAGAGACGCGGGTACCGGATCAGGTCAGTACCCGGTAGTCTCAGCGCGAATTATACCGACAATCCCGATCGCCATTTCGAAGCAGTCGATCGGGCGCAGGTAAAACTCGAGGGAAGCCATGTTCAGCGTATTACGCCTTATCTGTGGACTAGCATCTTGCGCTATTAAGTCCCCCGGGCCGCCAACTGAACACGCTATAGTCGGTCTGCGGATGAACCGTATGTGGCTCAAGGTTTTCGCTATCGCGGTCGTGATGGCGGGGTCCGGGCATGTGGCAGCCACGGCCCAGGAATCGTCATTCGATGTGTGGAGAAATCCAAAGAACAGCGTACATATCCGTGCAGAACGTTGTGGGGACCGAATGTGCGGCGTTGTTGTCTGGGCCAGTGAGAAGGCGAAAGCAGATGCACGCAAAGGCAGTCAGAATCCGCTGGTGGGATCGCAGTTGTTTCGTGATTTTGTAGAGGAGCGGCCAGGTGTCTGGCGCGGCCAAGTCTTTGTACCGGACATTGGCCGGACTTTTACCGGTACTATTCGTGTCGTCGATGCCAACCGGTTGGAAGCCAAGGGATGCCTGCTCGGCAAGTTGGGCTGTCGGTCCCAGCAGTGGTACCGGGTTGCCGAATCTCACTCTTCGCGCTGACGTGCCCTGGCCACCCGTCTCACCTGCAGGTCGCTTCCGAGATAATGGGATTTTAATTCGAGGACGACTTCGGCATCCAGAGGGCTAAATCACGTTTTTTATCGAACAAGGGCCACACCGATGCGTAGGCGCGTGGCGCGTTTGTTATAATCGAGAAGATTTTCGCCATAGCCGTGGAAGCTTTGGCCAAAGAGATAAAAGTCGGGGCCGTCGCCCAGAATGCGGCGCAATGGATAGGAAATATCGGCTGACACTGCTCCCTTGCCACTCCCGAAGTTGAACCGGGTGGAGGTGGAGAGGCGCAGTCCATTAACTTCCGCAACTTCCATAAAGAAGCCGCTATTGCCCCGATATCGGCGGATATCGCGATTATCGGAGCGGTCGCCGACATAGAGCCAGAAACGTGGTGCGGCAGTCAGCCGCCAATCGCCGCCTAGCGAAAATGCCGCCATGGGCGTCACATAGACCATGTTGATGCTGCGCGATGCATCGCCATCTCGGCCATTGGATTCATGACGCAGGCCCACCTGCCCACTGAGAGTCGCTGTATCGGATAGGGCCTTGGGCTGTGCAAGGTAGAAGATTTCGGGCTGGAAATCGATATTGCGAAAGGGTGAGGAGTCCGCGCCCAGATCCCAGAACATACGCTGGGTATAAGCGAAATAGAGGCCATCCTTGAGGGAGGCAGGCTGGTCTTCCCGCAGCCGGCTGCCGAAAAGCTGATACTTGAAACTCAGCTGGATACGGGCCTCGCTGTTGGTTCCAGGGCCATAGACGGCATAGATCGGCTCATAAGGCGAGAGATTGTCTATAAAGGCATTGCCGACTGAACGATCGGCGGCGGATGGCGTAGGGGGCGGCACCGGCACGGTTGCTTGCGCCTGTTCGCCGGGCTGGTCTGGCATAAGCCCATGACGTGCGGAAAGAGCGATCTGCTGGCGACCCCATGCCGGAACAGAGAGCAACGCGCCCTGGTTTACCGATGCATCGGAAACTCGGTACTGCGCGCAGGCAAAGCCATGGGCGGCCACGATCACTTGTGCGGGAACGGTCGGCCCACGGTCGAGCCAGACGCTGTGTGTGCCGCCAGGCAGCGTCACTCGCGCCTCGATCCGGTCGGGCAGGGGGACCGTTTGCGCTGCATCATCGGAATTCAGAAGGCGGATATCAACAAGGGCAAAGCCATTGGCATCACGCTCATCAACATTCCTGATCAATATTTCGACATCTTCCCTGGCCTGCGCCTGAAAGGGCAGGAGGACGGATGCAGCCAGCAGGGCGGCGGGAAAGTTGGGCAGGTGTTTCATGCGTGGAGATGCAGTCCATTGTCGACGGGAATGACGGTGCCGGTTATGCGTCTGGCCGCATCGCTGACAAGGAAGGCGGCAAGGGAACCCACGTCGCCAATATCCACCAGTTGCCCTTGCGAAGCCTGCGCGGCTGCCCGATCGAGCAGTTCGTCGAACCGATCGATCCCGCTGGCCGCGCGTGTGGCGATCGGGCCGGGCGAGATCGCATGGGCGCGGATGCCCTTGGGACCGAGTTCAGCCGCCACATAGCGGGTCGCACTTTCCAACGCTGCCTTGACCGGCCCCATCAGGTTGTAATGTTCGATTACCCGCTCCGAGCCATAGAAGGTGACGCACAGCAGGCAGCCGCCCTCATTCATCAACGGCTCGGCCAGTTTTGCCATGCGCAGGAAGCTGTGGCAGGACACGTCCATCGCCATGGCAAAACCTTCTGCCGAGCTGTCGACTACGCGGCCGTGCAGGTCTTCCTTTGGCGCGAAGGCGATGGAGTGAAGCAGAAAGTCGAGCCCGCCCCAGCGCTCCCGCACCTCTTCGAACAGGGCTTCCAGTTGCCCCGGTTCACGCACGTCGCAAGGCGCGCTCCACTCGGCGCCAAGCTTTTCGGCAACAGGCGCGACCCAGCTCCTAGCCTTCTCGTTCACATAGGTCACGGCCAGGCGCGCGCCGCATTGGGCGAAGGCGTCGGCGCAGCCAGTAGCGATGCTATGTTCGTTTGCGACGCCGATGACGAGGCCGCGCTTGCCGCGCAGGTCTACCAGAGGGTTCATTGCGCTACTCCAAATAGAACCGAGAGGGTGTGAAGGGCGATCATGCGCTCTTCATCGGTCGGAATGACCAATGCCTTTACCTTGCTGTCGGGATGGCTAATGATGGTGTCATTGGACATATTGCCATGCGCCTGCAGCCTGATGCCCAGCCATTCGAGTCTGCGGCAGATGCGCGATCGCACATCGGCATGGTTTTCGCCAATCCCGGCCGTGAAGACGATTCCATCCACCCCGCCGAGGATGCTGACGAGAGCGCCTGCCTCCCGCGCTACCCGCCAGGTAAACAGGTCGATCGCATCCTGCGCTTCGGGTGCGCCACTCTCGGACAGGGCGCGCATATCGCTCGAAATGCCCGATACGCCCAGCAGGCCCGACTTGTTGTACAGAAGAGTTTCAACTTCCTGCGGGCTCATTCGCATCTGTGTTTGAAGGTGCAGTACCACGCCTGGATCGATCGTGCCGCAGCGTGTGCCCATCATCAGGCCGTCCAGCGCGGTAAAGCCCATGCTGGTGTCCACGCTCCTGCCATCGGCCATGGCGCACAGCGATGCGCCGTTGCCCAGATGCGCGACGATCACGCGACCGGCCGCAAGCGCCGGATCGATCGTTGCGAGGCGACGGGAAATATATTCATAGGACAGGCCATGGAAGCCATAGCGTCTGATCCCCTGATCGTGGAATGCGCGCGGGATGGCGAAGCGCGTGGCGAGTTCTGGCCGGTCATGGTGAAAGGCCGTGTCGAAGCAGGCGACCTGCGGCAGGTCTGGTGCGAGCGCGGTAATCGCCCGGACTGCGGCCAGATTGTGGGGCTGGTGCAGCGGCGCCAGCGGACAGAGCCTTTCAAGTTCGTCCAGCACAAGATCGTCGATCAGGCAGGGGACGGCGAAATCGACACCGCCATGAACGATGCGATGGCCTATGGCGATCACCTCGCGCCCGTCCAGATGGGAGATTGCCCAGTCGAACAGCCAGGCGAGCAGGTCGGCATGCGTAAGGCCATGTTGGTCCCGCCAGTCCTGTACGACCAGCGTCTCGCCCGACGTATCCCGGATCGTGAGGTGCGGGGAAATGCCAATGCGCTCGATTTTACCGGCAGCCGAGAGGGAGGGGGCACGATCCGCGTCGAGGACGTAGAGGGCGAACTTGATGCTGGACGAGCCGGAATTGAGGCTGACAATCGCCTTCATGCGGCGGAGCCTTGTGGAAGGCCCGGGGCTGCGTTGGTCGCTGCGCGCGCAAGCAGGGTCGCGACCGCGCAGGAGGCGAGCCGCGTCCGCAGACTGTCAGCCCGGCTGGTGAGGATGATGGGAACGCGCGCACCCAGAACCACGCCTGCCGCATCCGCTCCGCCAAGGAAGGTGAGCTGCTTGGCCAGCATGTTGCCAGCTTCCAGATCGGGCACGACGAGAATCTGCGCCTTTCCGGCGACGGAGGATACGATGCCCTTTTCCCGCGCCGCCGCTTCGCTGATCGCATTGTCGAAGGCCAGCGGGCCGTCGAGCAGGGCGCCCGTAATCTGTCCCCGGTCGGCCATCTTGCACAATGCGGCTGCGTCAAGCGTGGTCGGCATGGCGGGGTTGACCGTTTCCACCGCGGAAAGAATTGCGACGCGCGGTTCTGCCAGCCCGATGACATGGGCAAGGTCGATCGCGTTGCGGATGATGTCGGCTTTCTCGATCAGTGTGGGCGCGATGTTGATCGCCGCATCCGTGATGATGAGCGGTTCGGGATGGCCAGAGACATCCATGATATAGGCGTGGCTGATGCGCCGCTCGGTCCTCAACCCCGAACTGCGACTGACCACGGCAGCCATCAGTTCGTCTGTGTGAAGTGATCCCTTCATCAGCAGTGCCGCTTCGCCCGACCGCACAAGTTCGACCGCTTTGGCGGCGGAATCGTGGCTATGAGCAGTCGGAACGATGCGGAATGCGGAGATGTCCTTGCCGGCTTCTTCTGCCGCGTTGCGAATGCGGGTTTCCGGGCCGACCAGTATTGGCTCGATCAGTCCGGCCTCAGCCGCTTCCACTGCCGCAAGAAGTGCAGCCGCAGTGCAGGGATGGGCGATGGCAGTGGGAACGAAAGCATTCGAAGCCGTTTCAATCAGCCGGTGATAGGCGCCATGATCCGACAGCCGGATTTCCGGCAAAGCCACGCGCTGCCGGCTGATCTTCGTCGTCGGCGCCATAACTTCGGCCTGGCCCGTGATAACGGTCTCGCCGGCCTGGTTCTCGCAGCGGCAGTCGAGCAGGAGGATATGTTTGTCGGGCCGCTTTTCCGTGACTGTCACGGATGCCGTGATGATATCACCAATGCCGACCGGACGTTTGAAGCGCAGCGACTGACCCAGGTAGATGGTTCCAGGCCCCGGCAGTTCGGTTCCCAATACTGCTGAAATCAGACCGCCACCCCACATGCCATGAGCTATGATCCGGCGAAAAAAGTCGCCCTCGGCAAAGTCTGCATCCAGATGGGCCGGATTCACATCACCGGAAACCAATGCGAATAGCTGAATATCCTTTTGCGAGAGAGTGCGGGTCATACTGGCGGTTTCGCCGACAGTAATCTCGTCGAAGGTACGATTTTCGATCATGTCAGTGCCGGACACGTCTTATTTCTCCAGCACATAATGACCGGGAGCGTCGGCAATGGGGGCATACCCCTTATCTGCGGCACCCATGGCGGGGGGCGTGATCGGCTCTCCGGAACGCGCATCCAGCCATGCGTCCCATTCGGTCCACCAACTACCCTGCTTCTTCTGGGCGCCATCGCGCCATTCGTCCGCGTCATAGGCGGGGCCATCAGCCGGGCGGGTCAGTACTTCATAGCGCCGGTTCTTGTGGCCGGGTTCAGAAACTATGCCCGCATTGTGGCCACCACTCGTCAAAACAAACGTCACTTCCGCGCCTGTCAGCATATGAATCTTGTGTACCGATTTCCATGGCGCGACATGGTCGCGTTCGGTACCGACTACAAAGAACGGCGCGCGGATAGCGGACAAGGTGATATTGCGCCCTTCGACCGTATATTTCCCCTCGGCAAGCTCGTCGTTGAGGAAAAGCCGTGTCAGATATTCACTATGCATCGCATAGGGCATGCGGGTCCCGTCGGCATTCCACGCCATCAGGTCGATCATCTCGTCGCGCTCGCCCATCAGATAGGTTCCAAGTACATGCGACCAGACCAGATCGTTCGACCGTAATATCTGGAAGGCGCCGCCCATTTGGCTGCTGTCGAGAAAGCCCTTGCTCCACATCATGTTCTTGAGGATGTGCAACTGCGCTTCATCGATAAAGAGACCAAGCTCGCCCGGTTCACTGAACTCCGTCTGTGCCGCCAAAAGGGTGACGCTGGCCAGGCGTTCGTCATGATCGCGCGCCATTGCGGCTGCAGTGATTGAGAGCAACGTACCGCCCAGGCAGTAGCCAGCCGCGTGAATCTTGCTCGCACCGGTAATGGTAGTGATGGCGTCGAGCGCCGCCATTGGACCAAGGCGGCGATAGGCATCGAGATCAAGGTCGCGATCTTGCGTTCCGGGATTGTGCCAGGACAGGATGAAGACGGTATAACCCTGCGCAGTCAGCCATTTGACCATCGAATTTCCCGGCGACAGATCCAGAATATAATATTTCATGATCCATGCAGGTACGATCAGCACGGGCTCCGGTCGCACCTTGTCTGTTGTCGGTTCATACTGGATAAGTTCGACCAGCTGGTTGCGGAAGACGACTTTGCCCTTGGCGGTCGCCACGGTTTCACCGGGTTTGAAAGCCTCGGTGCCGACTGGCGGTTCGCCGCGGAACTGGCGCTGCATATCTTCGAGCCAATGGGCGGCGCCGTCCGCCAGGCATTGCCCTCCGGTATCGGCGATGCGCTTGAGAAGAACGGGATTGGTAGCGATAAAATTGCTGGGCGAAAAATAGTCGAGAAACTGGCGCGCCACAAAATTCACAATATCCTCATGATGGCGTGAGACGCCATCGATACCGCTCGTCGCCGCATGCCACCACTGCTGATTAAGCAGGAAAGACTGGGCGATAAGGTTGAAGGGGGGCTTCTGCCAGGCTTGATCGACGAAGCGATGATCCTGCGGCAAAGGCTCGATTGCGGGCGCGGCGTCAGGATCACGGGCTTTTCGTACCGCGTAGTCGAGCAGCCGGGCAGATTTGCGCGCTGCTTTTGCAGAAAGCTGAAGCTGTTTGCCCGGAGAACTCGCCATGTGAATGGCCCAATCGGATATTGCCATGAAGAGGGTAGCAGGTGACAATCCGCTGGTTGCTTGAGCGATTGAAGAAGCGGCCATACGGTCCAAAGTCTGGGCGAAACCGTCCAGGGGATCGCTATGCTGCGGGTCTCTATCTACCATGAGATTCTTGCATCCTGATCGTGTATCTTAAATCGAGAGGGGCGGGCGCGCAGGTCCCGACTACCGGCGCAGGGAGGGTATCCCTGCCGCAAGCAAGTCCAGTGCTTGGTCAATATGGGCTGACTTGGCTGCAGGCGTGTTATCGAGAACTTTAAGCATACGAATACGCATACGTGGCGCGAGCACGAGCGTGTCCAGCAGTAACGAAGCAATGTCTTCGATCTCATCGTTATCGTATTTTGCAGTTTCCGGATCGGCCAAGAGCGTCTCGCGTATGATATCGACCCAATGGCTTGTTACAATCTGCAGTGCATTGTCCGAATAATCGGGGACAAGTCTTTCAATTTCCGCCTTAAGCCTGTCAAAGCCGATCACTTTCGGCGTTAAAAATCCATCTAGGATGTTTTGGGCAGCAACCGAAATGCGCTCACGAACGCTGGTTCCTTCCGTC
>CALMYW010000458.1 GCA_937873665.1 uncultured Sphingorhabdus sp.
AGCGGGGTGTTGATAAGCGAAAGTGCCTGTCCTGCAACGGATAATCGGACTTGTCTAGGGTTCGGTCGTCCAGCAGGAAGGCACCTCGCAGGTGAAGAGTATCGCGGCAGCGCAGCGGGTGAAAGTCTCGGCGGACGGCCGCGGGGTGGTGTCGCACGCCGGGATGGGGCTGCTGCGGGAACTGGCGGATGCGACCGGGCTGTCTGAGCAGGTCACGACCGTTTTAGCCGATACCTACAAAGGGCAGTGGACCTATGCCCCCGGTGCGGTGTTCGCCGATCTGGCCGCAGCGGTCGCCGACGGGGCGGACTGCATCGACGGAGTCGGCCAACTCTGCGGGGACCGCGAGCACGTGTTCGGGCCCAAGGCCTCCACGACCACGATGTGGCGGCTGGTCGCCCACCGCATCGACGCCGCCCACCTGCCGAAGATCCGCGACGCCCGAGCAGCCGCGCGGGCGGCGGCCTGGGCCGCCGGAGCCGCCCCCACCCGTGGCCGACCGCTCTACATCGACATCGATGCCACGCTGGTCATCGACCATTCCGACAACAAGCAAGACGCCGCCCCGACGTGGAAGAAGACCTTCGGCCACCATCCGCTGCTGGCGTTTCTGGACCGCCCAGAGATCGGCGGCGGGGAAGCCCTGGCCGGACTGCTGCGCAAGGGCAATGCCGGCTCCAACACCGCCGCAGACCACATCAGCGTCCTCGAGCAGGCGCTGGCCTCGCTGCCCGCCGATTGGCGCCCTGAGGCCGGCGCGGACGGCGGACCGGCGGTGGTGGTGCGCTGCGACTCGGCCGGGGCCACCCATCGCTTCGCCCAGGCGTGCCGCGATCGTGGGGTCGGATTCTCCTTCGGGTTTCCCGTCGACGCCCGGGTCTGGGACGCCGTGGACACCCTCAACCTCGCCGAAGGCTGGTACCCCGCCATCGACTCCGATGGACAGATCCGTGACGGGGCGTGGGTGGCCGAAGCCACCACCCTGGTCAACCTGGCCACCTGGCCTGCCCGGACCCGACTGCTGCTGCGCAAAGAGAGGCCCCATCCGGGGGCGCAGCTGCGCTTCACCGACATCGACGGCATGCGCATCACCGCCTTCATCACCGATACCACCCCCGGCGCTGTGCCGGGGCAGCTGGCCGGACTGGAACTGCGCCACCGCCAACACGCCCGCGTCGAGGACCGCATCCGCCAGGCCAAAGCCTCCGGCCTGGCCAACCTGCCCTGCCACGTTTTCCAGTCCAACGCCGCCTGGCTCGAAATCGTCCTGACCGCCGCCGACCTGGTCGCCTGGGCCCAACTCATCGCCTTCACCGACACCCCACAACTGGCCCGCTGCGAGATCAACGCCTTCCGCTACCGAGTCCTGCACGTCGCCGCCAGAATCACCCGCAGCGCCCGACAACTCCGCCTGCGCATCGACGCCACCTGGCGCTGGGCCACCGCGATCGCCACCGCCTGGCACCGACTGCGCGCCGCTTTCCCCTGATAGCCGCAACACCCCGACCCTGCGAACACGAAGACCTTCGGCACTGGGAAAGCCCGACCACCCCGGCGACACGGGACGACCAAACGCACCCCAAGCCCAAAATCGCTATCGCTCAGCGCTTTCCGTGGCTCAGCATCACCGGACCCCACCGGCACGCAAAATCGAGGCTAGGTGGGCTTCGATGGTGTCGCGTGGCGCATAGCGGCTCTTCGAAGTTAACCGGCGCACGACACGAAATCGCCATCATCGAACACCGCGGACTCCGCGGCGAAGCTGTGGGATACTTGAACCAGAAGTGCCCTTTTCTGCGCTGGCCCGATTGTGGTGTGGTAACTCCAATCATCCCAGCTCAGAGGACACTTTCTTTATACCGATACCCGCCAAGCGCCTACATCATCGGTGGATCGAGGCCAAGTCAGGTGAACACGCGGGAAACTCGATCGGCATCAACAACCATCCCGTCCGATGTGGTTAAGTCGAGTCAGTGTCAATGAGTTAGGAACCGTGGATTGCCGGATTTGATTCATCCCACCGCAGATGTCCAGACCCGCCACGTCGGGCTGGGGACTCGCATCTGGCAGCACTGCGTGGTCTTGGGAGGGGCGCAGATTGGCGATGACTGCAACGTTTGCGCCTATTGCTTCATCGAGAATGACGTCGTCATCGGGAACCGTGTGACTATCAAGTGCGGCGTATATCTGTGGGACGGAATAACGATCGAAGATGACGTATTCGTGGGGCCTAATGCGACATTCACTAATGATCGCTATCCGCGATCTAAATTGTACCCGGATGCTTTTCTGCGGACAGTGATCAAGAAAGGGGCAACGATTGGGGCGGGCGCGGTTCTGCTACCCGGCATTATCATCGGCGAGGATGCAATAGTTGGAGCCGGTGCCGTAGTGGTCAAAAGCGTGCGTCCCGGTGCGGTTGTCGTTGGTAATCCTGCCAGGAAACTGGAAGCAGGCACCGCGATAAATGGAACGAACGGCAGGCCCGACCATTAGCCGCAACCGGATTTCGAGCGTTCGATTCAAGTCCTGGGTTCGAGATGCGTTGGGGGATGGTGCTTACCGGACGATTGCGGAAGCGTACAGATACGCATCACGGCGCCCGTTACCCAGGGTGCGCCGCTCGAAACTCTATGATGTCGTGTTCTACTGCGAACAGCCCAGCCACTGGCAGAACATTGAACTCGTTGTCGGCCGACTCCTCTCCGAGATGCCTTGGCTAAAGGTTCGTTTAGTGACGACTTATGACAGCGACGATTATCGAGGTGTGAATTACCCCGCCGAGTTGAAGGTGGATTTTGGAATCCCAAAGTCGGAACTTAGTCATCTGAATACGCGTATTCTCTTCACGCCGTACGTGGGATTAGCTCGTGTATTGCGGCCCAAAGAAGCGATCGTCGTCCATGCACTGGTTTCGCTCACTGGCCTTGACGGCGTATATTCGCCTGAAATGTTTGACAACTACGACTTTATCGTATGCGCTGGTCCACATCATATCCGAGACTTTCAAAGATGGGCGGATAGCAATTCCCATCTGAGGGGTAAGGTTCTCGTTGCGGCAGGGTATCCCAAACTGGATCTCACGATCCGCCGGGTCGGGGAGATGCCTACTCCCGACTCGGACGCCTTCACAGTTGTATATGCGCCTACTCATGTTTATGCAGTCAACGAAAAACTTGCATCCCTTCGAGCTCATGGAGATTTGATTGTAGACGCACTGCTGGCGGCGGGTTTTGAGGTGATCTTTAGGCCTCACCCGGAGTCGTTCAATGACGCCGATAAGTGTATAATCCAGCGAATTCTCGAGCGACATAAACTGAACGAAAAGTTCCGCATAGACCGGTCCAAGAATTATATGGAAACCTATGCGAAGGCCGATTTAATGGTGACAGACTTGTCGGGGACGGGTTTCACCTTCAGTCTGTCCTTTCTGCGCCCTACTATTTTCTTCGCAGCCGACGAGATCGCCGAACAGGGTCTGCGCGGAATCCAATTTGAGGATCGGGGTAGAATTGGCGGTTTGGCGCGGTCGGTTCCGGAACTTATTGATGCTATTGGTAGGATTCGGGTGTCAGGCACTCCAGAAGACATCTTGAGATATCGCGAGCAGACTGTATTTAATGTGGGGTCAAGTGCCGATAGCGTCGCCTCAACGCTATCGGCACTTTTCGATGGCAAGTGGGGCAGCGAGTGGATAAAGCTGTGAGGCCGGATGAGTCGGACCTGACTGGTCGGGGTGAGGTTTGGTGGATTACCGGACTCTCCGGCGCCGGGAAGTCGACATTGGCGGCCGAGGTAGTGGCGCGACTGAGGGGGGTGGGGTGCGCCGCGGTACTGCTAGACGGTGATGAGCTACGGGAGGTCTTCGGCGCCTCCGCGGCTAATGCGGATAACCACGGCCGCGAGGGCAGGCTGGCGCTGGCCATGCAGTATGCGCATCTGTGCCGGGTGATCGCTGGGCAGGGGATTACGGTTGTGATAGCCACAATTTCTCTATTCCGAGAGGTTCATGCCTGGAATCGACTGAACCTTCCGGGATATTTTGAGGTGTATCTGAAAGTTCCGATTGCAGAACTCCGCCGGCGTGATCCAAAAGGGATTTACAGGCGCTTCGATTCCGGTGAGCTAAGAAACGTCGCCGGACTGGACATAGTCGTAGATGAACCGGGGGATGCGGACTGGGTGGTCAATTTTGAGCGGGGGCAATCGGTTGATGCAGTCGCCGATGAACTATTGATTCGTGTGAAAAGGAGAAATCTGCAATGAGGACTGAGTGGGATTACACAACCCTTGCTGACGCCTACCTGAAGCGGCCAGATTACGCCGACGCGGCCATTGACGCGATGCTGTCGATTGCGGGTCTGGAAGAAGGCGATCACGTCTGCGATGTCGGTGCCGGTGTCGCGCACCTGACATTGATGCTCGCCGCGCGCAACTTGGAAGTTGTCGCCGTCGAGCCGAATGATGCGATGCGTGCGAATGGAATCAAGCGCACCGGGAAGTTCTCAGACGTCCGCTGGCATGAAGGTACGGGTGAAGTGACGGGTCAAGCTGACGATTCGTTCGACATGGTGACCTTCGGCAGCTCGTTCAACGTTTGTGATCGCCAGGCGGCGCTCCGCGAGTCTGCTCGGATCCTCAAGCCGCGCGGGTGGTTTGGGTGCATGTGGAATCACCGACAATTGGACGACCCTATCCAGGCGCGAATCGAGCAGGTGATCAAAGAGCGGGTCCCAGGTTATGGGTACGGCACGCGCCGTGAGGACCAGACGGCGGAGATAGACGCGTGCGGCTTGTTTGGACCCGTTGTCCACCTTGACTCAAGGGTCATGCACCAGCAGACCATCGAAGAATGTGTCGAAGCGTGGCGCTCCCATGCGACGTTGGAACGGCAGGCGGGCGATGCGTTTCCCGGTGTAGTTGGCGAGATCGAGCGCTTCCTGAATGGCCTCCGGACGCCGGCCATTCAAATCCCCTACTCGACCAATATTTGGGTCGCGCAGTTACGTTGATTTGAGTTGAGCATGCGTTTCTCAACAAAGGCCGGCACGCTAGCTGGCCTGCAGGGGTTACTGAAGACCGCACGCATAGCACCAATGTCTTTCTTCACCGTGGGCGAATGGCGGGACGACCGACAATCGTGCCTGAGTGAGATCATCGCGACACTAGGTCAGGGTCCTTGGATTGTGCGATCGAGCTGTGGCAGGGAGGACGGGGCGGCGGCTTCGAATGCAGGGGCGTTTCTTTCCATACCGAATGTTGCTGCCGCAGAACTCGAGTCAGCGATAGAGGACGTGATTGCCTCCTACGGCAAAGCGCAATCACAGGATGAAGTCCTCGTTCAACCGATGCTTTCCGACGTGATTCGCTCTGGTGTGGCGTTTTCGCACGACCCCAACACGTGTGCCCCGTATCGCGTTGTCAATTGGTCCGAAGGTGGCGACACAACAGCGGTAACCGGTGGAATGGGGGGGCATGTGTGGCAGCAGGCTGCCCGGAGTGCTGCCCCACATCCTCCGGAGTTGGCTCCACTTATCGCTCTGTTGGAGGAGTTACTTCAGCAATTCGGCGGTTCTCCTTTGGATCTCGAATTCGCATTCACCCGGGATCAAGTTCAGGGTGAGGTGTTGTGGTTGTTGCAAGCGCGGCCGCTAATTCTGAATAGCGAGTCAGAGTCAGAAGACACCCAGGCCACAAGGCTTGAGAGTATCCACCAGAAGGTCGTCCGCGGAATGCAACCGCATCCTTTCCTGATGGGCCGTCGTACGGTTTACGGTGTTATGCCGGATTGGAATCCGGCAGAGATAGTCGGAATTCGACCAAAACCACTTGCGCTCTCCTTATACCGCGAGTTGGTGACCGATTCCATATGGGCCTATCAACGGCACAATTACGGTTACCGTAACCTTCGAAGTTTTCCACTGATGCCACATTTCTTCGGTCTGCCCTACATTGACGTACGTCTTTCCTTCAATTCGTTCATTCCAGCTGACTTGGACGAAGGACTCGCCGGCCGGTTAGTGGACCACTACGTCGATCGGTTGCTGGCGGAGCCGACTTTGCACGATAAGGTTGAGTTTGAAGTCGTCTTCTCCTGTTATACGCTGGATCTTCCAAAGCGGCTCGAGAGTCTTGCCGATTCAGGGTTTTCCAAGCACGAGCGCGAGGCAATAGCGCATAGCCTTCGGAAGCTGACCAATCGAATTGTCCACCCCATGGATGGCCTGTGGCGGGACGATGCAGCGAAGCTCGATACTCTGAACGCTCGGCGTGAGGAGCTTTTGGCGTCGGGCGCTGATCCTCTTGAGCGTATTTACTGGCTCCTTGAGGACGCTAAGAGATACGGCACGTTGCCATTCGCTGGTCTTGCCCGTGCGGGGTTCGTGGCCGTGCAGATGCTCAAGTCATTGGTAGCGGTTGGCGTTTTTTCCGAAGCTGATTACGACGCTTTCATCGGTGGCGTATCGACCGTAAGTGGTCAACTCGCACGTGACCGGGCGACGCTCGACCAGACGACTTTCTTGGCGAGGTACGGGCACCTACGTCCCGGGACATATGACATCCTCTCGCCCCGCTATGACGAGGCGCCCGAACTCTACTTCGATTGGAGTCAGAAGCCGCCCGTGCCACAGACGGTGACGCCATTCTCTCTCACCTTGCCGCAGATGCGCGAAATAGTGAAGCTCCTGGAGACTCACGGTCTGCACCCTGACCCGGTTGGACTTTTCGATTTCATGCAGGCCGGAATCGAATTTCGCGAACTTGCGAAATTCCACTTCACGCGCAATCTCTCGGATGCATTGGCGTTGATCGTTCAGGTGGGTGGCGAGCACGGGTTGGGCCGCGACGACCTCGCCTACTGCGATATTGCGGTATTTAGAGAATTGCATGTAGCGGCAACGGACCCAGCTGATGCGTTCTTGCGAAGCATCGAATACGGCAGGGCCCGCTACGCCGAAACTCTGCGAACGAGTCTTCCGCCGTTGATCGCCAAACCGGATGACGTCTGGGCCTTCGAGTGGCCAGATACAGCGCCAAATTTCATCACCCAAAAACACGTCATTGGCCCAGTCGCAGGCTGTGAACCGCATGAGCATCTGGCTGGCGCGATCGTCTGTATCCCAAATGCAGATCCTGGTTTCGACTGGCTTTTCGCCTACCCCATCGCTGGTCTCATTACGGCTTGGGGCGGTGCCAATTCGCATATGGCGATCCGGGCGGGCGAACTTGGCTTGCCGGCTGTCATCGGTGCTGGCGATATCCTCTACCGCCGCTGGTCCAAGGCGCAGCGCCTCGAGTTAGATTGCGCGGGGCGGCGGGTTGAGGTCCTGGCGTGACCGTCGTTGCCGTCACTCAGCGGGTCGATTCGTTTCCCGATCGTGATGAGACGCGCGATTCGCTGGACCAACGTATGACCATGTTCCTACTGGCGGCTGGTCAAACCCCCGTCACTGTGCCGAACTGCCTTCACAACGCCATGCCTGATGGGCGACGCGACTACCGAGCGCTCGATGCTTGGTTTCGGAGTGTTTCCCCGGCGGCGGTTCTGTTGTCGGGCGGGAACGATATCGGCGAACACGTGGAACGCGACGCCACAGAGGGTTGGCTTTTAGACCACGCCGAAAGAAACGGACTGCCCGTCCTAGGAATCTGCCGTGGGATGCAGATGCTCGGCCATTGGGCGGGCGCGAAACTGAGCCCTATCCAGGGCCACGTTAGGACCCGGCACCGTCTATCTGGGGTGATCACGGGCGAGGTCAACAGTTACCACGATTACGCTCTGGCAGAGTGTCCGGATGGCTTCGAAGTGCTTGCTTGCAGCGACGACGGGACCATCGAAGCGATCCGTCATTCGGCCATGGGATGGGAGGGCTGGATGTGGCACCCGGAGCGTGAGCTGCCTTTCTCTGCCCACGACTTGGCTAGGACGAGGGCGCTGTTTGAGGCAGCGCCAAGGAGGTAGAGCGCAATGAAAGCAATTATTCTTGCGGCTGGGCGCGGTAGCCGTATGAAGAGTTTGACTGAGGAAAAACCTAAGTGTCTGGTCGAGGTTCGCGGAAAAACCTTGTTGGATTGGCAGATTGACGCTATGCGGGCAGCCGGAATCCACGATATCGGCATCGTTACGGGATACAAGCGGGAGCTCTTGACAGGGCGTGGACTTGTGGAGTTTCACAATCCGCGGTGGGCCGAAACCAACATGGTCAGTTCTTTAGAATACGCTGGCGAGTGGCTCCGATCGGATTCCTGCATCGTCAGCTATTCGGACATCTTCTACGGGCCCGAAGCCGTGCAATCCCTCATGCAGTGTTCGGCAGCGCTCGCAGTCACCTTCGATCCGAACTGGCTAAGTCTATGGACGCGGCGATTTGGTGATCCGCTACTGGATGCGGAAACGTTCCGGATATCTTCGGATTATTACCTGATTGAGATAGGGAATAAGCCGCGTTCCGTCGAGGAGATTGAGGGCCAGTACATGGGCTTGTTGAAATTTACTCCGGAAGGATGGTCCGAAGTCGCACGTCTTCGTTCAACGCTGAACACAATGGAACGTGACGCGATGCATATGACCGGCACGCTCCAGATGGCTATAGAGGCTAATGATGGACTCGCGATTGCGGCAACGCCATACGTGGGCGAATGGGCTGAATTCGACAGTGAAACAGACCTGGATGGCTACTTGGATTAGGCGGGCCGGCTTGGGTGGCTGGAGTGCTGTCCCTAAAGAAAGCCGTAACTCCGATATAGTGCTAACTTGGGTGCTAAAAAGAAAGTTGGACATGAGAAAATTGAGCGAGACACCTCATCTCGACCAGGTCCGGCTAATCGAGTTCCCGCAGATTCATGATCCGCGTGGCGATCTGACCCCAATTGAGAGTGGGCGAACGGTACCCTTTGAGATTGCCCGCGTTTACTACGTTTACAACGTTCCGGTCGACGCGCTGCGAGGCGGGCATGCCCACAGGAAATTCGAGGAAGTGCTGATCGCGCTTTCTGGAAGCTTCCGAGTGGTTGTCGATGACGGACACCGTAGGGAGGAATACTGGCTGAGGGACCCTGGACAGGGTCTGTATATCGGCCGAATGGTCTGGCGGGAACTAGATAGTTTCAGCCAAGGAGGGGTCAGCATGGTTTTGGCGTCGCACCATTTCGATGAAGCTGACTACTATCGCGATTATGCAGAATTCACTAGCGCAGTTATGGATTCGGCCGAGTGATTCCGCTTCTTGATGTAGGAGCCGCTTATCGGGAATTGAAACATGAAATCGATGCTGCGATTCAGCGTGTTCTGGACAGCGGGTGGTACATCTTGGGGCCCGAGGTCGAGGCCTTTGAAGTCGAATGGGCGGCGTACTGCGGTGCCCGTCATGCGGTAGGTGTCGCGAACGGCCTCGATGCACTTACCCTAGCGCTCAGAGCCTTGGAGGTCGGACCGGGTGACGAGGTGATCGTCCCTTCAAACACCTACATCGCGACATGGTTAGCCGTTACTGCAGTGGGTGCCAAGCCAGTTCCAGTGGAACCAGATCCCGTGACTTACACGATTGGCGCTGAGCGGATGGCGGAAGCAATCACACCAGCCACCAAGGCACTTCTCCCCGTCCACCTCTACGGAAGCCCTGCTGACCTCGACCCAATTCTATCGCTCGCCACTCAGTACGGATTGAGCGTTATTGAGGACGCTGCCCAATCCCACGGTGCACGTTACAAAGGCCGGCGCATTGGTGGACACGGCGATGCCGTGTGCTGGAGTTTCTATCCAGGAAAGAACCTCGGTGCTTTTGGTGACGCGGGTGCGGTCACCTCTAACGATCCTGAAATCGCGGACCGCATCCGGATACTGCGGAACTATGGAAGTCGACAGAAATACGTCAACGAGGTTCCCGGTGTGAACTCGCGACTGGACCCCCTACAGGCTGCCGTGTTGCGGGTTAAGCTCCCTCACCTCGACAGTTGGACTGATCGCCGACGGCAGATCGCAGATGAATACGCGAAGGGCTTGTCTGAAGCCAACGTCGTCCTTCCTCACACCCCGGATTGGGCTGATCCGGCTTGGCATCTTTATGTAGTCCGCTCGACAGATCGCGACCGATTGGAGAGTCGTCTCGGCGATGCGGGCGTCGGCACACTAGTCCACTATCCGATTCCTCCTCATATGCAGTCGGCCTATCAGCAACTCGGCTTGAACCCCGATGACTTACCGTTTGCCAGGGCGCTGGCGGACGAAGTGCTAAGCCTCCCGATGGGTCCCCACCTTTCTCCATCCGATGTGAGTGTGGTCATCGACGCTGTTCGGGCGGCCGTTTGAGCGACTCCTCGTACCGCGCGAGCCTTCGCTCATCGGCGATGATCGGCGGATCACAGGTGGTAACCGTTTTGGCGAGCCTTGCCAAGATGAAGGTGGCGGCTGTGGTTCTGGGGCCAGCAGGCGTCGGTTTGGTCGGTCTATTTATGAACCTGATTTCCACCGCCGCCTCAATTGCTGCACTTGGGACCGCCACAACTGGCGTGCGGCAGGTAGTTACTTCAACTGCCGATACCCGTGGGGAACTTGCAGTAGCGACTACTAGGCGGGCTCTGTTCCTGGGAAGCACAGTGCTTGCCATCACGGGAGCGGGCCTGTTCTGGGCATGCAGGAGCTGGATCGCACGAATTTTTCTATCGGACGAATCACTTGCCGACGATGTTGGGTGGCTATCAATCGGAGTTGCGCTCACCGTGTTGGCGAGCGCGCAGGTAGCACTTCTGACTGGACTCCGTCGCGTAGGCGACCTCGCGCAGATCAACATTGCGGCGGGGATAGTCGGCGGGCTGGTCAGCGTGCTGGCGCTCTATTTGTGGCCTGCCCAAGGCGTTGTCGTGTTAGCTGTGGTTGCCCCGGCATTTTCCTTTATTTTTGGCCGTCTTCTAATAATCCGACTCGGTAAACCGGC
>CALMYW010000459.1 GCA_937873665.1 uncultured Sphingorhabdus sp.
CGATGTGGTAATGGTGGACAAGGGCCTGAAACTGACGCTGCGCCACTCCAAGACCGACCAGGAGGGGGAGGGGCAGGTGATCGCGGTGCCCTCGGGCAAGACACTCAAACCCGTTGAACGGCTCAAGGTGTGGTTGGCGGTGCGCGGTAGCGGCGCAGGACCGCTGTTCTATCGGATCGACCCGCAGGGGCGGCTGACCGACAGGCGCATGTCGGACCGCTCGATCGCGCGGCTGATCCAGAAATACGCGGGGCTCGTTGGGCTCGATCCGGAGAGCGTGGGAGGACATTCGTTGCGGGCCGGGTTCCTCACCGAAGCTTCCCGCACCGGAGCAACTATAGCCAAGATGCAGGAGGTGTCGCGGCACAAGAAAGTCGAAGTGCTGCTGGGCTATGTTCGGTCAGCTGAGCTGTTTGATGCCCATGCGGGGGGCGGGTTCTTATAATAGCAGAAATTCGAACCTGCCCGTGCAAGTATGAGTCCCTCCTCCGCTACCATCCCCTTTTCCGGAAGCTTCCACAGACTTCCGGATTCTTCCAGAAAATCGCAGAATTGCTAGGGGTTGCGGGTGATTCGCGTCCATGTTCAGCCGAGCGCTTCCGCATGCAGCCAGATTTGGCGTGGGGGTATTTAGCAGGGTATCCGATCTCGTCCATGACCAGTAGGTCGAAATGATCGTGCTCCAGCTTCGTCAGTGACGTGCTCCCCAGATTGTTACCGTTCAGAGGTAGAGTCTCGCTCCTTCTTGATCCGGCGCCCTAAGTCGAAGTGATGTCGGTAGACTCCGGGACGCCGGATCACTCCTTGGCAATGCAGAATCTAGATGACGCCAAAGGCTGTCATGGCAGCTGCTACACGCTCAAACCCTGCGATATTTGCGCCCAGAACATAGTCGCCAGGGGCGCCGTATTCCTCGGCGGTCTCGGCACAGGTATCATGAATGTTGCGCATGATGGCGGCGAGGCGTTCCTCGGTTTTCTCGAAGCTCCAGCTATCGCGCGAGGCATTCTGCTGCATTTCCAGGGCTGAAGTCGCAACTCCGCCGGCATTGGCCGCCTTGCCAGGTCCAAACAGCACTCCCGCGCCCTGGAATTCGCGGACGGCATCGGGCGTACAAGGCATGTTTGCCCCTTCGCCCACAGCAACCACCCCGTTCTTGACCAATGCGCGCGCATCCTTGCCGGTCAACTCGTTCTGCGTGGCCGATGGCATGGCAACATCGCATGGAACATCCCAGATCGAACCGCCCTCAATGTAATGGGTGCCGTTGCCTTTCCTGCGCGCGTACTGCGAAATTCGTTCGCGGCGAATCTCCTTGATCTCTTTGACCAGATCGAGATCGATGCCATTTTCATCGACAATGTACCCATTCGAGTCCGAGCAGGCGATGACGATGCCGCCGAACTGCCGGATCTTTTCAATCGTGTAGATTGCCACGTTGCCGGAACCCGACACCACGCATTTGCGGCCCTCGAAATCCATGCCCTTGGTAGCGAGCATGCTCGAGACGAAATAGGTTGCCCCGAACCCGGTGGCTTCGGTCCGGGCCCGTGAGCCGCCATAGACCAGCCCCTTGCCGGTCAGCACCCCGGCTTCGTACCGATTGGTCAGGCGCTTGAACTGGCCAAAGAGGTAACCGATCTCGCGCCCGCCAACGCCGATATCGCCAGCCGGCACATCGGTGTATTCGCCCAGATGTCGTTGCAATTCAGTCATGAATGACTGGCAAAAACGCATGACCTCGCCTTCAGAGCGTCCACGCGGATTAAAATCCGAGCCGCCCTTGCCACCACCAATCGGCAGTCCTGTAAGCGCATTCTTGAAGATCTGCTCGAACCCAAGGAACTTGATGATCCCGAGGTTGACCGAAGGGTGGAACCGCAGGCCACCCTTGTAGGGGCCGAGCGCGGAGTTGAATTGCACGCGAAAGCCACGATTGATCTGCACCTGGCCCTGATCGTCAACCCAGGGCACGCGGAAAATGATCTGACGTTCAGGCTCGCACAGACGCTCTATCAGGGCATGATCGGCATAATAGGGCTTCTTGGCGATCACGCGCCCGAGACTTTCCAGCACCTCGATGACGGCTTGGTGAAACTCTGTTTCGCCGGCATTGCGGCGCAGCACCTCGGCGAGGATGGGTTCAAGCTTTTCGTCAATCTTGGTCATTGAAATTTCCTGGGTCCGACGCTGGGGTGGGCTTCTGCTTGCGTCGTGCATAAGCGAGAGTGACCGACTTTTCGATAGACGTGCTACCGTGCTGGCAATTGTGGTCGTGCTGACGGAGCCATGCAGTGCTTTTTAAACGTTTTTTGGTCTTTGGTTGCGCCCTTCTTGCGGCTGTTGTTTCTGGTGCTTTTCTCCCTGCGGCTTGGGCCGTCTCCGTCTTCGCAATTTCGGGGGTCTTGGCGCTGATCGGTCTGTTTGACCTCGCACAGCCGGTCCATTCGATCCGACGCAATTACCCGATCATTGGTCGTATGCGCTGGTTTTTCGAGGATATTCGTCCGGAGATACGCCAGTATCTGATCGAGGATGACCATGAGCAGCTGCCCTTTTCCCGCAGTCAGCGGTCACTGGTCTACGCGAGGTCGAAGAACGAAAGCAGCGAGCGCGCATTTGGCACCCAGCTTGATGTCTATGAAAGCGGCTATGAATTTATCGGGCATTCGAACCGCCCGGTTCCCCCCGGTGATCCCGCCACGTTCCGCGTCGACATTGGCGGCGGCGATTGTAAGCAACCCTACCGGGCATCCATCCTGAACATCTCGGCGATGAGCTTCGGATCGCTGAGTGCCAACGCCATTCTTGCACTGAACCAGGGCGCAAAGCTGGGAAGCTTTGCCCATGACACCGGCGAGGGGAGTATCAGTCCGCACCACAGACACCATGGCGGCGATCTGATCTGGGAAATCGGCAGCGGGTATTTTGGCTGCAGGAACGCCGATGGTGGCTTTGACCCACGAGCCTTTGAGGAGAAAGCCACAGATCCGCAGGTCAGGATGATCGAGATCAAGCTCAGCCAGGGTGCCAAACCTGGCCACGGCGGAATTCTGCCGGCCAGCAAGATCACAGAAGAGATTGCCCAGACCCGCGGTGTGCCAATGGGCCAGGACTGCGTTTCTCCCGCCCGGCACAGTGCCTTTTCCACGCCGAACGAGATGATGGCCTTTATCGCGGAGCTCAGGCAGCTTTCCGGCGGCAAGCCTGTCGGGTTCAAGCTGTGCATTGGTCAGCCGTGGGAATTCATGGGTATGGTCAAGGCCATGATGGACACAGGCATCCTGCCCGATTTCGTCGTGGTCGATGGCGCAGAAGGCGGGACAGGCGCGTCGCCTCTCGAGTTTTCTGATCATCTCGGCATGCCCATGCGGGAAGGCCTGCTCTTTGTGCACAACACCTTGGTCGGCACGGGCCTGCGCGACAGGATCAGGATCGGCGCTGCGGGAAAGATAGTCAGCGCCTTCGACATCGCTGCGACGCGCGCCCTGGGTGCGGACTGGGTAAATGCCGCGCGAGGGTTCATGTTCGCCCTCGGGTGCATTCAATCGCTGTCCTGCAATACCAACCGTTGTCCCGTCGGCGTCGCGACGCAGGATCCGCTGCTCCAGCGCGCCCTGGTGGTACCCGAAAAGGCCGAACGCGTGTTTAATTTTCACAGGAATACGCTGCATGCGCTGGCGGAAATGCTGGCCGCCGCAGGCCTCGATCATCCCAGCCAGATCGGTCCGCATCACTTGGTGCGTCGGGTCAGTCAGACCGAGGTCCGCCTGTTTTCGCAACTTCATACCTTCCTGGCCGAACGAGAATTGCTAAGCGGAAGCTGTCACTCCAGTTTCTACAAGAACGTGTGGGACATAGCTCGTGCCGACAGCTTCGAGTTGTTGTGACATCTTTTTCGGCGCGGCGTGAAGCCTGGATAATTGATAGTCCGGCCATTGGGTTCACGTATGTCAAATCAAGCTGGCCCATCGACTTTGCAGTGGAATGAAGGAAGGCCGAAGGCAGGGATAGGAATCGGATTTCTGAGCCCGCAACAGGAGGTTGAAAGCTCTCGGAAGACTTCCCCTGGAGCAACTGCTATCGGGCCGAGATGAGAAGACTGTTTCACGGCGCGGGCAAGGCCGATTTCGCGATTGATTTTGGCACGGCCAATACGCGGGTGGTGTCGGCTGATGGCGGTGTCCTGTTCGATGAGCCGTCGCTCTGCTGCTTCGCGGGGCGCGTC
>CALMYW010000460.1 GCA_937873665.1 uncultured Sphingorhabdus sp.
GGCCGTCACACGCCGTTCTTCGCCAACTATCGTCCGCAGTTCTACTTCCGCACCACCGACGTCACCGGCGAAGTCATTCTTCCCGAAGGTACCGAAATGGTGATGCCGGGCGACAACGTCACGATCGCTGTTAAGCTGATCGCGCCGATCGCTATGGAACAGGGTCTGCGCTTCGCAATTCGCGAAGGTGGTCGCACCGTTGGTTCTGGGGTTGTCAGCACCATCACGAAGTAATATAGGCCGCGCATCCCGCCCGGGTCAGTGATTCGGGCGGGCGGTTTATTTGAGATTTCCAAACAGCTGTCCCGGCTTCGATACGAGGTTGGGTTGGCTGTTTTCGCTCTTTGATATTGGTAGAAACAGGAATACGGTCCGTCATGGAAACGCAGAATATTCGCATTCGTCTGAAGGCTTTTGACCATCGCGTCCTCGATCAGGCGACAGGTGATATCGCAGAAACAGCTCGCCGCACTGGTGCGCTCATCCGTGGCCCTATTCCTCTTCCTACCCGTATCGAAAAGTTCACCGTCAACCGCGGCCCGCACATCGACAAAAAGTCGCGCGAGCAGTTTGAGGTGCGCACATATAAGCGGTTGCTCGACATTGTGCAGCCCACCCCGCAGACCGTCGATGCGCTGATGAAGCTCGACCTTGCTGCTGGTGTCGATGTGCAGATCAAGTTGGCTTAACGCCAGCAAGACACGGAATACCGCCAGACTTTAAGTCTGGGCCGCGTTCCCCGTCTTACCGGATTGTTTGCTGAGGCAGGCACCGGTGCCTAGCCCGGACGGGGCAATGCTAAAAATTTGGGCTGGAATTAGGCGTCACGCCCTCCTGGCAATCGTGCCAGCCGGGCCTCTGACATTGTAGTGGAGTATGGATCATGCGTACTGGCGTGATCGCGAAAAAGATGGGTATGATGCGCCTCTTCAATGAAGATGGCCGTCACGTTCCCGTCACCGTTCTGGCGCTGGAAGGCTGCCAGGTGGTCGGTGCTCGTAGCGAAGACAAGGATGGCTATTTTGCTGTCCGTCTCGGTGCAGGAGCCCGTAAAGCGAAAAATGTAAACAAGCCGCAGCGCGGCGAATTCGCCAAGGCACAGGTCGAACCCAAGGCTCGCGTTGCTGAATTCCGCGTTGAAAATGCCGACGGCCTGCTGCCGGTCGGCGCAACCATTTCGGCCGAGCATTTCGTTGCTGGCCAGCTGGTGGACATCACCGGTCACACCCAGGGTAAGGGCTTTGCCGGTGCCATGAAGCGCTGGGGCTTCGGCGGTATGCGCGCTACCCACGGTGTTTCGATCTCGCACCGTGCGCACGGTTCGACGGGTAACCGTCAGGATCCGGGCAAGGTGTTCAAGAACAAGAAGATGGCTGGTCATATGGGTGACCGTCAGCGTACGCAGCAGAACCTTGAAGTGGTTCGCACCGACGTCGCGCGCGGCCTGATCTTCGTCAAGGGTTCGGTCCCGGGTGCGAAGAATGCATGGCTGCTCGTCAAGGACGCCGTGAAGGTTGCTGCACCTGAAGGCCTGCCGTTCCCCGGCGCGCTGAAGGGTGACAATGATGTTGCTCCGATTGTCGAGGAAGAAGTCGTCATCGCGACCGAAGTCACCGAAGTCGAAGCTGCCGCTGAAGCACCTGCTGCCGAAGCTGCTGCGCCGGAGGCTCCCGCCGCTGACGAAGCACCTGCGGCTGACTCTGGCGAAGAACAGAAGGAGGGCTAAGCCATGAAGCTCAAGGTTCAAACCCTCGACGCCAAGGCAAAGGGCGACATCGACCTGAACGACGAAGTCTTCGGTCTCGAACCGCGTGCAGACATTCTGCACCGCGTTGTCACCTGGCAGCGTGAAAAGGCCCGCGGTACGGCTCGTCCGACCCGTGAGCGTTCGGATGTTGCCCGCACCGGCAAGAAGTTCGGTCGCCAGAAGGGTGGCGGTACTGCCCGTCACGGTGATCGCGCTGCACCGACCTTTATCGGCGGTGGTAAGGCGCACGGCGCCCGCCTGCGCGACTTCAACCCGTCGCTGAACAAGAAGATCCGCACGCTTGGCCTGAAAATGGCCCTGTCGAGCAAGGCGAAAGCTGGCTCGCTGATCGTTCTTGAAGACCTCGATGTGAAGGAAGGCAAGACAAAGGCGCTTGCCGGCCAGATTGCAAAGCTTGGCTTTGGCAAGACAGCCCTCGTCATCGACGGTGAAGGCGTGAACGACAATTTCCGCAAAGCTTCGGCAAATCTCGTCGGCGTCAATGTGCTCCCCGCTGTGGGCGCCAACGTCTATGACATCCTGAAGCATGACACGCTGGTCCTGACCCGTGCCGCGGTTGAAAAGCTGGAGGCCCGTTTCAATGGCTAAGAAAGAAGCAATCGACGTCCGTCATTATGACGTGATCGTTGCGCCGCACATCACGGAGAAGGCAACTTTGCTTTCGGAAAACAACGCCGTTGTTTTCAAGGTAGCGGGCGATGCCACCAAGCCGCAGATCAAGGCTGCGGTTGAAGCATTGTTCGATGTCAAGGTGAAGGGCGTCAACACGCTTGTCCAAAAGGGCAAGACCAAGCGGTGGAAGGGCAAGCCCTACACCCGCACCGACGTCAAAAAGGCCGTCGTGACCCTGGCTGAAGGCCAGTCGATCGACGTCACCACCGGTATCTAAGGGCAGGAAAATGGCACTCAAGAGCTACAAACCAACCAGCCCGGCGCGTCGCGGCCTCGTGCTTGTCGACCGTTCGAGCCTCTATAAGGGCGGCCCCGTCAAGGCGCTGACCGAAGGCAAGCGCAAGACCGGTGGTCGCAACAACAAGGGCCATGTCACCTCGCGTGGCATCGGTGGCGGTCACAAGCAGAAATATCGCATTATCGACTTCAAGCGTCGGAAATGGGATATGCCGGCAACCGTCGAACGTCTGGAATATGACCCCAACCGTACGGCTTTCATCGCACTGGTGAAATATTCGGACGGCGAGTTGGCCTATATCCTCGCACCGCAGCGTTTGAACGTAGGCGACACCGTTGTTGCCGGCGAAAAGACCGACGTAAAGCCGGGTAATGCGATGCTTTTGTCGCAGATGCCGGTTGGCACCATCTGCCACAATGTCGAGATGAAGCCGGGCAAGGGCGGTCAGATCGCCCGTTCGGCAGGCACTTATGTGCAGCTCGTCGGACGTGATGGCGGCAAGGTCATCGTTCGCCTGAATTCGGGTGAACAGCGTTACATCCTGGGCAGCTGCATGGGCACGGTTGGCGCGGTTTCAAACCCCGACAACTCGAACACCACGCTCGCCAAGGCTGGTCGCAACCGCTGGAAGGGCATCAAGCCCCTGACCCGCGGTGTTGCGAAGAACCCGGTCGACCACCCGCACGGCGGTGGTGAAGGCCGTACCTCTGGCGGTCGCCATCCGGTGACGCCATGGGGCAAGCCGACCAAGGGTGCACGTACTCGCTCCAACAAGTCGACCGACAAGATGATCATCCGGTCGCGTCATGCGAAGAAGAAGAGGTAAGTCATGGCTCGTTCCGTCTGGAAAGGTCCCTTTGTCGACCTGTATCTGCTGAAAAAAGCAGAAACCGCGCAGGATGCGAACAGCGCAGCGCCGATCAAGACCTGGTCGCGCCGCTCGACGATCCTCCCGCAGTTCGTCGGCCTGACGTTCAACGTCTATAACGGCCACAAGTTCGTCCCTGTCTCGGTCAACGAAGACATGGTCGGCCACAAGCTGGGCGAGTTCGCGCCCACCCGTACCTATCACGGTCACGGCGCAGACAAGAAGGGCAAACGCTAATGGGTAAGCAAGCCGCCCCCCGCCGCGTTGGCGAAAAGGAAGCTTTGGCTGTTGGCACCACGATCCGTGGTTCCGCGCAGAAGCTCAACCTTGTTGCTGCGCTGATCCGTGGCCGCAAGGTCGAAGAAGCGCTCAACATCCTCACCTTCTCGAAGCGTGCAATGGCTGTTGATGCGAAGAAGGTGCTGGCTTCGGCCATCGCCAATGCGGAAAACAACCACAATCTCGACGTCGACAGCCTTGTCGTTGCCGAGGCAAGTGTCGGCAAGGCGCTGACCATGAAGCGTTTCCACGCTCGTGGCCGCGGCAAGTCGACCCGCATCCTGAAACCGTTCAGCCGCCTGCGCATCGTCGTTCGCGAACAGGAAGAAGAGGCTTAATCATGGGTCAGAAGAGCAATCCGATCGGCCTCCGCCTGCAGATCAACCGCACGTGGGACAGCCGCTGGTACGCCGAAGGTGCGGACTATGGCCGCATGTTGCTGGAAGATATCAACATCCGCAAGTTCATCATGAAGACGCTGCCCCAGGCTGCGATCTCCAAGGTGGTGATTGAGCGTCCGGCGAAGCTGTGCCGCGTTTCGATCTATGCGGCGCGCCCCGGCGTGATCATCGGCAAAAAGGGTGCCGACATCGAGAAGCTGAAAAAGGCCATTGGTAAGTACACCGATGCCGACGTCAGCCTCAACATCGTCGAAATCCGCAAGCCTGAAATCGACGCCAAGCTCGTCGCTCAGGGTGTTGCTGATCAGCTCATCCGTCGTATCGCCTTCCGCCGCGCCATGAAGCGTGCGGTGCAGTCGGCGCTTCGTTTGGGTGCAGAAGGCATCAAGATCACCTGCGGTGGTCGTTTGGGCGGTGCTGAAATTGCGCGCGTCGAATGGTATCGCGAAGGTCGTGTTCCGCTGCACACTCTGCGCGCCAATGTCGACTATGCCGAGGCCGAAGCGCTAACCGCTTATGGCATCATCGGTATCAAGGTCTGGATCTTCAAGGGTGAAATCCTTGGTCATGACCCGATGGCGACCGACCGCTTGATGATGGAAGCGCAGACCTCGGGCGTTCGCCCGCAGTCTGATCACCGTCGCTGATAAGGGAATAGGCAAGCATCATGTTGCAACCTAAGAAAACCAAGTTCCGCAAGCAGTTCAAGGGCCGCATCTCTGGCAATGCCAAGGGTGGTACCGATCTGAACTTCGGTTCGTATGGCCTCAAGGCGCTGGAGCCGGAACGCATCACTGCGCGCCAGATCGAAGCGGCCCGTCGTGCGATCACCCGTCACATCAAGCGTCAGGGACGTTTGTGGATCCGAGTGTTCCCGGATGTTCCCGTATCGAAAAAGCCTGCCGAAGTCCGTCAGGGTAAGGGCAAGGGTTCCGTCGAATATTGGGCAGCCAAGGTTAAGCCTGGCCGCATCCTGTTTGAACTCGACGGTGTTCCGGGCCAGATTGCTGCCGTGGCATTCAGCCGCGCGGCGATGAAGCTGCCCATCAAGACCAAGGTTGTTGCCCGTCTTGGCGACACCTCGCATCTGGGAGCCGAAGGATGAGCAAGACTGAAGACCTGCGCGTCAAGACCGACGACCAGCTGGCAGCCCAGCTTGGCGAACTGAAGCGTGAGCAGTTCAATCTGCGCTTCCAGGGCGCTACCGGTCAGCTGGAAAAGCCGGCTCGCATCCGCGAAGTGCGCCGAGATATCGCGCGCATCAAAACCCTGCAGAGCGAGCGTGCAAGCGCCGCGAAGCAATCGGCATAAGGAGCACAACCGATGCCTAAACGTATTCTTACCGGCACCGTGGTGTCCGACAAGAACGACAAGACGGTCGTTGTGCTCGTTGAGCGCAAGGTGAAGCACCCGCTTTACGGCAAGATCATCCGTCGTTCGAAGAAGTATCACGCGCATGATGAAGCCAACACCGCGAAAGCCGGTGAAGTGGTTCGCATCCAGGAATGTGCGCCGATCTCGAAGAACAAGACCTGGACTCTGGTGGAGCGCGTTGGTGCCGCACCCGAGGCTGCAGCCGAACTCGCGGAGGGTTGATCCATGATTCAGATGCAATCCAATCTCGATGTGGCTGACAACAGCGGCGCCAAGCGCGTCCAGTGCATCAAGGTTCTCGGCGGTTCCAAGCGTCGTACCGCTGGCGTTGGCGACATCATCGTGGTGTCGATAAAGGAAGCCCAGCCGCGCGGCAAGGTGAAGAAGGGCGACGTGCACAAGGCCGTCATCGTTCGCACCCGCAAGGACATCCGCCGTCCCGACGGTTCGGTTATCCGTTTCGACTCCAACGCTGCCGTGCTTATCGGTAACAACAAGGAGCCGATCGGCACCCGTATCTTTGGCCCCGTAGTTCGTGAACTGCGTGCCAAGAACCACATGAAAATCATCAGCTTGGCACCGGAGGTGCTGTAATCATGGCTATGGCGAAAATCAAAAAGGGCGACACGGTTGTCGTGCTCGCCGGCAAGGACAAGGGCAAGACTGGTGAAGTCACCCGCGTCGATCCGAAGGCGTCGAAAGTCGTCGTGTCGGGCGTCAATGTTGCCGTGCGTCACCGCAAGCCGAGCCAGGCAAACCCGCAGGGCGGCCTCGACCGTTTCGAAGCCCCGCTGCATATCTCGAACGTTGCGATTGCCGACAAGAATGGCAAGCCGAGCCGCGTTCGCATTGAAACCGGCAAAGACGGCAAGAAGACTCGCGTCGCCGTGAAAACCGGGGAGAAGATCGATGGCTGATCAAAAATACACCCCGCGCATGAAGCAGCGCTATGACGATGCCGTCGTCAAGGCCCTGACCGAAAAGTTCGGCTATACCAACCGCATGGCTGTTCCGAAGATCGAAAAGATCACGCTCAACATGGGCGTCGGCGAAGGCTCGCAAGACAAGAAGAAGGTTACGACCGCTCTTGAGGAAATGAAGCTGATTGCTGGCCAACAGCCGGTTGTCACGCGTGCCCGCAAGTCGATCGCAGGCTTCAAACTGCGCGAAGGCATGCCGATTGGCGTCAAGGTGACGCTGCGCGGTGCCCGCATGTACGAATTTCTGGACCGTCTCGTCACGATCGCAATGCCCCGCATCCGCGACTTCCGTGGCCTGAACCCGAAGAGCTTTGACGGCGCCGGCAACTTTGCCATGGGCCTGAAAGAGCAGATCATCTTCCCGGAAATCAGCTATGATTCGATCGATACCGTTCGCGGTATGGACGTAATCGTAACCACCACCGCAAACAGCGACGATGAGGCCCGTGAGCTTCTTCGCCTGTTTGGTTTCCCCTTCCCGCAAGAACAAGCAGAGGAAAAGGAAGCAGCGTAAAATCGCAGCTCCCGCCCTCTTGTCAGAAAGGACGAGAACTTAAGTCATGGCGAAACTGAGTTCCATTAATAAAAATGAGCGTCGTAAGAAGCTCGTCAAGAAATATGCCGGTCAATATGCTCGGCTGAAGGCAATAGCCAATGACGAGTCGAAGGACGAAAGCGAGCGTCTGATCGCGCGCCTGAAACTGGCCGAGATCCCGCGCAATGGCAACCCGACCCGCGTTCGCAACCGTTGCGAAACCACGGGCCGTCCGCGCGCTTACTACCGCAAATTCCGGCTCTGCCGTATCCAGTTGCGCGATCTGGCCAATAAGGGCCTGATCCCCGGCGTGACGAAATCGAGCTGGTAAGGGATAGAGAAAATGGCATTGACCGATCCTTTGGGTGATATGCTCACCCGCATCCGCAACGGCCAGCGCGCGAAGAAAGACTCTGTGCTTTCGCCCGCGTCGAAGCTGCGTGCCCGCGTCCTCGACGTGCTGCAGCGCGAAGGCTATATCCGTGGTTACAGCGAAGAAGCACTGGGCGCCCACAAGGGCCTGCGCATCGAGCTGAAATATTTCGAAGGCCAGCCTGCGATCCAGCATGTTGCACGCGTTTCGAAGCCCGGCCGCCGCGTCTATTCGGGCAGCACCGAGCTTCCCGTTGTCCGCAATGGCCTAGGCATCACCATCGTTTCCACACCGAAGGGTGTGCTTTCGGACGCCGAAGCACGCGCCCAAAATGTCGGCGGTGAAATCCTGGCGGAGGTGTTCTGATGAGCCGCATTGGTAAGAAACCCGTTGCCATTCCGGCTGGCGTGACCGCCAGCATCGGTGATGGCACCTTGTCGGTGAAGGGCCCGAAGGGCGAACTCACCATGCCGATGAGCGACCTGATTTCCTATGAAATCAAGGACGAAGGCGTGTCAGTTATGCCTGCGAACAAGAGCAAGGAAGCTCGCGCATTCTGGGGCATGCAGCGCACGCTGGTGCAGAACCTGGTCACGGGCGTGACCGATGGTTTCACCAAGGTGCTCGAAATCACCGGCGTTGGCTATCGTGCAACAGCCCAGGGCAAGATCCTGAAGCTGCAACTCGGTTACAGCCATGACGTGAACTTCGACGTTCCGGAAGGCATTGAAATCAAGACCCCGGATAACACCACGGTGGAAATCATCGGGATCGACAAGCAGAAGGTTGGGCAGGTTGCTGCCGAAATCCGTCGCTGGCGCAAGCCGGAACCCTATAAGGGCAAGGGCATCAAGTACCGCGGCGAATATATCTTCCGCAAAGAAGGGAAGAAGAAATAAGCCATGGCTAAACTGTCTCTCTTTGAAAAGCGCCGCCAGCGCGTTCGTTCGAAACTGCGTGCGCAGGTTGCCGGACGTCCCCGTCTTTCGGTGCACCGCACCGGTCGCCACATCTATGCCCAGGTCATCGATGACTCCAAGGGTGTGACCGTGGCTTCGGCTTCGACCAACGACAAGGCGGTCAAGACCAAGAACGGTTCGACCTCTGCTGCCGCCGCCGAAGTCGGTAAGCGCGTTGCAGAAGCTGCGAAGAAGGCTGGCGTGACCAGCGTCGTCTTCGACCGTGGTGGTTTCCTGTTCCATGGCCGCGTCAAGGCGCTGGCCGATGCTGCCCGCGAAGGTGGGCTGGAGTTCTGATGATGGCTGACGAAAACAACACCAACGAAGACGTCGTCGTCGACGCAGCTGCTCCGGAAGCGGTTGAAGCAGAAGGCGGCCGTCGCGGCCGTGGTCGTGGACGTGGCGAAGGTGGCGGCCGTGGCCGTCGCGATGATCGTCGTCCGCGCGAGGAAAAGGAAGATGATGGCACGATCGAAAAGCTCGTCCACATCAACCGCGTTTCGAAAACCGTCAAGGGCGGTAAGCGCTTCGGTTTTGCCGCTCTCGTCGTGGTCGGCGATGGCCAGGGCCGCGTTGGCTTTGGCCATGGCAAGGCGCGCGAAGTGCCGGAAGCCATCAACAAGGCGACCGCTGCTGCGAAAAAGAAAATGATCCGCGTTCCGTTGAAAGATGGTCGCACGCTGCATCATGACGGCACCGGTCGTTTCGGCGCAGGCAATGTCTATGTCCGTTCGGCACCTGCCGGTACCGGTATCATTGCTGGCGGTCCGATGCGCGCCGTGTTCGAAAGCCTTGGTGTTGCCGATGTGGTGACCAAGTCAATCGGCACGTCGAACCCGTATAACATGGTCCGCGCCACTTTTGCGGCCCTGTCCGAACAGACCAGCCCCAAATCGGTGGCGCAGCGTCGCGGCAAGAAAATCGCCGACCTTCTCGGCCGCGGTGGCAGCAAGACTGCCGAAGCCGACGCCGAAGCTATTACGGAGTAATTCGACATGGCGAAAATCAAGATCAAGCAGACCGGTTCGCCGATCCGCCGCCCCGCCGTTCAGCGCAAGACGCTGCAGGGTCTGGGCCTCGACAAGATGCACAAGGTGGTCGAACTTGAAGACACCGCCGAAGTGCGCGGCATGATCCGCTCCGTGCGGCACATGGTCGAAGTAATCGGCTAAAATAATACCCTCTCCCGCTTGCGGGGGAGGGAAAATAGAGACAGTCCCTATTTTCAGGCGCGAAACAAAGCGAAAGCGAGTGCAAGACATGAAACTGAATGACATCCGTGATAATGAAGGCGCACGTCATCGCAAGATGCGCGTTGGCCGTGGTATCGGTTCGGGCAAAGGCAAGACCTCTGGCCGCGGCCAAAAGGGTCAGAAGAGCCGTTCGGGCGTAGCCGTCAAGGGCTTTGAAGGTGGTCAGATGCCCCTTCACATGCGCATTCCGAAGCGTGGCTTCAACAACATCTTCGCCAAGGATTATGCCGAAGTGAATTTGGGCATGATTCAGAAGTTCATCGACGCGAAGAAGCTCGACACCAAGGCTGTCATTGATCAGGCTGCGCTTAAGGCTGCTGGCCTGTCGCGTGGTGGCAAGGACGGCGTCCGTATTCTCGCCAAGGGTACTCTGACTGCGAAGGTCAATCTTTCGGTTGCCGGCGCATCGAAGGCTGCTGTCGAAGCTGTCGAAAAGGCTGGCGGCAAGGTTGAAATCCTGACCGTGAAGCCTGCGGCCGAAAAAGCTGCCGAGAAGAAGGGCAGCGCCAAGAAGGCCAAGTGATTAAAGAGGCATAGTCCTCTTGTGCAATAGACCCCGCGTCCCGATATTGGCTCTGGCCGATATGGGCTGCGGGGTTTGGTGTTTCCGGGCTTCGGAAACATCGACATGTGAATTCGGGGTAGATTGCTCCCGCCGCAACGGCTAGCGCAGCAATCGGGAATCAAGGGAAAGTTATTTCATGGCATCGCGAGCCGACAAAATGGCATCCGGCGTAAATTTTTCGAACTTCGGAAAAGCCACCGATCTTAAGAGCCGCATCTGGTTCACCATCGGTGCGCTGATCGTGTTTCGTCTGTTGAGCTTCGTCCCGCTGCCGGGCGTTGATCCGATCGCACAGGCTGCGCTTTATGCGAACAACGCCGCCGGCGGCGTACTCGATATCTTCAACACTTTCTCGGGCGGTTCGCTTGAGCGCATGAGCCTCATCGCGCTCGGCGTGATGCCCTATATTACTGCGTCGATCGTTGTGCAGTTGGCTGCTTCGCTGTCGCCTACGCTCGCGGCGATCAAGAAAGAAGGCGAAAGCGGGCGCAAGAAGCTCAACCAGTACACGCGTTATGGCACTGTATTGCTGACCGCCGTACAGGGCTATTTCTTGGCCGCTGGCCTTGAATCGTTGTCGGCTGCGAATGGTATCAGCGCGGTTGTTGAACCGGGCCTGATGTTCCGCATCGTTGCAACCATCAGCCTGATTGGTGGTACATTGTTCCTGATGTGGCTGGGCGAACAGATTACCTCGCGGGGTATCGGCAATGGTATTTCGCTGATCATCATGGCGGGTATCGTCGCGCAGATGCCGCGCCTTGTCGCCAATTTGCTTGAAGGCGGACGTACTGGCTCGATCAGTGGGGTGATCGTTGTTGGCTTCATCGCGATGTTCGTTGGCTTGACACTGCTCATCTGCTTCTTTGAACGTGCCCAGCGGCGTGTGTTGGTGCAATATCCCAAGCGGGCAACGCAGCGCGGCATGATGCAGGCGGATCGCAGCCACCTGCCGCTGAAGTTGAACACCGCAGGCGTCATCCCGCCGATCTTTGCATCGTCGCTTCTGCTGCTGCCGGTGACGATCAGCCAGTTGGGCGGTAATCAGGTCGCGGGCGAAAGCGCGAGCGGCGATTTCATCATCCAGTTGCTGCAATGGCTGCAGCATGGCCAGCCCGTCTATCTGCTGCTTTATGGCCTCGGCATTGTCTTCTTCTGCTTCTTCTACACCGCGGTTGTCTTCAACCCCGAAGAAACGGCTGAAAATCTGAAAAAGGCCGGTGGGTTCATTCCTGGCATCCGCCCTGGCAAGAATACGCAGGACTATCTGGATTATGTGCTGACGCGCATCACCGTTTTGGGCGCTGCCTATCTGACTTTGGTCTGTCTGCTTCCTGACTTCATGATGGGGCAGACCGGCCAGACGCAGTTTTTCGTTCTGGGCGGGACCAGCCTGCTGATTCTCGTGAACGTTACGGTTGACACGATCGCACAGATCCAGGGCCATCTGATGGCGCACCAATATGGCGATCTGCTGAAAAAAGCGAAACTCAAGGGCAATCGCGGACGCTGATTCAGCAAGCGCAATGAAAACAAGGGACGGGGCAAAGTGAGCAAAACGCTGAACATCATTCTTCTCGGCCCTCCGGGTGCCGGCAAGGGCACGCAGGCAGGTATTTTGGTCGACACCCGCGCCATGGTGCAGCTGTCGACCGGTGACATGCTCCGGGCTGCGGTCAAGGCTGGAACGCCAACAGGCCTGAAGGCCAAGGCGGTGATGGATGCGGGTGAGCTGGTTTCGGACGAAATCGTCTCTGGTATCATCGGCGACGCGCTTGATAAATTGGCACCCGAAACCGGCGTGATCTTTGACGGTTATCCGCGGACCGATGCGCAAGCGCATTCGCTGGACAGCATTTTGCAAGAGCGCAATCGCACCCTGCACCATGTTATCGAACTTGCGGTCAACGAAGACGCGCTGGTCGAGCGCATCGTCGGTCGTTTCACCTGCGCCAATTGCGGCGAAGGCTATCACGACACGTTCAAGAAGCCTGCCAAAGACGGCGTCTGCGACAAGTGCGGATCGAGCGAATTCAAGCGCCGACCGGATGATAATGAAGAAACCGTCCGCACGCGCATGGCTGAGTATCGCGTCAAGACCGAACCGATACTGCCGATCTACGAAGCCCGTGGGTTGGTTAGCAAGGTCGACGGCATGGCTGATATCGACGACGTAACCAAGGCGATCGCCGCCATATTGGGCTGAGCCCGCATTTCCATCGCAATCTACATTGCCGAGCAGGGGGCTGCACGGCTATCAGGGCGCATGATCAAACCTATTATATCTGGCGCTACCTTGCTGGCGCTTTTCGCGACCCCTGCACAGGCAGAGGTCAAAACCATGACCGAACAGGGCTTTTCGACATTGCATGCTGCCGATGTGTTGGCGAAGCCGGAAGATGTCTGGAAACGCCTACTCGCCCCCAAAGACTGGTGGAACCCGGCGCACAGCTGGTCTGGCAGCACTGAAGGTTTTTACATCGATCCACAAGCCGGCGGCTGTTTCTGCGAACTGTTTCAGGAAAAGGACAAGGACGGCAAAGTCGCCACCAAGGGCAGCGTCGAGCATATGCGCGTCCTGTTCTCGCAACCCGGCAAGGTCCTTAGGATGCGCGGCAGTCTCGGTCCGCTGCAGGCCGAGGCGGCGACAGGAACTTTGACTATTGCCATGGAACCTTTGAAGAGCGGATCCGGAACGCGGGTCAGTTTCTCCTATGTTGTCGGTGGCTATATGCGTTTTAAAACCGCAGACATCGGGCCTGCCGTGGATGCGGTGCTGCGCGAACAGTTTGACCGGATGATCAAGCCGCTTGGTAAGGTTGTCGGCAATGAAACGGGTGAGGCACCGGAAGAAACCAAGAAGGCCGATGCCAAGGCACCTACCAAAGCCGACCCCAAAAAAGCCGGGGAAAAAACTGATCTTGACGCGGCAGTCGATGCTATCGAGCCTGAGCCCAAGCTTGGCAAACCCGAGCAAGTCGAGGCAGACGACGCCGAAAGCGCCGATCAGCCAGAATAATCCCTGATCATGGTCGATCCATCCTCACCGCCCCGCATGCGGCGCAAAAAGCCAGTGCGCGCGAAAGCCGAAATCGGTTGGTGTGAACTGGTCGACCTGCCGGGCCTTGGTCTCTCCGCAATCCATGCCAAGATGGATACAGGGGCCGCCACATCGTCGATCCATGCCACACGGGTGAGGCCATTCGAACGCGAGGGCAGGGAATGGGTTGAATTCTGGTTTCGTCCCTTTCCGGGCGACACACCGCGCCGCTTCGAAGCCCCCTTGGTAGACCGGCGCCAGGTGCGCAGCTCGAACGGGGAAAAGCAGCACCGCTTTGTCATCGAAACGCAAATCTGCCTGGGTAAATTATGTTGGAAATCTGAACTGACACTGGCGAACCGGCGGTCGATGGCCTTTCCCGTCTTGATCGGGCGACGGGCTTTAAGGCGCGGGTTGATGCTGGTGAACAGCGGACGAAAATGGGTGCTGGGAAAGCCCGCACCATTGGAGGAAAAATGAAAATCGCAATGCTCGCGCGCAATGCCGGGCTTTATTCGCACCAACGCCTTGCCGAAGCGGCTCGGGCGCGGGGGCACGACATCGATATATTGAACACGTTGCGGGTGACGATGAACATCACCTCGCACCGGCCCGAAGCCTATTATCAGGGTGAGAAGATCAAGCGCTACGACGCGGTCATCCCGCGTATCGGGGCTTCGGTGACATTTTACGGTCTTGCCGTGTTGCGCCAGTTCGAGATGATGAAGATCTGGTCGCTCAATGAAAGCGTTGCGATCGGCCGGTCGCGCGACAAGCTGCGCAGCCTGCAGATTTTGGCGCGCAAGGGACTCGGACTGCCTGTAACAGCTTTCGCACATGATCCGCGCCAGACCGGTGAAGTTATCCAGATGGTCGGCGGTGCGCCGGTGGTTATCAAACTGCTCGAAGGAACGCAGGGTATCGGGGTGGTATTAGCCGAAACCGAAAACAGCGCACGTTCGGTGATCGAAGCCTTTCGCGGCGCGAATGTGAACATCCTCGTTCAGGAATTCATCAAGGAAGCCAAAGGCGCCGACATTCGCGCCTTTGTTATCGGCAACAAGGTTGTCGCGGCGATGGAACGGCAAGGTGCGGATGATGATTTCCGGTCTAACCTGCATCGCGGCGGGACGGCCAGTGCGATCAAGATTACACCCGAGGAGCGTTCGACCGCTGTCCGCGCCGCGCGGGCGTTGGGCCTTAATGTAGCCGGTGTCGACATGTTGCGGTCGAACCACGGCCCCGTGATCATGGAAGTGAACAGCTCGCCCGGTCTTGAGGGTATCGAAAAGGCAACCAACAAGGATATCGCGACCAAAATAATCCAGTTCATCGAAGATAATGCCGAGGCTGGAAAGACACGGACCAAGGGCACCGGCTGAGTAGTGAAAAGCGCGGTAGCGGGCGGCTTGACACCCTGCCCGACTCACCGTAAAGGGGGTGCATCCGACACACTGGTAAAACCAGCAGCGCTTTTTTGCGCCCGCTGGTTTTTTCTGCGTTGTCGGCCCAACACTTTCGCGTTGAGATAAAACCTTTCGGGGTTTTGTGGAGCAAGGAGCAAGAAATTGGCACGTATTGCCGGGGTTAACCTACCTACCAATAAGCGCGTTATCATTGCGCTCACCTACATCCATGGCATTGGCCGCACCAAGGCGGTCGAAATTGCCGACAAGCTGGGAATCGATCACACCCGCCGGGTGCAGGATCTTTCGGACGCTGAAGTCCTGAAGATCCGCGAAACGATCGATGCCGACCACACCGTCGAAGGTGACCTTCGCCGTAACACTGCGATGAACATCAAGCGTTTGATGGACCTCGCATGCTATCGCGGCCTGCGTCATCGTAAGGGTCTTCCTGTCCGCGGTCAGCGCACGCACACCAATGCGCGCACCCGCAAGGGCAAGGCGAAGCCCATCGCCGGCAAGAAGAAGTAAGCGCGGGTCTCCGCAGCTTTTCCCAGATACAGACAGGATAGAGCAAAATGGCACGCGAACCACAGCGCATCAAACGGCGCGAACGCAAGAATATCTCGGCAGGTGTTGCCCACGTCAACGCCAGCTTCAACAACACGATGATCACCATCACCGACGCACAGGGCAATGCCATCAGCTGGTCGTCGGCAGGCATGATGGGCTTCAAGGGCAGCCGCAAGTCGACTCCCTATGCTGCCCAGGTAGCTGCAGAAGACGCTGGCAAGAAGGCTGCGGAACATGGCGTCCGCACGCTCGAAGTCGAAGTGAAGGGTCCCGGTTCGGGCCGCGAGAGCGCCCTGCGCGCTTTGCAGGCCGTCGGCTTCACCATCACTTCGATCCGCGATGTGACGCCGATTCCGCACAATGGCGTGCGTCCTTCCAAGCGTCGCCGCGTCTGAAGCCGTTTCAAGGGTGCGGGCCATCCGGTTCGCGTCCTTTATTTTCAAGGCGGTTCGGTAAGGTGCACCAATACACCGATCCCGCCCAACCTAGGGGAAATCCATGTCCGTCAACATGAAGAACTGGCAGGAACTGAAAAAGCCCATGGGCCTCGAAGTGAAGCCCGCTGGCGACGCACGTCGCAAGGCAACCTTCGTCGCCGAACCTCTCGAGCGTGGCTTCGGCCTGACGCTCGGCAACGCGCTGCGCCGCGTGCTGCTCTCGTCGCTGCAGGGCGCAGCGATCACCTCGATCAAGATCGAAAATGTCCTTCACGAATTCTCGTCGCTTGCCGGCGTGCGTGAAGACGTGACCGATATCGTTCTGAACATCAAGCAGGTTGCCCTGAAGATGGAGGGCGAAGGCCCGAAGCGCATGCAGCTTTCGGCTACCGGCCCCGCTACCGTGAAGGCTGGCGACATCGCTGTCACCGGTGACATCCAGGTGATGAACCCTGATCTGGTCATCTGCCACCTCGACGAAGGTGCAACGCTGAACATGGAAATCACTGCTGACACCGGCAAGGGTTATGTTCCTGCTGTTGCCAACCGTCCGGCAGACGCTCCGATCGGCCTCATCCCGGTTGACTCGCTTTACTCGCCGGTCCGCCAGGTCGCTTACAAGATCGACAATGCGCGTATTGGCCAGGAACTGGACTTCGATAAGCTGAACCTGACCGTTGAAACCGACGGCACGGTAACCCCGGAAGATGCCGTCGCTTATGCAGCGCGCATCCTTCAGGACCAGCTGCAGGTCTTCGTCCACTTCGAAGAGTCGATGGCTGCTTCGTCGCCGATGATCGGTCTCGCTGCCGCTCCGGCCTCGAGCGAGGAATCGGACGCCAACCAGCTCAACCGTTACCTCCTCAAGAAGGTCGACGAGCTGGAGCTTTCGGTCCGTTCGGCCAACTGCCTCAAGAACGACAACATCATCTATATCGGCGACCTCGTTCAGAAGAGCGAAGCCGAGATGCTGCGCACGCCGAATTTCGGCCGCAAGTCGCTCAACGAAATCAAGGAAGTCCTTTCGTCGATGGGTCTGCGCCTCGGCATGGACATCCCCGGCTGGCCGCCTGAGAATATCGAAGAAATGGCCAAGAAGCTCGAGCAAGAGCTTTTGGGTTAAGAAGGCGTCGCCCCTGCGAATGCAGGGGCCGCTTTATGTTTACGCCATGCCTCCAGCGGCCCCTGCCTTCGCAGGGGTGACGGGGCAGGGAAAAGGGCCACCCGTCAAACGGCCTGGACTGGGGTACCTTGCACGGCCCCCTTACGAACGAAGGAATGAAATATGCGCCATAAAGTAGGCCAACGTAAACTGAACCGCACCGGCAGCCATCGCATCGCGATGTTGCGCAACATGGCGGCTTCGCTGATCAAGCACGAACAGATCACCACCGGCGTTGCCAAGGCGAAAGAACTTCGCCCCTATGTTGAAAAGCTGATTACGCTTGCCAAGAAGGGCGGCCTTTCGAACCGCCGTCTGGCGCAGAGCCGCCTGATGGACGACGTCCAACTCGCCAAGTTGTTCGACGTGCTTGCCACGCGCTATGCAGACCGCAACGGCGGTTACACCCGTATCATCAAGGCCGGTTACCGCGCTTCGGACGCTTCGCCGATGGCGATCATTGAATTGGTCGACCGCGACACCAGCGCCAAGGGTCAGGATTCGGGCCCGGTTGATGTGGATATGGACGAAGCGGCCTAGTCGGCGATTCATTTTGAGCTTTTAGAAAGGGGGACGGAAACGGTTGTTTTCGTCCCCTTTTGTATGTGGCATCAATGTTCTCGTGGTGGGCGGCCACCGGCTGTCGCGGGTTCATCGCCTTGTGCGGGTTCACGCGGTGCGGGTGTTGGAACCGTGACGCGCCGGGCCGGTTTGGCCACGACTGGAACATTTGGCGCAGTTGCTGGGTCAGCAGGGGCCATCTGACCACTGCCCACCGAAGCCGATAACGGGCGCTGGGGAGTAGTAGGCGTGGGACCTTGCAGAGGCTGCGGTGCCAGCCGAGGCGGGGCGGACCCGGTTACAGGGCTGCTCCCTACCGGCTTCTTGCCTGCACGGTTCAGCGAAGCGACAATGTAACCGCGAGCCGTAGTATCTGCGGATGCGTACAAACTACCCATGCTGGCATAAGTCGCGTTAGGCTTCGTTTTGTGCTGACCAGTCACGGTCTGCAAAATTGTATCGCGCAATGTTGCGATCTCGTTGCGACATTGCTGGTCAAGGCATTGGTTCTGGCCGCGCAAATCCATATTTCCTGCCCATATGGACGGCAGCAGGCGAAAGCGCGCTTCTTCGACGGCAGCAAACCCTGCCTTCTCTGCTTCCGCTTTAGCTATAGCGCTTGCTTGAAAATAGCTGACTATTTCATCCGGTTTTGCATCGAACTGCGCGCGCGCTTTATTACGCACCGCCCCGCCTGCATTGGCAATGGCGTTGCGACACAGGCTATCAAAAGCAGGGCATAGTGGTTGCCAACGGGCGATAAAACTTTTTGTCCATTGATTCAGCTTACCATTTCCATTTGGCGATAAGTCGTCGAGAACCAATTGACGGCGCTGTGCATCATTGGCTTTCTTTTCGTCACCGGTCACGCACTGCAGTTGGGTGTTGGGAAGTTTCTGGCATTCGGACTTGTCGTTGCAGCGAAAGCCAAAATCCGAAGCAGATTTGAGCCAGAATCCCCCAAATGCTATGCCGCCGTGTGTGGAGCAATATTGAGTAGCGGTGTTGAGGCTCATCGTTTCAGCATTGGGTTTTGGTGCGCTGCTGCAACCGCTGCCGACCAGCGAATATACCGCACAGAAACCGCTTTTCCCACCTTCCCAAATGTAGGAAACACCTTTTTCGGCTAGACCTACGCCGCCATGAATGATGCCTTTTGCACCGTCGATTACTTTGCCCGCAAAGCCCCTACACGCCTTCTTTGCTATGTCGCCCAGCAATGGCGTCCGTCCAACCAGTGACTGATCCACCAGTCCGTCGGTCAGGCTGCACACCGCTTGACCGCTCACGCCAAGGGATAGCAAAGTGCTGACCGCGCTGACATAATCGCCCTCGTCGAATGCGCGATAAACTTTTACTATATCCCCAGTTGTGCCGCCAATCGCCTTTTGCAGGTTCTTTTCCATAATAAAATCGGTCTCGAACGCAAAGGAGCAGATGGTCTTGATTTCTCCGAAATAAGGTACTGCGCTATTCAACTGGTCGACCAATTGTTGCTTGGCATCAGCGGACGAGCTTTTTGCATAATCTGCAGCAAAAGCTGAAGCCGAACCCATCATGGAGTTCGTTGCGCTTTTTCCTTTGGTATCATCAATATAGCCATCAGCTTTGCCAAAAACGACGTCTATCGCAGTTATCGGCGTTTCACACTTTGCCTGCGTAAAGGTTCCTATACCGGGATAGTTTTTTCCCTTTGCGGCTTTCACCGCGCCCACCAGTCCAAAGAACGGGTAATCCTGCGCTACAGCATGGCTATAGACAATTCCGGCATGCTGCGTTTGATTGACGGTGTAGCGCGCCATTTCGATGCTGTCGCGATCAACCCCCGCCTTGCTCAAAACAGAGGCGATACTCTCAAATGTCGCATTTTTCGCTGATGCCGGCGTTCCCATGAACGGCGTTATTGCAATCAGGTACGCCAATGTGGCCGTTGTTCGGACCGCAAGACGATGCATCACTACCCCTCCCCAGGTGGCTTCTCGATGCGACCGATAGTTCTAATTTTTCCGATAGCTAGAAGGGTGACAGATTGCCGTCAAGTTGGAATTGCCGTGCCGAAATCCAATGTCAATTCACTTGCAGGCGGTCGAGTTAACGTTACTGATAGACCAAGGCAAATTCCAGTTCAGGGATATAATATTGTGCATTGTGCGATTGTTCGAATTCTCCAGTCTACAGCAATTTCGGTAATACTCAGTTGGTCACCTGCATTCGCGGCGGATAAGGAAAATATGGAAGTTGCAACCGAAACCAGCGTCGCAAATCTGGCTTATCCCGAAACGCGAAAAGTTGATCTGGTCGAGGAGCAATTCGGCGTGAAAGTCGCCGATCCCTATCGCTGGCTGGAAGATGATGTTCGGAACAGCAAGGAAGTCGCGGATTGGGTTGCCGCGCAAAAGGCGGTGGCAGACCCATATCTCGGAAGCCTTCCCGGCAAACAGACGCTCGCTGCGCGTATGAAGGCGCTTTATGATTATGAACGCTTCAGCCTTCCGCAAAAGGCCGGTGGGAATTATTTCTTCACCAAGAATGACGGGTTGCAGAACCAGTCGCCCCTTTATGTACGCAAGGGTCTCAAAGGTAAGGACCGCGTCCTGATAGATCCCAATACATGGTCGAAGGACGGGGCGACCGCGCTTGATCAATATGAGTCTTCGCCCAACGGCAAATTGCTCGCTTATTCGATCCAGGATGGCGGCTCTGACTGGCGCACAATCAAGGTGATTGACGTAAAAACCGGCCAGCCCGTCGGCGATGAGATCAAATGGGCCAAATTCACCAACATCGCCTGGGTGGGCAATGAAGGCTTCCTTTATTCGCGCTTTGCCGAACCGGTCAAAGGGCAGGAGTTTCAGGCGCTGAACGAAAACCAGCAGTTGATGTTCCATCGTATCGGCACAAGCCAGTCGGAGGACCGACTGGTCTATGCTACGCCGGACCGGCCGAAGCTTGGTCACACCGCGCAAGTGACACATGACAATCGCTGGGTGGTGATCACATCGGCACAGGGGACTGATGAGAAATATGAGATCAGCCTGATCCCCATTGCAAAGGGTAAGGGCCAGGTTCTGCCCGTCGAAAAATGGAAGCCGCAAACGCTTATCCCCGGCCTCGACCATGACTGGCAACTGATTGAGGGCATGGGTGATGAATTGTGGTTCGTCACCAACAAGGACGCGCCCAAGCTGAAGGTCGTCAAAGCTGATTTGCGCGGCAAGCAGCCGGTCTTTTCGGACATAATTGCCGAACGCAGCGAGCCTTTGGCACGGGCACAGATTGTGGGTAGCAGACTGGTCCTGTCTTATTTGAAAGATGCGGCATCAGTCGCTGAAATGGTGAGCCTTGATGGCAAGCCCTTGCAGCGTATCCAGCTCAACGCCATCGGCACCGCGTCCGGCTTTTCGGGAAAGCCCGGCGATCCGGAAACTTATTATGCCTTTTCGAGCTTCAACCAGCCGGGCGCGATTTACCGGTTTGATTCCACCACGGGCAAGAGCAGCATCTTCGCGCAGTCGAAACTGAGCTTTGACCCTGCCAGCATCAGCATCGAACAGCGCTTCTACGCCTCGAAGGATGGTACCAAGGTGCCGATGTTCATTGTGCGTCGGAAAGATCTGGACCTCTCCAAAGGCGCGCCGACGCTGCTTTATGCCTATGGCGGGTTCAACCTTGCGCAATTGCCCGCCTATGACCCGCGCAAAATGGCGTGGATCCAGTCGGGCGGGGTCTATGTGCTCGCAAACATTCGCGGCGGTTCCGAATATGGCAAAGCTTGGCACGATGCCGGGCGGTTGCTCAACAAGCAGAATGTCTTCGACGATTTCATCGCAGCGGGCGAATATCTGATCAAGGAAGGCATCACCGCCAAGGAAAAGCTGGCGATCGAGGGCCGGTCCAATGGCGGGCTGCTGGTGGGGGCTGTGGTCAACCAACGCCCCGATCTGTTCGCCGCCGGCCACGCCGCGGTAGGGGTGATGGATATGCTCCGCTTTGATCGCTTCACCGCTGGGCGTTATTGGGTCGATGATTATGGCTACCCCAATAAGGAGGCCGATTTCAAAAATCTGCTGAGCTATTCACCCTACCACAATATCAAGACGGGCGTGCATTACCCCGCGGTTATCGTCACCACCGCTGATACCGACGACCGCGTGGTCCCCGGCCATAGCTTTAAATATACGGCAGCCTTGCAAGCCGCAGATACCGGGCCAAAGCCGAAAATCATCCGTATCGAAACCCGGGCCGGTCACGGTTCCGGAAAACCCACCGCCAAACTGATCGAGGAATATTCCGAAATCTATGGCTTTCTTGCCAAATGGACCGGATTGGAGCTGGAAAATGACGCAGCAAAGTGAATGGCATCCCCGACCCGCCAGTTGGTGGGAGCGGGTCATGGTTCCCAAACTGATCGGCTGTGCCTGCGCGCAACCGCAGATCATGAAGGCACGCAGCCGCATCGTGCCGAAGGCCGAGGGCGATGTGCTCGAACTGGGCTGTGGTGGCGGGATCAATATGGCCTTTTACGATCCGGCAAAGGTCAAAAGCTTTTCGGGCGTTGATCCGTCCGCCGGTTTGCTTGACCGTTCGCGGGAAGCCGCACAGGCTATCGGTATCGAAGCCGATATACGTGGCGGCATAGGCGAGGCTATTCCCTTTGCAGATGCGAGCTTCGATACCGTGCTGTGCACCTTCACGCTGTGTTCGGTTGATGAGCAGAAGCAGGTCTTGGCCGAAATGCGCAGAGTTCTCCGACCGGGCGGCAAGGTGCTGTTCCTGGAACATGGCAGCGCGCCGGACGAGGATGTGCGCAAATGGCAGCGCCGCATCGAACCGATCTGGAAACGCATCGGCGGCAATTGCCACCTGACCCGTCCGATCACCAGCGCCTATGAAGCGGCGGGCTTCAAGGTATCAGGAGGCGATAAGGGCTATATGCCCAAATCCCCCCGCCCGTTCAGCTGGATCGAATGGGGCGAAGCGCGGCTTGGTTAACCCTATTTTACCGGCTGTAGGCTAGGTCTTTTGCGCTATGGTGATGGCGCGCGCTGACTTTCGATTGGCTCAACCCTGTCCTGCTCCGCAGGAAGCCATGTCCCATGCTCCTGCCGCGTTTGGCAAGCCGCTGGTTCAGATTGTCAGCAACCCGGCATCGGGCGGTCATTCGCTGCGGCGGCTGGAGCAATTGCGCGACGCCTATGTTCGTAACGGCTATGACGCCATCTTTTCTGAAAGCTCTCCTGTCACTCCGTTCGAACTGGCGACAGGCGTGGCACGTGTGTGCATTGCAGGAGGTGATGGCACCGTGCGACACGTGCTGGAAAATCCCGAAATGCGCACATCCGGCGTTGCAGTGGACATTTATCCAGCGGGAACGATCAACCTGATCGCGCGTGAATGGGGCGTTCCGTCTGATCCCGATAGCTTTGTGCAGCAAGCCGCCGATCGTCCAGCCAGATGCCTGTTTCCCGTCGGGCTGAACGACACTTGCTTTCTGGCCTGCGCCAGCATTGGGCCTGATGCTCGGGCCGTCGCCGGGCTGTCAGTGGCTTTGAAACGTCGCATCGGCCGGTTGGCCTATGTGGTTGCGATGCTGAATGTCATGGCGAACTGGCAACGTCCCAGCGTGCAGCTTGTCGTCGATGGCCGGCGGATCGATTGCGAGGCAGTGTTTGTTGCCAAGGGCCGCTTTTATGCCGGACCGTGGAGCTTTGCACCCGAAGCGCGACTGGAGAGCCCTGAATTGCACATCGTTGCACTGCGCCGCGCGCGCCGTCGTGACATGGCGATATTCTGGTTGGCCATGATGATTGGGAAGGTAGATCGCCTGAAGAACGTCGAATTTGCCAAAGGTCGAGAGCTGTCGATTGCTAGTGATATTTCCCAGCCAATCCAGGCAGACGGCGATATTGCGGCGTGTACGCCCGCATTTCTGGCAGTAAGGGACGATCCGCTTTTTCTCTGACGGATTGTTCATGAAAAATGCCTTTAACATGAACGGCGACTGACAAGTCGATTCAGCAACGCATCATTTCGAATCGCCTAATCCTCCTTTTGACGGCGGGAATCATCCCACCGCCATAAAGGAGAAGTTCGATGAAGATTTTGACCAAGAGCCTGCTCAGCGCCGGTGCCGCAGCTGCGGCCCTGGTCAGCGTTGCCGCCCCTGCCCAGGCCCGTGACCGCCATCGGGACAATGATGGCATCAGCGCTGGCGAAGTGATTGCTGGCGCAGTGATCCTTGGCGGCCTTGCAGCGGTGATCGCCAGCGATAATGACGATCGGCGTTACAATGACGGTCGCTACAACGACAATCGTTATGGCGATCGCTACAATGGCGGCTATGGCTATAACAATCGCTATGGTGGCAGCCGCGCGGCGGTCAGCCAGTGCGTCAACGCCGTCGAGAATTGGGGCAATCGCTACAGCCGTACCGATGTAACCAAGATCCATGACATTGATCGCACGCGCAATGGCTATCGCATCTCTGGCAACATTGTTGTGAAGGATGGCTGGCGCGGGCGTGACCGTTACGATAACCGCTACGACAACCGTTATGATCAGGGCTATAGTCGTGGTTACGATAAGGGCCGCTTCACCTGCTATATCGAACGTGGACGGGTGGTCGATGTCGACTATCGCGGGCTCGATCGCTGGCGTTGAGCCGTGATGCATAGCCATATGTAAATTCTTCGGGTGGTTCAGCCTGCTGTCAGGCTGGGCCGCCCATATTCACAGCATACAGGGGTGTATCCCCTCCTATATCAGGAGGTTTGAATGAACAAATTTGGAAAGGCAGCCCTGGCTGCCGGATTGACCGCGATGGTCGCCACAACGCCGCTACCTGCTATGGCCGCCTATGGCAGCCGTGAAGTGGCGGCCCAACGTCAAGAAGCATCGCCTTTTGATGACGCGTCGGATTACCACCGTCGCCGCTGGCGCAACCGTCGGCTCGATGTTGATGCAGGCGATGTCATATTGGGCATCGGCCTGATCGCAGCCATCGCTGCCGTCGCGGATGCGGGAAACAAGAACCGCCGCAGCGAACCCCGCAATGAGGATGAGCCGCGCTATCGTGACTATGATCCGACACCGGCACCCAGCTATAATGGTGGAGACGATGTCGGCAGCGCGGTGACCGCCTGCACCGAAGCCGCCGAACGCACCTCCAATGGTCGGGTTGATGAAATCGGTTCGGTAACGCGTGAAGGCAATGGCTGGCGCGTCATGGGCGAAATCGGAAACGATGGCTTCACTTGCACGGTCGACAATGGCCGCGTCGACGATATCCGGATCGGCGACCGCGAAATCTGAATGAAAATATGGCATCGTCCCTGCGAAAGCAGGGACCGTTGGACGTTTAATCCGCGCGTAAAGTATAAACTTCTAGCGGCCCCAGCTTTCGCTGGGGCGACGCCAAAATTCAGAATACCGGGTCGTTGGCGCCGTTGTCATCCTCGCCAATCGGCGTGACGGTTGTGTGGATTCCACATTCAGTTTTGTCCCAGCCCTTCCAGCGACCGGAGCGCGGGTCTTCGCCCGGTGCGACCTTGCTGGTGCAGGGGGAGCAGCCGATTGACGGATAGCCCAGTTCGACCAGCGGGTGCGCGGGCAGATTGTGCTCCGCCATATAGGTGTCGAGCCGTTCCTTGCTCCAGTCCGCGAGCGGATTGACCTTCAACCGGCCCTCCTCGACCTCAAAGCGGGGCAGTGCGCTGCGGGTAGAGGACTGGAACGCCTTGCGCCCGGTGAACTGCGCATCGAAACCCGCCAATGCCTGCTTGAGCGGCAGAACCTTTCGGATCTCGCAGCAGCCATCTGGATCGTAGGACCAGCGCAGGCCGTTGCCATCCTTTTGACGCAGCAAGTCCGCGTCGGGTTTCAGATCACGCAGGTCCTTGAGGCCAAGCTGCTGGCGCAGCTCTTCCTTATAGGTGATCGTTTCGGGGAAATGCTTTCCGGTATCGAGGAACAGCACGGGCACCGTTGGATCAACGCCGGCGATGAGGTGAAGCAAAATCGCGCTTTCGGCCCCGAAACTGGAGACGATGGCAACATCACCCAGCATATTCTCTTTCAGCAGAACTTCCAGCATCTCGACCGTATCGCGCCCGCGGAACATGTGGTTCAGGCGGATTGCGTCGGTCTCGCTATAGCGAGGTGCAGCGTTGATTCGGTCGGGCGTGCGGAGTTTCTGTTCAGCCATGACGCAGTTTCCACACCGGCACCGCCGCATCGGCGGCACCCTGATAGACGTGATCGTAACGCGACAAAGCCGCTTCAACATCGGCTTGATTCAGCGGCGCTTCGGGCGAGAAGCTGTCAAAGCCGCAGCGCTTCATGAACGCAATCTGGTCTACCAGCACGTCACCCTGTGCACGCAATTCGCCGGTATAGCCTGCCTCGCGCAGGATGCGGGCGGAGGAATAGCCACGCCCGTCGCGATATTTGGGGAAGGCGATTTCGATCAGCGCCAGCCGGTCAAGATGCGGGATCAGCGCGCGCGCGTCATCATCGGGTTCCAACCGCACTGCCGTGGCGTTGGACTGGTCGAGAAAGGCGTCGAGCGTGACCGAAGGTTCTTCACCCTCTGCTGTATGATGCTCAACCATAAATCGCCTCCTTGAACGGTTCCATGCCTACGCGGCGATAGGTGTCGACGAAGCGTTCACCGGGTTCACGCAGCTCTTTGTACTTATTGGTCGCGCGTTCGACTGCGTCGACAATGCCGTCTTCGTCGAAACCGGGGCCGGTGATCTTGCCGATGCTGACATCTTCCGCGCCCGAGCCGCCGAGGGTGAGCTGGTAATTTTCAACACCTTTGCGGTCGACGCCCAATATGCCGATATGCCCTGCATGGTGATGCCCGCAGGCGTTGATGCAGCCCGAAATCTTGAGCTTTAACTCGCCCAGATCGCGCTGGCGTGCTGGGTCGGCAAAGCGGGTCGCGATTTTCTGCGCGATTGGAATCGAACGGGCATTGGCAAGGCTGCAATAATCGAGGCCGGGGCAGGCGATGATATCGCTGATCAGGTCCAGATTGGCATTGGCCAGCTCGGCTGCGTTGAGCGCCTGCCACACCGCGTAGAGATCGCGCTTGGCGACATGCGGCAGCACGATGTTCTGCGCATGGGTGACGCGCAGTTCATCAAAGCTGTATTTCTCGGCAAGGTCAGCCATCACATCGATCTGGGGAGACGATGCGTCGCCCGGGATGCCGCCAATCGGTTTCAGGCTGATATTGACGATGGCATAGCCCGCTTGTTTGTGCGGCTTCACATTCTGGTCGAGCCAGACCGCGAAATCGGGATCGCTGCGGTCGATATCGTCGCTGAGGCCAGCTTCGAACGCTGGCGGTGCGAAATAGGCCGAAATGCGCTCAAGCTCTGCAGCGGGAGGATCAATGCCCAGCGTCTTCACATGCGCGAACTCTTCTTCGACCTGGCGGCGATATTCGTCGGCACCGATTTCGTGGACGAGAATCTTGATACGCGCCTTGTAGATATTGTCGCGGCGGCCATAGCGGTTGTAGACGCGCAGGCAGGCCTCGGCATAGCTGAGGAAATCCTCGATCGGGACATAGTCCTTGATGAGCGGAGCGATCATCGGGGTACGGCCCATGCCACCGCCGACATAGAATGCCGCGCCCAGCTTGCCATCGCGATTGACCAACTGGATGCCGATATCGTGCAGGCGCATCGCGGCTCGATCTTCATCGGCTGCAATGACAGCAATCTTGAACTTACGCGGCAGATAGCTGAACTCGGGATGGAAGGTGCTCCACTGGCGCATCAACTCGGCCCAGGGGCGAGGATCGGCGACTTCGTCCGCGGCTGCGCCGGCATATTGGTCCGAACTGATATTGCGGATGCAATTACCGCTGGTCTGGATGGCGTGCATCTCGACCGTCGCCAGTTCAGCCAGCAGATCTGCGCATTCTTCCAGCTTGATCCAGTTATACTGGATATTCTGGCGCGTGGTGAAATGGCCGTAATCGCGGTCATATTTGCGGGCGATGTGGGCGAGCATCCGCATCTGGCGGCTGTCGAGTGTGCCGTAAGGAATGGCAACGCGCAGCATATAGGCATGCAGCTGCAGATAGAGGCCGTTCATCAGGCGCAGCGGCTTGAACTGGTCCTCTGTAATTTCGCCAGCGAGGCGGCGCTTCACCTGGTCGCGGAACTCCTCGACGCGTGCATCGACGATCGCTTGGTCGTAATTGTCATATTTATACATTTCAAATCACCCAATCGCCGGCAGCAGGGTCGGCAGGTTTCAAGGTAAGGTCAGGGCGCACAGTGGGGCCGAGTGCGCGCACGCGATCCTTGATATGCGCAGGGCGCGGGCCTTCGGGGGTTGGGATTGCCTCGATGATGTAAGGCGCATTTACACGACGCGCGCCTTCTTCAGCATGCAATATGGCATCGCCGCTTTCGCCCACATCGACGGCATCCTCGACATGGATCGACCAACCATTGCCGGTCCACCAGGTCACCGCGCCCGAGGCTAGATCATTTCCGGTCAACAATTTCACGCAAGATACTCCGCTTCACGGGCAAGGGCAGCCAGCCGATCTTCGGCATTGGACATCAGCACCACATCGCCCACAATGATGATGGCGGGGGAGCGCACGGCTTCGCGTGTGATCATACCGCCAAGGTCGGTCAGGATCGTGCGGAGCGCGCGGCCGTCTTTACGGCCCACACGCTCCAGCACGGCGACGGGCGTGTCGGGGGAAAGCCCGTCGGCAATCAATTTCTCGGATATGTCGTCGGCAGTCGCGACGCCCATATAGATAACGAGCGTGCGGCCCTTGCCAGCGAGACCGGCCCAATTCTGGTCGGTCAGTCCTTTGCACTGGCCGGCAACGAAGGTGACGGCGCTGGATGCATCGCGGTGGGTAAGGGGGAGCAAGGCTTCCGCTCCACCAGCAACAGCCGCCGAAATGCCGGGGATGACTTCGACCGGAACGCCCGCTTCACGGCAAGCATCAACCTCTTCACCGCCACGCCCGAAGATAAAGGGATCGCCGCCCTTCAGGCGCACCACAGTGTATCCAGCGAGCGCCTCACGCACGAGTATGGCGTTGATGTCTTGCTGCGGCACCGAATGGCGGCTGCGTTGCTTGGCGACCGAAATCAGCCGTGCATCGGCGCGAGTCAGCGCGAGGATTGCATCATCGACCAAGCCGTCATGCACCACGACATCCGCCGCAGCGATCAGCCGCGCGGCCTTTACCGTGAGCAAATCGGGGTCACCCGGGCCTGCGCCGACCAGATAGACTGTGCCTTTTTCCATGCTGCCAAGATGCGCCTTGGCGCGGCAAAGGCCAAATCAGGATATGTTGGCGGGGGGATAGGGCGGCTTTAGGGGTATCGTCGCCCCGGCGTTGGCCGGGGCCGCGGGAGGTTTTTTCTACAGCTTTTGAAAAGCGGATAACGGCCCCTGCCTGCGCAGGGGCGACGCCACTCTCAGTCGGTCTTGACCTTTTTCTTCGGCTTCTTCGGTTTCCCGGCCTTGGGTGCAGCGGGCGTTACTTCAAACACCGGCTGATTGTCTTTGATATGGACCGCCACTTCGCCGCCATTGACCAGCTTGCCGAACAGCAGTTCATCGGCGAGCGGTTGCTTGATCTTTTCCTGAATCACACGGCCCATCGGGCGGGCACCGTAGAGCTTGTCATAGCCACGCTCGGTGAGCCATGCGCGCGCCTCGTCGTCGAGCTTGATATGGACATTCTGGTCCGCAAGCTGGAGCTCGAGCTGCAGGATGAACTTGTCGACCACCATCGCGACAACCTCTGGCGGCAGATAACCGAAGGGCACTGTCGCATCGAGGCGGTTGCGGAACTCGGGGGCGAACATTGCCTTGACCGCTTCCTCGCCTGCATCTTCCTTGCTGATATTGGTACCGAAACCGATGCCTTCCTTGGCCATGTCGCTGGCCCCGGCATTGGTCGTCATGATCAGGATGACATTGCGGAAATCGACCGTCTTGCCGTGATGGTCGGTCAGGCGGCCATTATCCATCACCTGCAACAGGATGTTGAACAGATCCGGATGCGCCTTTTCGATTTCGTCGAGCAGCAGCACGCAATGCGGGTTCTGGTCGACGGCATCGGTCAGCAAACCACCCTGATCGAAACCGACATAACCCGGAGGCGCACCGATGAGGCGGCTGACCGAGTGCCGCTCCATATATTCTGACATGTCGAAACGCTTCAGCGGAATGCCCATGATGCTTGCCAACTGACGTGCCACTTCGGTCTTGCCGACTCCGGTCGGGCCGCTGAACAGATAGTTGCCAATCGGCTTGTCCGGATCGCGCAGGCCAGCGCGGCTCAGCTTGATGGCCGAGGACAGCACTTCGATGGCTTTATCCTGCCCGAAAACAACGCGCTTCAGATCAGCTTCCAGATTGCCAAGCGCAGCACGATCATCGGTCGAAACATTTTTCGGCGGGATGCGCGCAATGGTGGCGATCACAGCCTCGATTTCCTTGGGGGTAATCAGCTTGCGGCGTTTTGACGGCGGCACCAGCATCTGCATCGCGCCAACCTCGTCGATCACATCGATCGCCTTGTCGGGCAGCTTGCGGTCGTTGATGTAGCGTGCAGACAGCTCAACCGCCGCCTTCAAAGCATCAGGCGTATATTTCACCTTGTGGTGATCCTCAAACGCGCTGCGCAGTCCGGCGAGAATCTTGATGGTATCGTCGATGGTTGGCTCGTTGACGTCGATCTTCTGGAAGCGACGCAGCAGCGCGCGGTCCTTTTCGAAATGGTTGCGGAATTCCTTGTAAGTCGTTGAACCAATACAACGAATGGTACCGCCCGATAGAGCAGGCTTTAGAAGGTTAGACGCATCCATCGCCCCGCCACTGGTTGCGCCAGCGCCGATCACGGTATGGATTTCGTCGATGAACAGGATTGCGTCGGGTAGCTTTTCGAGTTCCGAAACAACCGCTTTCAATCTCTCTTCGAAGTCGCCGCGATAGCGAGTACCTGCGAGCAGCGCGCCCATATCGAGCGAATAGATGACCGCAGGCAGCAGCACTTCGGGCACCTGCTTCTCGACGATGCGGCGGGCGAGACCCTCGGCGATCGCTGTTTTACCGACGCCGGGTTCACCCACATAAAGCGGGTTGTTCTTTGAACGGCGGCAAAGAATCTGCACCGTGCGATCCACCTCTTCGCTGCGCCCGATCAGCGGATCGATGCGGCCCTGTTTGGCCTTCTCGTTGAGGTTGACGGTGAACTGCTCAAGTGCGGTTTCCTTGCCGCCCTTCTTGTCTTTTGCATCGGGCGCCGCCTCTTCCTTGCGTTCCTCGCTGCCTTCGACCGGGCGTTGCTCGATCAGTTTGCCATCCTTGCCGATACCGTGGCTGATATAGCTGACGGCGTCGAGGCGGCTCATATCCTGCTGTTGCAGGAAATAGACGGCATAGCTTTCGCGCTCGGAGAACAGCGCAACCAGCACATTGGCACCGGTAACGACATCCTTGCCCGAGCTTTGCACATGCAGGATTGCGCGCTGCACGACGCGCTGAAATCCGCTTGTGGGGGAGGGGTCGACATTGCCGCCGACCTTCAGGCTTTCGAGCTCATTGTCGAGATACTGGATCACGGTGTCGCTCAGCTCGCCCAAGTCAACTCCGCACGCTTGCATCACCTTGGATGCGTCGGGGTCGTCGATCAGCGCCAGCAACAAATGCTCCAGCGTTGCATATTCATGCGCACGCTCCGCAGCGTTTTTCAACGCGTTGTGCAGCGTGGCTTCAAGCGATTCGGCAAAACTGGGCATTCAGATACACTCCGTGGCGAAGCCACCGACCGCCGGTTACCCCGCTGATACAATGTCGCCCTTTTAACGGCGCATTTCAACCGCGCTTGCGGTGCTTTTCGAATTTTCCCGAAAATGGTTGCCGAAATGTTGCGGATAAACGCTTAACGGGCCAGCTCAACCCTTGCGAAACAGCGCATCGGCGGCACTGCGATGGCTTGATGCCGCATTTATTTTGGACTCGCAGCGGGCGATTTCGCTTTTCAGCTGCTCGATACGCTCCTTGAGCTCGTCGATTGACAAGGGGTCCAGGTCTTCGCGCAGCAATTGCTTGAGGGGCTCGGTGCCACGGAGCGGTAAATTCTCATCGATATCCATGGCGCGAGTGTTGACTGGACCTTCGTCGCTGTCAATATGCCGCCGTTTTCCAGCGACCGGCAAGGGGGAATGGCCGTGGCTCTGCCCGATATGATGGCTGCAATCGAAATCTCGACACCGGGCGGGCCCGAAATGCTGCTCCCTTGCCAACGGCCAGTTCCCGTTCCGGGCGCGGGTGAAGTGCTGGTAAAGGTTGCGGCCGCTGGCGTGAATCAGCCCGATGTGGTGCAGCGCATGGGGCTTTATCCGGCACCGCCCGGTGCCAGCGACCTGCCGGGGCTTGAAATTTCAGGAACTGTCGAGGCGATAGGACCCGGGGTTGAAACCGAGCATATGGGGCAGAGAGTCTGCGCTCTCGTCGCTGGCGGCGGCTATGCCGAATATTGCGTCGCTCGTGCCGATGTTTGCTGGCCGGTTCCGCCCAGCCTGTCGATGGAGGAGGCCGCTGCCATTCCCGAAACACTGATGACGGTGTGGCACAATGTCTTCGAACGCGGCTACGCCTCTGAAGGCGAAACGATACTGGTGCATGGCGGCACCAGTGGCATTGGTACAATGGCGATCAAACTCGGCAAGCTGTTCGGGCTGGAGGTTATTGTAACTTGCGGTTCGGCGGAAAAATGCGCAGCTGCTTTGGCCATCGGCGCGGACCATGCCATAGACTACAAGGCGAGCGATTTTGTCGAGGAGGTCGGCAAGATTACCAGCGGCAAGGGCGTGCATCTGGTGCTCGATATGGTCGCCGGAAGCTATGTTCCGCGCAACCTCAAATGTTTGCGCGAGGATGGGCGGCATGTGACGATTGCCGTGCAGGGCGGGCTGGTTGCTGAAATCAACATGGCGCAGGTGATGGGCCGCCGGCTGACCTTGACCGGATCAACGCTGCGTCCGCGGTCCAATGAATTCAAGGGGCTGCTGGCGCAGGAGATTTACGAAAATGTTTGGCCCGATGTCGTCGAAGGGCGCCTTCGCCCCGAAATGGCGCGGTCCTTTCCGCTGGTGGAAGCCGCCGCAGCCCACCGCCTGATGGAAAGCGGCAATTTTGTCGGCAAGATTATCTTGCTCGCGTAACCCAACAAAAAACCCCGGAGTTTCCTCCGGGGTTTGATGTTTGCGCTACCGGCTCAGGTCAGAACCGGAAACCTACCGCAACGCCGTAGGTGCGCGGATCCAGCGTGTAGATATTTGTGAACAGGCCCGATGACGGGTCTGTAATATACTTGCCTGTGATCGCCTGCGAGTTGAACAAGTTCGATACAAATGCCCGCGCATAAAACTTGTCTTCTGGTCCAGAGACAGTCAGCTGTGTGCTGACAATTTCATATGACTTAATACGATCGCGGACTGTATTAAAATTGCTGCCCCATGCATTACCCGTGAAGTACAGGTCTGCACGCGGCGTAATGGTCCAGCCACTGTTGGTTTTAATGTCATACTGAGCGCCAACAGAGAATTTAAAGTTTGGCGAGTTGGCTAGTTCATTACCTTTCAGGTTGCGTTCCACACCGCCAGGCAGGAAGAAGCCACCGCCCGCGCCCGCGTCAAACAGGTAGGTACCTGCGGGAGTATTGGCGTGAATGAAGCTGCCCAATGCGCCGCAAAGTGAGAAGGCACCAAAGGAGTTTGTTCCGGGTACCTGGACTGCAGGCCTGATCAGGCCGCCTCCGGCAACAGCATTGAACCCGTTTACAAGCGCCAGCGTGTTGGCAATGGGAACACTTCCAGCGACAGCGGGAGCAACGACGCAGTTAGCAGCGCTTTGCAGATCCTTGATGATCACCACATCGCTACGTCCATTGGAAGGATTTCGCGTGTCTACTGTATTAAAGTCGGCGATTTCGGTTTTGAGATAGGAAAGGCTGGCATTGACCGTGAATTCCCTTACCGGTCTAACGATTGCTTCCAGTTCGACCCCGTAGATCGTTGCGTTCGTATTGTCATTGAACGATGTGCGGTTGATGATCCGGCTGACTTGAAAGCCATTATATTTGTAATAGAAACCGGTTGCATTGAGCTGCAGATGACCGCCAATGAAGCTGTTTTTGGTCCCGATTTCGAAAGCATCGATAAGCTCTCCGTCGAATGTCAACGGAATGGGCGGGAACAAGTTTGGATCGTAAGGCGGATTAAATCCACCGGGCTTATAACCCCGCGTGTAACTTGCATAAACCAGTGTGTCGTCCGTGAAGGAGACATCAGGTTTCCAGTCAACAACAACGCGTCCCGTTATTTCGTCGAACGTGCCAGATTGTATGGCAAATTCCTGTTGTCCTGGTTTCGAACTGTCTCCGTCGAAGTTTGCCAGTATCGAATTAACGTCGGTCGTTCCATAAGGGACGAGTACGTTTAGGAAAGGCTGGCGAGCCCGAATGTATTTTTTGTCATTCGAGTATCTCAGGCCACCCGTCACCTTCAAATTGTCAGCCAAGTCAAAATAGACCTCACCGAACAGACCGTAGGTTTTCAAATGGGCTTTGTCCGTATCGCTGTGATAGAATGGCGGTGCCATAGCGTAATCTAGCGATGGAAGGCCGGCACCCAGCGCTGTGACGACACCGAGGAACGTTGACATGTAGTCGAAGCCAGAGGCCAAGACCGCATAATCAATATTTCGCCCTGTGCTCTCAAGATACAGACCGCCCAACAGGAAGTTGAAGGGACCATCAAAATCAGATGCCAGACGTCCTTCAATCGACCATTGTTTGTTCTTGCCCCCGGAATAATCGAACTCGGTCGTATTATCTGCGCACGATTGCACTCGTCCGCCGATCGAGCCTGCATGCAACGGGTCAAACGCTGAAGCGCAAAGCTGGTTTCCTCGGAATGCACCTGACCTCAATATTGCTTGCGCAATGGGGTTTCCGCCAGCACCGGCGGCCCGCAATGCAACTAGGCCAGGATTATTGGCGAGGCTGCGCGTCGTTGTCAGGTTATAGTCAAGGCTGGATGAATATTCGTTCTCAGAATAGCCACCGGTCAATGTGGCCGTCAGGTCTCCGAAGCTCTGCTCCAGTTCTGCACTGATCGTCAACTGGTCGGATTTCCAGAAGGGCTCGAAGTCAACTGCGACTCGCCGAACATTGGTCGGGTTGATCGCCGTATCGTAGGAGTGTCCATCGTCTCCGTAAACACTTCCCAGTCCGAAAGCCGCCAAGGGACCAAATCCTGCGATCGTCAGGAACTCACGGCTTCCCAATGTCCCGACAGCCGTAGAGTCGCCATTGATGACCTGAAAGGCTTCCTGGTCGGGGCGACAACCGAGAATGGCAGTGACATCCGTAGCGCAAAGCTGTTTCTGACCACGTGAGCGGTTGCTGTCTTCCTTAAAATACTGGGCCGTTACGGTGAATTTCGTTGAATCGCTGGGTTCCAGCTTGAAGGAACCGCGAACGGAATAATAATCTCGGCCGTCAATGTCATTTCCGGTGTTGAAATTCTTCGTATACCCGTCGCGTTTCAGGTACATGCCAGCCAGCCTGACACCGGCGATATCGCCGATCGGCACATTGACCATGCCCTTGGCCTGTATCGTGTTATATTTTCCGTAGGAGGCTTCGCCAGCGGCCGCAAATGCGTTCAGATCCGGCTTGGCGGTGATGATGTTGAAAACGCCCGCTGTCGCGTTGCGTCCAAATAGAGTCCCTTGAGGGCCGCGTAATACTTCGAGGCGTTCCAGATCATAAAATTCGGAATCGAAGATGCGACTGCCGATCAACGGCATATCGTTGAAGTGGATGGCGACACCTGCGTCTCCAGACGCTGCAACCACCGGCGAACCGATGCCGCGAATGGTGATGTTGGTGCCCGAGAAGTTGCCGTATGTGATCGACGTGCTCGGCAGTGCAAGTTGCAATTCTTGCGGATTGTCGATCTGCTGTCGCTCCAGCGCTTCGGTTGTAAATGCCGATACGGCAATTGGAACGTCTTGCAGGCTTTGTGCCTGTCGCTGTGCCGTGACAACGATTTCGTCCCCGAAGCCGGTGCCTTCATCATCGGCTTGCGGCGCAGTTTGTGCAAAGGCTGGCATTGCCATCGAAATGGCAAGCGCAGTCGCACTGACTAGATGTAGCTTACGCATGGTCCTCTCCCTCCATTAATTGCTACGAGATAGTGATGTAGTGAAATCAAATTACGTCTTCGAAGGTCTCCTCAAACCTTTGGCAATGCGCAGTGTTAAGTGCGCAATTAATGCAGTCAAGCCTTTCCTGCATAGCTATGCAGAGTTTTCCGACGAATGATGCTTGCCGTAAGGGCGGCTTTGGCCTAAGCGGGCGCCATATTCAGGCCGCTCCGGTAAGGGGCGGCCCTATTTATTGGAGAATCAGACATGGCCCAGAACGGACTTGTTCCCCTGATGCCGCACGCGACCGCAGCATGGCTGGTCGACAATACAGCGCTCGCATTTCACCAGATTGCCGAATTCTGCGGCCTGCACATTTTGGAAGTGCAGGCGATGGCTGATGACATGACGGGTACCAAATATACCGGCCGCGATCCCGTCCGTGCGGGTGAACTTTCGATGGAAGAAATCGAAAAGGGACAGGCAGATAGCGACTATTCCCTGAAAATCAGCAAGGGACCGGAACAGGTGCGCCGTACCAAGGGCCCGCGCTATACGCCGGTATCGAAGCGTCAGGATAAGCCGGATGGCATCGCTTGGCTGCTGCGCAACCACCCTGAAATTTCCGACGGTGCGATTTGCAAGATCATCGGTACCACGCGCAACACGATCCAGGCGATCCGTGAGCGCAGCCATTGGAATATCAGCGAGATCCAGCCGAAGGACCCGGTGACGCTCGGGCTGTGCTCGCAGCGCGAGCTGGACGCGATTGTTGCGCGTGCGGCCAAAAAGGCCGGCCTTGAAGACAAGGCTGCAGATGACAGCCGTTTCGCTGGCGACAAGGAAGCCTTGCTGACACAGCTGCGCAACGAACGCGACGAAGCCAAGCGCGCTGCCGAAGAAGCGCTGCATGGCGAAGAAGAAGCGCCTGCCGAACTCACTGCGGAAACGCTGTTCAAGAAATCGGGCGAGTAATCTCGCCGACCTTCCCTAACGTCACCATTGCGCTGTGGTGACGTATGGGGCAGGCAGTCGGTCATGACTGCTGAAACCCTGCCCGCCTATGACATGTCGCTTGCCGACCATGGCTTTGAACCGATCGAAATCAAAGGGCTGACCTATCCGCTGGGCGAGCATGTGCCCGGCTATGGCGAAATCTATCCGCTGGCGCCGGACATGGGCTGGACGCGGATGCCGGTGCCAGGCAACCTCAACCATATCAACATCTGGCTGCTCGACGACCTTGACGAGCAGGGCGAGGGCTTTGCCATTGCCGATACCGGCCTGTTCATGCCGGTGGTGATCGAAGAGTGGAAGAAGCTGCTTGAAGGCACGTTGGGTGACCGGCGGATGACGCGCATTTTTGTGACGCACTTCCACCCCGACCATGTCGGCTGCGCAGGCTGGCTTGCCAATCGCTGCAAGGTCCAGCTGTGGATGAATCGCACCGAATGGTTGATGGCGCGCATGCTGACCGCCGACCAGCGCGATGAGCCGCCCAAGGAGATTCTCGATCGTCGGCGGTATCAGGGATATAATGAAGCCCAGGTCGAGGATATGCGCAAACGCGGCTTTGGTGGTTTTGCCCGTGCCGTTTCGCAATTGCCGACTGGCCACCGTCGACTCGAAGATGGCCAGCATGTCCGCATCGGCGGCCGTGTGTGGGAGGCGATGACCGGAGGTGGTCATACGCCAGAGCATACCTGCCTTATCGACCATCATAATGGCGTAATTATTGCCGGTGACCAGATCCTGCCGCGCATCACCAGCAATGTTTCGATCATGGATAGCGAACCCGATGCCGATCCGCTCGGCGAATGGCTCGATTCAATTGCCAAATTCCGCCGAAAGTTGCCGGGCGACATGCTGGTGCTTCCGGCGCATGGGTCTCCCTTCCGCGGTGTGCATGTGCGCCTCGACAAGCTCGCTGAAGGGCATCACGATCGTCTCGACAAGCTTGAGGTTGCGTTGCGTGAAAAACCGATGCGCGCGGTAGATACTTTCGCACTTCTATTTGATCGGCCGATTGACGAGAGCGTTTTCGGCCTCGCCACCGGGGAATCGCATGCACATCTGGTGCATCTGGTCGCAACCGGTCGCGCTAAGGTAGAGACAATCGACGGGGTTGGCTGGTATAGCGCCGTTTAGAGGAGAGTTATGAACGCGACGCCCTGGGCCAATAATTACCTGCACCCTTCAAAATGGGAGCAGGTTTTTGCACCATTGTCGGTGCACGATATGTTTTTCAACTCGGCAGAGCGGCGTGGCAATGCCGCAATTGCCGACTTCATGGGTCGCAAATTCAGCTATGCCGAAATGGCCGAGCAGGTGCGCCGCTTTGCCCGCGGATTGCAATTGCAGGGGATCGGGAAGGGCGATCATATCGGCCTGTTTCTGCCCAATGTTCCGCATTACATCGCGGCGTATTACGGTGCACTTGCCGCCGGGGCGACTGTGGTCAATTTCTCGCCGCTCTACACCGTCGACGAATTGTCGCATCAGGTGGCCGACAGCGGTACTTCGATTTTGGTGACGGTGTCTGCCGCAGCATTGCTGCCGACCGCTATTAAAGTGCTCAACCAATCGAGCCTCAAACAGTTGATCGTCGGAAGCGTGGCCGAGGCTTTGCCGAAAATGAAGGGGCTGGCGTACAAGCTGTTCAAGCGCGGCGAGATTGCCGAGGTGCCCGACGATGGCCGGATAACCCATTATGCGCGCTTCATGGCGAATGACGGGCAATATGCACCTGTGCCCTGCAATCCCGAAACCGATGTCGCGCAGTTGCAATATACCGGCGGCACGACAGGCACGCCAAAGGGTGCCATGCTTACACATCAGAATATCAGTGCCAATGCGCGGCAGATCAACTGCATTGATCCGCACAGTCGCGCCAACCGGCCCGATAGCCCTGCGGAGGACCGCATATTGGGTGTGCTGCCCTTCTTCCACGTTTTCGCCAATGCCACTGTGCTCAACCGCACGATCGACAATGGCGGCGAGATTGTCATGCTTCCCCGTTTCGAGGCGGCCGCGGCGTTGAAGGCAGTCAACCGGACCAAGGTGACATCGATGCCCGGCGTGCCAACCATGTATCAGGCGCTGCTCGACAATGCCGAACTGCCCAACACGGATTTCAGTTCACTACGCGCCTGCATTTCGGGCGGCGCACCTTTGGCAGCCGAACTCAAGGCTCGCTTTGAGGGCGTATCGCATGCCGCGGTGATAGAGGGCTATGGCCTCACCGAGAGCTCGGGGGTGATTTCGTGTAACCCCTATGAAGGGACGAACAAGGTTGGCAGCATCGGGCAGCCCATTCCCGGAACCGACGTGCGTTTGGCTGACAAGGAAGATCCCAGCAAGCCAGCTCCTGTTGGCGAGCCGGGCGAATTGCTCGCCAAGGGGCCGCAAATCATGGCCGGTTACTGGAACAAGCCGGTGGCGACGGCAGAAGTCTTCGTCGACGGCTGGTTACGAACCGGCGATGTGGCGACCATCGATGAAGACGGTTTCATCTTCATCGTCGACCGTTTGAAAGACATGATTGCGGTTGGTGGTTTCAAGGTTTTCCCAAGCCAGATCGAAGATATTCTCTACAAGCATCCGGCGGTCAAAGAAGCTTTGGTGATCGGCGTACCCGATACGTATTCGGGTGAGCGACCTAAGGCTTTTGTCACATTGAACGATGGACAGTCGGTGTCTGACGAGGAGTTGACCAAATGGCTCAATCCGCAATTGGGCAAGCATGAACGGGTGCTGGGCGTGGTCGTGCGCGATGCTTTACCGAAGACTATGATCGGCAAGCTCGACCGCAAGGCGCTGCGCGCAGAAGTTGGCGTTTAAACAGATTTCAGGATGAAACAGATGAACAGGTTCACTGCATTATTGCTGGGCGCGACCGCGCTTGTTTCGACTTCGGCCTTCGCCGAGGATGGCGCGCCAAAAGCCCCGGAGCCCAAGCTGATTGTGGCGATCTCGGTTGACCAATTCTCGACCGATCTGTTCAACGAGTATCGCGAGGATTTTACCGGCGGCCTCAAGCGGCTGGCGGGCGGTATCGCCTTTCCCAACGGCTATCAAAGCCATGCAGCCACCGAAACCTGCCCTGGCCATTCGACGATCCTGACTGGTAGCCGCCCGGCACGTACAGGCATCATTGCCAACAGCTGGTTCGATCCGTCGACCGGCCGCGCTGGCAAGGACGGTAAAACCGACTATGGCGTCTATTGCTCCGAAGACACTTCGGTAGAGGGCAGCAACAGTTCCAATTACACCGTCTCGCCCAAATTGCTGAAGGTCCCCACTTTGGGTGACCGGATGCGAGCGGTGAACCCTGCGTCGAGGGTTGTTGCCATATCGGGCAAGGATCGCGGCGCGGTGATGATGGGCGGACACAATACGTCTCTGACGATGTGGTGGGACGGCAAGCAGTTTCGCAATCTGACCGGGGCCAATGGCGGTGATCCGCGCGCCACCAGCATGATAAACGCGCGGGCACGCGCCGCGATAGACAAGCCCGCCAAGGTCAAACTACCTGCCATGTGCACCACCCATTCGCGCGCAGTTGGTATCGGCGGTGATGCAACGGTTGGTACGCTGCAACAACGTAAGGCGGGTGACGCCCGTGCCTTCCGCGCCTCGGGCGAATTTGACGCACTGACGATGGATCTTGCATTGGCTGCTTTTGGGGAGCGGGGGCTCGGTAAGGGCCCTGCGACCGATGTGCTGGCCATCAGCCTTTCGGCGACTGACTATATTGGCCACACTTTCGGCACATCAGGCGCAGAAACCTGCGCCCAGATTGCTTCGCTCGACGCGACACTGGGCCGGATGTTCACCGTACTCGACAAGAGCAAGGTGCCTTATGTGGCAATGCTCACGGCTGACCATGGCGGCCATGACCTGCCTGAACGGAACAGCATTCAGGGCCTGCCCGCCGCCGAACGCGCAGACATCAAGCTGATGCCGCAGGGCGTCGGGCCGGTGCTGGCCAAAGCGTTTGACCTGCCCGAGCCTGCCATCATGGGCGACGCTCCCTTCGGCGACATGTATCTTTCGACCAAAATCCCGTCGGCCAAGCGGTCCGCAGTTTTGGATGCTGCGCTCAAGCATTATCGCACCCATCCGCAGGTAGAGGCCGTCATCACCAAGGATGAAATTGCCGCCACCCCATCACCCTCTGGCCCGCCCGAGGATTGGAGCCTTATCCAGCGCGTGCGGGCCAATTTCGATCCGTCGCGTTCGGGCGATTTTTATGTCGCGCTGAAACGCTATGTGACGCCGATCCCCAATACCAGTTTCGGCTATGTCGCCACGCATGGTTCACCCTGGGGCTATGACCGCCGCGTACCGATCCTGTTCTGGTGGAAGGGCGTCGCGCCGTACGAGCAGCCCAATGGCATTGAGACCGTCGATATCATGCCGACGCTGGCCAGCCTGATCGGGCTGGATGTGCCCAAGGATGAAATCGACGGCCGCTGTGTGGATTTGATTGCTGGTGCAGGGAGCAATTGCAAATAAACAGAGACGATAGCGCCTATTTTAGAGCCGCCCGCCTGTCCTTCAACCAGCGCTTATGCGTGCTCTCGACTTCGCGCATCGCCTGGAACACAGTCATGTCAGGGGCAGGGCGTCCGGTTTTGCCTAGCGCGTAAAGCTGGCTGTAAAACCAATATTGGCAGGCAAAACTGTCGATTGCCCGCATCGCCTTCCAGCGCTTGAGCCACTGCAGCGACGGTGGAAACAGCGCCAGCTCATTCTCCTTGCGCGGTAGCATCTCCATCCCGCCGAGCAACCTTTTGGCTGCGTCCGGGAAATAGCACATCGGGCGTCCGATGCCGATGACATCGGCAGCCCCCTGTTTCAGCGCCTGCTCCATTGCGGAGCGGGTGCGGAAGCCGCCGGTGACCATCAACGGCACTTTGACCTCGCTCCGCATCGCCTTGGCGAAATCGACGAAATAGGCTTCGCGTTGCAAGGTAGAGGTAGCAACATTCTGCTCTTCGGGTTCTTCCATCCCTTCCATGCCGAGCAGCTTGGGCTGTTCATAAGTGCCGCCCGAAATCTCGATCAGGTCGACACCCGCATCCTGCAACCATTTGGCGACCTGCAAACTGTCTTCAAAGGCAAAGCCGCCCTTCTGGAAATCGGCGCTGTTGAGCTTGACCGAAATCGGGAAACTGGGCCCAACCAAAGTGCGCATGGTGTTGACCGTGAAAAGCAATATGCGTGCGCGGTTCTCAAGGCTGCCGCCCCAGCGATCGTCGCGCAGATTGGCGCGCGGGCTCAAAAATTGCGAAATCAGATAGCCATGCGCGGCGTGGATCTGCACCCCGGTAAAGCCCGTTTCCTTGCACACACGCGCCGCCGTGCCGAAGCGGGCGATGATGTTGAGAATCTCCTCCTCGGTCAGCGCGACTGGCTGGCCGAATTGCCCACCGGGCAGGCCGAGCTTGACGGCAGATGGAGCCTTGGGATGCGGGTTGACTGCCTTTTGCGTCTGGCGACCGGCATGGCTGATTTGCGCCCAGAAATGGTTGCCGTTGCGCGTTGCCGCCGCGGCCCAGTGCGATAATGCGCGCTTGGCATCATCATCAGGCTCGCGGTCGATAATGACATTGCCGGGCCGCTCAAGATGGTCGGCATCGATATGGATATTGCCCGACAGCAGCATCCCCGAGCCACCCTCGCTCCAAGCCAGATAGAGCCGGTCAAGTTCGCCGGTCGCGCGGCCATAGATATCGGCAAGCCCTTCGGTCATCGCGGCCTTGGAGATACGGTTGGGAAGTGTCGCGCCACAGGGCAGCGTCAAGGGTTCAGCGAGTAGGGATGCCATGGTCGCGGTTACTCGCCTGCCTTGGGTGCCGGTTCGGTGGTCGGCGGTACAGCTGGCTTGTCAGCAGCGGCCTTTTCATCAGCCTTCGGCGTTACTGTTGCTGGCGCAGCACTCGCCTCAACCGGTGCCATTTCGGTCACCTCGTCGGTCGGGATCATCTCGTCGCTGATCGTGCCTTCGACGCTGTCGATATCGTCCATACGGGTTTCGGTAACCTTGCTGTCGGCATCATTGCCGCCACAGGCCGAAAGCGCGGGAAGGGCGAATGCCAATAAGATCAGGGCGCGACGCATATGTTCCTCTCAAGTCGAAATTTCACCGTAGTGCTGAGCCTGTCGAAGTACGCCCAGTGGCTAAGCGCCCTTCGACAGGCTCAGGGCTACGGTATTGATTATTGTTGCGCAACAGCCTCGCAAGAGCCACCGGTTTTTGCAAGCGCGTTCAGGAATTCCGGCAAAGTCGCCTCCAGCGCCGCATCGAAATCGGCGAGGCTGGCAGTGATGCCAAGATCGGCCAGGCTGGTGACCGGATATTCGGCGATACCGCACGGTACGATGCCGCCGAAATGGGACAGGTCGGGCGCGACGTTGACGGCAAAGCCATGCGCAGTCACCCAGCGGCGGACACGCACGCCGATTGCGCCGATTTTTGCCTCTTGCCCCGATCTTGTATCGCACCAGATGCCAATGCGCCCTTCGGCACGCCGCGCCTCAACATCAAAACGGGCTAGCGCATTTATCACCCAGCCTTCGATCGAATGGACGTAGCAGCGTACATCCTTGCAGCGTTTGGCGAGGTCGAGCATCACATAGCCAACGCGTTGCCCCGGCCCGTGATAGGTATAGCGCCCGCCGCGCCCGGTATCGTAAACCGGGAATTGCTGGCTCAACAGCTCGGCCGGATCGGCGCTTGTGCCTCCGGTGTAGAGCGGCGGATGTTCGAGCAGCCAAATCAGCTCGCGCTCGCTGCCTTCATGGATGGCCGCCTGCCGCGCCTCCATCCGGGCGAGCGCTTCGGGATAGGGCACATGCCCTTCCGAAACGTGCCAGTCTATATCGCCTATGGCTTTCATTTTGCGGCCTTAGAGCAAGCTAAGTAATTATTTAATCCCTTTCGTCACCCCCGCGAAGGCGGGGGCCCATCACCTGATGCATAAATTTAAGCGGCCGGTGATGGATTCCCGCCTGCGCGGGAATGACGAAGATTTGGAGATTGTGAATTTCTTGCCAGCCCTGTGGCTTGCCTCTAACTCCCGAATACAAACTGGAGGCCCCATGAACCGTAAACTCGATTATTCCAGCGTCTGGAAAGACACACAGGCGCAACTCAACGCCCATCGCGAAGGCGTAGGGGCGATTTCGGGGCTGTTCCTGTTCGTGCCGGATTGGGTGTCGCGCCTGTTTGCAGGGCAACCCGATCTGGTCGATGCCTCGACTCCTGCAGAAATACTCGCCGCGTTTCAGGTCTATTATGCCGAAAATTGGCTGACCTTGCTGCCCACCGGGCTGCTCAGCTTTTTTGGCGCGGTGGCCATCTACGTACTGCTGACACGCAAAGAACTGGCGACCATCGGTTCGGCGCTGGGCAAGGCTTTAGCGCTTTTGCCCTTTTACTTCGTTGTCCAGCTTGCCGGCGGCGTGGCTACGCTCGCCGGGTTCTTGGCACTGATCCTGCCGGGCATGTATCTTGCCGGCCGTTTGACGCCTTTGGGCGCAGTGGCGGTCGCTGAGACCGAACGCGGCTTTTCCGGCACCATCACGCGCGCCTGGGATCTGACACGCGGCAATGGCTGGTCGATCTTTTTCCTGACGCTTGTGGTCGCGTTGGTGGCGAGCCTGACCGCGATGATAATCGGAATGGTCGTCGGCCTCGCCTGCCGTTTGCTTGCTGGGGCGCAGGGCGTGCCCTTTGTCGAAACCGGCGTAGATGCCGCCTTGGGTGCGGTGATCGCGACTTTGATGGTTTCCCTCTCGGTCGCGATCTACCGGAATTTGGCTGCGGAGGCCTAGTTTCCCCTCCCGTTTACGGGAAGGGTTAGGGGAGGGTGTGTGCGAAGCTAGCCTTGTCTCTTTCAGGCCCTCCCCCAGCCCCTCCCGCAAGCGGGAGGGGAGACAGTCACAGCCCCAGCGACAGTCTGGCGAACAGCGTATAGCCAATCGGGTTCTTGCCATAAGCCGCGTCTAGCGCATCGGGCTTGGCAAAGGCCGAAACCGTGCCACCCAGCGCAAGGTTGAACTGCTCGCCCAGCGGCAAGCGATAGGCATAGCCCGCCTGGAACTTGCTCACGCGGAACGGCATGTCGTGCAGCGGATCGGTGTGCTCCGGGAACAATTCATCATTCTTCACATTTTCGAAGCGACCGAAAATCGTGTGATGATCGTCAACGTCCCAATTCGCCTCTGCAATCCATGCAGTCAGCGTTTCACCTGGCTTGCGGTCTTTGGCGCTGAAAGCGAGCATCGCGGAGAGGCCCTTGCCATTTGCGTAATGGACCGAAGCGGTGGTGCGCTGCTCGTCTTCACCGGGATGCAGCGATTCCGGCTCCTTCAACCGTCCGGTTGACGCCTGCACTGCCCAGTTTGGCGTCGGGTTCCAAGTCGCGCGCACCGACCAGCTGTCGAAGCGGGGCTTTTCGATATCCCAGCGATCCTCGTCGGGCTCTTGACCGGTAAAGATTGACCCCTCGATCTGGAACTGGCGTGAGGCAAAGCCTGCGGTTGCGACGCCATAAGTGATATGTCCGCTGTCAAACCAATGGTGCGTGATCGGCGCTTCCGGATTGTAGCGGGCCGAACCACGGTGCATGAAGGCACTCGGGCCGAGTGCTGGCTCGCCGACCGGGCCGCCATAGAGGAAGACTCTGCCATCCGCTCCAACGTTGATGTCGACGCGGGCTGCCAGTTCCATGAACAGGTCGTGCGGATGCTGCCGGTCAACCAATGCCTCACCACCGGCGGTCTCGCCAGAGGCAAACAGGTTCGGATAACCCCGATTTTTCATCAACGGTTCAAGGCTGAACATCGATTTCAGCTGCACTTTACCCCAGCCGGTTGCCTTCTCGGCATTGAGCATCGCCATCGACTGGATATAGGCCTTGTCATCGCCGCGCGGGCCGCTCTGGTCGGTGTAAACACCCCAGGCATAGCCATGGGTCATGATCATCCAGTCGTCGCCGGCATCGATGTGCAGGCCAGAATGTCCACCACCCTCGGCAGCGGGAAGGCGAGAGGTTCCCGAGCCCTCGGCCGGGGCGTCCGAAGCCATTTCATGGCCTTCATGGTTTTGCGCTTCAGTTGCTGCGGTCTGGTGCTGCGAATGATCCATTTGCGAATGATCATGTTCTTGCGCCTGTGCCGATTGCGCAGACATAATGAGCGCCAGCGCGCTCGCGCCGGAAAAATACATCTTCATTTTAAGTGTCCCGTGAAAATTGGTTGAAATGTGAAGAGGTCACATTCCATTTCGCGGAGGCGGGTCATGCGGTTTCGGGGCAAAGCCGGACAATGCCGCCGTCAGCCCGGGCAATGGCGGAGTAACCAGCACCGCTGCCCGCATTGCCAATATTGCTGGCGCATAGGACGCGACGCAGCCGATACAGCCATGATGCATGGCTTGCTCGCCTGCCGGTGCTTTATCGTCACGCTCCATCGGCATGCCATGACAGTCTTCCGCCATCGCCATCGCACTATCATCCGCAAGCGCAGGCATCGCCACGGCGGGCAAAGCGAGCGCAATCAGGAAAAGCAAGGCAATCAGGTTGCGGAGCATGGGCGTCAGATAGTCCCAAAGAGCGTCGCGGTCCAGAGCGGCGCTTCGCGCATGCCCATCCACAGTGCCATTGCCACCATCATCACATTTTCGGTGAGCGAGACAAAGCCCAGCGGTACATTGCTGTTTCCGCCTACGCAGGCGCATTTCAGTTCGCGCTGCTCAATATAGACCGCCTTGAATACCGAAACCGTCCCGATGGAGCCAATGAACAGCGCGATTGGTATTGAAAGCCAGGGAAGCAGGTGCCCCGCCATCAACACGCCTGCCAATCCTTCGGCGAACGGATAGATGCGGCCATAGGGCACCCATTTTCGTGCCAGCAGGTCGTAATTGAGGAACATCGTCGCAAAGTGCTCTACATCCTGCAGCTTGAGCAGCGCCAGGATCGCCATGCTGATGGCAATGAAGCGCTCAAGCGTCGGGACGAACAATAGCCCGTGGTCGCTGCCAAGCCCGAACGAGATTGCCAGTGTCGCCGCCATTGCGAAAACTGCGATAACCGGCCGGTAGGTCAGCTTGTTGGGATCGGCTACTGCCAGCCCAAGATGGCGGCGCAAATCGTCATGGCCGCCGATGCGTTCGTTGTCGATGAAGATTTGCGGCGTGGTCGCGACGCCATGCTGCTCCTTGAAAGCATCGACTTCGCCGCGTGAGGTGAGCAGTCGATCATCGACCTGATAGCCCTTGCTGCGCAACAGATACTGCGCTTTCAACCCATAAGGGCAAATATGGTCGGGCAAGACCATGCGGTAAAGCACCGCCGTTTTTTCTGGAGAGGGCATGACATTGTTCCTTTCATTATCGTCGTGCCGAACCTATCTAGCATCCGTACTATAGTACGGAGTCAAGCGATCAATGTTGACGATTTCGCAATTGGGCAAGGCGGGTGGCGTAGGTGTTGAAACCATACGCTTTTACCAGCGCAAAAAACTGCTCGAAGTTCCTGCTGATTTGCGCCGGAGCAAAGGTATCCGGCATTATGGCGACTCGGATGTGCGGCAGTTGCGCTTCATTCGCACCGCGCAACAGGCAGGTTTCACGCTTTCCGAAATCGCTGAACTGCTGGCGCTCGATAAAGGAAGAGATCGCCGACGGGTGCGTGAAATGGCACGGGCGCGCATAGCTGCGCTGGACGACGAAATCGCCCGGTTGCAAAGGGCGCAGAAGTCTTTGTCCAGCCTTGCACAGATCTGTGCGCATGGCGATGACGGGCCATGCCCGATCATCGAGGCTTTTTCGTCCTAGTGGGTATCATTCTTCCCGGCATTGGCCGCCATGCCCTTCGACATGCTGGCAAAGGCGGAGACCATCGAATCCACGAAATCCGGATCGCCGGGAATCGTTTCCTTCGCCGCCTGCTGCATTGCCAGCACCCACTGTGTTGCTACAGCGAAGTTCATGCCCTCCAGCGCGCGGTGGGCGGACATGATGCAGGCACCGGGCCGCTTTTCGAACCAGTCGCGCGGCCCACCCATCCAGGCCATCAGGAAATCGGTTAGCGATTCGCGCATCGGGGCAAGGTCCGGCGCGTGCATCGCGCGCAGCTCGGCGAAATCGGGCTCGCTCTCCATCAGGTCGTAAAAGCGGTTTACCATGCGCGCGATGGGTTCGCGCCCGCCTATGCGGTCAAACGGGAGTTGTGGTTTGGATTGGGGGTCGGATTCGCTCATGCTCTGATTGCTGCGGCTATTTTACCAGACTGTCCTTGAGCGAAATCAAACGTTGAAGCGGAACAGCATGATGTCGCCGTCTTTCACTTCATATTCCTTGCCTTCCGAACGCCACTTGCCCGCTTCCTTGGCCCCGACCTCGCCATTGAACTGGACATAATCGTCATAGGCCATGGTTTCGGCGCGAATGAAGCCCTTCTCGAAATCGCTGTGGATCACGCCGGCTGCCTGCGGGGCTTTGGCACCTTTGAACACCGTCCAGGCGCGCGCTTCCTTGGGGCCAACGGTGAAGAAGGTGATGAGGTGCAGCAGTTCATATCCCGCACGAATCACGCGGGCTAGCCCGGTTTCTTCCAGCCCCAGATCGGCAAGGAAGACTTCGCGGTCTTCGGCTGGCATGGTCGATATCTCGGCTTCGATCGCGGCGGAAACGACAACCGCCTCGGCACCTTCAGCCTTCGCCTTTTCAAACACCTTGGCCGAAAGCGCGTTGCCATTTGCAGCCGAGGCTTCCTCGACGTTGCAGACATAGAGAACAGGCTTTGAAGTCAGCAATTGGGCTTGTTGGAATATGCGCGCTTCTTCGGGATCGTTGGGCGTCAGCAAGCGCGCGGGCTTGCCATCGCGCAACAGGTCGAGCGCGCGACCCAGCACGGCGGCCGCAACCTTCGCTTCCTTGTCGCCGCCGGTGGCCTTTTTCTGGAAGGCGGGCACGCGCTTTTCGAGGGATTCGAGGTCGGAAAGCATGAGTTCGGTCTCGACCGTTTCGGCGTCCGAAATCGGATCAATCTTATTGTCGACATGCTGGATGTCGTCATTTTCGAAACAACGCAGCACATGGACGATGGCGTCAACCTCACGGATATTGGCGAGGAACTGGTTGCCCAGCCCTTCACCCTTGGAGGCACCGCGCACGAGGCCCGCAATGTCGACAAAGCTCAACTGCGTCTCGATAATCTTCTGGCTGCCGCCAATCTTCGCGATCACATGCAGCCGCGGATCGGGCACGGCGACTGCGCCGACATTGGGCTCGATCGTGCAAAAGGGATAATTCGCCGCCTGCGCCGCCTGCGTCTCGGTCAGCGCGTTGAACAGGGTGGACTTGCCCACATTGGGCAGCCCGACAATACCGCATTTGAAACCCATAATATCCTCGTTGGGAATGAATTGCGCGCGCCTTAGCGGGAGTGGGGGCGAAAGGCCAGCCTTGCCATGGTTCAACTGTTTGTAGCCTGCTGTTCAGGCAAGTGTTGCTAGGTCGGCAACCACAAATAATTCATTCGGGTTGCAAGATGACAGCAGGATTCAAATCGAAAATCCTCCTAATTTCTATGCTTGGTATCTTGGCAGCGCCTTCATCTGGTCGAAGCGGCGTCGAGGCAGACATCCTCGAAGAGGTCAACTTCCTTCGCAGCAATCCAAGCGCCTTTGCGCTTGAACTGGATGATTTGAGAGGGCGCTTCGATGGCAATATCCTTTTGGGAGAGGGAGATGGCCCCGACTTCACAACCCATGAAGGTCCGCGTGCGGTTTCCGAAGCAGCGCGCGAGTTACGCCGCAGGCGCGCGGTTAATACCTTGATGCCCAGCGACTTATTGGCCCGCGCCGCCGCCGATCATGTGCGTGCGCAGGGGGCCAGCGGTCAGACTGGGCACTATTCCAATGGCAAGGGACCCGGACAGCGTGTCAAGGCCCGCGGTGGCAATGTATATGTCGGCGAGGTAATCGTTTACAATTACACCAGCGCGCAAAATGCTGTCCAGCAACTGGTGATTGATGATGGCGTGCCCGATCGCGGGCATCGCAAACAGCTGTTTTTGGCGGAGTATCGTTATGCTGGCGTCGCTTGCGGCAGCCATCGGCAATGGCGCAACATGTGCGTCATCGTCCTCGCCCAAACCCGCGATGGAGCGCCGATCATGCCACCCAGAGGGAAATGATCGGGTTAGTCATGCACCGCCTTCACCCAAGGTCCGAAGGGCGAATTGCCCAGCATCGCTAGTTGCGTCTCTGCCGACACCTTGTTGATCGCTTCCTGCGGTTTCATGCCTGGGTGCACCGCGCGGCGCAGCGGGCGGGTGCCGGCTGGCATGGCGGCGATTTCGGCGATGGCGCGGGGCACGTCCATCGGATCGGCGCTACGGCGGGTGCCGTCTTCCTTGCCCATGCTGTTGACCAGTGCCAGATAGGCAGCAGCCTGATCTTCGGTCAGCCTTGATTTGAGTTCGCTCGCCAATTGATTGCGGTTCACCCAAACCTTGGTCGGATAGCCGCCCGGCTGGATAACGCAGACCTCGACATTGTGCGGCACCAGTTCATAGGCCATCGCCTCGCTCATCGCCTCCAGCGCGAACTTGGTCGGCGAATAATGACCGGCAGATGGCACGATCACACGCCCAAGCTGAGAGGAAATGTTGAAGATCAACCCGCGCTTCGCCTTGCGCATCCCGGGCAACACCGCGCGCGCCATGCGGTGCGGGCCGTAAACATTGGTGTCGAAAATGAGCTTGGTGGCCGCCATATCCTGCAGCTCGATTGGCCCGGCATAACCGACACCAGCATTGTTGATGAGGATATCGAGAGGCCCGCCGGCAATCTTCTCAGCTTCGGCAACGCCCTTTGCGACCTGTTCGTCAGAGGTGACGTCGATCTCTATGATATGGATGTCGAGCTTTTCCTTGGTCGCCTCGGCCTTGAGTTCGTCCGCCTCCTTGCGTGGCAATCCTCGCATCGAGGCGATTACCTTTGCGCCAAGGCGGGCATAATGCAGGGCGCCTAGATACCCAAAGCCAGAAGAAGCACCGGTGATCAGCACCGATTTGCCCGCGAGCGGTTTGTCAGCGGCTGATGCGGCGGAGGGAATCGCTGCAGCGGCTCCTACGGCCAATGCTGTTTTGATTACAGCGCGGCGTTCAATATCGGTCATCCTGGCTCTCCTTAATTCGCCAAGATAACTGGCTTTACGCCGATTGCGAGTCCAGCCAGCGTTTCAGCTGTATCGGGTCGCCAAAGCGGATGATCTTATCTTCATGGCCTTTCAGTCGTCGCTCAAGCCGAATTTTGGGGCCGCTGTTCCACTGCAAAAGGTAAAACAGGAAGCCCAGATCAAAACGCTCCGGACAGCCTTCGGTCATGTCGGGTCGCGCGCGTCCGCGAAACGTCCATATTCGCCGCAGCAGTCGCGTCACACACAGCCGGATCGGATAATCGAGATAGATGACCGTGTCGGCCCGCTCCAGCCTCTCCGCCAGCGTGCCGCCATAGGTGCCGTCGATCAGCCAGCGATCCGTTGTTGTTATCGCGGCGAGCTTTTCGAGGATTTCATCCTTACGGCTTTCCACCCAGCCGGGTTTCCAGTTCAGCTGGTCCATATGGAAGACTGGCAGGCCCAATATCGGGCCCAGTTCAGCAGCCAGTGTCGATTTCCCCGCCCCGCACGGCCCGACGATCAGGACGCGCTGCACGGGTCAGTCTTGCTGCACAGCGCCGGTCGTTTCAACCAGCGGAAGCAGTCTTGAATCGCGCAAGGCGGCCGTGCGGTGGCCGATGCCTCTCAGATAGTCCTCATGGCTGTTCCAGCCGAGGAACGCGGCGACGCTTTCCTGCTCGATCAGCATGGCCATATCCCAAGCTTCGCCTTCCGGGCCGATCAGCCAGCTGCCGCCTTTGCCGAGGAAACGGATGGCGCCACCACTGGCCGTCAAAAATGGTGTCGTATGGTCAATATATCGCTGGAAAGCCTCCGCGCCACTGATTGGTGCGTCGGGCGCAAGTTCGGGCGAAGCGCTGTAATCAGCCAATGCGCGAAAGCGCAGCAGGTTCAGCATGACCACTGGCCCTTGAATGTTGCGCATAAAGAATGCGCGACCTGCCGCATCGGTGACTTCCAGGTAAGAATCGGTGCCCATTTCAATCTCAATCTTCATGAAGACGAAGGGCAACCTCGCTCATGAAACGCGCATCGTCACCCTTTGCCAGCCAATCGGCCTCTGCTGATATTGCACCGAGCATATCGGCAAGTGGATCGATTTCGCTTTTGGAAAATGGTCCCAGTACATATCCGGTAACGCGGTCTTTATGCCCCGGATGGCCGATGCCCAATCGTATGCGCCGGAAATCTGCGCCGATATGGTCGATGGTCGAACGGATGCCATTATGTCCGGCGGCGCCACCGCCGCGCTTCACCTTGATTTTAAAGGGCGCGAGGTCGAGTTCATCGTAAAAGACGGTGACGTCTTCAGGCGTCAATTTGTAGAAATCCATTGCGGCACGGATGCTGCGGCCGCTTTCGTTCATAAAGGTCGCAGGTTTGAGAAGGATGATCTTGTCGCCGCCGATGCGGACTTCCTGCATCCATCCCTGAAATTTCTTGGCGGGCGCCGGAGCTTCATACCGATCGGCAAGCGCGTCCACCGCCATAAAGCCGACATTGTGCCGGTGCATCGCATATTGCGGTCCCGGATTGCCAAGGCCTGCCCAGATTTGCACGAAATTGCGCCCTCCAAAAACACGTCGCCCCCGCAAAGGCGGGGGCCGCTGGAGGTTTATTCAGCCAAGAAGGCCTAAACCGGTTGCGGTCCCTGCCTGCGCAGGGACGACGTTTTATCTCAAGCTTCGCCTTCAGACTTGGTCGTGTCGCCTTCAGCGGACTTCATGCCCGAAGGTGCAACGACGGTCGCGATGGTGAAGTCGCGGTCGGTGATCGCGCTCTTCGAACCTTCGGGCAGCTTCACATGGCTGATGTGGATCGAATCGCCCACGTCGAAACCGGTCACGTCGATGACAATTTCGTCGGGGATCAGGTTGGCGTCGCAGATCAGTTCGAGTTCGTGACGAACGATGTTGAGCACGCCACCGCGCTTCAGGCCCGGCGAAGCTTCTTCGTTGGCGAAGACGACGGGGACTTCAACATGGACCGTTGCGTCCTTTGACAGGCGCATGAAGTCGACATGGATCGGGCGGTCGCTGACCGGATGGAATGCCACATCCTTGGGTAGGGTACGCTCGGTCTTGCCATTGACGGTGACTTCAACAATCGAGTTGCTGAAATGGCCGGTCATCAGCGCCTTGACGAGGGCTTTTTCCTCGACATGGATGGCTTCCGGAGCCTTGTTGTCGCCGTAAATTACGGCAGGTACACGGCCTTCGCGACGCAATGCACGGGAGGCTCCCTTGCCAGCCCGTTCGCGCGGCTCGGCCGACAGAGTCAGCTGATCGCTCATAATAAATCTCCAATAAGTTCAATTCTTGCCGCCACGCCTCCAGGGATGACCATCACGGCAAGCGGGCGCCAATAGGCGGAAAGCCGCATAAATGCAAGCGTTGCTTGCTAACCCTCCCCGCGCGGGGAGGGTAGCACTTTTAATATTCTACGCGTTGGGCCTGTACGCCATAGGCCGTCAGCAGATGCGGCACGCTGGTGGAGCCTGAAAGATGGCCTGCACCCACCGCCATGAAGGTGGTGCCTGGCTTTTCAAGTTGCTTGCTGATCCACGCTGCCCAATTGGCGTTGCGGTTGGTCAATAACGCAGCATGCAGTTTTGGATCGGAAAGTCCCTCATTCATCACCTGAGCGAGGCCTTCGGGATCGGGTTTCGCCCAAAGCGCGACCATATTGTCCATGCTGGCTGTCATGTCATCAACGCTTTTGGCTGATTCGACGAGGAAACGGACTTGCGTTTCCTGTGACAGCGTATCGAATATCGCCAGTTGTGATTCCATCGTTTCTACACCCGCGATCGGCTTTCCAGAGGCCTTGGCTGCAGCGGTCAGTTGGGTTTCGACACCGCTGTTCACATCATAGCCACCCTTTTGCAGGCCCATGATCTGCATCGTTACCGCAGCTGCCCAGGGGTCGAGAGGTTCGAATGCCGCGACTGGTAGACCAACCTTTTCCATCGCCTTGGCGTAAATGGCTTTCTCGTCTTCCATCATCTTGGAAGTTAACGGCTTCCCGCTGGTGTCGAGGCCATATTTGGCGAACAATTGCTGCGCGGTGGCGGCATCCGGCTCGACCATTTCAAGCACCAGCCGGTCCGATTTGTCGAACGCGGATTTCACCGCCTCGTCGAACCAGGCCATTCCCGGCTTCAGGATATGGACAGTACCGAAAAGATAGACCGTCGTGTCGGCATCTTTCACCACCCAAAGTGCCGGATCGACATCGACTGTCTCGACCTCAGCCGCCGGGGCCTGCTGCGCGAGGGCTGGCGTTGCCATTGGCGTACCAAAGGCGGAGAGCGCGAGCGCGACCGTGGTGAGGGCACAATTCAGGAGAAGGTTTTTCATCGTTCGTTCCTTGGGTTGAAAGCGTCTGGGATTGGATGCAGCAGGGTTCACCGGTATTTTTTCCAGTACCAGACTGCGGTCCAGATGATTGCGAAGGTGCTGAAAATTGCGATTCCATTTGGCTCTGGAAGTAAACCGCCACGCCACAGGAACCACCATGTCGGTGCACCGATAAGGTAAGCATAGGCCGCATAATGGCCTCCGTCACGATAGGCTTCGGCTTCCTGTTCGTCGATGGCGCGGGTGTGCCAGAACCAGGCAATGACAGGCATGATGATGGCCCAAAAGACTGCAAGCAGTACTGCGATGGCCAGTGGCAAAGGGCCATCCTTGAAAATCGTCATCGGATCGGATGGCATGATGCCGTCTACGGCCACCAGCAGCGCGCCGATAAGGGCGCCCAATACAGCACAACCCACCATGATGTTGCGGTTCAATCTTTCCCGACTGGTCAACGCACCACCGCCGATACGGATGCGGCGCGCCAGATTCCATTGCGTGTAGATCAACGCCCCGATAATCGCGACGAGCACGCCGATGATAGCGATCGCCTTCGCCGAAAGCGCTTCGCCGTCTTCAGTCGCCGCTGCAATCACGCCGACGATCGCGCCTGCGGTAAACACGGTGGCCAAACCGGCAACTGCAATCCACGCGAGCGATTTGCCGACATTGCCTTCAGCTTCGGTCTCATCGAGTTGGGGCAGGTCAGTCATTTTTGTCTCCATCGAAACCATCGTCGAAAATCTCCTCAATCCGCATTTCGAACAGCCGGGCGATCTTGAAAGCGAGCGGGAGCGAGGGATCATATTTCCCCGTCTCGATCGCATTCACCGCCTGCCGCGAAACATCGAGCCTTTCGCCAAGCTCGGCCTGGCTCCATTGGCGCTCTGCGCGCAGCACTCTCAGCCTGTTTTTCATGTCAGCTCTTATTGTCCATGTGTCAGCTTACCCTGACTATATGTACTGATTCGCTGACAATGTCAACAACCCCTTACACATTGCCATCAACACCTTACAAAGACAGGAATTCTACGGCTTTGCGCATGCCATTTGCTGCGCTGCGGCACAGATGCTTGATTTAGGGGCCTCCTTCCGCCAAGGGGCGACCATGTCTGAATCCGGACCCCTAACCTTCCAGGACCTGATCCTGACGCTCCATGATTATTGGGGCAAACAGGGCTGCGTCATCCTGCAACCTTATGACATGCGCATGGGCGCGGGCACCTTCCACCCGGCGACCACGCTGCGCGCGCTTGGCCCCAATCCGTGGAATGCGGCCTATGTGCAGCCCAGCCGCCGCCCGACCGATGGCCGCTATGGCGAAAACCCGAACCGGCTGCAGCATTATTACCAATATCAGGTGATCATGAAGCCCAGCCCTGCGAACCTGCAGGAACTGTATCTGGGGTCATTGGATGCCATCGGCATCGATCCGCTGAAGCATGATATCCGCTTCGTCGAGGATGACTGGGAATCGCCCACCCTCGGCGCATGGGGCCTTGGCTGGGAAGTCTGGTGTGACGGGATGGAAGTGACGCAGTTCACTTACTTCCAGCAGGTCGGCGGCTTTGACTGCAAACCGGTTGCGGGTGAACTGACCTACGGGCTCGAGCGCCTTGCCATGTATATTCAGGGCGTAGACCGCGTGTATGACCTGAAGTTCAACTCGGCGGGCGTCACCTATGGCGACGTCTTCCTCGAGAATGAACGCGAGCATTCGAAGTATAATTTCGAGGTTGCCGATACCGAGCAGCTTTTCAAAGGCTTCCAGCATGCAGAGGCGGAGTGCAAGCGCTGCATCGAGGCCAATGTGCCACTCGCGGCCTATGATCAGGCGATCGAGGCGAGCCATTTGTTCAACCTGTTGCAGGCGCGCGGCGTGATCAGCGTGCAGGAACGCGCCAGCTATATCGGCCGCGTGCGCGATCTGGCGAAGGGTTCATGCGAGGCGTGGATGCACAAGAATGGGTGGGCGGAATGACCGACTTCCTTCTTGAACTCCGCAGCGAAGAAATCCCGGCGCGTATGCAGGATAAGGCGCGCGAGGATCTTGCGCGCCTGTTTACTGCCGAACTCGACAAGGCCGGCCTCAAGGCCGCCGAAATCATCACCTACGCGACGCCGCGCCGACTGGCGCTGATCGCCAAGGGTCTGCCACAAGAAACCGAGGCGGTGTCCGAGGAAACCAAAGGGCCCAAGGTCGGCGCGCCGCCACAGGCGATGGAGGGCTTCCTGCGCAAGGTCGGCCTGACGCAGGAGCAATTGGTCGAACGCGATGGCGTCTATTTCGCTGTGGTTGAAAAACCGGGCCGCAAGACTGCCGATGTGCTGGCCGAAGCGATCCCTGCAATCATCCGCGCCTTCCCATGGCCCAAATCGCAACGCTGGGGCGCCGCATCGATTTCGACCGAAAGCCTTCGCTGGGTCCGTCCGTTGCAGGGTATCGTCGCGCTGCTGGGTGATGATGTGGTGCCATGCGAAATTGACGGCATCGTCAGCGGTTCCGCGACCAAGGGCCATCGTTTCCATCACAGTGGCGAAGTCACCATCGGCAATGCAGGCGACTATGCGATGAAGCTGCGCGCCGCGCATGTCATCGTCGATCAGGAAGAGCGGCGGTCGATCATCCGTGCGGGCGCCGAAAAGGCTGCAGCTGATGCCGGGCTGGTGCTGGTGCCTGACGAAGGGCTGGTCAACGAGAATAGCGGCCTCACCGAATGGCCGGTGCCGATGCTCGGCCGGTTTGACCCGGCGTTCCTCGAGGTTCCCGAAGAGGTCATCCAGCTGACCGCGCGGGTGAACCAGAAATATTTCGTCTGCCATGACAAGGCGGGCAAGCTGGCCAACGCCTTTGTCTGCACCGCCAATATCGTCGCCAATGATGGCGGCGCGGCGATTGTTGCCGGCAATGAAAAGGTGCTCGCGGCGCGATTGAGCGATGCGAAGTTCTTCTGGGAACAGGACCTGAAGGTGCCGCTCGACGAGCAAGCGAAGAAGCTGTCGCAGATCACCTTCCATGAGAAGCTGGGCACCGTTGCCGACAAGGTTGAGCGCGTGGCGAAGCTGGCGCGCTGGCTGGTTGAGGAAGGCATCGTCGCCCCTGCGGAGGCAGGGGCCGCTGGCGGCGTGGCCCAGCCATTACAGAATAAACCGACAGCGGCCCCGGCCTCCGCCGGGGCGACGAAATTGGCTGACATGGCCGAACGCGCAGCCCGCCTGTGCAAGGCCGATCTGGTCACCGGCATGGTTGGCGAATTCCCCGAACTGCAAGGCATCATGGGCGGCTATTACGCCCGCGCGCAGGGCGAGGCCGATGCCGTCGCCGATGCGGTGCGCGACCATTACAAGCCGGTCGGGCAGGGTGATGATGTGCCCACCGCTCCGGTGACGGTTGCGGTGAGTTTGGCGGATAAGCTCGACAGTTTGCTTGGATTTTTCGCTATTTCCGAGCAGCCTACTGGCTCAAGAGATCCGTTTGCTTTGCGCCGTGCTGCATTAGGCACCGCGTCGCTCCTGCAGGCGAATGGATTGCGGCTTCCACTTCAGACTTTCTTGTTGGCGCACCTATCCACCTATGTTCCGGTGCTCAGTGCTGAAGTAGGCGCTACGATCGATCGTGATATTGCGGCATTCGCTGCGGCAAAAATTTCGCCTGATGCTGTCGATTTACCGGCGCTCGTTACCCAAAGACGAAGCGAAGCTATGCCGCAATCCGAAATTGATGCTTTCGTTTTTAACGCATTCCAAATTATCCCGTTTCTCGCCGACCGCCTCAAAGTCCAGCAGCGCGAGGCTGGCGTCCGGCATGACCTGATCGATGCGGTGTTTGCGCTCGGAGGAGAGGACGATCTCGTCCGCCTGCTCGCACGGGTAAAGGCATTGCAGGGCTTTGTCGGCACCGATGAAGGCACAAACCTGCTTGCGGGATACAAGCGCGCGGCGAATATATTGAAACAGGCCGAAGGCGTTGATCCCAATGCCGCAGCAACAGCCGATCTGGGCGCAGAAGAACGAGCGCTTCTCACCGCCCTCGACAGCGCCGAGCCCAAGGCTGCGGCTGCGATTGAAGCTGAAAAATTTGAAGATGCCATGGCGGCGCTCGCCTCATTGCGCGCGCCGATCGATGCCTTTTTCGAAGGCGTAATGGTGAATGATCCAGATCCGGCAAAACGGGCATTCAGGCTGGGCTTGCTGGCAAGGTTCCGTGATGCGGTGCACCGCGTTGCGGATTTTTCGAGGATTGAGGGGTAGGATCAGGTCGGGGCCATGTCACATTCTGCACCATGGTTGCCCCTGATTGTGTTTGTCATGGCCTTCCCGGCCATTTGGGCATTGACCATCTGGTTGATGGCCAAAGGCGGCTGGAGCAAATTGGCGCGTGCATATCGGACGGATAGGCAACCACCGGATGGCGTGAGCAAACAGTCCTACCAAACCGCTATTGTTGGCCAAAATATCGGGGCATTCTCTTACAAGAACTGCCTCAACGTCTGGATTGGGCGCGACAGCTTCTCGATGCGACCTTCGTCAATTTTTGGACTGTTCCACCCCATGCTGACCATTCCCTATGCGGACATTACGGGCATTGAACCGAAACAATGGATCACGCGCAAAGGCTATCGACTGACTCTGCAGAATGGTCTGCAACTGTCACTATTCGGGCCAGCAGCTGACCAGATTTTTGAAAAACAAAAGACCCTCTCGTCCCCCTCTCCCGAAAGGCCCTTGCAATGACCCAATATGTGTACCGCTTCGGCGGCGGCGTTGATGATCAAGGTGCAGGCAACAAGAACCTCCTCGGCGGCAAGGGCGCGAACCTTGACGGGATGGCTGCAATTGGCCTGCCTGTGCCCCCCGGCTTTACGATCACGACCGAGGTCTGCACCGCATATTACGCCAATGGTGAGGCCTTCCCCGATGGCCTGACCGATCAGGTCGCAAAGGGCATCGCGCATATCGAGGGCGTTACCGGCAAAAGCTTTGGCGATCCCGCCAACCCACTGCTCGTCTCGGTCCGTTCGGGCGCGCGGGTATCGATGCCCGGCATGATGGATACCGTTCTGAATCTGGGGCTTAACGACAAGACCGTCGAAGGCCTCTCCGCTTCATCGGGCGACGCGCGCTTTGCATGGGACAGCTATCGCCGCTTCATCCAGATGTATGCCGATGTCGTGCTCGGCCTTGATCACCATGCGTTCGAGGATGCGCTGGAAATTGCCAAGGAAGATCGCGGCTATTTCCTCGATACCGAACTCGAAGCCAACGACCTGATTGAACTGGTCGCCGAATATAAGAAGTTGGTCGAGGCCGAATGGGGCAAGCCTTTCCCGCAGGATGTGAACGAGCAGCTGTGGGGCGCGGTCGGCGCGGTCTTCGCCAGCTGGGAATCGGATCGTGCCAAGGTCTATCGCCGCTTGAACTCCATCCCCGGTGACTGGGGAACCGCGGTCAATGTGCAGGCGATGGTGTTTGGCAATATGGGTGACACCTCGGCGACGGGCGTTGCCTTCACCCGCGACCCGGCGACTGGCGAAAATGCCTATTATGGCGAATATCTGATCAACGCGCAGGGGGAAGATGTCGTCGCCGGTATCCGCACACCGCAATATCTGACCAAGACAGCGCGCGCGGCGGCAGGTGCCAAGCCGCTCAGCATGGAAGAAGCAATGCCCGAGGCCTATGCCGAGCTGGCAGCGGTCTTCGACACGCTTGAGCGGCATTATCGCGACATGCAGGACATCGAGTTCACCGTCGAACGCGGCAAGCTGTGGATGCTGCAGACCCGTTCGGGCAAGCGCACCGCCAAGGCTGCGCTCAAAATTGCAGTCGATATGGCGGCAGAGGGGCTGATTACCCGTGAGGAAGCGGTGCTGCGCGTCGACCCGATGGCGCTTGACCAGTTGCTCCACCCGACGCTTGATCCGCTAGCTCCGCGCGATGTGTTGACCAAGGGCCTTCCGGCTTCACCGGGGGCGGCTTCGGGTAAGATCGTGTTTGATGCCGACACGGCGGAGAAATGGAATGATCGCGGTGAGGCGGTGATTCTCGTTCGCGTCGAAACCAGCCCTGAAGACATTCACGGCATGCACGCGGCGCGCGGCATTTTGACCGCACGTGGCGGCATGACCAGCCACGCGGCGGTGGTCGCGCGCGGCATGGGCCGCCCTTGCGTCTCGGGCGCGGGCAGCTTGGCAATCGACAATGCTGCGAAGGTGCTACGCGTCTCGGGCCGTGCGCTCCGCGAAGGTGATGTCATCACCATCGATGGTGCAACCGGCGAAGTGATGGCCGGGGCCGTCCCCACGCTGCAACCCGAACTGGTTGGCGATTTCGGTACGCTGATGGAATGGGCCGATGGTTCGCGCCGGATGAAGGTACGCGCCAATGCCGAAACCCCGCTTGATGCGCAGACCGCGCGCGATTTCGGGGCAGAGGGCATCGGGCTTTGCCGCACCGAACATATGTTCTTCGACGCTGCCCGCATCACGGCCGTGCGCCAGATGATCCTTGCCGATGATGAAAAGGGCCGCCGCGCCGCGCTCGACAAGCTGCTTCCCGAACAGCGCAAGGATTTTGTCGCGATCTTCGAGGTGATGGCGGGACTTCCCGTTACCATTCGCCTGCTCGACCCGCCGCTGCACGAATTCCTGCCGACACAGGAAAGCGATTTCGCCGAGGTTGCCGAGGCGGCGGGCGTGGGTATCGAGGTGCTGAAGCAGCGGGCTTCCGAGCTGCACGAGTTCAACCCGATGCTTGGCCATCGCGGCTGCCGCTTGGGCGTCACTTACCCTGAAATCTATGAGATGCAGGCACGGGCGATCTTTGAGGCGGCCTGTGCGCTTCCCACTGCACCTGTCCCGGAAATCATGATCCCGCTGGTCGGCACGCGCCGCGAGCTGGAACTTATGAAGGAAGTGGTCGACAAGGCCGCCGAAGCGGTCTTTGCCGAGCAGGGCAAGCGCATCGACTATCTGGTGGGCACGATGATCGAACTGCCGCGCGCTGCCCTGATGGCCGACGAAATCGCAGAGGTTGGGGCGTTCTTCAGCTTCGGGACCAACGACCTGACGCAAACCACGCTGGGCGTTTCCCGCGACGATGCGGCGCGCTTCCTGATCCATTATGTCGACAAAGGCATTTACGCGACCGATCCGTTCGTGTCGCTCGATGTCGAGGGCGTCGGCCAGTTGATCGAGATCGCCGCAACCAAGGGCCGCAAGACGAGGCCTGACATCAAGCTTGGCATTTGCGGCGAACATGGCGGCGACCCCGCCTCTATCGCTTTCTGCGAGCAGACCGGCCTCGATTATGTCAGCGCTTCTCCCTATCGCGTACCAATCGCGCGGCTGGCAGCGGCGCAGGCGGCGTTGCGCAAGGCTTGAGCTTCGTTTAGTCTCTTCCTTTAGGGAGGGGCTTCATGAAACCATGGTTACGCTATTCGTTGTGCATCCTGTTGGGGCTAGCGGGGGGCACAGCCTATGCTGTCCATCAGGTGCGCGGTGCCGATATGGGTCGGCAGGTGACCAACGGGCCCTGGAGCGCCAACACCGATCAGGGAACGGCTGACGCCTCTGCATTGACGCGGGCACGTGTAGCGCTGTTCGGCCTGCTGGCGCTGCCGGCGAAGGAGGCGATGTATTTCATCGCCCGCACCGACAGTGAGGGTAAGTCTCTTGACGGGCGATGCACCTACACGGTCAGCGGCGGAGAACTCGACGCGCGCTGGTGGAGTATCACACTCTATAAGGGTGAAGGCTGGCTGGTGAAGAATACCGCGAACCGCTGGTCGGTTGGAGGCAATGCGCCTGAACGCGATGCAAACGGCAACTGGTCATTCACCGTTTCCCCACAATCTGTCGATGGCGTCTGGCTGCCAACAGGGCGGACGCCGCAATTCGACCTGACTCTGCGCACCTATCATCCGCAAAGCGCGCTGCTCAATGATCCGGCCAAGGCAAAGCTGCCCTCCATCAAGAAGGAGACCTGCGCATGATCCGCAACTGGCTCCTCCCGCTGCTCGCCGGGCTCGCCGCTGCTGCCATTGCCTGGCAAGGCACGCTGGTGGCAACGCCTTATGTGCTGATGTCGGCTGCTATGAAGCGGATCGGCAATGTAGATGGCAATGGCCGTGCAAATGTCTTTGCCTTTGGGCCCATGGCAACGGCCGATCGCCAGCCCATCGTGCGGCCTAGCCCAGACCTTGTCTATTCTTCGTGCGTGTTCGACCTTTCGCAAGGGGTTGTGCTGGTCGATGTCGAGCCGGTTCCCGAACACTATTGGTCGATCAGCATTTTCGACGCGCGCACCGATGTCGCTGCCGTGCGAAGTGACCGCGATACAGGTGGCAAAACGGCGCGACTGGCATTGCTGCGCAAAGGACAAAAGGCCCCCGCCGGCTATGAAGCAGTCGAGCTTGGTTATGACAGAGGGATTGCCTTGATCCGCATTTTACTGTCCGATCCAAGCGAATTAGAACAAATCGACGCAATACGTCGCAAATCGAAGTGCCGCACGGTCAGCGCCAAATTGCTCGAGAAATGAAGGCAAATTAGGGCTTGCGAATCCCGGAGCGCGGGCCTATTGGCACGCCTCCACGCACCCATAGCTCAGCTGGATAGAGCACCAGACTACGAATCTGGGGGTCGGACGTTCGAATCGTTCTGGGTGCGCCATTTTCCTCTCCCCGTGTGAGAGTTGCCCCAAAAAATGTCGTCTAAAGTCAAATCCGCAGTCGTCCTGTTATCGGGCGGTCTCGACTCGATGGTCGTTGCCGGGCTTGCCCGTGAGGCAGGCTATGCGATCCATGCGCTGACCATCGACTATAACCAGCGCCACCGGATCGAGTTGGAAAGCGCCGCGCGCATCGCTGCGCATCTCGGTGCTGCTGAACATATAGTGTTGCCGCTTGATCTGCGCCGATTTGGCGGATCCGCCCTGACGGCCGATATCAACGTGCCGAAAGATGGCGTTGACGAAAGCGCTATCCCGGTGACCTATGTTCCGGCGCGCAACACGATTTTTCTGTCGCTGTGCCTCGGCCTTGCCGAAGCACGCGGCGCACGTGATCTGTTCATCGGCGTCAATGCGCTCGATTATTCGGGCTATCCCGATTGCCGCCCCGAATTCATCCGCGCATTTGAGGATATGGCAAATCTGGCGACCAAAGCTGGCGTAGAGGGTGATCGCTTCACTGTGCATACCCCGCTGCAGCACATGACCAAGGCCGACATCGCGCGCGAAGCGCACCGGCTGGGCCTCGATGCGGGGATGAGCTGGACCTGCTACGACCCAACGCCCGACAATAAGGCCTGCGGGAAATGTGACAGCTGTCGTCTGCGCGCCAAGGGCTTTATCGATGCGGGCCTGCCAGACCCCACGGTTTACGCATGAGTTACGCGGTCAAGGAAATCTTCCTGACCTTGCAAGGTGAGGGGGTGCACGCCGGACGACGGGCGGTATTCCTGCGCTTTGCCGGATGCAATTTGTGGACAGGTCGTGAGGAGGACCGATCCTCTGCGATTTGCCAGTTCTGCGATACCGATTTTGTCGGCATGGATGGCGAAAATGGCGGGCGGTATGAAGCTGAGGCGCTGGCTGCCAAGGTAACCGAACTTTGGGGCGAGGGGGCCGAACACCGCTATGTCGTGATGACTGGTGGCGAGCCGATGCTGCAGGTCGACGACGCAATAGTCGATGCCTTGCACAATCATGGCTTTACGATCGCGATCGAAAGCAACGGCACGCTTCCCGTGCATCCTGGCATCGACTGGGTATGCATCAGCCCCAAGGCAAGCAGCGCGGTCGTCCAGCGGCAGGGCAATGAGCTCAAGCTGGTCTGGCCACAGCCTTGCATTGATACCTCGGCAATGGAAAGCTGGGGCTTCGACAATTTCCTGATCCAGCCGATGGACAGCGGTGATTCGGGCGTGAATGATTCGAACCGCAAATCCGCCATCGAATTTGTTTCGAAAAACCCGAAATGGCGACTTTCTCTCCAGAATCACAAGCTGTTAGGTCTGCCCTGACGGGGTTGGTAAACCCCTTTGACTTCAAGTCACTTTGGTGACAATCTCGTTAATGGAGAGATTACAGGGGAGAGATGTAATGGCCAAAGCGCACTCGGTGCAGCATTCGCGTTCTCGTTTCAGCTGTGCGAAACGCATGAGTACCCACATCGCTTATGCGCTGGTCGTTTATACGCTTCTCCTGATCTTCATTGTCTCCCCCGAACTTGAAACCAAAGGCATGGCCATATGGCCCTATCTCGCGCTTGTTGCGCTGGTTGGTGCAGTCATTCCTGTTTGCCGCAATATCGAACGCCGCTGGCAATCGCTGGATGCCAATGGCTCTGGCGAACTGGAAAGCCAGTTGAAATTCGACGAGGCGAAATTGTGGATTGGCGCAATCGGCATACCGGTGGTGCTGATGCTTTTCTTCAAGCTCTGTTCAACAGCATTTTAAGCCGCAATTGACGCTATTCCCGCCCGCGCCTAAGCGGGATGGATGCTGACACCCAATGAAGCGCTCGATCGCGCTGTAAATCTCGTCGAACAAGCCAAAAAGGCAGGCGCTGACGCCGCCGATGCCGTCTATCACTGCGATGCCTCTACCGAAGTCCAGGTGCGTCTGGGCGCGCTGGAAGATGTCGTGCGGTCGGAAGGTGAGGAAATTGGCCTGCGCGTTTTCCTCGGCCAGCGCTCGGCCACCATTTCCTCCTCAAGCATGAACCCCGAGGTACTGAGGGGGCTGGTAAACCGTGCGCTCGATATGGCGCGTGAGGCTCCCGAGGATCCCTATGCAGGGCTGGCACCGCAAGACATGCTGCTGAAGGGCGCCATCCCAGATGTTCAGAGCGACGACGGTCTGGATCCCGATCCACAATCGCTGCGTGAGGTGGCTCTGGCCTGCGAAGATGCCGCGCGCGCCGTCAAGGGCGTGACCAATAGCGAGGGGGCTGGCGCCAGTGCAGGCCGCTCGATCTTTGCACTTGCGACCAGCCATGGCTTTGCCGGTGCCAATCATGCCTCGGGTTATGGCGTTTCGGCCAGCGTCCTTGCAGGCGAAGGCGATGCCAAGGAGCGCGACTATGACTGGCGCTCGGCGCGCCACCGCGTCGACCTCGACAGTGCTGAAGCCATCGGCAAGCGGGCAGGGGAGCGCGCGGTGCGCCGTGTCAATCCCGGCGCGATCAAGAGCGGAACCTTGCCCGTCGTCTTCGATCCGCGCATTGGTGGTTCGCTGGTCGGGCATCTGATGGGGGCGATTGGCGGCAGCATGATTGCGCGCAAAACAAGCTTCCTGCTCGATGCACTTGGTGACGCGCTTTTCGACAGCGCGATCAGTATCATTGACGATCCGTTGCGCCCGCGCGGCCTTGGCAGTCGGGCGTTCGATGGAGAGGGGCTGCCAACAGCGCGTACCGCAGTCATCGACAAGGGTGTGCTCACCGGCTGGATGATGGAAAGCGCCGCTGCGCGCCAGCTGGGTTTGAAACCCACGGGACATGCTAGCCGTGGCGGAAGCGGCGCGCCCGGTACCAGCCCGTCGAACCTGCACCTTGAAGGCGGTACCTTGTCGGTAGCCGACCTGATTTCCGATATCGATTATGGTGTTTATGTGCATGAATTATCAGGGCAGGGCGTGAATATTGTGACCGGCGACTACAGCCGAGGCGCCGCCGGTTTCCTGATCGAAAAGGGAGAAATCACCGGCCCGGTCAGCGAATTCACCATCGCCGGAAATCTGAAAGACATGTTCCGCGCATTAACGCCCGCCAACGACCTTGAATTCATCCGCTCGACCAATGTCCCTACGCTCCGCGTCGATGGCATGATGGTGGCGAGTGCCTGATCGCGATGCGGCGATAAAAGCAGTCTGCGAGGCGGGTGACCTCGCGCTCGCGGCATGGCGCGAAGGGGCTGCCCCCGCCACCGGTGTTTGGGAGAAAAGCAAGGGCCATCCGGTGAGCGAGACGGACCTTGCGGTCGATGCCTTGCTCAAGCAGCGGCTGGGCGCTCTGGCCCCCAATATCGGCTGGTTATCCGAAGAAACCGTCGACCATCCCGACCGCCTGTCGATGTCGCGCCAGTGGCTGGTTGATCCGATCGACGGCACGCGCGATTATATTCGCGGGCGCAGTGGCTGGTGCGTGTCGGTGGCCTTGGTTGAAGGTAGTGAGGCCGTCTTCGCAGCGATGTATGCGCCTGTAACCAATCAGTTATGGGTTGCGCACAAAGGTGAAGGGACGACCTGCAATAGCAAGCGATTATTTGCTAGCAGCAGAGAGGAATTTGTCGGCGCGCGCGTGCCGACCGACGCCTTGCCCAAGGCCGACCGCGATCTGGAAATGGTGCATAAGCCGAACAGCATCGCGATGCGGATGACGATGGTGGCATGCGACCGGGCAGACCTAGTCGCGACGTTGCGCTGGGGCCATGAATGGGACATCGCGGCGGCGCATCTGATTGCCGAGGAAGCGGGGGCTACCGTCACCAACGCAACGGGTCAGCCGATCCGCTATAATAAACGCGAACCGCTTGATTTCGGGCTGATCTGTTGCGCGCCGGGGATACATGATGCAGCGGTGGAGCGGTTAAGGGATCGGGCGGTAGCACTTTTGGCATAAACGTCGCCCCTGCGAAGGCAGGGGCCGCTTGAAGTTTGAGCTTTCGCTGATAGCTTGTCGTCGTCTCAATCAGGGTGGTGATCTGGAGAGCGGCCATGCAAGGTGGCTACGTCTATATCATGACCAATAAACCCTTTGGCGTTGTCTATATTGGAGTGACCGCCGATCTTGTTGCGCGCGTAGCGGCCCACAGAGAAGGTCGCGGTTCACAATTCTGTCGCCGATGGGGTCTGACGCGATTGGTCTGGATGGAGCCGCATGGCGACATTGAAGGGGCAATCAATCGTGAAAAGCAAATGAAGCTTTGGAAGCGGGTCTGGAAACTGTGGGCTATTTCAGAGGCTAATCCGAATTGGGATGATCTTTATACGACCCTTAACGGTTGAGCAAACCTGCAGCGGCCCCGGCCTTCGCCGGGGCGACGTTTATTTGCTTCTTGTCCACAGCCCCTCGCGATCGATGGGCGCAGGCCGGTTCGTTATTGCATCGCCAAAAGCCTTCGCGACCCAGCGCAGTTTTTCGCCACGCGAGGTGAAAATCCGACCGTCCCAGGCATGCTCGCCTGCGATGCGTACCTTGCGGGCAATGTCGCCATAGATGCCCGCTGCCGAAAGCACGGCCCAGCGTGCGCGGAAGGGCAGGCGGGCCGCGCCGACGCGGGCCGAAGCCTCATATTGTCCGGCTTCATCGGCCAGCCAGCGGCCAATAAGAGCCAGTTTTTTGCGGTTGTGCGGGCGCAGATGCTCGCCGGGTTCGAGGTCCAATTGGGCCAGCCAGTCGTCCGGGATGTAGCAGCGTCCTGCCCTTCCATCCTCGGCAATGTCGCGCGCGATATTGGCAAGCTGGAAGGCAAGGCCAAGATCACAGGCACGGTCTAGTGTTTCCTCATCATCGGGTGATACGCCCATCACGACAGCCATCATCACGCCAACGGCGCCCGCAACATGGAAACAATAGCGGTACAGATCGTTTTCGTGCCGGGGCTGCCAGCCGATGGTATCGAGCGCAAAGCCTTCAATCACGTCGTCCGCCATCTTTTGCGTCAGCCCGCATTCCCGTGCAACAATGCCCAGGCAATCAAAGGCTGGTTCGCCGGTAGTTGCGCCGTTCACAGCTTGGGCCGTCAGTTCACGGATCGTCTGCAACCGGGCAGAAGGATCAGCAATCGCCTCCATCTCTCCGCCATGATCCTGCCCGTCGGCCATATCGTCGCATTTGCGGCACCAGGCGTAGAGCAGCCAGACACGCTCTCTAGTTGTGCGGTCAAACAGCTTGCTGGCGGCGGCAAAGGATTTCGACCCGCGAGCGATGCTGTCGCGGGCATAGGCGACGAGAGCGGGGCGATCGTGCGTCAAAGCCCCTCCCCTTCAGGGGAGGGGTTGGGGTGGGGCTGCTCGTCCCAGCGATCACGTGTGCAATCAAGAGCATGCTGAATGGAAGCCACAACACCTTCGATGTTCTTTCCAACATCTTCATTCGTAAAATGCAGCGTAGTTATGCCAGCCTGAGTCAGTTGGGCATCGCGGGCACGGTCCCTTTCGTGCTCATGTGTCCATCCATCGATTTCTACAGCCAAGCCTTTACGGGGACAGAAGAAATCGACGATAAATGGCACGATCACATGCTGACGTCTAAACTTGTTGCCCGAAAGCTGTGATCGACTGAGATATTTCCAAACGATCACCTCAAAAGGTGTCGGGTTGCGACGCATTTCTACCGCGCGGGAATATAGCTGCCGCACAAATTCCGTATCGTCAGCAGCCCCACCCCAACCCCTCCCCTGAAGGGGAGGGGCTATAATGCGGCGTTGCCACTTCACAAATCCTCGGCCTTCATCTGGAAGATGCTCTTGTGCGGCTCATAGCTCGCCATTTTTGCGAGCAAGCCTTCCATGGTTTCATCGACAATCATGATGCCCGCATGTTGCGGACGGATGAAGCCGACATCGACCATGTGCCGGTTGAAGGCCACCAATTGGTCGTAAAAGCCTGCAACGTTTAGGAGCCCAACCGGCTTTTCATGATAGCCGAGTTGGGCCCAGCTTATCGCCTCCCACAATTCGTCCATCGTGCCGACGCCGCCGGGGATGGTGATGAAGCCATCGGACAGGTCGGTGAACATGCGCTTGCGTTCGTGCATGCCGGGCACGACATGCAGTTCGGTGCAACCACGATGCGCGACTTCGCTGCCGACCAAGGCTTCGGGGATGACGCCGATAACTTCGCCGCCTGCTTCAAGCGTTGCGTCAGCCACAGCGCCCATGAGGCCAAGCCGACCCCCGCCATAGACCAATCCGATTCCGCGCTGAGCCAGTTCGCGGCCAACCATCCGTGCGCATTCAATATAAACTGGGTCGGCCGGGGTGGCTGAACCGCAATAGACGGCAAGACGTTTCAACGTTTCAAGTCCTCGATCATCAATTCGGCGGTGGCCTTGGCGCTGCCCACTACACCCGGAATACCAGCCCCCGGATGCGTTCCTGCGCCGACAAAGTAAAGATTGGAAAGTACATCGTCGCGATTATGCACGCGGAACCATGCGCTTTGGGTCAGCACAGGTTCAAGGCTGAAGGCACTGCCCAGATGCGCGTTGAGATCGGTGCCGAAATCGGCGGGCGTATAATGGAATTTGGTGACGATACGCTCGTGGATGTCCGGAATCAGGCGGCGTCCGACCTCATCGAGGATGCGCTTTTCGAAGACCGGACCCATTTCCTCCCAGTCGATCGGCAGCTTGCCCTGATGCGCGACTGGAGCCAGTGCGTAGAAGGTCGAGCAGCCTTCGGGTGCCATAGAAGGATCGCTGACCGTCGGGTGGTGCAGATAGAGCGAGAAATCCTGCGGCAGAACGCCATGGGTGTAGATGTCGTCGAGCAACCCTTTATAGCGCGGCCCGAACAGGATCATATGGTGCGGGATGCCGGGCCAGGTGCCCTTGATGCCAAAATGAACGACGAACAGGCTGGGGGAGAATTTCTTGCGCGAAAGGCTTGCTGCGGCTTTCTCTCCACGCGGATGGTGACCAAGCAGATCACGGTAACTGTGCATGATGTCGCCATTGGTGGCGACCGCGTCGCAATCGATCCGGTGTCCTGATTGGGTTACCACTCCGGTGGTACGCTCGCCTTGCGTTTCTATCCGCTCGACAGGGTCTCCCAATATCAGAGTGCCGCCAATGCGTTCGAATTGCTTCACCATCGCTGCGATCAGCCGGTTGGTGCCGCCCTTGGCGAACCAGACGCCGCCGTCTTTCTCCAGCTTGTGTATCAGCGCATAGATGGCGCTGGTCTTCATCGGATTGCCGCCGACCAACAATGTGTGGAAGGACAGTGCCTCGCGCAGCTTCTCATTCTTCACAAAAGAAGAAACCATCGAATAGACACTGCGCCAAGCCTGATATTTGGCGAGTGCCGGAGCCGCTTTTATCATCGAGGCGAAGTCGAGAAATGCCTTTGTGCCGAGTTTGACATAGCCTTCGTCATGCACGCCCGCGCTATATTCAAGGAACTTCGCATAGCCTGCGACATCCTCGGGATTCAGCTTTTCGATTTCGGAGCGCAGTTTGGCGTCGTCGTTGGAATAATCGAAATTGGTGCCGTCAGCCCAGTTGAGCCGGTAAAAAGGCATGACCGGCATCAGTTCGACATCCTGCGCCATGTCATGCCCGGTCAGTGTCCAAAGCTGGGTCAGGCAGGGCGGATCGGTGATCACCGTCGGGCCGCCATCAAAGATGAAGCCGTCGCGCTCCCAATAGTAAGCGCGTCCACCGGGCTTGTCGCGGGCTTCGATGATGGTGGTCTGAATGCCTGCGGCCTGCAGGCGGATGGCAAGTGCCAGTCCGCCGAAGCCCGAGCCGATGACGACGGCTGATTTCATCTTTTTGTCTTCCGTGCCCGAATTGCTTGTAACGCCTTACCGATGGGGACCGGTGGTTTACCAGAGAGAATGCGCGCTTTGTCGCTGCCAGTACTCTGCCCGGCATAGAAGCGTTCGATCAATCCGGGCTTAAGCCTGTAGAAGCGCTCGAGTAGCTTGTACCGTTCGCCAGGTTCGGACGCGCGAAAGAGCATCCGGTTGAGAATGCGATAGAAACTGCCGCCCTTCCAATGCTCCTGCGCGCGCTGCCGCATCAGCATGTTCAATCGGTCGCCGTCGTAATCGGGCAGTTCGGAAATATAGATCGCGTTGCGCACGGCATCAGGCAACGAGTAGCTGGTGACCGGGTGGAGGAAAGCGCCGCGTGCACCGGCCTTGGCCGTCCGCCCGCTGCCGCTCGCCCAGTAGTTTTCGAGGTCGCCGCCCATGATGACGGGCAACACGCCTGTTTCCTCGCGCAGCACCCGTTCGACCTGCCAGCCCTTGCCATCGGCATAGGCCGCGATTCTCTGCGCCATCACCCGTCGGTCGAGGTCTGGCTTGTCGCTATAATAAGTGTCCTCGACGAACACCTTGTCCATGCCGAATGGCAGAACATAAACGAAGCGATAGCCGTCATGCTGTTCGACCGTTGCATCCATCACGATCGGCCGCGTCAAATCATGCGGTTCGGAAAGTTGCATCAACTGGCCGGTGAACTTCTGCCAGCCGCAATCGAGATGATGATAGTCCGCCACCCCGCGCGCATCGATCACCCCGCCCGCATTGATCCGCTGTGCTCCGTCGAGCACGACAAGACGCGGGCTGACGGCTTTGACCGTGCGCCCGGTCAGTAGTGACGATGCCGGCAGATTATGCCGCAACAGCCAATCGAGCCGCTCGGACTCGATGGTGTAGTAGATATTGTCGAGGCTGCGACTATGCGCCGGGAAATGCACGTCATAGCCCGACCAGCCATAGGTGACGAGTGGCGCGGTCAGCCAGCGGTGCTCGGGCGCGACGTCGCTCGCGAAAAAGCTCCAGATATGATTGCCGCCGAAATGCTGTTCCTGCTCGACCAGTACGATCTTGAGTTCAGGACGCTGCCGCGCAACGGCAAGCGCGATCAGCCCACCGGCAAGGCCGCCGCCGACAATGGCAAGGTCACATTTGATAGGGGTTGGAGCAGCCAACGGCATGTAGAAGGCCCTAGCGCAGGCGATTTGGCTTCAAAAGCCGCTATGTGCACAAAGGCGTGGATAATGCGGGGATATTCGCTGGGGCCAAACGATACAGGCCGAAGCTTTCGCTCCGGCCTGCCCGTCGGGATATTGCGAGACTGCGTGCACAATCCCGTCCGGTTCCCCTGTTAACTCAGAATTCGCCTGCCACGCCCACGCGGGCACCAATGCTATCGCCACCGGCATAAGAAATGCCACCGGTCACCGCGAACGGGTTTTCAGTGTTGGCGCGATAAGCAAAGGACAGACCGATCGCTTGTTCGCCACGATAGGTCGCCGCGTTCAACGCATAGCTGACCCCGCCGACATTGGATGGCATCGGTGCCGTCGTGAGAGCTAATGCCGTTGCCGAACCTCGGCGAGAATCCCGACGATCGCGATCGGTCAGCGCGAACAGTTCACTGATCTGGGCCGTGTGCGTTGCCGTCAGTGTCTGTAGCGCGGGAATCGCCCCGAGGCTAAGCGATTCCAAGGCAGTGAGGCGGGTGTTCTGTGTCGTATTCACCACCTGGATTGCGGCAATCTGCGTGTCCTGCACTGCATTTTGTGCAACGGCGCTATCTGCTGTAGTCTGCGCGGCATTGGCGGCTGTTTGTGCTGTCGCTGCATTGGCCACAGCGGTATTTGCGGTCGTCTGGGCGGTTGCTGCATTGGCTAGCGCTGTATTTGCGGTACCCTGCGCCGCCGCAGCACTCGCCGTTGCTCCGCCAACCGCAGTGTTCAATTGGGCCACGGTCGCAGCATCGCTTGCGGCAACGCCAGCTGCAATGTTCGTCAAACGACGCTCGGTACCAGCCGCACCGAACGATACCGTATTCGGATCATTGGCAATCGAGCCGTCACCCAGAGCAATTGCACCCGCCGCATTGGCCTGTGCGCCATTGCCAATGGCGACGGCACCATTGCCGTTTGCGACAGTCAGATTACCGATAGCTACAGCACCGTCGCCTGTTGCGGTGTTGTCCGCACCGATGGCTACTGCACCTGTCCCGACAGCGGTATTCGGATCGCCAATGGCCACAGCGCCATTACCCGTTGCCGTCTGGCCAAAGCCAATGGCAACGGCTGCTCCGCCGCTAGCAACAGCGTCGGTACCGATGGCGACTGCATTGACGTCCGAAGCTTCGGTTGTGCCGCTACCGATTGTGATTGCACCGTTGGCAGTTGCTTGTCGGCCCGCACCTATGGCGATGGCGCTTGTCGCAGTTACCTGCGTACTCACGCCAAGCGCGGTCCCTGAATCGCCCGATACCTCGCTGTTCGCGCCGATCGCCGTGCCGCCGACCGCGTTGACCTCTGCACGGCCACCAACGGCAGTTGCATTGGAGCCCGCAAACACTTCAGAGTTCGGCGTATTGAAGGTAAATCCGGTACCTGCACGAGCGGTCGAGCCGATCGCAACGGTATTGCTGCCGACTGCTACGGCATTGCTACCCAGCGTGCTCGCGGCGTTGATGCCGATATTTGCCGGCGTTACCGAGCCACTGAACCGCGCCGTCGCGTTTTGGCCAAGCGCGACGCCGTTGTCTTGCGCCAAGGCATTAAAGCCAATGGCGGTCGAGGCGAAAATTTGGTTGGTGGTGCTTGGCCCAATGGCTTGGGCACCTTGGCCGATGGCGATTCCGCCTGCTTGGCTGACCACGGTATTGGTGCCAAGCGCGGTGCCGTCTTCGGCAGTTATTTCCGAATTGGCACCAACTGCCGTCGCGTTGTTTTGGTTAGCCTCGGCGCGACCGCCTACAACGGTGATGTTGCTTCCGGCCTCTACCGGCGAGTTCGGTGTATTGAGGGTGAAGCCGGTGCCCGCCCGCGCTGTGGTGCCGATCGCAACCGTGTTCGACCCTACTGCGACGGCGTTGCCGCCAACCGCTATTGCCGAGTTAATGCCGATATTGGCGGGATTGACCGTGCCGCTAAAGCGCGCGGTGGCCGAATTACCGATGGCTACGGCATTGTCATGCGCCAACGCGTTATAGCCAACCGCGACCGATGCGAAAATAGGATTGGCATTGCTGGGGCCTGATGCGGTTGCGCCGTCACCAACAGCAGATGCCCAAAAAAAAATTGCACCAGACGCCGATATTGCAGACATGGTGCGACCCCGTGATCGAGAAGAACGGACCATCATAACCGACGGCCTATTCCTTTCGATAGTCATGTTATGCAGCAGTCCGACTTCAATGTATTGGACGAATACGACACCGCTTTTGGATCGGCCCTTCGCCGTGGACAGCCTGAATCAATCTGGTATGGCGACGCGATGAAGACATATTGGGCAGTGCTGGCATGCTATGCCTTGGCGGCTTCGATGGGGCCGTCACCCGTCGGGGCGTATCAGCCAGCCAATTCACAAACCGGCTATGCTGCCGAACAATGTATTGGCTACAACCGCCAGTCGACCGATAGTTTTAGCCTGATCAACAATTGCGACACTCCGGTGGATGTGATGGTTTGTGCCGAGGAAGCCGGGATATCGACTTGCGCTTCGCCCGATCGCTATTCCCGCCATTTGGTCGCGCCGCGCGCGACTCTCCCCGGACAGTATCGCCCGCTCCAATCGCTCAACATCTTTGCATGCCGCGCCCCTGCTGTGGTGACGATGCAGGCTGGGGGTCTCGCGAATTGTGACCCAAGTGGGACGGGCAACCTGCCTTTGTTGCTCGCTTCCTCGCTTAAGAATCCGGCGGCGATCATAACGGCTGCGGATTATCCGCGCGGTGTGACGGCTTCGGGGACCACAAGGTTCGAGATGGTCGTTACCGCCGATGGACGCCCGCAAAGCTGCACGGTGACCATATCTTCGGGTAAGGAAGCGCTCGACAAGGCGACGTGCAATGCCTTCATGAAACGCGCGCGCTTCACGCCTGCCAAGGGTGCAAATGGACTTGCATCCGCCGGGCGCTATCGCGGTAATGTGACCTGGAAGGAACAATGACGCCGACGATTGCGGCATTGGGATCGGCGCTGGCGATGACATTGATCGTCGGCGTTCGCTACCTCGCGACCAGCGGCTTTTTCGCATGGCTGACGGGAAAGGTTCGCCCCGGGCTTTATGCAAAACTCGACGCGCAGATGCGCCGCGAAATCTACTGGTCCTTGCTGTCAGCTGGAATTTACGGGGTGCCCGCGGGTGTTGTCGCTTGGGGCTGGCAGAACCGGGACTGGACGCAAATCTATACCGTTATTGGTGACTATCCGCTCTGGTATCTGCCGCTGTCGGTTTTCCTGTTCCTCGCGGCGCATGACACATGGTTCTATTGGACGCATCGCTGGATGCACTGGCCAAGGCTGTTTCGGGTCGCCCATGCCGTCCACCACGAAAGCCGCCCGCCGACCGCATGGGCAGCGATGAGCTTTCATCCTTGGGAGGCGGTGACGGGGGCCGTGGTCATCCCGGCGTTGGTCTTCCTGATCCCAATCCATGTTGGTGCTTTGGGCTTCGTGCTCTTCACCATGACGCTGATGGGCATCACCAACCATATGGGCTGGGAACTATTCCCGCGCAGTCTTGTTCATGGACCATTGGGTCGCTGGCTGATAACGGCGACGCACCATCAAAAGCATCACGATGCGTATAAGGGAAATTATGGGCTCTACTTCCGTTTCTGGGACCGTCTTTGCGGCACCGATCTTGGCCTTGGCGATTTTGGCAGGGCAGGGCGCGGCGCAGGCGGCGGATGATTCCACTCTGACCGTTTCGGTTACCGGATTGCGCAATCAAAAGGGCAATATTTTGGTCTGCCTGACGGCCAATGCCAAAGCCTTTCCCGATTGTTCGAAGGACCCCGCGGCGCACAAGCGTACGGTACGGGCATCGGCTGCGGGTTCGATCAGCTTCTCTGGGCTTGCCGATGGCACCTATGCGCTGTCGCTGGTCCATGATGAAAATGCTAATGACAAGCTCGACACGACGCTCGCGATTCCGAAAGAGGGTTTCGGATTTTCGCGCAATCCCAAGATCGCTTTCGGACCGCCCAAATTTGCTTCGGCGGCTTTTGCTTTAAAGGGTTCAGCGACACAGACCGTTAAAATGAAATATATGCTCTAACTTTCACTTTTTGATTTTGGTCAATTGCAACTTGCAACCGACCAGCAATTATCTCCCTCAAGCAGAGGAGATAGAAGATGCTGGATACACTGGAACGCAACGATTCGGCTGGGTCGAGCGGTGGAGTTGAACATTTTGACGTTCTGATTGCCGGTGCCGGGATTTCCGGGATAGGCTCGGCCTATCACCTGCAACAGCAATGTTCGGGCAAAAGCTATGTTGTCCTCGATATGAAGGACACATTTGGCGGGACTTGGGAAACGCACAAATATCCCGGCGTCCGTTCCGACTCCGACCTCTACACATTCGGCTATCGCTTCAAGCCATGGGTGGGCGCGCCGATCGCCAGTGCGGACGAAATCCTGAAATATATGGGTGAGGTGATCGAGGAAAATAACATTGGCCCCAACATCCGTTACGGCCACCGCATCACCGGATGTTCTTGGTCGAGCGCAGACAATCGCTGGACCATAGAGGCGGTAGACAAGTCGGGAGCGACCAAGCGCTTCACCTGCAACTTCCTCTGGATGTGCCAAGGCTATTACGACCATGAAAAGCCCTATATCCCTGATTGGGAAGGGCTGAGCGACTATAAGGGGCAATTCGTCCATGCCCAGCTGTGGGACCCGAAAACCCACTATGCCGGCAAGCGCATTTTGGTAATCGGATCGGGCGCGACTGCCGCTACTGTAGTCCCCGCCTTTGCTGAAAAGGCAGCGCATGTGACGATGCTGCAACGCTCGCCGACCTACTTCTTCTGCAGCGAAAACAAGAATGAACTGGCAGATCGTCTGCGCGAAATCGGCATCGATGAACCCACCATCCACCGCGTGGTGCGTGCACAGATCATGTATGATCAGGACATGATGACCAAGCGCTGCCAGACCGAACCCGAGGTGGTGTTCGAGGAACTGAAAGAGCTGGTCCGCGCCTTCACCGGCAAACCCGATTTCGAGTTTGAGCCGCACTTTACGCCGAAATATCGCGTGTGGCAGCAGCGGCTGGCCTTCTGCCCCAATGGTGACGTTTTCCGTGCTGCCGTGGAAGGAAAGGTCACGGTTGTCACTGACACGATCGACCGCTTCACGGAAAAAGGTGTGCGCACCAGTTCGGGCGAAGAAATCGAGGCAGACATCATCGTCGCCGCCACCGGTTTTCGCCTGTCGGTCATGGGCGACATTCCGTTCAGCGTTGATGGCAAGCCCGTCAACTGGAGCGACACCGTCACTTATCGCGGCATGATGTTCACCGGCGTTCCGAACATGGCGTGGGTGATGGGCTATTTCCGCGCCAGCTGGACATTGCGCGTCGATATGATGGGCGATTTTGTCTGCAATCTGCTCAACCATATGGACAAGGTCGGCGCCAAACGCGTCGATGTGCAGTTGCGTCCCGAAGATGCAGGGATGCCACTGGCGCCCTGGATCGAAGAGGACAATTTCAATCCGGGCTATCTGATGCGCGGGCTCGATAAAATGCCCAGGCGCGGGGACAAACCCGAATGGCGGCACAACCAGGATTATTGGGCGGAAAAAGACCAGATCCCGGCAACCGATCTGACCGGTACCGAATTCAAATATAGCTGACCGCAGACAGGACCAGAAACATGCAAATCCCAGCAAATCTCGCCCAGACCATCGTTGACTCGCGCGCTTATGCGGCGGGCGATCCGGTTGATGAAGCGTTCCGCACCATCCGCGCCGAAATGCCGCTGGCCGTGGCCGAACCCGAGGGGATGGAGCCCTTTTGGGTCGTCAGCCGCCATGCGGACATCATGACGGTCGAAAAGCAGCCGGACATTTTCCACAATGGCGATAAATCGACCTTTCTGACCCTCAAGGAAATGGAACCGATGGTGCGCTTCATCACCGGCGGTGAGCCCAATCTGGTGCGCAGCCTCGTCTCGCTCGACGGGCAGGAGCATAAGGATCTGCGTGCAGTCGTCTTTCCGTCGGTCACGCCCAAGGCGCTGCGCGGGCTGGAGGACGATATCCGCAAGATTGCAAAATCCTTCGTCGCCGAAATGCTCGAAAAAGCACCTGAATGCGATTTTGCGAGCGATGTGGCGTTCCTCTATCCATTGCGCGTCATCATGACCGTGCTGGGCGTTCCGCAAGAGGATGAGCCGTTCATGCTCAAGCTAACGCAGGAATTGTTCAGCAGTGCTGACCCGGAACTGAATCGCGACAAGAAGGAAGTGAATCCAGCCGAAGCGCTCGATGGGCTGCGCCGGACGATGGAAGATCTGGAAGCCTATTTCGGTGTGATGACCGAGAAGTTCCGGGCCAACCCGACCGACCAGGTCAACAGCCTGATCGCCAATGCCAAGGTCAATGGCGAATATCTGAATCGCCGCCAGTTGATGGGCTATTACATTATCGCCGCTACCGCCGGGCACGACACTACCTCAAACACCACGGCAGGCGCCATGTGGGCCTTGGCTGAGCGTCCGCATCTGTTCGAGCAGTTGAAAGCCGATCCGGGCAAGGTGAATGCCTTTGTCGAAGAATCGATCCGCTGGGTCGTTCCGGTGAAGCATTTCATGCGCAGCGCGACTCAGGATACCGAAGTGTCGGGGCAGAAGATCAAGGCTGGTGACTGGATGATGCTATCCTATCAATCTGCCAACCGCGACGAGGCGGTGTTCGACGATCCGTTCGACTATCGCATTGACCGCGAACCCAACCGGCAGATCGCTTTCGGCTATGGCGCGCATGTCTGCCTTGGCCAGCATCTCGCGCGCATGGAGATGCGGATTTTGTGGGAAGAATTGTTCCCGCATTTGAAATCCATCGAACTGGCCGGCACGCCGCAGCGGACGATTTCGAACTTCGTCTGCGGGCCAAAGCATGTACCTGTCCGCTTCACGCTGAACTGAGATGGCAGAGCAGTTCAAACGCTACCGCTGCACTTATTGCGGGCAGGAATATGACGAGGCCGAAGGCTGGCCTGATGACGGCATCGCGCCGGGAACCCGTTGGGAAGATGTGTCCGACGACTGGTATTGCCCGACATGCGGTGCGGAAAAAGCCGATTTCGAAATGGTCGAAATCGGCTGAAAGTCTTCAATTCAGGTCAAGGCCAAAGCCATTCTCCAACAGTGGCCGACCACGGGGTCGACCGCAGCTTTTTCCGCCCCCTCTAGCGCCGCATAGCGCGCACGCAGGTCTGCAAGGCATTTCACCTGATATTTGAACGTGCCCTGTTCATAGGGCAGGCCTATCGCGGTCATCGAGAATGTTTCCGCTCCGTTTTCAAATGCTGCTGCATTGGCGAGCAGGAAGGGCGCATAGACTTCGCCCGATATGCGAACCAGTTCCGCAACCACGGGTGCGATTTCATCCTCCCATTCGCCTTCGACGCCGGACATGTCATCGACATGCGCCAGCCAGCGATAGCTGTAAGGGAATTCCGCACGCATCATCGCTTGCGGGGTCGGGTCGGTGCCCAATTGCGATAGCTGCCCATAGATCGAAAATTCGGCGAGGCTGGGCCGGGTTCCAAACAGGCTGTGCCGGTTCACCACATGTGCCTCGAGTGCTGCGAGCACGGCCTTGGTGCTTGCCTCTATCAGCGGAAAGTTTTCACGGGTGCAGCCGACAATCGCCATGCGCCCCACCTGCCGCGAGCGAAACGCCTCAGCAAAGCCCTGACTGGTCTGGAGCCCGCCGCCTTTGAGATTATCGAACGCCAGCCAACGGCTCATCTGCACCTGGTCGACCTCTTCCAGCCAACGATAGCCGAACATGGCCTTGGTCAGCCATTCGTCAGCAAAATCCTCCAGCAGGTGCGCGAGAAAGGCGTGGGCGGGGGAAGGCGGAACCACCGAGCGATCTGCATGCCGCGCCTCAAGATCATAGACCAATGGTGTGGAATCATTGGCGAAATGTCCGTCGGGATATTGTAGCACCGGAATGACCGGCGCCTTCACCTGCTGCAACGCATCGCGCGCCGCCGTGCCATCCTTCCAGATGTGCGCAATCCGGCGATAGCGCAGCAAGGCGCGCATCTTCATCGAATAAGGGGATCCGAGCGCGCCGTAGAGTGTATACATCGGGCCTATCCTTGGCGGCGGGCGGTTGGGTCAGCCGGCCACCAAGGTGTTGCGGGCGTGTCGCTCGATACCTTGCTCGGAAAATTGGGTGCACGCTTTTCGAGGAAGGCGGAGACGCCTTCATGAACATCGGCACCCTTACCCAATGCAATGTTGAGCGGTGCATCGACCGAGAGCGCGCCCGATGGATCAGCATCGGTTGAAAAGCGCCACAAGAGTCGACGGGTGAGCGCGATGGCCACCGACGAGGTGTTGGTGGCGATTTCCATCGCCAATTCGCGTGCCCGATTGTCGAGCTGTTCGGCAGGGCAGGTTTCCGCCAGCAGACCTTTTTCCAGCGCTTCGCTGGCAGGAACGAGTGCACCGGTCAGGCACCATTTGAGTGCCTGGCTCAGCCCGACAATCTGCGGCAGGAACCATGCCGAACCCGCCTCTGGCACCAAACCACGGCGGGTGAAAACACAGCCGAATTTGGCATTGTCCGCAGCGATGCGTATGTCGCAGGGCAAAGTGAGCGTCAGCCCGACGCCAGCGGCCGAGCCGTTAAAAGCCACGATGGAGGGCTTGCGGCAGTTCATGATTGCAGCGATAAAATTGGCGTTGCGGCCTTCACTGCGCCCGCCGAAATTCTTCGCGCCTTCGCCACTCTCGGTATCGAATGAGCCTGCACCAGCCGAGACATCGGCTCCTGCACAAAACACACGGCCCAATGCGCTGAGGATGACAACCCGGATCGAATCCTCGCTATCGGCATGGTCAAAGGCCGCTGCCAGTTCCGCGCCCATTGTCGCGGTATAGGCATTCATGGCTTCGGGTCGGTTGATGCGGACCCATAGGATCGGTCCTTCTTGCTCAACCACCAGCGTGCTGTATTCGGTCATGGGTTCAAGCCTCCATGATTTTGACGGGCATGGCGGTGAAGCCGTGGAGGAACGGGCTGGCCAGCCGCGTCGGTTTGCCCTGCGGTACCACTGGTCCGGGCAGTTTCAGCATCTGATCTATGACAGCGTGCAGCTGCACTTCGGCCAGTCGCGCGCCCACGCAGCGGTGGATGCCATGGCCAAAGCCGACATGGCGGCGGGCATTGTCGCGCCCGACATCGAAGCGCTCCGCATCGGGAAACACCCGCTCGTCACGGTTGGCGGAGATATACCACATCACCACCTTTTCTCCTTTGCCAATGCGTTGGCCGGCCAGTTCGGTGTCCTTCAGTGCCGTGCGCCGCATATGCGTGACCGGGGATTGCCAGCGAATGATTTCCTGCGCCGCATTGGGGGTCAGTGAGGGGTCAGCACGCAGCCGTTCCATCTCGCCGGGATATTTGTCGAACGCCTCGACCAGCGCCGACATGGAGTTGCGCGTGGTATCGTTCCCGCCAACAATCAGCAGCGCGATATTGGCGATCCGCTCCATCGCGTCCATATTGCCCATCGCTTCCGAATGGACCATGCGGCTCAACAGATCATCGGTGGGCGGCTTGGTGCGGCGATCCTCCAGCTCACGGTCAAAGCGGGCCAGCATCTCGCCCATCTGGACCAGAAATTGGGCGCGATATTCCTCGTTCAGATTTTCCTCCGAAACGCCGCTGGCCCAATCCGACCAGCGCTTGATGTCACGCCACTCCTCGAACGGCATATCGAAAAGGATGCACAGCATTCCCAGAGTGAGCGGAAGCGAAACGCGCTCGACCCAGTCAAATTCCTCGCCGCGTGGCAGTTCGGAAAACAGCTTTTCGGTCCGTTCGCGCACCAGTTTTTCCAGCTTGAGTATCTGGCTCGGGCTGAATGCCGGGGCGATGACCTTGCGTTGCGCAGTGTGGATCGGCGGGTCCTGCGCGATAAAATTCGGAAAACCTTCCCCGTTCACCGCTTCGGCGATGGTGATGTTGCCCATGTCCCAGCGTGAGCTGAAGACATCGTGGCGCAGTTCGACTTCCTGCACCAGATCATGTGTCACCACCGACCAATAGGCGCCGAAGGGGCTTTCCGGGCGCCAACTGAGCGGCATTTCCGCGCGCAATTTGGCGAAGGGCTCCCGCCATTGGTCTTCGGTGTAGATCGCGTTTGCGCTCACTTCGAACGGATTGATCGGGCGCGTGTCTGCTATTGTTGCCATGGTTCAAGCCTCCTCCAACTGGCGCGCGGTGACCGGCAGAGCATTGCCCTTGGCTGCCGCACGTTTCGCACCCTTTTCCAGTTCCTTGTTCAATGCACGGACATAATGGTCGAAATCGAGCTGGATGGTATGCCGCCGCGCTGCGTAATATTGGCCGGTGTAATAATCTTCATCAGCCGTGATGATGCGCCGCATTTCATCTTCCGACGGCGGCGCATATTTGCCGGCGAGATAGGCCGCGACCAGTTTGGATTGCTGCTCGGCAAAGTTGACCAATGTCGGCAGCGGCTGTGCAAGGCCCATATAGAAAAGATCGGGAACCCCGGGCTTCATGATGCGTTTGAACAAGGGCGGCGGGCGGTTATCGCTGTCGGCAGTGAAGGCCGGATCGTCGAAGAAGGGGAAGCTGATGTCATAGCCTGTTGCCCAGACAATGATGTCGATCTTCTCGCGGCTGCCATCTGTGAAGACGACGCCATCGCCGTCCAGCCGTTCGACCGCGGGCTTCATGTTGATGTCGCCGGAGCCAGCGCGGACGAGGAATTCGCCCGATACCGTGCCATGGCTCTCGAACGGACCGATTTCGGGCTCTGGCAGGCCATAGTCGCTCATCTTGCCGACCAGCTTCCTTACCATCCGTCCGCCGAGCCATTGGCGCAGACCTTTGGGCATCCAGGCTGGAGCCGGGTTTTTGTCAAGCGGCTGGCCCTGATAATATTTGGGGAAAATCCAGACGCCGCGGCGGGTGGAAACAAACAGCTTGTCCGCCATCGGCCGCTGTGAAAGCTCGCTAGCAATGTCCATGGCGCTGTTGCCCATGCCGACGACGAGAACGCGTTTGCCGATGCAGTCTACCGGCTCGAAGGGCGTGCGATATTGGTGCGAGTGGATTTGCGCGCCATCGAAATGGCCTGGATATTCAGGGATGCGGGCCGCCCAATGGTGTCCGTTAGCGACCGCCAAAACATCGTAATGTTTTGTCTCTCCAGTCGAAAGCGTCACATCCCAGCCGCCACTGTCGCGCCGTTTTGCCTTTTCGACGCGGGTGTTGAAGTGGATATTCGGACGCAAGCCGAAATGGTCGACATAGTCGTGGAAATATTGGAGCAACTGCGAATGGTGCGGATAATCGGGCCAGTTTGCGGGAACCGGATAATCTTCAAAAGCCAGCCGCCATTTCGACGTATCGATATGCAGGCTCTGGTAACAGGCCGACATGCCGTTAGGGTTGTTGTAATACCAGGTGCCGCCAATATCGTCCGACGCTTCGAAAATGTCGAACGGGATGCCATAGTCTTTCAGTCGTTTTGCTGTCGTAAAGCCGGAACAACCGGCACCGATGATACACACCTTCGGCAGGTTCATGTCGATCTCTCCTCCCCGCCTGTGCGGGCTCCGGAAACGACTATGTTTAATCGTGCGATTAAAGTCTAGCCCCTAAGGCGATTTCCTGCCCTGTCGTGTTTCACCAACCTGCTGTAGAAGACGGTTTGGGGCGGTTGATACGGAGCAAGAAATGTCGAATGTAAAAGCCGCTTTAGCGATGGGTTATGTTATCGTCGCCTTGATATCGTTTAATCCAGCAAACGCTCAACCTCTGCTGGGTCCAACCAAGGAAGATCGCGACAGCCTGACCCTTGGGCTTGGTGGCGGGATCGCGCCCGAGTATGAAGGTGCCAGCGACTACGGTTTCCAGCCTGGTGGGGTTATTCAGGGGAAAGTAGACGGTTTCGAATTTCAGGTGCGCGGGCCTAACATCTATGTCGATCTTGTGCGCGATTCTGCCGATAGCCGGTGGAACGTAATCGCAGGACCAGTTGCGCAATTGCGCAGTGACCGCACAAGCCGCAGCGATCTAGACGACCCGCGCGTTGCATTGCTCGGCACACGCAAAACCGCCGTCGAATTGGGTGGCTATGTCGGGATCGGTAAAAAGGGCTTCCTGATTCCGCCCGCCTCACTGACTTTTGATCTGGCCTTTGTGCACGATGTTGCAGGCGCGCATGACAGTTACATCCTGACACCCGGTGTTTCGCTTTCCAGCCCGGTGTCGCAACGCGCCTTTGCCCGAATCGGAGTTTCCGCAGACTATGTTGGTGACGGATATGGCCGCACCTATTTCGATGTCCCTGCCTTGGCTCAGCCCGGAGCGCTTCCGGCCTATTCCACAGATGGCGGCGGTTTCAAAAATGTCGGTTCAACATTACTGCTGACCCATGATCTGGGCGGCGACAATCGCAAGGGGTGGGGCCTGTTCGCGCTTGGCGGTTACAAGCGCCTGCTCGGCCAATATGCGCGCAGCCCGATAGTGCGTGATGTCGGCGATGCCGACCAGTTTCTGGCGGTCGCCGGGATTGCTTACAGTTTTTAACCGGTCGAAGCCGGACCTTTAAAACCCGCCTGCACCCTGCGTTTTGTTCACTGTTACTTCCATGAACTGGGGCTTGGTCGTTGGCGGATTGAGCAGGACGACATTGCTGCTCTTCCCGTTTGGTCCGGTATCGATCTTCATCCCGGCCGCAGCAAGTGCATAAGGGGATGCGCGATGCCGTGTGCACAAGCCGCCGGCACCGTCGCTGACCAACGGCGTTTCAAATTCGACCGCGAAGGTGGCGTCATGCGAACGATTGACGGTGCAGACAACCAGCTGCCCACCGCCAAGGTCGAGCACCAAATCGGTGCCGACGGAAACGCCAACCAGCCCTTCGATCCGTGCGCCAGTCTTTGAGAGATCGCGCATCAAAGCGTCATAACGATGGTCATCATGGATCACGCCAATCCGGCGGAATACTGAACGCCGTTCGCCCCGATGACGATCCGGGCCGTCGGGCTCGATACGGAATTCGCCCGATTTCATGCGCTCTACAATCGTGTCCTGGGTCAGGGCCTTGGAATAGATCCAGCCCTGAATATAGCGGGCACCTTTGGATTTGACGACATCAAGCTGATCGAATGCTTCGACACCTTCGACAGTGACTTCCATACCCAACGCCTCGGACAGACCGATGATGGCGGCGATGATTTTATCGCTATTCTGGTCCTTCAAGGTGCAACTGTCGACGAAACTGCGGTCAACTTTCAGTTTGTCGAACGGTGCAGAACGCAAATAGCTGAGCGATGAATAGCCGGTTCCGAAATCGTCAAGTGCAAGGCGAACTCCCAGTTTTTTGAGCGTCCGGAAGGTTTCCTCGACAGTCTCGCTGTCGCCCATGAAAACGCTTTCAGTCAGCTCGAGTTCAAGGCGACCGGGTTCCAGTCCCGAGACCTGCAGCGCCTGCGTCACGGTGTCGGCAAATTCGCTATGGGTGAACTGGGCGGCGGACACATTCACGGCGACCCGGACGGACTCCGGCCACGCAAGCGCATCGACGCATGCCTTGTTTAGCGCCCATTCGCCAAGTTTCAGGATCAAGTCTGATTCTTCCGCGATGGGAATGAAGACATTCGGGCCGATATAGCCGCGCTCCGGATGGGTCCAGCGCATCAGCGCTTCAAATACCACAACCATATTGTCGTCGGTGCGAACGATCGGCTGATAATGCAGTTCCAGTTTCTCTTCCGCGAGTGCAACGCGCAAATCCTCCTCGATGATGCGCCGCTCTTCGGCTTCATCCTTCAGGTCTGCGGAATAGAAACGGAACTGGCCGCGCCCGCCATTTTTTGAGGCGTAGAGCGCCAGATCCGAATTGTGTATCAAATCATCCTTATGGACTCCGTCATAAGGGGAAATGGCGATCCCGACCGAGGTGCCGATCGTCGCGCGCTTATCTTCGATGATATAAGGCTGTGACACCACCTGAATGATCTTGCCCGCAAGTTCGCCTAGTTTGCCGCGATCATCAATGTCGGGCAGTATCACCTGGAATTCGTCACCGCCCAGACGCCCGACTTCCCCGCGATGGCCGACCACGCGTTGCAACCGTTTGGCAACCTGTTTCAGCAGATCATCGCCTACCGGATGGCCGAAAGTGTCGTTAACCTGTTTGAACCGATCCAGATCGAGCATCATCAGAGCACAGGAACGGTTCGTAGCCTTGTAGGAAGCCAATATGGATTCCAGCCGTTTGTTCATCCTGTGGCGGTTGGCGAGCCCGGTGAGGGAATCATATTCGGCCAACCGAGAGTCTTCCAACTGCCGTTCATATTCAGTGGTGATATCTTTCGCGCTACCACGATAGCCGTGAAATCCGCCGGATTTGTCGAATTTCGGATGCCCTGAAAGCGACCACCAGGTCTGGCGGCCTTCATGTTTGGAGCGGCCGACCGTTAGTCGGACGGTCTGGTCAACAAGCTTGTTGCGCGCCGTCAGCTGGAAATTGAGCGGCCTTGCGGTCGAGCCGCCGGGACTGTCTGGGTCGGTTTCGAAAATCTCGACAAGCGGCCGGCCCAGCATTTCTTCCAACGGTTTATCAAGGCTTTCGGCGGCATTTCCGGACAGGTAGACAAGCCTGCCATCGGCATCGGTTGCCCATAGCCAGCTGATGCCCGCCTGTTCGAAGTCGTCCAGCAGTTCGAGGCGCTTTGCAGCGTCGTTCGAGCGGATCACAGAAACCGAAGCGTTGCCGTCCGCATCCTGTGCGCCCATGCCGGTCCAGCTTCGTAGAATATTTTTCACGCTATCAATCCGATCAGCTCTAATTTCACAGGGCTCTTCGACGCTTCCTCCCTGCACAATTTCTCGCATCTTTTGGTTTATATATTGCTAACTTTTTTCAAAATCTGGCGCATTGGGCCGACAGGTTCGGGACAGCGAAAATCCTGTCTATGCGCCCTTGTGGTCTTGGATATTGGCTGGCATGGCAATGACAATGCAGCAGAGTTTCACGATATATCCGTTCAATCCTCCTGGTGACGTAGCCAAGCTGCGTGACGAGGTGCGTCGCTTTCTGGCGCAACATCAGGCCAAGCTGGGTGTCCCCAATTGCTGGGTGGTTGGCGATCCCGAATTTTCGCGTGCACTGGGTGCGGCTGGCTTTCTTGGCATGATCCTGCCCAAAGAAGTGGGCGGGCACGCCCGGCATCCGCTTGAGCGCTATATCGTCATCGAAGAGTTGCTGGCGGCAGGTGCGCCGGTTGGTGCACACTGGATTGCAGATCGGCAGACTGCCCCCCTCATCCTCCGTTATGGAAGCGACGAGGCGAAGGCCGCCTATTTGCCTGGTATCTGCAAGGGAGAGATCTACACTTGCATCGGCTTGTCAGAACCCGGCGCCGGCTCCGATCTGGCAGCTGTGCGGACATCAGCGCGCCACACTGCTGAAGGATGGCGCATTTCCGGCCAGAAAATCTGGACCTCGGGCGCGCATATGAGCCATGTGATGCTGGCACTGGTGCGCAGCGAAGAGGGCAGTGAGCGCAATGCAGGCCTCTCGCAGTTCCTGATTCCGATGGATGCTCCGGGGATTACCATCCGACCGATTATTGACATGGGCGGTGATCATCATTTCAACGAAGTGTTTTTCGATGATGTGCTCCTTCCCGAATGGGCGATGGTCGGGACGCGCGGGCAGGGATGGGCGCAGGCTACGGCCGAACTGGCACTCGAACGATCCGGCCCCGAACGCTATCTGTCCAGCCATGTATTGATGACCGCGCTGATCGATGCAGCAGGGCCCGATCCGGATTTGCAAATCAAGGGTTTGATAGGCGAGTTGACTGCAGAGCTGTGGACGCTGCGGCAAATGTCGCTTTCGACTGCCGCCAAGCTGGCAGCCGGTGAAGATCCGATGGTCGAGGCGTCGATGGTCAAGGATCTGGGCAACAGTTTTGAACAAAGCCTGCCGCAACGTGTGCAGTCGCTGGTCGACTGCCCGTCAACGCGTGACGATGATCTGGCGCAGTTGATGCGCGCGCTTCTCATTGCCGCACCGAGCTTCTCGCTGCGCGGCGGAACGCGGGAGATCATTCGGGGGATTATTGCGAGGGGATTAGGGCTGAGATGAGCGAACAACGCACCCTCTTATGCGACACTGCAGAGGCAGTCTTTGCCGAAGCTGTTACCGAGGGCATGGCACCGATCGAAGCCGCGGGCTTCGCCCAATTGCTCGTTTCCGAAGCCGATGGCGGCTTCGGCGGCGACTGGGGCGATGTCTTCGCCGTGTTGCGGCTGGCGGGTGCGAAGGTTCCGCAACTGCCGGTTGGCGAACTGATCGTCGACGGTGAAGTTTCACGGCCCATCGGTGCCTTCATCCGCGTGGCGCAGGCCGCAGGCGCGATGGATGCCGCGCTGGCGATGAGCATCGACTATGTGAACACGCGCCAGCAATTCGGCAAACCGCTCGGGAAATTTCAGGCGGTGCAGCAGGTATTGGCGGTTTTTGCAGTAGAGGCAGCAGCGGTGAATGTAGCCGGCGCTGCAGCGGCAACCGCACTTGACCGGGCTGCTGGCGATGCAGATAACGCCCTATTCGAAATTGCCTGCGCCAAATTGCGGACCAACAAAGCCATTGGGCACGCAACTGCAATCGCCCATCAAGTGCACGGAGCCATCGGCTTCACGCAGGAATATGACCTGCACAAGCTGACGGGGCCGTTGCTCGACTGGCGATCTGACCATGGCAACGACGCCTATTGGGCGAATGTGCTTGGAATGAAAGTTGCGAAACTGGGCGGCCCGGGTTTGTGGGCTGAAATCACAGCGCGTTAGTTGCGATGGATGCCGTAAGCACCGCTATTGCATCCGGTGCGCAAAAAGTCCCGGCTGGCGCACGTCGAAAACTTTAGAAACTGTGCATGTCAGTTTGTCTTTCTTACACGACAAACTCATGACCTGTTCGGCACGTTTTTCGGTTTGCTCTGCTGTGTAGCTGTCGCCTTTCTCATTGCGATAGCTGTAAAGAAAACCATTGCCGGTTCCCATGCTCACCTCGCATTTGGCATCGGCACCATTGTGCTTTCGGCATGCGGCCATAGCTGCATCGACAGCTTCTGGATAGGTCGCGTGGCCCGTTGCAACGAAAGACGTGCCATCATAGCCCGGCCCGTTAAGCCAAGCGACGGCACCATATTTTTTACGCAACAATGTCGCATTTTTAGGTTTGCGAATGTTGACCCATTGTCCATCGCTTTCATAGGTATCAGTCGATTTGAAAATGCCGATGGGCAGGCAACCAAGAACATAGCCTTTGCATTGTTCATCCAGCATCTTCTTCACTTTGCCTTTGCTACCGTCGGCCGCCCAATGGATGTTGCCCGTGGCGCCAAGAGCGACGCCAATATATCCGTTCACTTGCCAAATGACCTGACATCCCGATCCCATCACTTCGGTACAATGTCGCAAAGCCATATTATCGGCAGTCGCACGATTTTGGTATCGCGCCGACGCCCAAATGTCGCTCGCATCCTCATGCCAGGCGACTGCGGAATAATCGGCGCTAGCAGCGACTGGCGCGGACCCCTGTTGCGAAGCCGAATTGGGGTCGTCTTCACACATCGGCACAGATGCGACGCCATTTCCACCGGGGCTGACCCCGACCATAATCCGGCCGGGTCCTGGCCCATTGCAGGGATAGGCAAAGGCGGCGGCTGGTTCTGACGAGAATAGTACGGACAGACAAAAAACGGCGAAAGTGCAAAGAGCGATGCTCAAACGGTTTAGCATGATCATCCAGAAAATAGCGAAGTCCAGCCTTCAACATAAAGCAAAATCGCAAATCGCGCCGTCACTTTTGCGCACTAGTTCATCTTTACAATGCACAATACAGGCCCTAGTCGCGCAGGCCTTAATTCAGACATTGGAGTTTCCCCATGCGCGCCGATGCGCAAGCCCTTGTCGACCGGATCGACGCTGCACTCAACCTCGTCAAAATGTCGCTCGATTGGGATCGCGCGCTGCGCCGTTTGGATGAACTTAACGCGCGCGTTGAAGATCCGAAGCTGTGGGATAATCCGAAGCAAGCAGAAGAAGTTATGCGTGAGCGCCGCCGCCTTGATGCGGCAATCGGCACGGTGAAGGAAATCGGCGCCGATAAGGAAGGCACGGTCGAGCTGATCGAACTGGCCGAAATGGAAGGCGATGAATCGCTGGCGGATGAGGGCGTAGCTTCACTGAAGGCATTGGCCGATCGTGCGGACAAGGATAAGGTTTCGGCGCTGCTTTCTGGCGACGCTGATCCGCTCGACAGCTTCATCGAAATTCACGCAGGCGCAGGCGGCACCGAAAGCCAGGATTGGGCCGAGATGCTGTTCCGCATGTACACCCGCTGGGCGGAAAAGCGGGGGTATAAGGTCGATACGATCGAATATCAGGCAGGTGACACCGCGGGGATCAAATCGGCGACGATTCAGGTCAAGGGCGAGAACGCCTATGGCTATGCCAAGACCGAAAGCGGCGTGCACCGACTGGTGCGCATTTCGCCTTATGACAGTTCGGCGCGCCGCCACACCAGCTTCAGCTCGGTCTGGGTCTATCCGGTGATCGACGACAGTTTCGAGATCGACATCAACCCTGCCGACCTGAAAATCGATACCTATCGCGCGTCGGGTGCGGGCGGGCAGCACGTCAACACGACCGACTCCGCCGTGCGCATCACCCACGTCCCGTCGGGTATTGTTGTCGCCAGCCAGGTTGACCGCAGCCAGCACAAGAACCGCGAAATTGCGATGGGCATGTTGAAGGCGCGGATGTACGAAGCCGAAATGCGCAAACGCGAGGAAGCGGCCAGTGCCGAACATGCGGCAAAGACCGATATCGGCTGGGGCCACCAGATCCGTTCCTATGTGCTGCAACCCTATCAGATGGTGAAAGACCTGCGCACGGGCGTGACCAGCCCGACCCCATCGGATGTACTTGATGGCGACCTGGACGATTTCATCGCTGCTGCTTTGGCGCAGCGCGTGACGGGTGAGGCGGTATCGGTTGAGGATGTCGACTAGGTTGTAAGTCGGGCTAGAGGTCGGGCAATGTACTGGTGCACTTTCTACAATTGCATTGGCTATACTGTATGAGCGACACGATACGGTGGATTCGCTCCGTAATTCCGGCTTAGGCTAAGGTTTTTGACATGCATTTTAGAGCCGTGATTCTTGCGCTCTCGATTTTTGCCACTGTGGGCGCCGCCCATGCCCAATCCGCACTGGATGCACAATTGGCCAAAGCGATGAAACCGCTTGAATCCAAGGGTCAACAGCATTTGGGCAAGCCGGGCACCAAACCCCCGGGCACCAAACCCAGTGCGGCAGCAAAGCCGAGCTGGAGCGTCGACAATGATGGCAGCAAGGCGGATCAGCCATGCGGCATGACCTTCGTGGCGCGGGATAAGGTGATGGGCTATATCGGGCCTTACAAGGATTGGAAGGACAGCTATTTCTTCGTCGGTGGGCCGGAAGTGCCAGCAACGGCGAAAGTCAAAAAGGTAAAGGTCACGCTCGCGACCGGCGGTGACAGCCCGCAGACGGTAAAGGCAATGCACTTTCCGGTGAAAGACGGGGCACCTGTCATATTGTTCCAATTGACCAATTTCGCGGCTGCGCTGGATGGCATGGACGATGTCGAGAGCGTCTCAGTCACGATGAACGGTGCATCGGTTTTTGATGGCAATTGGACTGGCGGCTTTGCGGCGCGCGAAAAGGTGCGAGCCTGCTTGTTGAAGGTCAAGTGAAACCGCAAAGGCTTGGTTCGGTTTTTGGGCGGTTTGCCCGCCGGTCTTGCAGCTTTCACAGCCGGTGCCGGTCTGTAATCGAATTGGCCGCAGATTGAATCCATTGAATGGTGGCGCAGTTTAGCCAGCATCGAAAAGTCAGGTATATGAAAATGCGTAAAGTTCTCGCTCTCACCCTTCCTCTCTTGGCGTTGGCTGCTCCTGTTGAGGCGGGCAAATTTGTCACCATTGCTTCGGAACCCGATGCTGCACCCGAGCGGAGCATCTATGTTGCTGATTTCGACTTTATCGCCCGAAGTCTCGACGGAGGTGGCGATGCCAACACTATGGCGAATGCAGCTATGCAGTCGGCAAACCCGCTCGATTTTATGGAAGCGAAGACAATCTATAAGATCAATGTCTATCAAGTGATGGAAAAGGGTGGTGCCATTACAAAGGGCGGGCCAACCAATTTCATCCATTATGTGCTGGCCTTCAAATGTCGTGATCGACTGGTGAATATCGAAGCAGCGACGGCTTATGACAGGGCAGGTCGCACCCAGACGAGCAGCATTGCTGAATGGATGCCGGTGCCAGACAATTGGGTGGCCCAGGCTTATAAAATAGCCTGCAAGGCGCCAGACTGGGAAAAGGCCATGGCTAGCGCCCGCAAGATGGCCACCGATTTCCAGCAAGGCAAGAAATCCAAGAAGCCTTTATCGGACCCATTCGCGCCGCTGCAGATGCAGATGGTTGGGGACTATGCAGCCATCACCGACATGATTGATCAGATCTGGGCCAGATACTGGCCTGATGCCAAACAACCCGAATATGAAAGCACCATGTCGCCAGAAGAATTCGCCAAGCATAAGGCGAAGAGCATCGCTGCACTGGAAGCGCAGGCCAAGGAGCTTGGTGCCATGGCAAAGGATGTGGAAAATGACCTGAAAATGCAGGACAGCATGTCACGTGCCACCAATGCTGCGGAACAACGCTTCGTGCAGGAGCTTCAGGGAATGGCGGGGCGCAGCGAGGAAGAAGTTGTCGCCACTTTCGGCATTCCCAACAACCTGAACGTCAACGGCAATGTCCGGCAGCTCGACTGGTATTGGAGCGAAACCAAGCAGGAGCAAGTCCCAGTGACTGCCGATGTCATGGGCTGCAACGCCCATTTCTGCGGCAAGCAGGGTGAAGCTGTCGAATATCAGTGGCAAACGGTCCAGGTGAACTGCCGTCGCACACTCTATTTCCGCGAAGGCGGCACCCAGCCAGGCTATCGCCTGTTCGATTTCCGGGCAGGGTGTGATTGAGGGGGCTGGTTCGTGCGATTTCGCTCAGAATTGAAAAGCGTCGCGGTTTTTCTCAAACGCAGCGAAAACTTCGAACACGGTTTCAATTTGCTAAAATGCAGGGTAGGCGCAAATTAATTTTACACAGCTTTGGAATAGTCCTTTGTTGACAGCGGTATAGCGCTGTCTAACCTTCATCTTGCTGGGTTCTCCAGTATGTAGATGGGGGAAATATGAAGAATGGAAATATGGCGCACATGCTGTGCGCGACAAGCCTTTTTGCGTGTGCTTCGATTGCATCCGCACAGGCCACAGAAACCGCGCAAGCGTCTGTTGCCGATGCCACACCGATCACCATCGTCGAAACGGCAGCTCCGGCAGAAACACCGTCGCCAGATTTGGTTTTGAACAAGGGCACGCCGATCACACTCGCGGTCGCCGAAGAGGTAAACACCAGCACACATAAGGAAGGTGATACCTTCAAATTGACCGTGTTGAACGACGTGTCTGTCGGCCAGACTGTTGTCATTCCACGAGGCACTCCGGCGAGTGCCGAAATTACATGGCGGACCGGTAAGGGCGCTTTCGGTAAGTCAGGTAAAATGGAATTCGGGGTGCGGAGTGTCAACCTCAACGGTCAGCTCATACCCGTGAATGGCGAATTCCGTCAGGAAGGTGAAGGTAACACTGTAGCGACTGGCGTTGGTGTGATCGCCATTGGCGTATTCGCCGGCTTTATCACTGGCAAAAGGGCCCGGTTGCCCGTTGGCCGCGAACTGATGTCGCAACTCGCACAAAATGTCACCTTCAGTCCTGATGGCAGCCTTTCGGGCACTTTTGATTCGAAAGCCGCTATGGCTGCTGCTGAAGCGGAAACGCCATTGGGTAAGTGCAAGGTTAATGCCAAAGCTCTGCCCAACGAAAAGAAGCAGGCAAAAGCACTTGAAGAGTGCTACGCTGAACGCATGGATTGATGCAGGCTCCCCCTCCCTTTTTACGGGGAGGGGGAACTGCTATTCTAATCGCCTGGCGACGCTGCACTCCCGGCCAACAGGCCACCATCTAGATGCAACTCGCTGCCGGTCATATAGGCGGCGTCGTCGCTGGCCAGCAACAGCGCGAGGGCCGCTACTTCCTCGACCGTGCCAAAGCGCTTCAGCGGTGTATCGGCTACCATCGACGCCATCCGCTCCTCGCGGTCCGGACCGTCGCCGATCAGCGCCTCCCACATAGGAGTCAAGATCGCAGCCGGGTGGATCGAGTTGCAGCGGATGTTGAGGCCCTGCTGCGCGCAATAGAGCGCAACTGACTTGCTGTGGTTGCGGATAGCCGCCTTGGATGAGGCGTAGGCCGCAGCCGCCGGTATTCCGACCAGGCCGGAGCGCGAGGAGATATTGATGATTGAACCCTCACCCTTTGCCCGCATTGCACCGATCGCATAGCGGCACCCGAGGAAGGTACCATCCAGATTGACCGCATGTACACGGTGCCAATCGGCAAGGCTGCCATGTTCAGGATCATGTGGTCCGGGAGAATCCTCAAACCCCGTGATGCCGGCATTGTTGACGACAATGTCGATCTGGGGATGGGCGGCCGCCAAGCGGTTCCATCCCTTCTCGTCGGCGACGTCGAGATGGAAAAAGCTACAGCCGATATCATCGGCAATGCGTCGGCCATTTTCGGCATCGATATCGGCAATGATGACATCTGCGCCTTCGCGGACGAAACAACGGGCAATCGCTTCGCCAATACCGCGGGCGCCCCCGGTTACGAGGGCGGATTTATTCTGTAATTTGGGCATGGATAGTCCTGATCTAACTCGCGTCAACCCGGCCTCCGCCGGGGTCGCGGTCGGTTTTGATTACGCTGAGGGATTAACCTGCAGCGCCCCCTGCCTTTGCAGGGGCGACGAATTCGTCTTTACCCTTGAATCACCGGACTTACTCCATCAATGCTGTTCCAAACATTAGGCCGATTGTCTGGAGAGAGCAAGTGAGCGAGCATCAGGACTGGTTTCCCGCACCCGAAAGCGCAACACAGGATACGCATTGCAGCGCCGCCGAGTACGACCGCCTATATGCAGCAAGCATATCCGACCCCGACAGTTTTTGGGCCGAACAGGCGAAGCGCATCGACTGGTTCACCGCACCTTCCAGGATTGGCAACTGGTCGTACGATCCGGTTTCGATCAAATGGTATGAAGATGGCGTCCTGAACCTCTGCCACAACGCCGTCGATCGCCATGTGGCAGCAGGCAAGGGCGATGCGATCGCTTTCATCTTCGAACCCGATGAGCCATCAAAGCCCGCGCGCAAGGTCAGCTATGCCGCGTTGCAGGCCGAGGTAATCCGCATGGCCAACACGCTCAAGAAGATGGGCGTGACCAAGGGTGACCGGGTTACCATCTATATGCCGATGGTGGTCGAGGGCGCGGTCGCGATGCTGGCCTGTGCGCGCATCGGGGCGGTTCATTCGGTGGTTTTTGGTGGCTTCTCACCCGAGGCTTTGGCTGGACGCATCGAGGATTGCGCCAGCCGTTTCGTCATCTGCGCCGACAGCGGCGTGCGTGGCGGCAAGCATGTGCCGCTGAAGTCCAATGTCGATGCCGCGCTGGAACGCGTGGCGGGTGTGGAGGGCGTGCTGGTGATCGAACATACCGGCGATCCCTGCAACATGACTCCGCATCGCGACCATTGGTACCATGAATATGGCGCAGATGTGCCCGCCGACTGCCCCTGCGAGCCGATGAATGCGGAAGACCCGCTGTTCATTCTCTACACCTCGGGCAGCACCGGAAAGCCGAAGGGGGTGCTGCACACCACGGGCGGCTATTCTGTCTGGACCGCAACCACCTTCCATTATGTGTTCGATTACAGACCCGGCGAAGTCTTCTTCTGCTCCGCCGATATCGGCTGGGTGACCGGGCACAGCTATGTCGTTTATGGCCCGCTGCAAAATGGCGCGACCAGCCTGATTTTCGAAGGCATCCCCAGCTATCCTGACAATGGCCGCTTCTGGGATATTGTTGACCGGCATCAGGTGAACATCTTCTACACCGCGCCGACAGCGCTGCGCGCGCTGATGCGCGATGGCGATGCGCCGGTGCAGGCGCGCAGCCGCAAATCGCTGCGCTTGCTTGGCACGGTGGGAGAGCCGATCAACCCTGAGGCCTGGCGCTGGTACCATGCGACAGTGGGTGAGGGGAAACTGCCCATCGTCGACACCTGGTGGCAGACCGAAACCGGTGGCACGATGATCACCACACTGCCCGGTGCCCACGGCATGAAACCGGGTAGCGCAGGACGCCCCTTCTTCAGCATCCGCCCGCAGCTCGTCGATGCCGAGGGGCAGGTGATTGCAGATGAAGGCGATACGCGCGGCGATGTGTCGGGCAATTTGTGCATCACGCACAGCTGGCCGGGGCAGGCGCGCACAGTTTATGGCGATCATGAGCGTTTCGAGCAGACCTATTTCTCGACCTATAAGGGCAAATATTTCACCGGTGATGGCTGCCGCCGCGATGGTGATGGCTATTGGTGGATCACCGGGCGCGTCGACGATGTCATCAACGTTTCCGGCCACCGTATGGGCACCGCCGAGGTCGAAAGCGCGCTGGTGTTGCACGACAAGGTGGCCGAGGCCGCCGTCGTCGGCTTCCCGCACGAGATCAAGGGGCAGGGCATATATTGCTATGTCACGCTGAATGCCGGCGAGGAGCCGAGTTCCGAGCTGGAGAGCGAATTGCGGATGCAGGTGCGTCAGGAAATCGGCCCGATCGCTTCGCCCGACCATATCCACTTCACCCCCGCTCTGCCGAAGACCCGCAGCGGCAAGATCATGCGCCGCATCCTGCGAAAAATTGCGGAAAATGAATTCGGGGCGTTGGGGGATACCTCGACTTTGGCTGATCCCAGTGTCGTCGACAGCCTGATTGAGGGACGTCGGAATCGCTAAGGAACTAGCTGCTTGTCGATAGCCTTAGGAGCGGTTATGGCCGTTTAATCGCACGATTAAACGGAGAGGAAGCATGAGCGCACGACAAGGGCCGCTGAACGGCATCAAGGTTATCGAACTGGCCGGGATCGGCCCTGGCCCCTATGCAGGGCAATTGCTGGCAGACATGGGCGCGGATGTAATCGTTGTTGATCGTCCCGGCCCCGCTTTGCCAAAGGCGGTGGATGGTCGTGGCAAGCGATCGATCATGCTCGATCTCAAAAAGCCCGAAGCGGTTGAAGCGCTTTTGAAGTTGGTTTCCGGTGCCGATGTGCTGATCGAAGGTCTGCGTCCCGGCGTTACCGAGCGGATGGGTGTAGGCCCCGAAGCCTGCCACGCCGTCAATCCGAAACTGATCTATGGCCGCATGACCGGCTGGGGTCAGACTGGTCCCTGGAGCCAGATGGCAGGCCATGACATCAACTATATCAGCATGACCGGCGTCTTGAACGCGATCGGCAAGGCAGGACAGCCGCCAGTGCCGCCACTCAACATGGTGGGCGATTTCGGTGGCGGGACAATGTTCCTCGTCACCGGCATCCTCGCAGCTCTTGTCGAGCGTATGACAACGGGCAAGGGCAATATCGTCGACGCCGCGATCATTGACGGCACGCACAGCTTGATGAGCTTTGTTCACGGCATGGCGGGGCTTGGCCAGTGGCGCACTGACCGTGAAGCCAATCTCCTTGACGGAGCAGCACCCTTCTACCGCTGTTATGGAACCAGTGACGGCAAGTTTATGGCGGTTGGCTGCATCGAACCGCAATTTTTTGCCGCGATGATGGAGCGCCTCCCCATCGACAAGGAAGCCTTTGGTGGCCAGCACGACCAGTCGAAATGGGCACAGCAGCACAAGATGCTGGAGGACGTATTTGCCTCAAAGTCTCGCGATGAGTGGGAGGCCACCTTCGCATTGACTGATGCCTGTGTCACGCCAGTGCTCGATTATGTCGAGGCGGCATCGCACCCCGCCAATGCCGAACGCAAGGCGGTGGTGAAGGACGGCAAATGGCTGCACCCGCAAATTGCCCCACGCCTGTCGAGCCAGACCCAGGCGGATAACTTTACGATTGCCTCGCGTGGCGGAGACTATGCGGCTGTGCTGGGTGAGGCGGGTCTTGCCGCTGGAGACATTGAAACGCTGGTTTCTGGTGGCGCTGTCGTCACCGGCTAAGATCACTGCCCGAGGCAAAGAAAAGGGCCGGCCTCCATATGGAGACCGGCCCTTTCTATTATGTGTTGTCTATCAGAACTTGGTGCGCACGGTCAGGCCGTACATGCGGGGTTCTTCGACGAAACCAATGCGCGAGCGGGTGCCTGCACCACCGCGGAGCGGAGTGTTGGCGGTGACGCCGCGGGTGATTTCGTTCGACAGGTTGGTGCCCCAGATTTCAAAGGTGAAACGCTCGCTGGGATCGGTAAAACCGATACGCGCATTCATCTTGAAATAGGCATTCTGGTAATCGAGCGGCACCGGCAGACCGTTGGTATCCAAAGGAATGGTGCCGGTGCGACGCTTGCTCGAATAGTTGATGTTGCCGTTGACCAGCAGGCCCCAACCCGAGCTATCAAGCGGACCGTCATAGGTCAGCCCCATAACACCCGAGAATTTGGGCGCGTTGGTCAGGCTGCCACCGCAGAGACGGGCAACCGCATCCGCTGCGGCCGGTGCAACGCCGACTCCGCAGTTGTTGGGATAACGCGAATCTGCATAGGTCGCTGCGAAGTTGCCGGTGATATAATCGCTGAGATTGCCGAATACTTCGAGTTCAACGCCCGTCGACTTCGCAGAGGCAACATTGAAGGTGAGGAACTGGATGCCGGTAAATTCCAGCACCTGGAAGTCGCTCATCTTCATGTCGAACACGGCAAGGTTTGCCTTGAAGCGACCGAGAGTCGCTTTCACACCGACTTCGATCTGATCAACCTTTTCCGATTCAAACGACGGATCGGCATATTGCGGAGCGACAATGACCGGAACCGGCTGGGCGAGACCAGCAAGGATCGCAGACGAGTTCAGCAGGTTCGCAGAGGTGGCATCAAGGTTGAAGCCGCCCGATTTGAAGCCGTGGCTGTAACCGCCGTAAAGCAGGATATCGTCGGTCGCCTTGAAACCAAGCTGCGCCGTGTAGGTGATTTCATCGTCCTTGAACGTCTGCGCCCATTCACGTGGCAATGGCAGCAAGCGGCTTGCAAGACCGCCGCCCAAGGCTGCCGGTGCGGTCAGGTTGACCGGAGCGACAAACGGGAAGCAGTTCAGGCCAACCAGACCCGGTGCCAATGCGCCAGGGACCAATCCATTCAGGACTCCCGTAACACTTGCCTGGCAAGCAGCATTGGATGCCGACAACTGGTCGAAGCTCGCTACCTTCTTCTCGTCGACATAGCGGGCACCGAAGGTCAAGCTCAACCGGTCGGTGAAGTTGATCACATTGTGTGTGAATACCGAAAATGTGGTGGCTTCCTGATCGAACAGGTTGACCGCATTTGCCCCATTGGCGTTGACTGGAATACCACCATTGCCGAGCGCTGTCAGCGCGAACAGCGGGTTCACACCAGCGAGATTGCCGAAGTTAAAGGCGCTGTTGGCACGCTGGAAGTCTGCACCGAGTGTCATGACACCCTGTGCCTGAATGTCTTCCTTGCCGTAGAAACCACCGATTAGCCAATCAAGCTTGTCGTTAAACGCGGTGCCCTGCAAGCGCAGTTCCTGCGTAAAGGCCTTGATATTGTCGCCATTAGGCGGCGTGCCCGGTGCAGCGGTGATACCCTTGGTGCCGACCGAGTAAATCTGCAGGCCGACAAAATCGTCCTGGCTCGATTGCGACTTGAAATCGCGATAGGCAGTGATCGAGGTCAGCTTTGCGCCGCCAAAATCCCATTTCAGTTCACCCGAAACGCCCCATTGCTTGGAACTGTTCAGGAACTGTTGCGCATTGGTCGACAGATTTTGCAAAGCAGTCGGTCCGAACTGGTCGACGCCATCGCTGGTTAGACCATGGAAAGCAAAGAATGGCTGCAGCTCCGTTTCACGCACGATAACGGCATCGCAGCATTTTTCGTCGACCTTCGAATAGTCGGCTAGGATGCGGATGCTGACATCTGAATTGGGTTCAACATAAAGCTGGCCACGTAGCATGTAGCGATCACGGTCGTTGCTGGTAGCGCCGGTTGCGCTTTTCAGGAAGCCATCGCGCTTGCGCCATGTGCCCGATACACGGACGGCGGCTACATCCTGTGCAATCGGAACGCTGACGCCCGCTTGCACATTCATGAAGTCGTAATTGCCGTAAGAGGCGTTGGCAAAGCCTTCGAACTCGCTCAGGCTCGGGCGACGCGTTGTAATGTTCAATGCACCTGCCGAGGTATTACGACCGAACAGCGTGCCCTGCGGGCCGCGCAGAATTTCGAGACGCTCAAGATCAACAAGATCGCCGAGGGCAACGCCCGGCCGCGACTGATAGACGCCGTCGATGAACACGCCGACCGAGCTTTCAAGACCGGTGTTGTTGCCGGTTGTGCCGACACCGCGGATCTTGATCGAGGTGCCCTGGGTTTCGGTCTGCGAGGATTGGATGTTGAAGCTCGGCGAAATCGAAGCCAGGTTCTTGATGTCGGCAACACCCTGACGCTCCAGCGTTTCGGGGGCGACAGCGGTCACTGCAAGAGGAATGTCCTGTACATCCATCGCGCGCAGCGTTGCGGTAACGATGATGGGTTCATTTTCATAGGTTTCTTCTTCAGCCTGCGCGTCCTGCGCATAAGCTGGCGCGAAACCGAATGTCGCGAGCATGGTTGAACTGAGTGCAATTGCACTGAGTCGATTCAATCGACGCATGTACCTCTCCTTAGTTTACGTAAACTGTGCCTGCCGTATGCCGGTCTGGGCGTTCGAATTTGCTTCCTTGGCGGATTCTCCCGGGGATAACTGGAAACAGTGTGCCTTCTAAGCTGCGGATTTCCCATGTCCACAGCTTTAATCGTCCGATTAAACTTTGTTTTTTGCTGTGGCATTTATGCAGCATCTGGCTAAACCCTCGACGCATGTTTGACCGACCGACGATTATCGATGAAGGCTTTGCCAAGCGCGTGCTCTCAGGCGACTTGCCCACATCGCGCAGCAACCAGAATTTCCACGTACCGCCCGCGCACCAACTGGTCGATCTGTTCGATAGCCAGATCATGTCGCGACATCTCGACCTTTGGGCAAGGCGTTCAAAAGGAAAGACATTCTATTCGATTGGCAGTTCGGGGCATGAAGGCACAGCTGCGATGGCGGCAACCACGCGCCAGACCGATATGGCTTTTCTGCACTATCGCGACGCGGCCTTCCTGATCCAGCGCAAGAAGCAGGCGGGTGGGCTGACCCCGCTTTACGACATGGCGCTCAGCTTTGCGGCTTCTGCCGAAGACCCTATTTCGGGCGGGCGACACAAGGTGCTCGGTTGTGCGCAGACCTTCGTTCCCCCGCAGACCAGCACCATTGCTTCGCATTTGCCAAAGGCCGTTGGCGCGGCACACAGCATCGGCATGGCGCAACGGTTGAAACTGGAAGATGCCGCGCTGCCCCACGACGCCGTTATCCTCTGCTCGTTCGGCGATGCTTCGGCGAACCATTCGACTTCACAGGGTGCGATCAACTCGGCTTGCTGGGCCGCCTATCAGCATCTGCCCATGCCGCTGATTTTCCTGTGCGAAGATAATGGCATCGGCATTTCCGTGCGCACCCCTGGTGGCTGGGTGGAGGCAAATTTCGCGCACCGCCCTGCCTTGCATTACATCCAGTGCGACGGGGTCGACATGCTCGATGCGCTGCGCGGTTGCGAAGAGGCCGTTACTTATGCGCGCAGCCGCCGCAAGCCGGTTTTCCTGCACATGCGCACCGTCCGCCTGATGGGGCATGCAGGGGCGGACGTGGAGGCGAGCTATTCGGCATTGGAGGCAATCGAGGCCAATGAGGCGCAGGATCCGCTGCTCCACAGCGCGCGTATATTGCTGCAGCATGGCGGGCTGAGCCGTGAGGAGATTGTCGGGCGCTATGAGGAGATGCGTCAGCGGGTTGAACGGGTCGCGGCCGAAGCGCTGACCAAACCGCGCCTGTCGACCAATGACGAGATCATGGCGCCGATTGCGCCCAAGGTGGGTAGCAAAGATTCGCCAGCACTGCCGGAAGTTGCGGCACGCGACGCCCTGTTCGCCAAGGATGCGCGAAATCTTGCCAAGCCGGTGACGCTGGCGAAATCGATCAACTTCGCGCTGGCGGATGTGATGCAACGCTATCCCAATGTCTCGCTTTTCGGTGAAGATGTTGCGCGAAAGGGTGGCGTCTATGGCGTGACCCAAGGGTTGCAGGATAAATTCGGCCCGGCGCGGGTGTTCGATACCCTGCTCGACGAACAGACGATCTTGGGCCTCGCAATCGGCATGGGACACAATGGTTTCGTGCCGATCCCCGAAATCCAGTTCCTCGCCTATCTGCACAATGCCGAAGACCAGATCCGGGGTGAAGCAGCCACGCTCAGCTTCTTTTCAAACCAGCAATATCGCAATCCGATGGTCGTGCGCATCGCCGGACTTCCCTATCAAAAAGGCTTTGGCGGCCATTTCCACAACGACAATAGTCTTGCGGTGCTGACCGATATACCGGGTATTATCCTGGCGGTGCCGAGTTGTGCCGCCGATGCGCCCGCTATGCTGCGCGAATGCGTACGGCTGGCGCATGAAGACGGCCGCGTTATTGTCTTTGTCGAACCGATTGCGCTCTATCACACCACCGATCTGGCCGGGGCGGGCGATGGCGGCTGGGCGGCGAACTACACAGCCCCGGCAGAGGCAAAACCGATCGCGCTGGGCGAACTGGGCGTGCATGGCGCAGGCAAAGATCTGGCCATCATCACTTATGGCAATGGCTATTACCTCTCGCGACAGGCAGAATCGGAACTGCGCGCCAAGGGCGTAGACCTGCGCATCATCGACTTGCGCTGGCTGCACCCGCTCAACGAAGCGGGGATTGTCGGGGCGGTGGCGTCGGCGAAGAAGATCCTCGTGGTCGATGAATGCCGCCGCGCGGGTAGCCCGTCGGAAAAGCTGATGACTATTCTCGCGGAAGCAGGCCGGGGCAATGACGCCAGCCGTTTGACTGCTGATGACTGTTTCATCGCATTGGGCCCGGCGGCGGAACTGACCTTGCCGAGCAAGGCGTCTATCATCGAAGCAGCGCTGAAAGCGGTGGGCAAATGAAGGAAAAACTGCTCGTCGTCTGCCCTGGACGCGGAACCTATAATGCAACCGAACTCGGCTATCTGAAACGTCATCATGATGCTGGGGGCGCGCAAGTTGCGCAGCTCGATGCGTATCGCGCAGCGCTCGGTCAGCCGACGATTTCGGCGCTCGATGGTGCTGAGAAGTATAGCTCGTCACTACATATGCCCGGCGATAATGCTTCGCTACTGATATACGCCTGTGCACTCGCCGACTTTGCCGCGATTGATCGGGACCGGTTTGAGGTCGTCGCCGTCACCGGTAATTCGATGGGCTGGTATCTCGCGCTCAGTTGCGCCGGCGTGGTCGATTTTGACGCTGGTGCGCGGCTGGTCAACACCATGGGCGGCCTGATGCATGAAAAGGGGCAGGGCGGTCAGGTCGTCTGGTCGCTGGCCGACGCTGACTGGCGTATCGACCCGGCCAAGGCTGCTGAGGCTGATGCGGTACTTGCCGAAGCCACACAAGATGGTCGCGCGGTGCATGTTTCGATCCGGCTTGGCGCTATGATTGTTTTTGCTGCCGACGAAGCGGGCATGAAATGGCTGATGGAGCGGTTGCCTAAGGATGACCGTTTTCCGATGAAGCTCAACTATCATGCGGCATTCCATTCGCCTTTGCTCGACCATATTGTCCCGCTCGCCCACTCGGCGAACCCGGTTGCGGATTTTGGTGAGGGCACCATTCCTGCCATCGATGGCACCGGCAAGATCTGGTCCCCAAAGGCGTTCGATACGGATGCAATCTATAATTACACGCTTGGTGCACAGATCAACCGCACCTATGATTTCACCCGCGCGGTTCAGGTTGCTGCGCGCGAATTCTGCCCTGATCGTATCGCGGTGCTAGGCCCCGGCACCACTTTGGGTGCCCCGGTTGCGCAGGCGCTGATCGCCTGCGGCTGGCGCGGACTGAAGGGCAAGGCTGATTTCCAGCAGCGACAGGCATCTGACCCAATCCTTGTTTCGATGGGGATGGCGGACCAGCGCGGCGTGGTGACTGCTTAAGGCATCGCGTTACATACGAATAAACCGCCTCTTCCCCTCCTAGCCATTTGACATCGCTGCTATATGGTTGTCGAAGGCGCGCGACCATGCGGCTGGGAGAAGGACATTTATGAGCCAGCATAGCGAAACCCTTTTGCTGTTCGGCGCGACTGGCGATCTGTCGCGGCGGATGCTGCTGCCTTCGCTATATGCACTGCATTCGGACGAATTAATTGCGCCGAATTTGCGAATCTTCGGTACTGCCCGCAGCGAGCATGATGACGAAAGTTTCCGCGCCTTCGCCAGAGAAGCTTTGTGCGAATTCTTGCCAGATGATCGCAAGGATGAGGGCAAGATCGACGCCTTCCTCACGCGGCTGCATTATCAGGCGCTCGACGCGTCCAAGCCTGAGGGCTTTGCTGCCCTCGCCGAAAAGATTGATGACATTTCGGGTGGACTTTCGATCTTCCTGTCTACTGCGCCCTTCTTGTTTGAACCCACCATCAAAGGGCTGCATGCGGCGGGACTGGCCGGGGACAATGTGCGTATCGGCCTTGAAAAACCGCTTGGAAACGATCTCGCCTCAAGTCGTTCGATCAACGATGCCGTCAACGCGGTATTCCCCGAAAGCCGCACCTTCCGCATCGACCATTATCTCGGCAAGGAAACCGTACAGAACCTGATGGCGCTGCGCTTTGGCAACATGCTGTTCGAGCCGTTGTGGAATGCCAATGCTATTGAGCATGTGCAGATCACCGTCAGTGAGACGGTAGGGCTTGAAGGGCGTGCTGGCTTTTACGACGATACCGGTGCGCTGCGCGACATGGTGCAAAACCATATGCTGCAACTGGTGGCGCTGACCGCGATGGAGCCACCTGCAAATCTCGACTCAACCGCAATTCGTGACGAAAAAGTCAAAGTGCTGCGCGCCTTGCGTGCGGTTCAGGAAGGCGATGTCGTCACAGGCCAATATGGTGACGGTGCCGTCAAGGGCGCGCCTGTGACCAGTTATGACAGCGACCTGGGCAAGCCTTCGGACACCGAAACCTTTGTCGCGATCAAGGCCTATGTTGACAATTGGCGCTGGCAGGGTGTGCCATTCTATCTGCGCACCGGCAAACGCCTCGCCGAACGGCGCAGCGAGATCGTGATCCAGTTCAAGCCGGTGCCGCATAATATCTTCAAGGATCGCGGTGGTCGGCTGGAGGCGAACGCGCTGATCATCCGCTTGCAGCCCGAAGAATATGTCCGCCTGCTGGTGATGGCGAAGGAGCCGGGGCTTGATCGTGGCGGAGTAACGCTGCGCGAAGTGCCGCTCGACCTGTCATTGACCACCGCCTTTGCCGGATCGCGCCGCCGCATTGCTTATGAACGGCTTCTGCTTGACCTGATCGAGGGCGACCAGACGCTCTTTGTGCGTCGCGACGAGGTGGAGGCGCAATGGACCTGGGTCGATGCTATTCGGAAGCTTTGGGCCGATACTGGCCTCAAGCCCAAAAATTACGGCGCAGGAGGATGGGGCCCTAATGCAGCAATTGCGCTAGTCGAGCGCGATGGAGTGAGCTGGCATGAATAAGCTCCATCCGGTCGTCGAAGCCGTTACCAACCGCATCATCGAAAGGTCGAAACCGGGGCGCACCGCTTATCTCGACCTCATCGCCCGTGCGCGCGACGCAGGCGTGAACCGGCCGACATTGTCGTGCGGGAATCTGGCGCATGGTTTCGCGGCTAGCGGTGATGACAAAGCCGCGATCCGTGGCGGCAAGACGATGAATATCGGCATCATCACCGCCTATAATGACATGTTGTCGGCGCATCAGCCCTATGGTCGCTACCCCGAACAGATCAAATTGTGGGCGCGCGAAAAGGGCGCGACTGCACAAGTCGCAGGCGGCGTTCCGGCGATGTGCGACGGGGTGACGCAGGGCCAACTGTCGATGGAATTGTCGCTGTTCAGCCGTGACAATATCGCCATGGGTGCAGCCATCGGTCTCAGCCACGGGATGTTCGAAGGCGCGCTGTTGCTGGGGCTGTGCGACAAGATTGTCCCCGGCCTGCTGATCGGTGCGCTACGTTTCGGCCATCTGCCGATGATCCTGATTCCAGCAGGACCGATGCCGTCTGGCCTTGCCAACAAGGAAAAACAGCGCGTTCGTCAGTTGTTTGCGGAAGGCAAGGTCGGGCGTGAAGAACTGCTCGAAGCCGAAGCCGCATCCTATCATGGCGCGGGCACCTGCACCTTTTATGGCACCGCCAATTCGAACCAGATGATGATGGAGATGATGGGGCTCCACATGCCCGGCTCCAGCTTCTGCAATCCCGGCACCAAGCTGCGGCAGGAACTGACCCGTGCGGCCACACACCGAATTACCGAGATTGGGTGGGAAGGCGATGACTATCGTCCATTCGGTCAATGCGTCGACGAGAAAGCGATCGTCAACGCCATCGTTGGACTGCTGGCAACCGGCGGATCGACCAACCATGTGCTGCATCTCCCCGCGATAGCGCGGGCGGCTGGCATAATTGTCGACTGGCAGGATATGGACGAGCTGTCGTCGGTCGTACCTTTGATTGCGCGCGTTTATCCCAATGGCGCGGGCGATGTGAACTATTTCGCGGCCGCTGGCGGCATGCCCTTTGTGATCCGCGAACTGGTCGAGGCCGGTCTTGCGCATGATGACATCATGACCGTCTATGGTGACGGGTTGTCGGCAGGTGCGCAGGAACCGCGCATGGATGGAGAAACGCTGGTCTGGGATGCGGCACCCGCGCAGTCCGGTGACGACAGCATCTTGCGCGGTGTGTCCGATCCATTCCGGGCCGATGGCGGCATGCGTCTTGTGAAAGGCAATCTCGGGCGCGGCACTTTCAAGACCAGCGCGGTCGATGAAGCGCGCTGGACGATTGAGGCACCGGCGCGGGTATTCAGTGACCAGAATGAAGTCCTTACCGCATTCAAGGCTGGCGAGCTCGATCGCGATGTCGTCGTTGTCGTTCGCTTCCAGGGGCCGGCGGCCAATGGCATGCCCGAGCTGCACAAGCTGACACCCGCACTCGGCGTGCTGCAAGACAAGGGTTTCAAGGTCGCGCTTGTTACCGATGGTCGCATGTCGGGCGCATCGGGCAAGGTGCCTGCCGCGATCCATATCAGCCCCGAGGCATCGAAGGGCGGTCCGCTGGCAAAACTGCGCGATGGCGATGTCGTCCGCCTTTGTGCCAATCGGGGCAGCCTTGAGGCGTTGGTCGACAAAGACGAATGGGAGGCCCGCGAACCCGCCAAGCAGCCACCTGCCGAACCGGGCGTGGGCCGCGAACTTTTTGCCATTATGCGCCATTTTGCCGATGAGGCCGAAAAGGGCGGATCGGCGATGCTGGCGGAGGCGGGACTATGACCCGGTTGGTCACCGTCGACATTGGCGGCACGCATGCCCGCTTCGCGCTCGCCGAGGTAGCAGAGGGCAGGGTGGTCTCGCTCGGTGAGCCCGTCACCATGAAAACCGCCGAACATGCGTCGTTCCAGACGGCGTGGGAAGCGTTTGACGAGATGATCGACGAACCGATCCCGCAGGCTGTTGCCATCGCAATCGCTGGCCCGATCAACGCCGAGGTGATCAAATTCACCAACAATCCGTGGATCATCCGCCCCGCGCTGATCAAGGAAAAGCTTAAGGTTGACGCCTATACACTGGTCAATGATTTCGAGGCGGTCGGCCACGCCGTGGCACAGGCCGATGCCGGTCACTTCGTGCATCTTTGCGGCCCCGACCAGCCTTTGGGCGCTACTGGGACTTTGTCGATCATCGGCCCCGGAACCGGACTCGGCGTCGCGCATGTATTGCGTACAGGCATTGCCTATCATGTGCAGGCGACCGAAGGCGGGCATATCGATTTCGCTCCGCTCGACAGCATCGAAGATGCCATCCTCGCAAAGCTCCGCAAACGCTACCGCCGCGTTTCGGTTGAGCGGGTGGTGTCGGGCCCCGGCCTTGTCGAAATCTATGAGACGCTGGCGAGTATCGAAGGCAGGGCGATCCAGCAACTCGACGACAAGGAATTGTGGACGCTCGGCACGTCGGGCGAAGACAGCCTTGCGGCGGCCGCCGTCGATCGCTTCTGCCTCTCGCTGGGCAGCGTTGCTGGTGATATAGCGTTGGCGCAGGGCGGCTTTGCTGGGGTTGTGATTGCAGGTGGGCTTGGCCTGCGTATCAAGGACACATTGCTGCGTTCGGGCTTTGCAGAGCGTTTTCGCGCAAAGGGACGCTTCGAAGGATTGATGGCAGGCCTGCCGGTCAAATTGATCACCCATCCCCAGCCCGGCCTGTTCGGGGCAGCGGCGGCCTTTGCCCGCCAGCATGGATAAGGACACCCAATGAAACCTATCGAAGCCATCATGCGCACCGCGCCGGTGATCCCTGTATTGGTGATCGAGGATGTGGCCCATGCCAAGCCGATTGCCGAGGCGTTGGTGGCGGGTGGCCTGCGCGTCCTTGAAGTGACGCTACGAACCGAAGCGGGTCTTGACGCTATCCGTGAGATGAAGAAAGTTCCCGGTGCTATTGTCGGCGCCGGTACTGTTGTTGACGTCGCAGGGCTCGAAAGCGCCATTGCAGCGGGAAGCGAATTCATCGTTTCCCCAGGCCTTACAGAAAAGCTGGGTGCTGCCGCCGTCGCGAAGGGCATTCCATTCCTTCCCGGCGTCGCCAATGCAGGCGATATTATGCGCGGCTTCGACCTTGGCCTGACGCATTTCAAATTCTTCCCTGCCGAAGCGAATGGCGGCCTGCCTGCGCTCAAATCGCTGATCGGGCCGTTCGGGCAGTGCAAATTCTGCCCCACAGGCGGCATCCGGCAAGACACTGCGGCCGACTGGCTCGCGGTTCCAGAGATTTTATGTGTTGGCGGCAGCTGGCTTGTTGCTAAAGGAGCCCCCGATGTCGCAGCGATAGAGGCTGCGGCGCGCGCAGCCGCTGCGCTGGCGCGCTAAGCCAAAGGAAAAGGTACATGGCCGAAGAAATCGAGTGGTGGGAATTTGATTCGGCAGAAGAATTCATCGACGGTGTCGTTGGCGACGTAACCTTCATCATCGAAAGCGCACTTGATGCGCGCGGGCAGGCGCTGGTTGCCTTTCCCGGCGGCAATACGCCCAAGCCCATTCTCGAAAAGCTTGCCGAAGCGCCGCTGCGCTGGAAGGGTGTAACGATCATCCCGACCGACGAACGACTGGTGCCGGTCAGCGATCCACTTTCGAATGTCGCGATGCTGGCAAAGATTTTCTTGCCCAAGGGCGCGCGTGTATTGCCGCTGAACAGCGAAGCCGCCGACTACAAACTTGCCGGCGGTGCTGCCAATGCGCGCCTGTCTGACCTGCATTGGCCGCCAGATCTGGTCTGGCTCGGCATGGGCGGAGACGGGCATACCGCATCAATTTTCCCGGGCCCCGATTTTGAAGAGGCGATGAACCCGGCCAAGGGCGTTCGTGCTATAGGCGTGCGTCCCGATCCGTTACCTCCCGAGGCACCTGTTGATCGCGTCACGCTGACGGTTCCAGCGATTGTTGAGGCGCGCACAACGATGTTGGTCATCAATGGTGCTGAAAAGCAGCAGGTGCTGGAGCAGGCGATAGAAGATGGCAAGAAATCAGCTTATCCGGTCGGGCGTTTAATCGACGCACTGACTGTGCCAGTCGATATATATTGCCTAAACGGTTGAGGCGTCAAATTCTGCGCAGAGGGGCCTTGGGCGCGAGCGCCTGATTGTTCAACTTTCGCAGATAATGCGGGATGTTGTCGTCGTTGCTGTTGCCGCCGATTTGCTGCCGCGCCGCTTTCGGGTCGATCGGATAATCGAAAGCTATGCCGCAGCGTGATTCGGCGACCCACGCGACTTTCCCGGTCACCCAACCCAAATTCTTCAGATTAACTTCTACGGCCTCGCCGCGAATCGCCTGCACCGGCGCCTCTGCCATCAAGCCACCCGAAGACACATTCCTCACGCGCACCTCGCCCTGTGTTCCGCTCGACGGGAAACGCAAAACTGCCTTCATAAACAAGCTATTACGGTCTTGTGTCCGCGACTTGTCAGTGGCGTTTTCAGTTTCCATGGGATCAACCGGTTTGTTCATGGCGCCTTTTCGGGTGCTATATTTGGTGACAGTAAAACTCTCGCTATCAACAATTGGTCGCCAATTGGTTAATGCATCGTTCGGAAATTGAACGAAAAAGGGCGGAAACCAAATGGTTCCCGCCCCGTTTTCTTCAGACGTCTGATCCGGTCGGATCAGGCGAACCTGACGGATTAGCCGTCGAGTTCGTTGTTCACGTCGTTGAAGGTGTTCGACAGGTTGTCGCCGAGGCTCGACATCGCAGCAATTGCAGCGACAGCGATCAGAGCGGCAATCAGGCCGTATTCGATGGCGGTTGCGCCTTCTTCATTCTTGAAAAGTTTTTTGATCATTTTCATCTCAGGTCTCCTGTTCAACTATTCACCCTGGCAGCCAGATAAAATTCCAACTGTCACTGAACTGATAAAACAGACTCTCCTACCAAATCGTTAACCTGGCGATTAATCGCTGGCGTCGGTAATGTCGTTCGAAACGCCATTCCACATATTGGTAGTGGAGTCTGCGACATTGCTGAGCGAAGCCATGATGGCTATCACCAGCAATGACAGTATCAGTCCATATTCCACTGCCGTCGCGCCCATTTGGCAACTTGCGATGCCTCGAAATAGCTTCAACATGATTTGGTCCTGTCATGTCATGGTTACGACGCTCGCGTTTTTCCACAGAGGCGTTAACAAAAACTTTCCAACGGAAGAGAAGTTGAAAAAAAATCCGACAATGTTGATTGTGGTTGCTGTCGCTTTGCTCCGTCCTGATGGGCGAATTCTGCTGCAAAAACGGCCGGAAGGCCGCGATATGGCTGGTCTTTGGGAATTTCCGGGCGGCAAGCTGGAAGAGGGCGAGCAGGCGGAGGCGGCGCTGGCCAGAGAGCTGGCGGAGGAGCTCGACATTCATGTTGAACCGCAAAATTTGCTGCCTGCCTGCTTTGCGAGTGCCGCGATCGGAAGCAAGGATCTGCTGCTATTGCTCTACACTTGCCGCATTTGGGAAAAACTTCCCCGATCTGTTGAAGGGCAGGAATTGGGCTGGTTCACTCTATCCCAGATGGAGGATTTGGAAATGCCGCCGGCGGATATACCCTTGCTCGGGCTGTTACAGCGGATTTTAAGGCCGTAAATTCTTATCCGATTTGTCAAAGATTGCTGCGAGCGAGACCTGGCCACTGCCGCGGGCTGCAGGCTTGGGTTGATCCGGCGAGGGAGCCCAGCCGCTGAGGTGCAGAAACTCGAAACGTTCTGGAACCTTTCCGTCAGCATTCTGCAACGAAGACCACGCCGCATCCAGTCGCTCTGCATAAGCCCGCCCCAGAAAAGGTCTCGGACCTGCAAGGCTGTTACCGATCCCGGCGTCGCGAAGGTCGGCAATCAAAGTTCGCCAATCACGATAAAACACTTCGGTTTCAAGCTTATCCGCAACCTGCATGGTAAAGCCGGCGCGCGCGAGCAGGTCGGCCGCAGTGCGCAGCTCGATCTGCGGGTGAACATGGGCAGTGGCCCGGTTGCCGTCGGCCAGCATCATCGCTCTTTTCAGACTTGCGAGTGTACCTGCCCCGAACAGCACGCCGAGAAACAAACCGTCCGGTCGTAATGCCCTGCGTATTTGGACCATTGCGCCGGGCAGGTCGTTGATGCTGTCGAGCGTGCCTGCCGATATTATGAGGTCGAAACTGCCTGGATCAACCCCGAGCCGATCTTCCTCGGTAAAAGGCAGCGAGACCGATTCGACGGCCTTTCCGCTCAAAATGGACCCAGATTGCTCGGCAAGTGGACCCAATATCAGCGCCCTTTCGAACTGACGCGTGGTGCAGTTGAGCCGATCGTTCAAGTCATCGGCCAGAACCTCCCAAAGAAAATGTCCGGCTCCCTTTCGATGTGCGCCACGTTGACGCATGGCGAGGCGGCGGCGGCGGTCAAAAATTTCCGGAGGTGTGGCAGGGCTCATCTCACGCCTTGTGCCCTGCGCAATTATAGCCGACAAGTGGGATATGCAGGCTTTGACGCTTCCTCTGAAGACGATTGTCGATTTCGCTCTGCCGCCGCGTTGCCCAGCATGCGGCATCTTAACGACCGATGCGCACCAATTTTGCCTGCAATGCTGGCAACAGCTCAACTTCCTATCCCAACCCGCCTGCGCAACATGTGATTTGCCCCTGCCATTTGCCGGAGAAGAAGCGGTGCAATGCGCCGCGTGTATGGCGCAAATGCCGCGTCATTCGGGCATCAAGGCGGCTGTGGCCTATGGCGATATTTCGCGCGAGATCGCGCTGAAGCTGAAACATGGCGGTAAGATAGGTCTTGCGCGGCTGATTGCGGGCCAGTTGCGCCGCTATACCGCAGATCTGCCCGATGACGCGATATTGGTGCCAGTGCCCTTGCATTGGACACGCCTCTGGCGACGACGCTATAACCAGTCCGCGCTGATTGCCCAGGAATTGTCGCGCTTATCCAGCCTCGAACACTGCCCCGATGCGTTACGGCGAACGCGGCGTACGCAGGCGCTTGGCGGATTGTCCGCACGTGAACGAGCGGCGATGGTCAAAGGTGCCTTTGCCATGCACGAGCGGCAAAAAGCGAAGATTGCCGGAAAGCCGGTGATACTGGTCGACGATGTCTATACGAGCGGTGCCACCACGGACGCTTGTGTCGCTACGCTGCTGAAGTCCGGCGCCGCAAGCGTTACGATTTTCTGCTGGGCCAGGGTGCTGCCCGAGGCGTTGGAAACCGGTGGTTCGGCCTAAACGCCTACTTGACTAGCAGCCCGGGCCCACCCACATAAAATTCATGAGCGCTCATGTTGAAATCTTCACGAAATTTGCCTGCCCGTTTTGTTATCGGGCGAAGGCGCTGCTTGATGCCAAAGGGGTCGCTTATATTGAACGCGATGCCAGTGGCGGTCCGGCGCGCGAAGATATGCTTGCCCGTTCGAACGGACGGACAACGGTTCCGCAAATCTTCATCGACGGCCATCATGTCGGAGGCTGTGATGATCTGATGGCGCTCGACGCATCCGGCAAACTTGACCCTATGCTGGCGGGGCATTGACGGCATGATTGCCTATGATCTCGTTTGCAAGGCAGGCGAACATCGTTTTGAAGGCTGGTTCGGTTCTTCGTCCGACTTTGACGACCAAAAGTCGAAAGGGCTTTTGGCATGCCCCGTGTGCGGCGATGCGGAAGTAGGCAAGGCGGTTATGGCGCCCAATGTTGGCCGCAAGGGTAATCAACAGCCTAGCGTCCGGAAAAGCGACGACGGGGCTGAGGCTGTTGCGCTTGCCAATATGCCCGAAATGCCTCCAGAAATGGTCGAAATGATCGGTAAAGTCGCCGAAATGCAGGCCAGAATGCTGGAAAAATCGGATTGGGTCGGGGATCGTTTTGCCGATGAGGCACGGGCAATCCATTATGGCGACGCACCAGATCGCATCATACATGGAAACGCGACTATTGATGACGCCCGCGAGCTGCATGACGAGGGTATATCGGTCGCCCCCTTACCGTTGCCCTTCGTCCCGCCCGAAGCCAAAAATTGACGCTTCAAACGGGCGCGGCTAAGGCGAAGGCGGCGCACCCGTAGCTCAGCAGGATAGAGCATCAGATTCCTAATCTGGGGGCCACAGGTTCGAATCCTGTCGGGTGCACCAGCCTGCAGACGCCATTTTGGCGTCGGAAGGTTGGTATACTCGACCTTGGAGCCGGAGCTATCGGAGTCGGAGCCGCACAAGCGGCGGAGACGTCCGGAGCGCGAGCGCAGGACAATCCTGTCGGGTGCACCAGCCTGCAGACGCTGCATAAAAAGAAAGCCCGCCACGGCGGTGCCGGGCGGGCTCTCTGGGAAATTTTGAAAGCTTACTTCGTAGCTTCCTTGGCGGCATCGCCGGCAGCCTTGGCAGCATCGCCTGCCTTTTCGGCGGCATTACCGGCTGCTGCAGCGGCGTCCCCGGCAGCATCCTTCATTTCTTCGCCTGCCTTGGCAGCAGCGTCACCAGCGGCATCGGCTGCGCCTTCGGCGGCATCAACTGCTTCTTCAGCAGCCGCATCAACAGCTTCACCGGTTGCTTCTACAGCTTCGCCGGTTTCTTCCGCAGCCTGTTCAGCTTCCTGGGTGCCGCAGGCAGCGAGCGGGGCAAGCAAAATCGCAGCGACCGCTACTTTGGTGAATTTTTTCATGCAACTTTCCTCCCCGGATGAATTCCGGAAGGGACAAGCTAATGCAGCATGCTTTGGCGATGCAAGCAGAATTCGCGCGGCATCGCCAATTTGCTTTATGTTACAGGCAGGCTTCCAGATAGGGTTGGTCGAACCCGAACTGACGGGCCTTTTCCAGCGTATAAGGCCGGACACTGCCCGAAACGAATTCACCGATGATTTTTCCATCGGCGTCCTCATCGCGATACTCGAATTTGAACAGATCCTGCGTCACGATGACATCGCCTTCCATCCCGATAACTTCGGTGATCTGGGTCGTGCGACGTGAACCATCGCGTAGGCGCTTCACCTGCACAATCAGGTCGACCGAGTCGGCGATCTGCTTCGAGATTGCTTCCTTCGGGATTTTGATGTCACCCATCAAAATCATATTTTCCATACGACCAAGGCATTCGCGCGGACTGTTCGAGTGGAGCGTACACATTGAGCCATCGTGACCCGTGTTCATCGCGGCGAGAAGATCGAAACATTCCGCCCCACGAATTTCGCCGAGGATGATGCGGTCAGGGCGCATACGCAGGGCGTTCTTCACAAGATCACCAATGGTGATCGCACCATCGCCCTCAAGGTTTGGCGGGCGAGTTTCAAGCGGCAGCCAGTGAGGCTGCTGCAAGCGAAGTTCGGCCGCGTCTTCGATCGTCAACACGCGCTCGCCTGGATCGATCATTTTCGACAGGGCATTGAGCATGGTCGTTTTTCCCGAACCCGTACCGCCGGAGATGACGATGTTCATGCGGCAGGCACCAGCAATTTTCAGAACCGTTGCCATATGCTCGCTCATCGAGCCGAAGCCTTTGAGCATGTCGATGGTGATCGGCTTTTCCGAGAATTTACGAATCGAGATCGCGGTACCACGCAGCGACAATGGCGGTACGATGACGTTAACACGGCTGCCGTCCTTCAAACGGGCGTCTGCAAGCGGCGTGGTCTGGTCAACGCGGCGGCCAACCTGGTTCACGATTCGCTGGGCAATCTGGAACAGATGTTCTTCATCGCGGAACTGGATACCGGCAAGTTGCAGCTTACCCTTTTTTTCCACATAGGTCTGGAACGGGCCGTTGACCATGATGTCCGAAATGTCGGGATCGTTCAGCAATTCTTCGAGCGGACCGAAGCCGAGCAGTTCGTCGACCAGAACCTTTTCGAGGGCAAATTGCTCGCGACGGTTCAGCGTCAGTTTGAGTTCGGCGAGAACCTCCAGAATGATTGGCCGAAATTCCTCGGTCAATTCCTCCTTGTTCAGCGTCGCCGCCGCTTCGGGATCAACGCGTTCGAGCAAGCGCGGAAGCACCTGCTCCTTGATCTTGTGCACCGATGCCTCAAAACCTTCGCCGCCGGCGGCAGGTTCGTTCGTGCCCGCCGCACGTTCGGCCAAGCGCGACATTGCGTCGCTCATCGGCGTCGACGCGACATTCATGTCGAGCGCGTCGATAGGTGGGAATTGCTCGCCGCCCGCAGACGGTACCTGCGGCGCGCCCTGGTCCGGACGATAGGCTGCAGGCGCAGCGGGAGGGTTGTTCGATGCAGCGCCTGAACCGCCGGACATGGGGCGGGCGACGCCGAACGCAGGTCGACTGTTGTTCAATCCCGGTCGTTTGCCAAATGCGCTCACTGGAACCCCATATGCTGTTGCAAGTCTGTGTTGACCGCGTTGCTATCGTGAAATGGTGAATAAATGGGTAATGACAGCCAACTGGCCATGCGAAGACGACTGAACTTGCTGCTTGAAGGAAAGCTACCGACCGCTAAGGCCTAGCCAATTGCGGCATTTAATTTTGCCGTTTCAAGCAGCGGTTTCAGGGTATCAGATGCGTCATTCTTCCGGATTCACACTCGCACTTGCGGGCTTTGCCCTGCTGACTTGTGGCGACGCCATCATCAAGTCGATGGCTGGATTATGGCCAGCCACTGCGATAGCAGCCCTGCGCTTTTCCATCGCCGTTCCGCTGCTGGCCAGCTTTGTTGTGGCTTCGCAGGGCAGGGCGGCTCTCCGGGTAGGTAAGCCCCTGATCCAGCTGGGTCGGGGCATCTCGATTGCGGCATCATCATGCTTGTTCTTCTTCAGCCTTTTTCTGCTGCCACTGGCCGAGGCGACGGCGATCGTGTTCGCCAGCCCTATCATTACTGCGCTGCTATCCGCCCTTTTTCTCCGCGAACATATGCGCCCGATTGCATGGGCGGCGACATTCCTCGCATTGACCGGTGTTGCGATGGTCCTGCGGCCCAACCTGGCTGAATTGGGCATAGTGGCGTTCTTGCCATTGGTTGCGGCATTTTTCTTCGCGACAATGATGATCCTGAACCGGTTGGCGGCGGGGTCGGGATCTCCCATGGCGCTTCAATGGGCGCTCGCAACCGTTGCCGCGCCGATATTGCTGATAGTTGCCTTTGCGGGGAATATATCGGGCGTGGAGCAATTGAGCGTCGGTTGGCCGCATTGGTCGGTCGTCATGCGTTGCGCCATTGTTGCTATCACTGCCAGCACTGCGCATTGGTTGATCTATCTAGGAACAACTCGGGGAACCGCTGCAGACGCAGCGCAGGCGGTTTACATCCAGTTGCCGGTCGCCCTTTTGATCGATGCCTTGCTGTTCAGACATTTCCCGGATGCGCTTGCGCTGGGTGGCTCATTGCTGATCATTTGCGCGGGCTTGATTATGTGGCAAAATCAACGGCGGATGTCAGGAGCTGCGACAAAATGAAGATCATGCTGGGCATTGTTTTGGCCTTATCGCCCGTGGCAGTTTTCGCCGAACCGTCGGTTCAGGACATGCCTGGCTGGATGACCGGAGCCTGGGAAAAAATCGACGGCGCAAAATGGGCCGACGAATTCTGGACCCCGCCCCGCGGAGGCATCATGATTGGGTCCAGTCGTTCGGGTAATGGTAATCAGCTCGGTTTTTGGGAGCATATGCGCATCATGCGCGAATCCGATGGGCAATTGGCTTTCTGGGCCATTGCGGCCGATCAGAAACCAGTGCGGTTCGCTGCGGTGAAGTCTGCAGCGAGCGAAATTGTCTTTGAAAATGCGCAGCACGACTATCCACAACGCATCCGCTATTGGCGCAACGCGAAAGCATTGATGGCAGAAATTTCGCTGCTAGATGGCAGCAGGGTTGTGAAGTTTAGCTTTGACCCAATGGGCGGCAGCTAAAAGGCTTCCTGAAAAATTGGCTTAACCCAGCTTTTCAGCCAAAATCGTCAGGCCGTTTTCGTTGACCTCTGCCACGCCACCATCAAGTGCGATGGTTTCGGGCGCGGAACCCTGGCTCTTGTAGATCGCTACCTCGCCTGCGCGCAGCGTCGAGACCATTGGGCTATGCCCTTCAAGCACGCCGAAATCGCCCTCTGTACCGGGGACGGTGACCATATAGACCTCTTCCGAGCGGACGAGGCGTTCCGGGGTGACGAGTTCGAAGTGGAGTGGCATCATTCAATCCTTGGTGAAACCGACCGTAGCAATGACTATTGGCATACCTTTTTCACCTGGAGGCGATGCTGCGATCGAAACGCGAAAATTTGCGCTGTCTATGGTCTTTGACTTGAAAACTTCCACGATAATCGGGCCTTGGGGACCACTGCTCAATGGATCGAACTCAAACTCAAAGTTAGAACTGCTAATTTCATTTTTTGCTGCTTTCACGAGACTTGCCAAGTGAGGGCCAAAGGAAGTCACAATACATTGATTGCTCTTAGGATACTGCATCGCAGTGAATTTTTGGTCTCCGTCAGCAGCCATAAAGACAACTGGTTTTCCTTTGACGGGGTGTTGCAAGCGCAGCTCCTGATCAGGCGTAGCTCGTCTGAAACCGGATGCATGAAGACCGACATTTCCCTCTAACTGGGAAACACCGAGCGCCACTGCAGAGCACTCCTTAAATACGGTATCTACAAACAGTGCAGATGCCGATTGTGCATCAGCGAAGACTGGTGTCGAGAATACCAACACTGAAATCAGACATAGCAGCTTGACCAAGGTTTTAGGCGGTCGCAACATCTATAGTTACTCAAGCCGCTTCAGCAGCCAGTTTCTTGCCCTTTTCGACGGCTTCGTCGATGCCGCCAACCATGTAGAAGGCTGCTTCGGGCAGGTGGTCATATTCGCCGTCGACAACAGCCTTGAACGACTTCACCGTGTCTTCGATCTGCACGAACTTGCCGGCGATGCCGGTGAAGACTTCGGCAACGTGGAACGGTTGCGACAGGAAGCGCTGGATCTTGCGCGCGCGGCTGACGACCAGCTTGTCGTCTTCTGACAGCTCGTCCATGCCGAGGATCGCGATGATGTCCTGCAGCGACTTGTACTTCTGCAGCGTTTCCTGAACGCGGCGTGCGGTGTCGTAATGTTCCTCACCCACGACCGATGCGGTCAGCACGCGGCTGGTCGAATCGAGCGGGTCAACCGCCGGATAGATGCCGAGTTCCGAAATCGCACGGTTGAGAACGGTGGTCGCGTCCAAGTGGGCGAACGAGGTTGCAGGGGCAGGGTCGGTCAAGTCGTCCGCAGGGACGTAAATGGCCTGAACCGAGGTGATCGAACCCTTGTTGGTCGAGGTGATGCGTTCCTGCAACTGGCCCATGTCGGTTGCCAGCGTCGGCTGATAGCCCACAGCCGAAGGAATACGGCCCAGAAGTGCCGACACTTCCGAACCCGCCTGCGTGAAGCGGAAGATGTTGTCGACGAAGAACAGAACGTCTTGGCCTTCCTGGTCGCGGAAATATTCCGCGATGGTCAGACCCGACAGAGCCACACGAGCGCGCGCACCCGGGGGTTCGTTCATCTGGCCGAATACCAGCGCAACCTTTGAGCCATCGGGGGTCGGCTTGCCGTCCTTGTCCTTGGCGATAACGCCGGCGTCGAGGAATTCGTGGTAAAGGTCGTTACCTTCGCGGGTACGCTCACCCACACCGGCGAACACCGAGGTGCCGCCATGGCCCTTCGCGATGTTGTTGATCAGTTCCTGGATGAGAACGGTCTTGCCGACGCCTGCGCCGCCGAACAGACCGATCTTGCCGCCCTTTGCATAAGGCGCGAGCAAGTCGATCACCTTGATCCCGGTGACCAGGATTTCGGTTTCGGTCGACTGGTCGACGAACAGCGGGGCTTCGGCGTGGATCGGTGCCTTCAATTCGGTATCAACCGGGCCCATTTCGTCGATCGGTTCGCCAACGACATTGAGGATGCGGCCGAGCGTGCGCGGGCCGACGGGAACCGAAATCTGCGCACCGGTGTCGCTGACCGGCTGGCCACGGGTCAGTCCGTCGGTCGAGTCCATCGCGATGGTGCGCACGGTGTTTTCACCCAGATGCTGCGCAACTTCGAGGACGAGGCGATTGCCGTTGTTATCGGTTTCAAGCGCCGAGAGAATGGCGGGCAGGGGGCCTTCGAACGAGACGTCGACGACCGCGCCGATAACCTGTGAAACGCGGCCGGTTGCTGCAGCGGCAACCTTCGTGGCGGGCGCAGCGGCCTTTTTCGCGGGGGCCTTGGGTGCAGCAGCGGCCTTAGCCGGAGCCTTCTTTGCAGGGGCAGCCTTTGCGGCAGCAGCCTTGGGAGCGGCGGCCTTTGCAGCGGTTTTCTTCGGGGCGGTAGCCATGTTCGTCTTCCTTGCCTTTTGGATATCTTAGAGCGCTTCGGCGCCCGAAATGATTTCAACGAGTTCGGTGGTGATCGCAGCCTGGCGGGTGCGGTTATACTGGATGGTCAGCTTGTTGATCATGTCGCCCGCGTTGCGCGTGGCGTTGTCCATCGCGGTCATTTTCGAACCCTGTTCCGACGCCGCATTTTCGCGCTGGGCGCGCAGCAGCTGCACGGCAACATTGCGCGGCAGCAGATCGGCGAGGAGTTCTTCCTCATCGGGTTCATATTCGACCGAGGCCGATGCACCGGCAGGCGCGTTGTCGTTCGACAAGGCAACCGGCATCAACTGCAATTCGGTCGGCTCCTGCGTCAGGACGCTGACAAATTTGTTGAAGAACAGGTGCGCGACATCGAATTCACCGGCTTCAAAGCGTGCGATCAGATCGTCCGACCAGCTTTTGACGGCGTCATATCCGAGCTTGCCCAGATCGCCGGGCTCAACGCTTTCGACAATGTCGTTGCGATAGAAACGGACAAGCCCGTCCTTCGCCTTCTTGCCGATGGTGTAGAATTTGACGGTCTTGCCCTGACCTTTCAACTCGTCAGCGCGCTTGCGGGCGAGGCGGACGATGTTGGTGTTGAACGCACCAGCCAGCCCCTTGTCGCTGGTGGCGACTACGAACAGGTGGACATCGTCCTTGCCCGTTCCGGCAAGAAGCTTGGGCGACTGCGGGCCGACGGTGACCTTGGACGCGATGGACGACACCACCTTCTCCAGCCGCTCGGCATAAGGGCGCGAGGCTTCAGCAGCCTCTTGCGCGCGCTTCAGCTTCGCGGCAGCGACCATCTTCATCGCCTTGGTGATCTTCTGGGTCGATTTGACCGAGTTGATCCGTATTTTGAGGGCTTTTAACGATGCCATCTCAATTCCCTTTTTTCGTCATTCCCGCGAAGGCGGGAATCCATCACCTGAGCTGTAAATTTCCATCTTGGGTGATGGACCCCCGCCTGCGCGGGGGTGACGAGTGTGTGGTTTAATCCTTACGCAAATGTCTTCACAAACTTGTCGAGTGCGGCAACCAGCGCCTTCTTGCTGTCGTCGCTGAAGTCGCGGCTGTCGCGAATGCCCTTCAGCACGTCGGCATGGTTGGCGCGCAGGTCGGCGAGCATCGCTTCTTCGAAACGGGTCACGTCGCTGGTGGCTATGCCGTCGAGATAACCATTGGTGCCGGCGAAGATCGAGCAGGTCTGCTCTTCGAACGGCAGCGGGCTATACTGCTTTTGCTTGAGCAGTTCGGTGAGGCGCGCACCACGGTTGAGCAGCTTCTGCGTCGACGCGTCGAGATCCGAGCCGAACTGGGCGAAAGCCGCCATTTCGCGATACTGGGCGAGTTCGAGTTTGATCGAGCCCGACACCTTCTTCATCGCCTTGGTCTGTGCGGCCGAACCCACACGGCTGACCGAGAGACCGACGTTAATCGCAGGGCGGATACCCTGATAGAAAAGATCGGTTTCAAGGAAGATCTGGCCGTCGGTGATCGAAATCACGTTGGTCGGAATGTAGGCTGAAACGTCACCGGCCTGGGTTTCGATGATCGGCAGCGCGGTCAGCGAACCGCCGCCATTGGCGTCCGACATCTTAGCTGCGCGCTCGAGCAAGCGGCTGTGGAGATAGAAAACGTCGCCGGGATAGGCTTCACGGCCCGGAGGACGACGCAGCAGCAGCGACATCTGACGGTAAGCCACGGCCTGCTTGGAAAGGTCGTCATAAACGATCACGGCATGCATGCCATTGTCGCGGAAATATTCGCCCATCGTCACGCCGGTGTACGGAGCGAGATATTGCAGAGGAGCGGGTTCCGAAGCGGTTGCGGCGACGACGATCGAATATTCCATCGCGCCCTGTTCTTCGAGTGCGCGGACGATCTGTGCGACAGTCGAGCGCTTCTGGCCGACGGCGACATAGATGCAATAAAGCTTCTTAGACTCGTCCTTGCCCTGATTGACGCCCTTCTGGTTGATGAAGGTGTCGATGGCGACGGCGGTCTTGCCGGTCTGACGGTCACCGATGATCAATTCGCGCTGGCCACGGCCAACGGGGACGAGCGCGTCGAGTGCCTTGAGTCCGGTCTGCACGGGTTCGTTCACCGACTGGCGCGGGATGATGCCGGGGGCTTTGACTTCAACGCGGCTACGCTGCGTGGTCTTGAGCGGGCCCTTGCCGTCAATGGGGTTGCCGAGGCCGTCAACAACGCGACCCAGCAGTTCCTTGCCGACCGGAACGTCCACAATGGTGCCGGTCCGCTTGACGACATCGCCTTCACGGATTTCAGAGTCCGAACCAAAAATCACGACGCCGACATTGTCCGCTTCGAGGTTGAGCGCCATGCCCTTGATGCCATTGGCGAATTCGACCATTTCACCGGCCTGGACATTGTCGAGGCCGTGGATGCGGGCGATACCGTCACCCACCGAAAGCACGGAGCCGACTTCGCTCACTTTTGCTTCGGTGCCGAAATTGGCGATCTGGTCCTTGATGACCTTTGAAATTTCTGCGGCGCGGATATCCATGGTTTAGCCTTTCATCGCTTGCGCGAGGGAGTTCAAACGGGTTTTGATCGAATTGTCGATCAGGGTGCTTCCGATCTTGACGGTCAGGCCACCAAGGATCGTGGGATCGATTTTGGCGCTGATCGCGACATCGCGACCGACGCGCTCTTTCAGCTTTGCCGAGAGGGACTTCATCTGTGCAGCCGACAAAGCATGCGCGCTGGTCACTTCTGCAGTGATTTCGCCGCGATGTGCCGAAGCGAGCGCAGCGAATGCGCGAGCGACGCCAGCGGTTTCAGCAAGACGACGATTCTCTGCGAGCACGCCAAGCGTCTTTGCGGTCAGCGCATCGAGCTTCAAAGCATTGGCAATCGCCGCAACAGCCTTTTTGGCGGCATCGCGCGAGATCGAAGCATTGGTCGTGAGCGAGGCAAAATCGCTCGATTCGCTCAGCGCTTTCTGCACCTTTGCAAGGCTGGCTTCGACTGCGTCGATTGCCTTTGCCTCGCGCGCCAGTTCGAACAAAGCGGTAGCGTACCGCCCTGCAAGGCTGGCTTGCACATTAGCCTGATTGCCGCCGGAGTTATCCACGCGTTTTAGTGTCCCTGTACAGACTGGAATATATGTCGCGACTGAAGCGCGAGGGAATCGTTCCCTCACAAAGTCGAGGGGCCGGTAGCAGGGGATTTGCTGCGATGCAAGATAGGGATTGGGGTTGATTTAGATGTAGCTCTAACCACAGGCAACTCGTCATCCCCGCGAAGGCGGGGATCCATCACCAGAGCTTTCCTTTTCAGCGACGGTTGCGTTATGCCTTTGCCTCAGGAGATGGATTCCCGCCTTCGCGGGAATGACGAAGTGACGGGAGGGCTGCCAATGGGCCAAATGATCAAAATGAAAATGTCCGATGGCGCAGAAATCGCCGTCTATCATGCAGCACCCGAAGGCGAACGGCGCGGCGGGCTGGTTTTGATCCAGGAGATTTTCGGCGTCACCGACCATATTCGCGACTTGTGCGATGAATATGCAGTCGATGGCTATGAAGTCCTGTCCCCAGCACTGTTCGATCGCGAACATCCCGGTTTTGAATGCGATTATACCGGCCCCGAATTTGAGCGCGCGGTGGAACTGGCGCGCAAACTGCACCCGTTTGATCAGTCGCTGGCTGATGCCCAGACCTGCATTGATGCCTTAAAAGACAAAGGCCCCGTATTCATCACCGGTTATTGCTATGGCGGTTCGGTCGCGTGGCGGATGGCGCAGATCAGCCCGGATCTGGCCGCAGCCTCTTCTTATTATGGCAGCATGGTTCCAACCATCTTTGCCAATGAGGCTCCGCGTTGCGCAACCATCGCCCACTTCGGCCGCTTTGACCAAGGCATCCCGATGGAGGGCGTCGAGGCCTTGATCGAAAAGGCGCACCCGACCGCGCAGATATTTGTCTATGATGCCAACCACGGCTTCAACAGCGATCGCCGCAAGGATTATCACGAGCCCAGTTCAGAACTGGCGCGGGAGCGGACACTGGCTCTTTTCAAGGCGTGCGGCGGCTGAAACTTTGAAAGCAAGAATCGGGACGCAGGTGGTTTCCGAGGCGGTTAGATGCGAAATCCACATCAACGATGAGGATGAAGCCATGACCTACAAGATTACCGGATTGCTTCCCGCTGCCCATGCCCATTTGTTCGCGATGAGCGATACCCAACTGGCTGCAGTCAATGCCCGCCGCGTCACCGCAACCGCCAGCAAGGGGTTTCCCTGTCGCGTTTCGTTGGAGGATGCGTCGGAAGGCGAAAGCCTGATCCTGTTTAACCATGTCAGCCATGATGTCGCGACACCCTATCGTTCTGCCTATGCGGTCTATGTTCGTGAAACGGCGCAGCAACCGGCTGAATATATCGATCAAACGCCGCCAGTGTTCGAGGGCCGTCCGATCGCGTTGCGCGGCTTCGATGCCGAAGGAAATCTGCGTGAAGCAGCCTTGGCGTTACCCGGGCAGGCGGATGCGCGTATCCGCGAACTTTTCGCGGGTGAGGAGATCGCCTATATCCATGCCCATAACGCCGCGCATGGATGCTTTTCGGCAGCGATAGAACGGACCTGAGATGATAGACGCCGATACCGCCTGGGCCGCCGTTCTGCGCCGCGACCGCAGCTTTGACGGACGCTTCGTCACCGGTGTGCTGACAACTGGAATTTATTGCCGTCCCAGTTGTGCTGCGCGGCATCCCGCGCGCAGCAATGTGCGCTTCTTCTCAGATGGCGCAGCGGCACGGGCTTCCGGACTGCGGGCTTGTAAGCGATGTGTTCCCGACGATGTCGCGCGCGATGAAGCGGCGATGGCAAAGGCCCTGCATCTGTTGCGGGCCCAAGAGCCGCCGTCGCTCGACGAATTGGCAGAGGCGGTCGGCTATGCGCCGCACCATTTCCACCGCCTGTTCAAGCGGGCAACCGGGGTAACGCCTGCCGCCTTCGCCCGGGCCGAGCGCGCCAAGCGGGCCACTTACGCGCTGGCGAGTGAGGAGCGGGTGACTGATGCGATTTACGAAGCAGGCTATTCGGGGCCGAGCCGATTTTATGAAGACACCAAAGGACGTTTGGGGATGACGCCGAGTGCCTGGAAAAATGGCGGAGCAGGGGCGGTCATCCGTTGGGCTGTGGTATCGACATCGCTCGGGCAAATGCTGGTTGCGGCAACTGAAAAGGGTATCTGCCGCCTGTCATTTGACGAAGGTGGAGAGGCTTTGGCGGATCGCTTTCCAAAAGCGGAAATTCTGCCCGCAGATGCAACGACACAGTCGCTGATTGAAGGAGCGGTCCAAGCGGTCGAAAACCCGTCGCGCATGCCCGATCTGCCGCTCGATGTCGCAGGCACTGCGTTTCAGGAAGCGGTGTGGCAGGAATTACGCCGTATCCCGGTTGGCGAAACCCGCACTTATGCCGATATCGCGAATGCAGTCGGCAAACCAAAAGCGGTGCGCGCGGCTGGTTCGGCCAATGGCGCCAACAATGTTGCGGTGCTGATTCCCTGCCACCGCGTTGTCCGCACCGATGGCAGCCTAGGCGGCTATGCCTATGGGCTGGAGCGCAAGGCAAAGCTGCTCGAACGCGAAGGCGCGGCTGACTCGCCGCAAATTCCCATGCTATAACTTCCGCTATAGCGCGGATTCGCGCTTTTCGGCGGTATGGCAGGGATTTTACATTTCTGACGCTTTAAGACTAACGGTCTGTTCACCCTTTTCCGCCATAGGGAATGCGATGCTGTGCGTAGTGCAGCTTGGATTTCCGCCGAAAGCAGCTGCCTTTCGCGCGGGCTGGAAGGATGTGGGAATGAACAAGTCATTGAAGTTCAAGGCTTTGCTTGCGCTCAGCGCCAGCAGCATGGCAATCACTGGCTGTTCGACGACGGGCGGATCGAATCTGCCCCCCGCCCCGTCGATTCCCGCGCAGCAGCAGGTAAGCGAAGAATATATCATCGGCCCGCTTGACCAGATTACCATCTTTGTCTGGCGCAATCCGGAACTTGGCGCGAAGGTGCAGGTGCGCCCCGACGGTCGCATCACCACCCCATTGATCACCGACATGCCCGCTGCGGGCAAGACGGCGACGATGCTGCAGCAGGATATCAAGCTGCAATTGTCGCAATATATCAACGATCCGATCGTTTCAGTGATCGTCAATGAATTTGCCGCGACCAACAATCAGCAAGTGCGGATCGTCGGTGCGACCGAAAAGCCTGCCTCAATCCCCTTCCGTGCCGACATGACCTTGCTCGATGCAATGATCGCGGTAGGTGGGCTGTCCGAATATGCCGCCGGCAACAAGGCGCGGCTTGTGCGCTTCAACAAGGCCACTGGCAAGAGCCAGGAATATGCATTGCGCATCAATGACCTGATCCGCCGCGGTGACAGCAAATCCAATGTCCTGCTCCAGCCCGGCGATGTCATCATCATCCCCGAAAGCATGTTCTAAAGGGTAGCGGCACAGCGATATGAACGGATTGTATGACGAACTGCGCATTGCCGTCCACAGCGTGTGGAACCGCCGCTGGCTGGCGCTTGCCATCGCCTGGGGCGTGTGCCTGCTCGGCTGGCTGGTCGTCTCGCTGATCCCTGCAAGCTATGAATCAAGCGCGCGGATCATGGTGCGTCCGCAGACGGTGCTGTCGGAAAAGGTGGGTATTACGGCTGGTGAACGCCGCAAAGCCGTTGAGCAATTGCAGCAGTCGTTGGGCTCGTCCGCCAATCTGGAACGTGTGGTCAAGGGCACGGATATCGGCCGCACGGTTGTGTCGGAAGCCGAGCTTGCGACCGCCATTTCCGCGCTGCGCCCGAACATCGCGGTGAAGGCCGATCCTACCAATGAGAATGTGTTTTCGATCACCGCGATGCACAAATCGCCGCGTATTGCGCGGGATGTCGTGCAAAAGCTGATCGACATCGCCGAAGAGGAAAATATCGCCGGTGATCGCGCCGAAACCTCGAAGACGCTCAAATTCCTCGATGCCCAGCTTGAGGCTCGGCAAAAGGAATTGGCCGAGGCTGAGGCCAAACGCGTTGCCTTCGAAACGCAGAATCTGGGCATGTTGCCGGGGGCCGGTTCAGCCTCGACCCGCATGGAGGCCGCGCGTGCCGAAATGTCGCAGATCGACACGCAGTTGATCCAGGCGCGCAGTGCTGTTGCAGCGCTGGGCAGCCAATTGGCCGGAACCCCCCGCTCGCTGGCAGGTGTCGGCGGAGGCGGCAGCCCGCTGGCTTCGGCACAAAACGACCTCGCTTCGATGAAGGCGCGCGGTTACACGGACGACCACCCCGATGTAATCGCGATACGCAACCAGATTGCGATTTTGCGCTCGCAAGGGGCAGGGGCTTCGGCGGGCGGTGGCGGAATGCCAAACCCGGCTTATGCTTCGCTTCAGTCGATGCTGGCCGAACGCCAGGCATCGGTGACGGCTCTATCCGCGCGCAAAACCGCACTGCAGGCCGAGATCAGCGACTATACCGCAAAACAGATTTCGCAACCCGGGCTGTCCGCCGAATATTCGCGTATCAGCCAGGATTATCAGGTGCTGAAAACCCAATATGACAAGCTGCTCGCCGACCGCGAAGCGATCCGCCTGCGCGGGCAGGTCGAAAATGAGACCGGCACAGTGCAGTTCGAGGTTGTGGACCAACCCGGCGTACCGTCTGCGCCAGCCAAGCCCAACCGCCCGCTGTTGCTGGCGCTGGTGCTGTTTGCGGGCCTGGGTGCCGGGGCAGGCGTGGCCTTTGCGCTTGGCCATTTGCAAACCAGCTTCCCGACCGCTGCCAAGCTGGAAAAGGCGAGTGGCCTGCCGGTAATCGGCGCGATTTCGCAAATGCTAACCAGTGCGCAACGCGAAGAGCGCAAGCGCAAGATGAAGATGTTTGTTGGCGGGGCCAGCGGGCTTGTCGGCGTCTTTGCCCTGCTGCTGGTGGTTGAATTCATCCAGCGCGGCATGGCGGCATGAAGGGGCCCGATAAAATGAACAAACACAGCCCGATCAAGCCGCCCGCGTCGTTGCTCGAACGCGCCAATGAGATGTATGATTTCGGCGCTGCCTTGCGTGGACCCGCCAAGGAGGCAGCCCCGGCGGAGCAGCCCGCGCCGCCACCCCTTGCAGAGCCTGAAGCTGCAAAAGCGCCGCCCGCTCCGGCTGCCGCTCCCGCTGCGGCGCCTGTTATGCCGCAACCCGTTGTGCGTCCGTCTTCAGGCCGTGCCAAACCGCGCGTCCATATCGATCGCGATGCATTGCGTGCTGCCAATTATATTGATCCGGAAGGTCCGGTCACAGGCTTGTCTGAAGAATTCCGCATCGTCAAACGCCAGCTTCTGTTGGCCGCTCGCGGTGGCAAGGGTTTCGACGCCATCGAACATGGCGAACGCATCCTGATCTGCTCGGCAAACCCCAATGAGGGCAAGACCTTCTGCGCGGTCAATCTCGCTTTGTCGATGGCGACGGAGAAAGACAATCGCGTTCTCCTCGTCGATGCCGATTTCGCCAAGCCCAGCGTGCTGGCACGGCTGGGCATTGAAGGCGGACGCGGGCTGATGGATGCCCTTGCTGATCCTTCGATCGATGTTGAAGACCTTGTCATTGAAACCGATGTCGATGGGCTGTCCGTGTTGCCCGCTGGTGCGCAGACCAATCAGGATACCGAATATCTAGCCGCCGCGCGCACCGCTGCGGTGCTCGACCAACTGACCAGTCACGATCCGGCCCGGATCATCATTTTCGATTCTCCGCCTGCGCTCGCCGCTTCGCCCGCATCGGTGCTGGCGCTGCATGTCGGACAGGCGGTGATGGTCGTTCATGCCGATGTGACGACCGAAACAGCCCTCCGCGATGCACTCTCGCTGCTCAGCGGATGCGAGAATATCCAACTGTTGCTCAATCGTGCCAAATTCTCCCCCACCGGACGCAAGTTCGGCAACTATTATGGATATGGAGCATAAAATGCCCAGCCAAACTCAAGCCGGAACCAAACTGCTGCTTGCTTCGGTTGCACTGATAGCTCTGCCGTCGATGGCGCATGCGCAACTACTCGACACCGATTGGTCAGATACGGAAAACAGCGCGCCTGCTGCTGCTGCCGAGGCGCCCGCCAAGAAAGAACGCACGCGTCGCGCAGAGGTTCGGCCCTATCTGGAGGCACGGCAGGTTCTGCTGGCTGATCTCGACGATGGAGGTGATGTCCTAACTTATTCGACGCTGGCCGTCGGCGTTGATGCAAGCGTTTCTGAGCGGAATGCCGAGGCGCAGGTGAATGTGCGTTACGAAAGGCTGATCGGATATAGCAGCCGGGTTCGCGATCAGGACAATCTCAGTGGTCTTGCACGCGGTAATGCCCGCTTAGGTCGCAATGTGAGTATTGAGGCCGGTGCCTATGCCAGCCGTGCCCGGACAGATAATCGCGCGCCGACGCCGGGAACCTTTCTCGGCAATCCGGATAATGTGAGCCATGTGTATTCGGTCTATACCGGTCCGACATTTACCGCCCAACTCGACGATGTGACCGTCGCTTCTTCACTGCGTGCAGGATATACCAAGGTCGACAATGGCCGCGTCGCCACTCTCCCGTCAGGGCAGCCGGCGGTGCCAACTTTTGACGACAGCGTCAGCTATGCGGCGCAGGCAACCGTCGCCATGCAACCAGGGCGTTTGCCCGTGGGCTGGGCCGTCAGCACGGGATGGAACCGTGAAGATTCGAGCCAGCTCGACCAACGCATAGACGAAAAATATATGCGCGCCGATGTGACAGTGCCCGTTTCGCCCACGCTCGCACTCGTTGGCGGTGTCGGCTATGAAAATGTCGAAGTCAGTGAGCGCGACGCGCTGCGCGATGCATCCGGAAATCCGGTTCTGACTTCCAGCGGCCGCTATGTTACGGACCCGGCCTCCCCTCGATTGAACGCCTATGACAGTGATGGGTTGATCTGGGATGCCGGGGTTCTGTGGCGTCCCAGCAGACGAACCTCGCTCGAGGCGCGCTATGGCCATCGCTATGGCAGCGATACTTATTATGGCAGTTTCAACTACGCGCCGAGTGAACGCATGGTGGTGAATGTCTCGGTCTATGACACCATTTCGGGCTTTGGCAGCTCGCTCAATCGAGCGCTTGCAGGATTGCCAACCCAGTTCACCGCGATCCGGAACCCACTCTCGGGCGATCTGGGCAATTGCGCATTCGGCAATACAGGTAGCACCTGCCTCGGCAATGCGCTCGGGTCGCTGCGCCCGTCAGCTTTCCGTTCACGCGGAATTTCCGCATCGATGGTCACCAGCAGTGGCGGCTGGGATTCGGGCATCGCTGCTGGCTATAATCGCCAGAAATTCCTGAACTCGCCGCTCGGCGCGCTGCCCGAACTCGACGGGCTGGTTGACCAGAATTACTATATCGTCGGCTATCTTGGCCGCGATCTTGATCGACGTTCACGCTTCGAAACCAATGTTTACGGCAATCTGCTCGAACCTGGCTTTGCACTGGCGCCTGATATCTTTAGCATCGGTGCCAATGCAGCCTATTATCGCCAGATCTGGCGCGGGCTTACGGCCGGTGCCGCTGTCGGCATCGACAGCGTAAAGCCGGAAGATGCCGATGGCGATGTCACCGCATCGGCGCTGCTCGGGCTGCGCTACAGCTTTTAAGGCCAACTGACAGGGAAGATAAGACCATGTACGATCAATATTACGGCTTGTCAGGACGCCCATTCCAGCTGACGCCCGATCCGCATTATTATTTTGAAAGCGGAACGCACCGCAAGGCGCTCTCCTATCTCGGCTATGGCCTTGCGCAGGGCGAAGGTTTCATCGTCATCACCGGCGAGGTCGGTTCAGGCAAGTCGACTTTGGTCAGCCATTTGATGCAGACGATCGACAAGGCGCGCCTCACGGCTGCCACCATTGTCACCAGCCAGCTCGACGCCGTTGATCTGGTACAGATGACTGCCGAAAGCTTTGGTATCGATACGCGCGGCATGGACAAGGCCGCAACGCTGAAGGCAATCGAGAACTTCCTCCATGCCGAGGCGCGCGCAGGACGCCGCTGCCTGCTGGTGGTTGACGAAGCGCAGAATCTGACGGTCGATGCGCTGGAAGAATTGCGTATGCTGTCGAACTTCCAACTTGGTTCAACCGCGCTGTTGCAGATATTCCTGCTCGGCCAGCCGGAGTTCCGCAATTTGCTGCAGACTGCGCCCGAACTGGAGCAGCTGCGCCAACGTGTGATCGCGACGCACCATCTGGAAGCGATGGATGCCGACGAGGTGCAGCCCTATGTCGAACATCGCCTTGCGCGCGCGGGATGGACCGGTCGTCCACAACTGACCGCAGATGCTTATGATGTTTTGTACAACGAAACCGGCGGTGTGCCGCGCAAGTTGAACGCATTGATGAACCGCTGCCTGTTGATGGGTGCAGTCGAGCAGACTGATACCATTAATGGCGATCTGGTTGTTGCCGTGATTGCCGACATGACCGGCAAACCGTTCGAATATGATGCCACCCTGGCGTCGCAGGCACCTATGGCCGAGGCGGCGACCGTGCCAGCCGCTGCAAATGCGCAGGCTGCATCTGCCGCCCCGGATGGCGCGCAGTATCAGGCGCTGGCATCGCGCATCGATCAGATCGAAGCGCGCATGGCGGCACAGGATGTGACCATGCGCAGGGTGCTTGCCATGCTGATCGATTGGATGGAAAAGGAAAACCAGTCGCTCGCCGCCCGCATGCGGGATATGCGTGCAGCCTGATCTTGGAAGGATGAAGGGTTTTATCCTTTGTACAATGCTTTGTCGGTCGATGTTGAAGACTGGTTTCAGGTCGGGGCGTTCGAGAATGTAATCTCGCGCGATAGCTGGGACACGCGCGAATGCCGTGTCGAGCGCAACACCGACGCCTTGCTCGCGATGTTTGACGAGGCAGGCATTAAGGCGACCTTCTTTACTTTGGGCTGGGTTGCAGAGCGGTATCCTGCGCTCATCCGCCGGATAGCCGATGCGGGACACGAACTGGGCAATCATGGCCAGAACCATGATCGCGTGTTCACCTTCACACCGCAGCAATTTGCCGCCGACCTTGAACGATCGCGAAAGACGATCGAGGATGCGGGCGGCGTTGTCGTAAAGGGCTATCGCGCGCCGAGTTTCTCGATCAACCCGAACACGCCCTGGGCGCATGAAATCATGGCCGAGCAGGGCTATACCTATTCGTCGAGCATCAACCCGATCAACCACGATCACTATGGCTGGGCGGATGCGCCGCGTTTTGCCTTCCATCCTATATCCGGCAGCGATTTTGTCGAAATACCGGTGACCACAGCAATGCTTGGCCCGAAGCGGATTGCAGCAGGCGGCGGCGGATTTTTCCGGCTATTGCCTTATGTCTATTCGCGTTGGGCAGTGCGGCAGGTCAATGCCGAAGCGCGCCCGGGCATCATCTATTTTCACCCCTGGGAAATCGATCCGGGCCAGCCGCGCGTGGCGAATGCGTCGATCAAATCCAAGCTGCGCCATTATACGAAGCTGGATGCAATGGCAGGCAAGCTGAAACGGCTCATTGCCGACTTCAAATGGGACAGGCTTGATCGCATCGTCGAACAGGAAAAGGCCAAAATCGCATGAATGCGCCGCTGATCCATGAACGGGTGACTGTGCGCAGGGTCGATCTTACATTGTCTGATGAAACCAGGCGGATCGATTCATGGGTTCGTGAACAACCGCCCTCAACGCCATTTCACCTGCCGTGCTGGCTCAATGCCATTGAGCGCGGCACCGGCCATAAGGCCTATTGCCTCGTGGCAGAGAATGAGTCGGGTGACATGGCCGGTCTGGTACCGCTGCACGCCGTGGGCTCTCCGCTATTCGGGCGCGCTCTGGTGTCGAGCGGCTTTGCTGTGGGTGGCGGCATTCTGGCCGGTTCGCAGGGCGTTGCTGACCGGCTGGCCGATGCCGTTTGGGACCTTGCTGTTGAACTCAATTGCCCAACTGCCGAATTACGTGGCGGAGCGATCCCGCATCAGAGATGGATCGTCAAAAGCGATGCCCATGCCAATTTCGAACGCGAATTGGCGGGCGATGACGAGGCCCAATTGCTCGCTATCCCGCGCAAGCAACGGGCGGAGGTGCGCAAGGGGCTCGACAAAGGATTGGCAATCGAAACCGGCAATGGCCAGCGCGATCTCGATTGGCACTACCGCGTTTATGCCGAAAGTGTGCGCAATCTCGGCACGCCGGTCTTCCCGCGCGCGCTGATGGCAGAGACGCTGAAGGCCTTTGGCGATGATGCCGATATCCTGACCGTGCTGTCGGATGGCAAACCGGTAGCGAGCGTTTTGAGCCTATATTTCAATGGCGCGGTCATGCCTTATTGGGGCGGGGGTGTTTGGGAAGCACGGGCGTTGCGAGCCAACGACGTGATGTATTATGCGCTGATGAACCATGCGCGTCGGCGCGGTTGCTCGCGTTTTGATTTCGGGCGATCAAAAGTTGATTCAGGGGCTTATTTCTTCAAGAAAAACTGGGGGTTCGAGCCTGAACCTCTGTCCTATTCTACACGTACTGCGGATGGCTCCCCGCCGCGCGACGTGAACCCGAATAGCGCGAAATATAGGTCAGTCGTCTCTGCATGGCAGAAACTGCCATTGCCCATCGCCAACCTGATCGGTCCCTGGATTTCCAAGGGTCTCGGCTGATGCGCGAGATATTGTTCCTCGCCCACCGCGTCCCCTGGCCCCCGGACCGCGGCGACAAGATCCGTTCCTTCCACATCCTCAAAAAACTGCAGACGATGGCACCTGTGCATGTCGGTGCCTTCGCCGATGACGCACGTGACATGGAATGTGCCGAGGCAGAACGGGCAGGGTTGGCGTCGCTGCACGTTGAACTACGCGACAAGCCCAGCTGGTTTTCGGGTGTTGAGGCGATGGCAAGCGGCAAACCGGTTTCGCTGACCGCCTTCGGTTCGAAGGCGATGCAGGATTGGGTCGATGAACGGCTTTCTAGTGGAGCGATCAGCCACATCTTCGTTTTTTCAGGCCAGATGGCCCAATATGTCCCCGTCGGTTTTGACGGTCGTTTCGTCATGGACTTTGTTGACGTCGATAGCGCGAAGTTCGAGAGCTATGCGCAAGAAGGCAATGCGTTGATGCGCTGGGTCTATGCGCGGGAGGCAAAGAAGCTTGCCAATTTTGAAGCTGAAATTGCCAAGCGCGCCGATGCCAGCCTTTTTGTCAGCGAAGCCGAAGCCGCGCTGTTCCGTGAGCGAAGCGGGGTAGCCAACGCCGCCGCGCTGGGGAACGGCATCGACACGATTTTTTATGACCCGGCTGCGAAGTTCAAGAAACTCCATCCGGTTTTTCCCGATCCCCTGATCGTCTTCACCGGGCAGATGGATTATCGCCCTAATATCGAAGCTGTCAGCGAGTTTGCCCGCAATGCTATGCCAGCGATCCGGCAGGCACATCCGGAAACCACCTTCGCGATTGTCGGTCGAAATCCGACGCCTGCTGTTGTTGAACTGTCAGCGCTTCCCGGCGTGCAGGTGACAGGCGCGGTCGATGATGTACGCACATGGCTTGCAGGCGCCGATGTCGTCGTTGCACCATTGCGCATTGCTCGCGGTATCCAGAACAAGGTGCTGGAGGCAATGGCGATGGCCAAGCCTGTTGTCGCGTCCAGCGCCGCCGCTGAAGGTATCGACGCGGTTGCCGGCAAGCATCTGCTGGTCGCCAAAAATGTTGAAGAAGAGGCCGCCAAGGTCTCGGCGCTGCTGTCCGATACCGACGAACGCCTTCGACTGGGAGCGGAGGCTCGTGCGCATGTCATCACCCATTATGGCTGGGATGCGCAGCTTGCCTCGCTTGAAGGGTTGATCAAAGGCGAGGCTGCAAAATGACCGCCAACTGGCGGACATCGCTCGCGCGCCTCGGCATCATCTGGGTGGCGCTGCTGGCGCTGTTCTGGCGCGATGCGGCGGACATGGCATCGATCTGGTGGAACAGCTCGACCTTCAACCATTGCCTGCTCATCATCCCGATCCTGTGGTGGCTGGTTGATCAGCGCAAACCCGAACTGGCCAAGCTGGAGCCAAAGCCGTGGGCGCTTCCGCTGGTCTGGATGGCCGCTGCGTCTTTTGGTTGGCTGCTCGGCGATGCGGCTGGGGTGGCGCTGGCGCGGCATGCGGGGTTGGTGATGCTGTTGCAGGGCAGCGTTGCACTATTGCTAGGCCCAGCGGTCACTCGCGGACTGCTGTTCCCGCTCTTCTACATGTTCTTCCTCGTGCCGTTCGGCGAGGAATTCGTGCCAGCCTTGCAGACCATCACCGCCGAAATGTGCATGTGGTTGCTCGGCCTGACAGGAATCCCTGCGCATATCGACGGAATTTACATCGCAACACCCACCGCGCTGTTCCGCGTTGCAGAAGCTTGCTCCGGGGTGAAATTTCTCGTCGCGATGGTCGCCTTGGGCGCACTGGTTTCCAACCTATGTTTCAAAAGCTGGCCGCGTCGGATCGCCTTCATGGCCGCCTGTATCATCATCCCGATCATCGCTAACGGCCTGCGCGCCTTCGCTACCATCTACATTGCGCACCACGGCAATCTCGATTTTGCCGCGAGCTTTGACCATGTGATTTTCGGCTGGGTGTTTTTTGGCATTGTGATCGCTTTGGTATTGGCCGCCGGCTGGCCTTTTTTTGATCGGGCTGCAGATGCTCCAGCGATCCATGCGGATCAGCTGGCGAAAGTTTCCGGCACTGCATTGAAACCCGCAATAGCATTGGGCGCAATGGCGGCAATCGTGCTGCTGCCATTTGGATGGAGCACCTATATCGCCAACCGTGCATCGCCTGTTCCGGCACAAATAGATATGCCAGAAGTGGCAGGTTGGGCACGGGTCGATCATCGCCCATTACATCCCTGGAAACCGCATTTTGCCAAAGCCAACCACACTCTGCTTGGTCGCTATCGCAATGCGCAGGAGCAAGAGGTCGATCTCTATATTGCGGTATATGACCGCCAGTCCGAAGGCCGCGAGCTAGTTGGCTTCGGGCAGGGTGCAGCGGGTGGAGCAAGCGACTGGTCGTGGATCGAGAATTGCGATGCACCTGCCAACGCCCGTTGTGAGCGCATCGGCACCAAAGATCGGAACCGCCGCGATGTGGTCAGCTTCTACCGTGTGAACGGCACCACAAGCGGTTCTGGCGCCACAGTGAAGCTGGCAACTCTCAAGGCGAAATTGCTCGACGGCAACCAGCAGGCGGTAGCGATATTGGTGTCGGCTGAGCAAAAAGGTCGCGAAAATGCACGTCCGGCCATCAACTCGTTCCTTCAATCGATTCAGGATATCGATAAACTGGCTGACCGCATGGCTGGTCTGGACTAAGGCGCTCGCATCATGTGCGGCATTGCCGGTATCTTCCACGTCGAAAGCTCGAAGCCGGTCGACCCAGAACGCGTCCGGCGGATGACCGATGCGATTGCGCATCGCGGGCCTGACGGTTCGGGCGTGTGGACTGCGCCGGGCATTGGTCTTGGCCATCGCCGCCTTTCGATCATTGACCTAGGCGGCGGCGCGCAGCCGATGCTGACCGAGGATGAGCGTTATGCGCTCTCGTTCAACGGCGAAATCTACAATTTCCAGGAGTTGCGCAAAGAGTTGGAGGCAATGGGCCACCAGTTCCGCACGCATAGCGACAGCGAAGTGATTTTAGAGGCCTATCGCGCCTGGGGCCCGCAGTGCGTCGGACGGCTGCACGGCATGTTCGTGTTCGCGCTGTACGATCAGGCGAACCGGCAGTTGCTGCTGGCGCGCGACCGGTTGGGGGTAAAGCCGCTTTATCATGCGCGGCTGGCCGATGGCAGCATCATCTTCGGATCCGAACTGAAAGCGCTGCTCGAACATCCCGCATTGCGGCGCGAGCCCGATCTGGCGATGGTCGATGACTATCTGGCGTTCGGATATGTGCCCGATCATGGCTGTATCGTGGCCGGTGTCCAGAAGCTCGCAGCTGGCCATTATTGGCTGCTCACGCAGGGCAAGCCGGAGCCTGCGCCAACGCGCTACTGGGATCTCGATTTTTCCAACCGCGTTAAAGGCAGCGAAGCAGAATTGCAGGAAGAACTTCTCCGCCTGATGCGGCAGGCGGTGCTGAGCCGCATGGTCGCAGATGTGCCGTTGGGTGCCTTCCTCTCGGGCGGCGTTGATAGCAGCAGCGTCGTCGCACTGATGGCCGAGGCGTCGCGGCTACCGGTCAAGACCTGCTCGATCGGCTTCGATGTCGGCGAACTGGACGAAAGCGAATATGCGAGCCGCATTGCCAAGCGCTTTCTGACAGAGCATCATAGCAAGACGGTCGCCGCCGACGATTTCGGTCTCATCGATACGCTGGCCTATCATTTCGACGAACCCTTCGCCGATGCCTCTGCGTTGCCCACCTATCGCGTCAGCGAAATGGCGCGCGAGCATGTAACCGTGGCGCTATCGGGCGACGGCGCGGATGAAGCACTGGCGGGCTATCGCCGCCATGTCTTCCACCATGGCGAGGAGCGGATGCGCGGCCTGTTGCCGCAAGCCATTCGCGGCCCACTATTCGGAACACTGGGGCGGCTCTATCCCAAGGCCGATTGGGCGCCGCGCCCCTTGCGTGCTAAAACGACGCTGCTGTCGCTCGCTCGCACAGGAGCTCAGGGTTATGCCGAAGCGGTTGGCGTTACCCCTCCGCTTATTCGCGACCGGCTTTATTCGCATCGCACGCAACAGTCGCTTCGCGGTTACCGCGCTGAATACCATATGCACCGGCTGATGGATAAAGCCCCGGCGCGCAGCGGGCTCGACCAAGCGCAATATGCCGATATGAAGCTGTGGCTGCCCGGCGATATCCTGACCAAGGTCGATCGCACCAGTATGGCCGTGGGGCTGGAAGCGCGTGAACCGTTGCTCGACCACCGTCTGCTCGAATTTGCGGCGTCCTTACCCGAAAATATGCGTGTTCGCGGCGGGCAAGGGAAGTGGCTGATGAAGCGTACGATGGAACGCTATTTGCCCGAAGACATTCTCTATCGCCCGAAAATGGGCTTTGTAACGCCGATTGCGCAATGGTTTCGCGGGCCGCTAGCTGAAACCGCGCGCGGGATTGCATCGAACACCACCTTGGCTCGGACGGGCTGGTTTGAAAGTGCGGAAATAGCACGCGTGGCCGAAGAACATGTTGGAGGTCGTTCGGATCATAGCCGCCTGCTGTGGCAATTGCTGATGCTCGAAAAGTCGGTCGCGCGAATATTCGGCTAGGGATAGATCGCCCGCACAAAATACAGGCCGTCTGGCGGGGCATTCAGCGCCAACGCGGCCCGATCTTTTGCCTCCAGCGCAGCTTGCAAATCATCCGCACTCCAGCGGCCCATGCCGACAAAGGCAAGGCAACCAACCATTGATCGGACCTGATGATGCAGGAAACTGCGGGCTGCGGCTTCTATCAATAGATGCTCGCCCTCGCGCCGCACATCGAGCCGGTCGAGCGTCTTGACCGGGCTGTCCGACTGGCAGTGCGCCGACCGGAAAGTGGTGAAATCATGCAGGCCGACAAGCTGCTGTGCCGCTTCATGCATCGCACCTGCATCGAGCGGCTGCGGCACTTTCCATGCGCGATGAGCTTCCAGCGCGAGCGGCGCGCGACGGTTGGCGATCCGATAAACATATTCGCGCCCGATGCAGGAAAAGCGCGCATGCCAATCATCGGGAACGGTTTCGCAAGCGAGGATGGCAATCGGCTGCGGTCGTAACTGCGCATTGATGGCTTCCATCAAGCGAAATGGTTCGATATCCTTCGTCAGTTCGACATGTGCCCGCATCGCCAGCGCATGTACGCCGGCATCGGTTCGCCCGGCGGCGTGCAGTACAGCTTCCTCGCCGGTCACACGGCCAATCGCTTCCTCGATCGACTGCTGCACCGACGGGCCATGCCCCTGCCGCTGCCAGCCCATATAGGGCGTGCCATCAAATTCGATTGTGAAGGCGAAGCGCGTCATACCAGGATGGTGCCCGCCGGTATCCGGTTGCCGCGCAGAAAATCGGCGAGCGGCATTGCGGGTTTTCCGGCGCGTTGAATGATGGTGGGGCGGAGGGCACTGGTTGCACAAGCGATTACCAGTTTGTCGTCAATGGTTATGCCGCTTGTTCCGCCAGCTTCAACGATCTCAGCAGCCAACACCCGATACCGCTCGCCCTGAAATTCGAAAAATGCGCCCGGAACCGGATTGAAAGCACGAACCTGGCGTTCGACCGCTTCGGCGCTTTGGTTGAAGTCTAGCCGGGCCTCGCTCTTTTCGATTTTCCGGGCATAGGTCACGCCTTCTTCAGGCTGTGCTATTGCAGGATGGCGGTCAATATCTGCTAACACTTCCGCCATCAGACCGGCTCCTAGTTGCGCCAGTTCTTCGGTGAGCTCTCCAGCAGTCTTGCGATCAATCGGCGTCCGCGCCGTTGCGCGCACCGGACCGGTATCGAGACCCGCCTCCATCTGCATCACCATCACGCCAGTTTCGGCGTCACCCGCCAATATCGCCCGCTGCACAGGCGCCGCACCGCGCCAGCGTGGAAGGAGCGATCCGTGGACGTTGAGGCAACCATATTTGGGCGCGTCGAGGATGGGTTGGGGCAACAGCAATCCATAGGCGGCCACAATGGCGGCATCGGCGTTTAACGCGGAAAACGCGGCCTGTTCGTCTTCGCCTTTCAGCGAAACCGGCGTGCGCACTTCCAGCTCCAATTCCTCCGCACGCGCATGCACGGCGGAGGGTGTCAGCTTCTTCCCACGATTGGCTGGGCGGGGCGGCTGCGAATAGACGGCGACCACATCATGCCCCGCATCGACCAGCGCGTTCAGCGTCGGTACGGCAAAATCGGGGGTCCCCATGAATATAAGGCGCATTGTCGCTCCAGCCATCACCGTAGCCCTGAGCTTGTCGAAGGGCGCTTAGAATGGCGGCGCATACCGTGAAACGGCCTTCGACAGGCTCCAGCCTGCGGTTTGTTCTTCAAACTTTCGGAGGATGCCGATAAGGCCCATCCGATGGCATCGCAAGAAATAGACGCATTGGCACAGGCATTGTCGCGGCTTCCCGGCCTCGGCCCGCGCTCGGCCCGCCGCGTTGTTTTGCATCTGATGAAAAAGCGTGAGACAGTGCTCCAGCCTTTGCTGCGCGCGCTCGAAATGGTCGAGGAGCGGCTCAAGACCTGCACTAACTGCGGCAATCTCGACACGAGCGATCCTTGCGGCATCTGCGCCGATCCGCGCCGCGACACGCGCGCCCTGTGCGTGGTGGAGGATGTATCAGATTTGTGGGCGCTTGATCGTTCGCGCTTGTTTCCCGGCAAATATCATGTGCTTGGCGGGCGTTTATCTGCGCTGGATGGCGTGCGTCCGGAAGACCTCAACATCGACGGCTTGGTTGCACGCGTTGCCGAAGGCGGCATTGACGAGGTGGTGCTGGCAATGAACGCAACGTTAGAAGGTCAGACGACCGCGCATTACCTTGCCGAGCGGCTGGAAAGCTATCCGATCCGCCTGACCCAACTGGCGCACGGTGTGCCCGTCGGCGGCGAACTTGATTATCTCGACGAAGGCACTTTGGCGCAGGCGCTCCGTGCCCGTCGTCCGGTCGGTTGACGCTGGCCCACCCAGTCCCTATTTTAGCGCCATGGCCATACTCCCGATCCTTGAAGTGCCCGATCCGCGGCTCAAAATCATCTCGACTCCCGTCACCGAATTTGACGATGGGCTCAAAAAGCTGGTCGAGGACATGTTCGACACGATGTATGATGCGCCGGGCATTGGTCTGGCCGCGATCCAGGTCGGTGTGCCTAAACGTATTTTGGTGATCGATCTGCAAGAACCGGCCGAGCATGACCATGAGCATGGCGAACATTGCAACCATGATCATGAAGTCGTGCGCAATCCGCGTATCTTCATCAATCCTGAAATACTTGATCCTTCCGATGAGCATTCGACCTACACCGAAGGTTGCCTGTCGGTGCCGGATCAATTTGCCGAGGTCGAACGCCCCGCCGCAATCCGTGCCCGCTGGCAGGATCTGGATGGCAAGGTGCACGAAGAAGAAATGGAAGGCCTGATGGCCACCTGTTTACAGCATGAGATGGACCATCTCGAAGGCATTCTCTTCATCGACCATCTGTCGCGTCTGAAGCGTCAGATGGTTCTGAAGAAGCTGGAAAAGCAGCGCAAAGCTGCCGCTTGATCTAAACATCTTGGAAATAGCAAGCCACTCGGAATGAAACCGAGAGGTCATTTCTGCTCAGAGCGATCGGTTGGCTATTGGAGGCGACAGCTTCATTTCCTCTTTGATAGAAATGTACCAAAAATCTCTTCGCCACCCCCGTCATTGGTATTTAGCTGTTCGAGTACGTGATCGAACTCTGCCTGCCAGGCAGAATCTATGTCCAGGTTCATTGACCGGTTTGTGAGCGCCTTAATCGCATGAATTGCCGATACTGGTTTGGATGCGATCTGTGCTGCAAGTTCAAGAGCGGTGTCCAATGCAGAGGCATTCGCTATTTCATCGAACAAACCCATCATAAGCCCTTCGCTTGCTTTGACGATCCGGCCAGTCATTAAAATATGCTTCGCTCTCGACAGGCCTACCAGTCGAGGCAGCGACCAGGTTGCATTCGCACTGCCATAGTTGACTGCAGTAACCTTGAACTCCGCATTAGGCCCGGCGATCCGGAAATCAGCTGCAGCGGCCATCAGGGCGCCGGCACCGAAAGCCTTGCCATTCACTGCGGCGATTACCGGGAGTGGATGTAACGCGATCGCCTTGAACAGCGGGTCACGTTGCACGAAAGCATCGCGCATCGCTTCATTGTCGAAATCCGCCATTTCCTTGATATCAAAGCCTGCCGAAAATGCCTCCTCTCCAGCATCTGCGGTACTATATCGCGAAGCGAGGCAATGTGCTGGCGCCACGAGGCGCTGGATATTCCCAACCGCAGCAGGGCATTCCTGATGGGGCAAGACGTAAGGCGTGGCAGTCAAGGATAAAATATCTCCATCCGCGGCACCGACCCGTGCGGTTGCACGATATTCGTGGATCGCCTGTCGCAGCCCGTCCTGCCGCGCGGCGCTATCTTGAAATCCGGTTTCGACTACAAGGGTATTGCCGTCGATCGACAGATCAATCCAACGCGCACGGCGCGAACGCCCGACAATTCTTTGAGCTTCGAATTTTCGGGGATGGTGCGCGCATTTGCAAGTTCGCGGGTTATATGGGCATTGGCCTCAATCTCGGCTTCATCGAGCACATGGAATTCACCGTCTGCATCACTGAAAATGTCCCGCGACCGACCAATGATGTGAGACAAGCCTTCACGGCCATCGGGCCAGAAAATATCGAGACTCGAAGTGCGCCGGACGGAATTCGGCCTGTCAGGCGGCGTCTACACTAACGATACCGACCGCGCTTATGCCGTCGCGCGTCGCATCCGCACCGGCCATTTCACGCAGAACAGGCGCGAGTTCGATCTGACTAATCCGTTTGGCGGGTTCAAGAAATCGGGCGTCGGCCGCGAAGGCGCGCCAGAGGGCATGCAGCCCTATGTCGAGATCAAGACCGTGTTCCTGCCAGAAAAACCAAGCGGGCTTTAATTAGCCCGCATTTTCCGGAAAGCCGCGCTGGCCTTCAGGAAGGTCAACCCAAGGCATTTTGGTTGACGTCCACACGCTGACAACAGGCTTGAACGGTGTCGGATCATCCAGCGTGCCGGCTTTGACGATAGTCATGCCATTGTCTTCGGCGAGGTCCGAAAAAATGGGGGAGCCGCAATTGCCGCAGAACCGGCGATAAACCGGATTGCCTGATCTTGTGTCGCGATCTTCATAAGTGGTGAGCTCGCCAGTAGTTGTGACGCCAGCAACCGGAACCATCAGATTGACCGAAAAGGCGCTGCCCGATTGGCGCTGGCAGTTTTTGCAATGGCATTGCGCAACCACCACGGGATTGCTTTCGATTTTGTAGCGTATGGCTCCGCAGTTGCATCCACCCTCGATCATTTGGATTTCCTTTTCTTGGTCCCGTAACGGGCTTCGAAGCCATCGAACATCAGCTCCAGCGTTTCGACAAACAGCGCTTCGTCTTCCGGCGCCTTGGCGAGCGCTTCGGCAAGTTTAGGGAAGCGGTTCGCATCAAAAACCGGCATGGCCGGAATATGATGCGCTTCGGCGGCCGCGGCGAACAGCGATGCGCCATAGGTGATTTTTTCCAGTGCCTCGAGGATCGCCATATGGTGCTCTGAAGGGTAGGGGCAGATCGCGAGTGTCGCTTCATAGGCCCCCAGCATCACATTGCGCGGGAAATAGCGCAGCATCAGCGGGGCGGCATTGGGATGGCGTAATATGGTGCGCCGTGTGGCAACGGCCAGCGCGATGGCACGCTCTTTCCAACCGGTCGCATCGCCGCCCTCTGCGCCGACTTCGCGCAGCAATGCCCGGGCAACGAGCTGAAGAAGTTCGTCCTTGTCCTTGAAATGATAGTAGAGCGAAGGTGCGGTCACACCCATCGCACGGGCGACGCCCTGGACGCTCAGCGAGTCGATCCCCTCCTGCTCGACCAGCACAATCGCCGCATCGACTGCAGCTTCTTTTGTGATCAGCGGTTTAAGCGGCCTGCCACGTTTCGCCTTGGGTTTTGCCGAAGCCCCCATGAATTTAACTTCCAGTCAAAGGCCAAGCCCTGCCTTGGCGATAATATTGCGCTGGATCTCGTTCGACCCGGCATAGATAGAACCTGCCCTGTCATTGAAATATTTAAGCGGCGCAATAGCAGCCGAACGAGGGCCGGCGAATTGATTTGTATCATGCGGAATCACATTTGGCCCACCCGGGAAGCCCGCCTGCGGTTGGAAGGCATGGCCATATGGTCCCGCAGCCTCGAGGGCGAGTTCGGTGATGTGCTGGCTAAGCTCTGTACCCAATATTTTCATGACTGAACCTGAAAGACCTGGGCGGCCACCGCGAGCCGCATCGCTCATTGCCTTGAATTCATAAGTTTCAAGCACGTCGACCCGCGCTTGCGCCGCCGCCACCTTCGCCGCGAAGGCCGGTTCATTGAGCAGCGGCCGTAAGCCATCGCTCGCCAATTCCCGCACTCGTGCCAGACGGACCTGCAATTCCGGCGCATAGGCGCTGCCGCCGCGTTCGAATTCGAGCAGATATTTGGCAACGGTCCAGCCATCGTCGATCGCGCCAACGACATTGCCTACGGGTACCCGCACATTGTCGAAGAAAATCTGGTTCTGGATATGCTCGCCAGAGGTCATCACGATCGGCGTGACGGTGATGCCCGGCGTATCCATCGGGATCAGCAGGAAGGTGATGCCCTGTTGCGGCCGGGCGAGTTGGCTGGTGCGGACAAGGCAGAAAATCCAGTTCGCGACATTGGCATGCGTCGTCCAGATCTTGGTGCCGTTGCAGACGAAGTCGTCGCCGTCCCGCCGCGCGCTCATCGACAATAAGGCCAGGTCGCTGCCGGCATGCGGTTCCGAATAGCCCTGGCACCAGAAATGCTCTCCCGTCAGCATGCGGGGAAGGAAATATTCCTTCTGCTCATCTGAACCATGGCCGAGCAGGGCAGGGCCGCACATTGCGATCCCCATGGGAGAAGTGGGCGGCGCCCCTGCCAGCACCCGCTCGCGCGCAAAGATGTATCGCTGGGTGACGCTCCACTCGGCGCCACCATAGCTCTTTGGCCATGAAGGTGCGGCCCAGCCTTTGGCGTGTAACCGGCGCTGCCATTCCATCGAAAGGCCATGGTCACCATAGACGCTGGTCATCCAGCGCCCGGCCTCGCGCAATTCGGGCGTCAGTTCGGCGTCAAAAAAGGCCCTGACTTCGTCGGTGAATGCCCTGTCGGCGTCTGACCAGTTCATGTCCATAATGCACAACGAACAGCTTTCGGCGGTTCCTGTCAATGCTGGCCATTGCTGGGTGCGACGGCTGAAATCCTCTCCACATGCAATTTCCGATTGCGGCAGCCTGACATTCAGGCTTCATTGCACATCAAGTCGAGATTGAGGTGAGAAAATGAATTTCGAACTGAACCAAGATCAGCAGATGCTGCAGAATATGCTGCGCCAGTTTCTTGCACAGCGTTATGGTTTTGCCGAACGTACAGCCGCATCGCGATCCGATCTGGGATTTCGACCGGAAATCTGGTCTGCGCTGACGGGCGAATTGGGCCTGCTCGGGGCCACTGTTTCGCAGGATCGCGGCGGGTTGGGCGGCGGTGCGGTCGAACAGATGATCATCATGGAAGAACTGGGTCGCGCGCTGGTGCTGGAGCCGGTGGCGGAAACCCTGTTCCACGGCGCATGGCTGCTGGAAAGGGCAGGCGGGACCGTAGCCGGTCTGTTGGCCGATGTCGCCGCGGGCAAGGTGCGGCTGGCACTGGCAATTGGCGAGCCGCAGATGCGCTACGATTATGCGGATGTTGCCGCGACGGCCGAACGCAGCGCGTCAGGTTGGCGATTGAACGGGCAGAAGTCGGTCGCGATAGCTGCGCCTTGGGCTGATCAATTGATCGTCGCTGCGCGCACATCTGGCCACGCAGGGGACACGGCGGGGATTTCCCTGTTCCTCGTTCCGGCAGATGCGGCAGGCGTGTCGATGCACCCTTATCCGACGATTGACGGACGGCGGGCGGCCGATATCATTCTTTCCGATGTCGAAGTTTCGCAAGAGGCGTTGATCGGTGGTGAGGGGCAGGGACTCGAACTGCTCGAAGAACTGCGCGACCGTGCGGTAGCGGCACAAGCTGCGGAGGCGTCGGGCCTGCTCGATAAACTGTTGCAGGATACCGTTGCCTATACGCAGCAGCGCCAGCAGTTCGGCCAGCCAATCGCTTCTTTCCAGGTGCTGCAACACCGCATGGTCGACATGTACATGCATGTCGAACTGACGTGGGCGGCGGCGTTGCTCGCGACGCTGAAGCTCGATGCACCGGCGGACGAGCGCGCCCGTGCCGCCTCTTCCGCAAAGGCGACGGTTGCCGAGGCTTGCCGCTTTGTCGGGCAGAACGCCGTGCAACTGCATGGCGGCATGGGGATGACCGACGAGTTGCCCATCGGCCATTATTTCAAGCGTGCGACCCAGATCGAGGGCGAGTTTGGCAGCGCCGACTGGCACCTCGCACGCCGGGCAAAGCTGGGTTAAGCCAGCGTCCGGCGAAGCGGTCTGCTCTTACTTTGCCTGCCAGACCGGCTGTCGCTTCTGCGCAAAAGCAATTTCGCGACCGCGGCTCATGGCAAGGCCGTCAATATTGAACGAAACCGACTGATCGAAACCGGCGCTGAGCGACCTCGATCCTGCGCCGCGCAGGAAGATGCTGGCCGAACCGCCGGTGACCTTGCGGCCAGCAACCATGCTGGGTACGAATGAAGCGATGTCACCGACCGTTGTAACCTTGTGGTTTTCCAGATTTTCGTCGGTCAGCGCGGTGACCGCAACGGGAACGTCCTGCAGCTTTGATGTCGGCGTGTCTATGCCGGCCAAATTTTTCGCAAACAGAGGCGGTTTTGGTTTCCGGCTGGAAGCTACGCACGCGAAAGCTCTCAGAACTCCGCAGTCAATGCCCGAAGCCCTTCACATAACTTGATGATCTAGAATGAAAAGGACTGTATGGCGCACCCAAGAGGATTCGAACCTCTGGCCTCTGCCTTCGGAGGGCAATAATCTATAAATAAACATATATAAATCAAATATATATTTTTATAAATATGATTTTGTATATGTTTTGTAACTTCCTTGTTCGCTAATTAATTATTAAATTCAGTTAGTTAGGTCGAAAGGCTACTACGCCTATTTAGCCCAAATTCGATCCCAGAGCGACTTTTTGCGAGGCATCGTTGATGCGCTTTTTGCCTTGGCGGCGTCGAGTTTAGCGGAAATTTCAGCGCGATCTGCCGCAACCATTGCAGTGAAGCGACCCAATTTCGCATCACTGAAGCTTTCAGCAAGCTTTTCAATTTCAATCGGATCATTCCGCATTGCAGTTACTTCATCGATGCTCGGCAACGCCAAAGATTTGGCGCCTACATCAGTTTGATAGTCCGCCAAATACAATCCGCATGCGTGTAGGGTTGTAACAAACATGGGATCGTTCTGTATTTCAATCTGCTCGCAAAAGGCTTTGATCAGCTCGTTCTTGGAACACGGCAAATGACTCGTATCGTGAATGATGCCTTGCGGTGGGTTTTGTATAAGGTCAGCAAATGCGAAAATCATATCCAACTGACGTTCGTGTCGCTCTGTTGAAACATTATCGTAAGGCGATGACTTGACCATACCGAGAACTCCGACTTGGAACTGAGTGCGCCACTTTGCATAACATTTTGAATGCTGTGGATTCTATCGCGAAGTTGGAAGATATATATTTTATAAATATATAGTATTAAACAAATAATAATAGAGAGATTGATCGATGGATAAAATTGATAACTTCAAACATCAATCAGCTTTGAGAGAGTGGATTGATATTAGTAAATGGAAAAATCCATGCTTTGTTACTTTGACAATGAAAAAAGGTAGAACATACTATAACAGCTATGGTTCAACGAGGAAAAAAATTTCAAAATATGAGGCATCAAGCAATTTCAGGCATTTTCTTAATATTCTCAATAAAAGAATATTTGGAAACGCATTCACCAGATATGGCAAATGCATGACGGTATTTGCGGTTCTGGAGGGAACAAAAACAAAACATCTCCACTACCACGCAATTATTGATGTCCCTTTAGGTAAAGGCATCAACAACTTTGAGCAAATGGTAAGAGAAACGTGGCTGTCAACTGAATGGGGTGACAAGCAAATAGATGTAAAATTTAACGCAAATCAAGGCGCGGTCGACTATATGACGAAAACGAGAGATAAGTATAGTGTGGCAGATTCTATAGATTGGTCAAACGTCGCACTAGGTAACTAGAAATTTTTGCTGAGTATAAACTCCTTAAATTACCCAATCGTTTTGAATATTAGGTATTTTACATAAATCTTGATCAATAATTGTAACTAAAATTAGGAGTAATAATATTTCAATGAAAAACGCAAAAGAGTTAATAAGTTTCAATGCACCATCAAAAGTTAAATATACATTTGATCTAGTTTGTTCAGAAAAAGGTATAACTAGAACTCATGGTCTAGTATATCTAATGATGAAATTCATACATGACATGAAAGAGGAATTGAAAAAGCAAGATTGTGAACTTCAAGAAACCATTGAAATAGTTAAAAATAGACGGAAAATGGTTACATTCAAGGAATTCATAAACAATCAAAAAAATGATTCCAGCGACCTTCCTATAGGTTTTTCCTCTACAGATGACGATACTAATCCAGTTTTTTAGGCGAACTTCAAAATTGGAAATGCCTGATTTTAATCGCTTAAATCGCTTAATTGCAAAATAAAGCGGTACACACTTCCCATTCTGTGTTTTGCTGATCCGTTCCCTTCATTCGTCCAAATATGGGTAAGCAGCTATTTGTGAACTCCCCAGAACAAAACATAATCGGCGAATTTATTAGGATCACTGATGCTTGATCATTTCCCCAAAATACAACGGCATAACTCTTGAAGGCGTTATATCGGAATGAGCTAGTTGCTGTATTCAATTCTAAGCCAGTGAGAAAATTAACATCCACAGTATACCACTTTGATTGGCCCTCCGACGTTGAATACCTGACCTTCGCACTTTGCACATGCCTAGCGTCAACATTAGTAGGCATCGCTGATAGTGCAACCAGACCTATAATGCCCAATAGACGCTTCATTTTGGCCGCTCTTTCGTTAGCTTCTGCTTCATAGCACAGCGCTGCGTTAGTTAGATTTATAGCTATACTCCGACATTGTTTGAAGTTGTAAAATGATTAAGTTTTGAACTTATTATATTATATCAACAATTCTGGCCCTGGCCTCGCTATCGCCTTCTATATACCTCTGGGTTGTATTCAGCGACGAATGACCGGCTAAAAATTGGACATCCCTTAGTGATCCGCCAACGGTTGTAATCTTCTTGGCTGCATTCGTAATGAATGTTCTCCGTCCGCTATGTGACGAGCAACCAATCAAACCTAACTCGCGATACCATTTTTGAAACATGTTGACGATCACCTGAGCGGACACGGCTTTCGATCGTTCAGACACAATCACATTGGCTTCCAGCGGGGCAAAATTTGTCCCTTTCGTTGCCTGCTGTTTCAATTTACATATCAAGCTTCGCAACTCCTTATTCAAAGGAATGATGCGACCAGACCGTCCTTTTGAGGCATCATTGGTCAACCGTATGTATTGTCCTACCTCCCCATCGGATTCCAACACCATCGACCATTTCAAATTGGCAATCTCTTTGGCCCTTAAGCCTGCCTTCACGGACAATCCTAAAATCACTTGATTGCGTAACCCATTCCTAGCTTTTCCAATATGTGCGGTAACCGCTGCAATCTGTGCCTTGGTCAACGTTTTCGCTTGTTTCGATAGCCCCAAAACCAATCCTTCCTGATTATAAATTGTCTATATATAACAATAATATAATCAGTATTTTATGTACATTGGATTGTCGGTGCAATTTGCCTAAACATATGAATGGCTTATGTAATCTGATTATAGAAGATAAATTCTATAATCCATTGCGAGCCTCAGCTCGCATCGTTGCTGAGGTTTATTTTGCTATGAAGCGATCAATTTTGGATATTCGATCAGCAGGAACGACTATCAAAACTTCCTTTTGCAGAAACTGGTTGACAATCACCTGATATCGATCTTGCCCCCATTTCTCATAATGGCCGACCGAAACCAAATCCGCAGACTCAAGGTTCGCTGCAATTGATGGAATGGCAATATCATCGCTGCTTACAATCCCGATAGACCTCTGAGTTTTCCGCGCATGCGCATTTGAATTGAATATGCGATCAATTATGGTGGCGTCCCTTATATCAGGCAGGTCATATCCGGTATATGCCTTGGTGGTTGTTGCTCCTATTACAGATCCGAGAACAGCCATGTCTCGGTCAATTTTCACATTCCCGGTTTTGGCCAATTTAGCCGCTGCGCCTGAATCCTTCTGCGGCGCCCGCACTGCCACTCTGAACTCCACACGATTTTCCGGCGTAGGATTGGTTGAGAAAACCACGCTAGGGCCATCTTCGGTCGGCGCTCGCATAAGGTAAGATGATTTCGCAGCAGAGGACAAAAAGCCGTCAATTTCCGCAGCGAATTTTGGATTCAGCGCGATCGTCACAACGACATTGAAGACTTTTCCATTGAATTTTCCCTCTTGGAAAAAAGCGCTCAACTGAGAATTGCAATTGTTCTGTGGCCTCGTTCCACAGACAGTTCGGTACTTTTCGCTTACTGATCTGGCGACTTCTTCTTGGTATTGAAACTCTGCTAAGGTGGGTTGCGAAAACGTAACGCTCACGGCTGACAAATCAAAAATCCTAATTTTTTCTATATATTTCTCATTCAGATCAGACCAAAATCTATCACTTGAACGTTCGCTAAATTCCGACTTGTCCAACTCGTCCTGCATCGCAGCGCCAATTGTTTGCGCGGATAAAGTGTACGGCGCCAATGATAAAATGCCACCAAGAATTATCGAAATTGTCAATTTAACGCATATTTTATGCATAGATATTACCAATATCCTTTTAATACAGAATCTCAAAATTGGCTATACTTAACTTTTGATTTTCGAAGTGCAGATAACTTTTCGGCCTGTCGAGTGTATTTGGTATTTTATTCCCGCTCTGCTACACCGCGCTTGCCTTGGTATTGTGCGTAAAATTGTAACTTGTTATCGGTTGAACTCCAAAGAATGAGCATACTGCCACTCTGGCGGTTGTTATTTTCTAAATTTCAGCACTGATCTGACAAGTGTATCAGGGCAGCACTGAGGGTCATTGTCTCCGTATATCAAGGACTTAATTGTCACTTCTGCTCCAGAAATTTTCTCAATTACCGGATCAAAATCGACACTTTTGTACCAGTTGAGGCTGTATGCATCTTCTTTATTTTCAAACAGAGCGACTGCATTGAGTTGTGACGTTTTGTGGCACGAGTCCTGCTCGCAAATGGTCACGACGAAAACTGCGTCCTGATCGTTGTCATCGTCCATATCTTGTGCGATTATTTTGCTATCTAACAACTCGTACTTCCAAGCTTTTCCAATTGGTTCGCCTCGCTGCTCAGATTCCATCCGAGCTGTTGCATTTGCATCGGCGATCAATGCCAGCGTAAATTCGTTTGCTGCAGATTCAACCGACACAACTGGTTGGACCCCGTTGGCGTTTCCGCAGGATGTGAGCGACAGCCCGAGCAAAATGGCCTTGCCTAGACTTATTTTTACCATCGGAATCATGCCTCCCTAAATTCAATCCTACTTCGTCTCCCAGCCCTGAGCGATTTAATTTTCAGGGTTTATCGTTGCAGGGTAAAGTTTCTTGATAGGCTTTTAACAGAACAAACCCGGCAGGCATAACCCATTCCTAGCTTTTCCAATATGTGCGGTAACCGCTGCAATCTGTGCCTTGGTCAACGTTTTCGCTTGTTTCGATAGCCCCAAAACCAATCCTTCCTGATTATAAATTGTCTATATATAACAATAATATAATCAGTATTTTATGTACATTGGATTGTCGGTGCAATTTGCCTAAACATATGAATGGCTTATGTAATCTGATTATAGATTTGCTATTCTATAACCAAATGACTTGAGCTTTGACCGAGATGCTTTTCTGTTGGGAATTTACCATTCCAGTGGGTAATGATTCACGCGAACAAAATCTTACAGAAATTGTCAATCAATGGACGCACTTACCACTTGGCGACCGACTAAACCGACTGCTAGGCATTTGGCATCAATGGGGAGTTCTGAATGCCTAGTTTGACATGGTTGACGCGCGACGATGATATAAAGCGCGCGGCGGCGGTGCCCTACCGGTTGCTGGAGGCAGAACCGGCCCTTTCTCATGGTGATCCGGCGGCCAGCAACATGCTGATCCAAGGTGATAATCTAGACGCACTAAAGGCGCTGCTCCCCTATTACAAGGGCCGAGTGAAATGCATCTACATCGATCCGCCCTACAACACCCGCAGCGCCTTCGAGCATTATGATGACAACCTAGAACATACCCAATGGCTGGCGATGATCTATCCCCGACTGGAACTGCTGCGTGACCTGTTAGCTGAAGACGGCAGTATTTGGATTAACTTAGACGAGAATGAGGCGCACTATCTCAAGGTAATGGGGGATGGAGTTTTTGGGCGAAATAATTTCGTGAGGCAAATAACTTGGCAAAAAAAATACAGTGTTAGCAATAACTTTAAGGGAATTGCTTCACTTACCGATATTATCCTTGTTTGGCAAAAATCTGCGGCATTCAAAAATAATCTTTTACCAAGATCGGCCGAAGCGGAGGGACGATATACCAACCCAGACAATGACGCTCGAGGCCCATGGAAAGCAGTCGACTATCTGAATCAAGCTTCAACAAAAAATCGTCCAAATTTGGTCTATGAAATACTCAATCCAATAACTGGGGAAGTTGTTAGGAATCGTGATAAGGCTTGGAAGTATGACCCGTCCACGCATGCTAGCCACGTTGCAGAAAAACGACTTTGGTGGGGTCTCAAAGGGGAAAACTCCGTCCCAGCTTTGAAACTTTTCTTATCTGAGGTCCGGGATGGTATGACGCCACATAACTGGTGGCCCCATACGGAAGTCGGCCATACCGATGAGTCAAAAAAGGAAAACATCGCTCTTTTCGGACGCGAGCAAGTTTTTGACACTCCAAAGCCAGAGCGACTAATCGCTAGAATCCTGCAACTCGCTTCAAACCCCGGTGATCTGGTGTTGGACAGCTTCCTTGGTTCCGGAACAACGGCGGCCGTCGCCCACAAAATGGGCCGGCGGTGGATAGGTGTCGAGATGGGGGATCATGCTGTTACCCACTGCGCGCCGCGTTTGGTCAAAGTAATCGAAGGTGAACAGGGCGGCATATCGAAGGCGGTGAACTGGAACGGCGGCGGCGGTTTCTCATTCTACCGGCTGGGGGAAGAGGTGTTCGACGAAGAGGGGCGCCTAAGATCAGGTATAAAGTTTCAGGCACTGGCTGCACATGTTTGGTTTTCTGAAACAGGCGTTCCTTATCATGGCTCTGCAGACAGTCCGTTCCTTGGCAATCATGGCTCACGAGGCTTTGCGCTTTTGTATAACGGCATTCTAGGGGACAAGAGCGTGTCGGGCGGCAACGTGCTGACCGCAAATTTGCTGACATCGATCCGCGCTATGGCTGGCCATAACGGACCGCTAACCATCTATGGTGAAGCCAGCCGTATCGGGGAACCGCGTCTGAAAGCCGAAGGAGTTACCTTTAAGCAAACCCCCTATGATGTGAAGGCGCGCTGATATGGAACTGAAGAAATATCAGGACCGCGCTTTGGACGCTCTGCGTCATTTTTTGAGTGCAGCACGTGTTAAGTCGCCTGCACAAGCTTATTCCGAAACGGTCGCCGAAGCGGATTTGGGTAGCTATGCGCGGGGTGGATACACCCCGGTGGAAGGATTGGAGGCTACGCCCTATTGTTGTCTCCGTTTACCAACGGGCGGCGGTAAAACGCTGCTCGCTGCTCATGCAATTAAAGTGGCAGCAGACAGCTATATGGAACGGCCATTTGTGCCAGTCATTTGGCTGGTGCCTTCCAATGCAATTCAAGTTCAAACACTGGATGCACTTAAGCAACCGCGTCACCCTTATCGCATGGCATTGGAGGAAGCGTTTGGCGGTGCCGTTGCCGTGTTCGACATTTCCGAACGGCGGCAAATTCGTCCCAAAGATTTTCTAGAAAAAACTGTGATAATAGTTGCCACCTATCAAGCCTTTCGGGTGGAAGATACGTCAAATCGGAATGTCTATTCTGACGATGAAAATCTGGAAGACCACTTCCGTGATGCTCGCGTAGGGGAAGGGCTGGATGTGGTGCAGGACGGCCCGCGTCGGGGAGAAATAGCACTCTCTTTTGCCAATATACTCTATCGTCAGCGCCCCTTGATGATCCTGGACGAAGCACACAACTTTATGACCAGCCTTTCGGGAGGCACCAAGTCCCGTCTCAATCCGGCTGCGATTATAGAATTTACTGCAACTCCCAAACCTCGTTCCAACGTCATTTCTGTAGCCACAGCTATGGAGCTGAAGGCGGAGGACATGATCAAGATGCCGGTGCATTTATCGCAGCACGGCAGTTGGCAGCAGGCAATCGCCCATGCTGTGCAAAACCGCGCTTGGCTTGCCGGCATCGCAGCGAAAGACCCGGCGGGAATTCGACCGATAACACTCTATCAGGCACAACCAGCCGCCGAAGGAAATGAAGCCACTGTAGAAGCGGTGAAGGCCCATCTAATTGAAGTGGAACGCATACCGGAGGAGGCCATCGTAATAGCCACCGGAGATCAGCGTGGGCTAGATGGCGTCAATTTGTTTGATCCGGCTTGCAAGGTAGAACATGTTATCACAGTTCAAGCGCTGAAAGAGGGCTGGGACTGCTCATATGCCTATGTATTTTGTTCGCTCGCAAGCATTCGTGCGTCAGGTGCCGTGGAACAGTTGCTAGGCCGAGTTTTGAGAATGCCATTCGCAACGCGCAGAGCACCGGAAGAGCTCAACCGAGCTTATGCCCATGTTTCTGAATCGACATTCGCCGCGGCTGCCAGCGGTCTAATGGACCGACTGATAGAAATGGGCTTTGACGAGCGCAGCGCACGCCAAGCTATTCTTGAAATGCCAGAGCAATTTCCGCTGGAAGGTGGAGACATCGGCCCGCTCTATCGTACACCAGAGCCAGTGAAGCTGACAGTTCCGGAACGCCCAGACACCAGTAGTTGGTCTGCTCAAGCGCGTGACGCATTCCGCATGGCTGATGATGGTGCTGGCAAAGTGTTGGCAGCTATCGCCCCCGATGCCAGCGACGATGTGAAGCGCGAAATTGCCAAAGCTATGGAAGTGATTGCTCCGGGTGCAATCGAAGCTGTGGAACGCAATATCGTCCAAACCGAAGCTTCAAAGTCCCCCGCTGCGCGGGGTGTGCCGTTCGCTGTGCCGCAACTTCAAATACTGGTGCAAGGCGAGCTCGATCTGGCCTACCCTGAATCATTCATTGATCTGGCTGGTTGGGACTTGCTTTCTCACGGTGCGGATCTTCCCGGCTTCAATGTCACTGAACAGCCAGATAGTTATGAATTCGACATCGATGGTGACCAACTGGTTTATAGCCATGTGGAAACAGCACTCGAATTGGCTTTAGACGGCGCAACTAACTGGGATGAGGCTGCGCTCGCTCGCTTTTTGGATCGCCAGACTCGCCAAGTGCATACCGGGCAAGAAGTGTATCTGGAATATTGCAGGCGCGTAATCGTCAATCTCGTTCGCGAAAAGGGAATTTCCTTAGCGGCATTGGTAAGGGGTAAATATGCGCTCAAGCGGGCTGTGTTGGCCCGCGTTGCACATCTCCGACAAGAAACGGGCAAACGAGGCGTCCAGTTGTTCCTAAGCGGCACGGGAACTCCGGTTGGTGCGACACCTAAGTTACATGTCTTCGATCCAAACAGATATGATGCGCGCAACCCTTATCAGGGCAGTTTTCGCTTTCAGAAGCACTACTATGCAATGATTGGTGATCTGAAACCGCAAGGTGACGAATTTGAATGTGCACAGGCTATTGATCGGCTAGGTGCAGTAAAGCACTGGGTACGTAATGTTGACCGAACTTATGGGGCCTATCGACTTCCGACGTCGTCAGATTTCTTTTATCCAGACTTCGTTGTGGAACTCGACGACGGTCGCCAACTCGTGATTGAGTACAAAGGTCGCTTGGATGACGATTCAGCGGAAAAGGACAACATTGGCCTCAAAGCTGAAGAGACAAGTGAAGGAAGACTCTTGTTCCTGATGGCTGTTAAGCGGGACAAGGCAGGCCGGGGCGTTACCGAGCAGATTTTGCATAAAATCGGTCTGGGCGGCTGATGGCGAAAAGTTCTTATATCTCAGTACTTTTCAAAGGTGATGGAAAATGGACGATCAGTACGTCGAAATTTATGTAGAAGCCTTTGAAAAATGGAAGTTATTGGCAAATGTTTCGAGCTGGCGCGAGTGGTCAGATGGAATTTTTGCAAGGCCCAAATGCTACATCTATCCTAAAACTGTTGCAGACCTTTATGAATTGCAAGGATGGATAATCGCCATGGATTATCGGTGGCCAAATAGCTTTCCAGATATACAAGCAGCATTCCAAGAGTTTCGAATAACGCTGCAACATTTTTTGCGTGTGTTTCACGAGTGGTTTTATCGCTCTGACGAAGAAGGTTTTTATTGGCACGAAAAAATCGAATTTTACATTCCAGGTTTAAATCCGTCCATAGATGAACAAAATTGGATTGATTACCACAATGGTCCTGGTGGCTGGATTGAAGACTTTATGGTAGAATTAACTGCAGCGGCAAATTTTATTGTCAAACTTTATAATTTGAATATTGGTAGTCATTTAGGGATACATGAACCGAAAATAGAAATCAGCTACCTTGGAGGTCCACGAGGACCGGCAGCGACTTATTTCCCTGAACTTGATTATGATCAGGAGAAAGATATAGTGAATCAATGGTTTATTGCCGATAGAGTGGGGCAAATTGCAGTAGGTCCAAGGCGATTTATGCAACCAGATTTTTTACCATTGAAACACCGTGAGGACTGGCTTTCGTATGACATGACTGATCTACAAAATTCAAAAAAATATCCATACGATGTGGATTAATTCGTAGTGTACTTGGGGTCTTCGCCGGGAAGTGTGCATTCGCTCCCGTCACCGCTCAATTCGCTATAATGGAAAAGTGCAGGGCCTTTGTCGCCTACGTAGATGGACCATGATTTTGGTGCTGTTCCGCTGTCGATGAGATTCAAATATGTGTCGTAGCCCCCTGTATATGCGTTTTCCTCTTTAGCGCTTTTGACGAGCTTGCCAGATAAGGCGCCGCCATCCGGATTTCTGGGGTAAAATCGGTATTCATCGGCCATAATGGTAACAAGAATTTTGTCGCCGTAAACGGAGCTACAGTCCCATGTTGTTTGCTCTCCGTTAGTATTGCCGACGCGGGCTGCTGCCTCGGATGATGTGCATATTCGCGTTGAATTTGTGGCGTTGACCCAACAATTCCCATCGTTTTTTAGCGTTCCCAGAGGTGTTTGTGCGTGAGTGGAGTCGGGGGCGCCATTCCAATAGCCTTCAGCTGAATTGCCGTCGATTTGAACTACCGCAAAATAGCCAGTTCTGTCTGCATTTTGGAAAACGTAAAATGATCCGTCATCGTCGCTGTCGATTAGACATTGGCCGTCTATGTAGTTTGTGCCTTCGACTGTGAGTTCACACGAGCCTTTCGCAAGCTTAAAGTCTCCTGCGGCATTCAAATTTTCGTCCTGTGTATTTTGGGACACTTCTGAACTTGAACTTCCATTAACTGAGGCTTCCATGCTTTTGCTCAATAGGTTCAGTCCAAGAACCATTCCGACGATCAGGAGGGCCGCCAATAAAACTTGAATGATTGGCGATAGTAATTCTGCCTCACCCTCTTCATGAGCAAAATACGAACTTCCTTTGTAGCCATGCGTGCATACAGAAACGAACGCAATTAAGCCTCCAACTAAAGAAAGGGAAGGACGTTCGAATATGCTGGAAAGTATATCGTAGATCGATATTGACAAAAATGATGCAACGACAGCTATTGCTGAGATCGGGGCTCTTTTGTATAGAATGTTTATAGAAAAATTGATTACAAAAATAGAGAAAACAATTAAGTATGGATAATAGCTATTTTTTATATCTATATTTGATGATGCTACTGTTATAGATAAGTTTACAAAAAGTAATATCAATGAAAATATTTTATAATTTCGAAATCTATTATTACTTTTAAAATAATCATTTATTAAGTTGTCTCGTTCGCTTATAACAGATAAATCGGATTCTGTTCGAGATTCTTGATTAATGATATTGTCTTTTTGCTTAAAAAACTCTTCATCGGTTATTGCGCCGGATTCCCGCAATTTTTGTAATCTCTCGAGCTTGTCTAATATATCTGTCATAATCTTTGCCTAATAAAAATCTCAATCTTCAAAATTCGGAATAGTGTTTGGAGATGAGAGATTTTGTGATTTTCGTGTCTTTGTAATCTGAGCTGCCGCGCTAGATGTAATGGTTTGGCCGTAAAACCGCTCCAACATATCAACAGAAGTTCCCATCTGTTGAGCAAGCAAAAACGGTGAAACATCCTCATATAGTCGTTGTGTCGCATACAGGTGTCGCAACGAGTATATGGTTCGGGACATTCCATCACGATCGATAGCAACCTTTGCAAACTTTAGAAGCGAGTGAAATGACCGCTTAAATGTTGCTATTGGGCTACCATCTGGGTGACAAAACACCAGTTCTTGATTACCTACCGCCCACTTTTCAGGTGCATCTGGATGTAGCTTCTCTAATTCGGCTTTTCGGCGTTCGATGACTTTGTTGAGAAGTTTCCCGGTTCCTTTAAGGCATACCACTTCACGCCTTCCAGTTTTTCCGCGAACGTCAGCAACTACAAATTTGCCGTCTTTCGTCTCCAATGGTCTTAAGTCGCCCCACCGAAGTCCCCTGAGTTCGCCAACTCGCAATCCCGTATTGGCCAAAAACAAGAAATAATGTGCCGCTAAAAACCTGTCTCTCGCAGTGGATTTGCCGCTGCCATCCGCAACCCATTTATCAACTGCAAGGGCAATTTTCTTCCATTCGGCTTCCGTAAAGGTCGGCCTGCGTCGAAACTTGGCTTTCGGCGCGTCGGTGTTGGGAGTCGACGTTACGTGACCTAATTTTTCAGCATATTTGAATAGGGCAAGAATCGCCGTCCTCTCCCGCCCAAGAGTGCCGTTAGATGGCATCTTCCGCGAATAGTTTTCTTTACGCCAGTTCCAAAATTGCTGAAAATCTGACGCTGTAATTTCATCAATTTTCTTGGGACCAAAAAACGTCAGCGCGTATGATCGAACCCGTTCCAACGTTGCATGCCAAGGTCCGCTCTTATGCTTTGGGCGCTCCAAATTGATGAACTTTTCCCACGCTTCAAAAACCTGCTTGAACGTCAGCGACTGAACCGCCCCGGGATTGCCGGAGGCCCTAACTCCTGAGAGGAAGGGTCTACGA
>CALMYW010000461.1 GCA_937873665.1 uncultured Sphingorhabdus sp.
GCGCCGCCGTAAGACGCTTGAGGAAGCAGGACTGATGGACCGGATCGCGGTGAACATCCACCCGCGCCCTAGCACCACCCCGGCGGTGTTCGAGCGTGGTGCGGTCCGCACACCGCATTTCTATGACCGAGCTTACGAGGAGGTCCAACTCTTCACAAAGGCAATGAAGGCGCGTCAGGCTGGAACCGGGTTTCTCGGAAACCTGATGATGCAGCGCATATGCTCTTCCGTCGCGTCCGGAATAGCGACCGCGACGAAGATGCTGGAGCGCCGTCGCGAAGGACTTTTAGCAGAGGAGGCTGAAGATCCGGACCTGCTGGAAGCGATCGAGGAAATGGGGGCAGAGGCCTATGCTGCCGCCGTGGATGTGGAGGCGATCCATCTGGAACGGGTTTTGGAGATTCTGTCTTCTGCCAAGCAGGATGATCCGAAGGGGCGCGCGGTGCTCCACTATCTCGATCAGGAGGAGTGGCTCGCGCTCGGCTGCATCATTTTCTCCCAGTACTATGATACCGCTCGCTGGGTAGGCGCGCTGATCAGCGCCACGCACCCTACCGAGCCGGTCGCGGTATATGCCGGGGTGGGAAAGTCAGGTGTCCTGCTTGACGGGGAGTGGCGGTCGATCGACCGAGAGGACATCAAACGAGGCGTCAAGGAGCGGAAGTTTCGGGTCGTCTGCGCGACTGATGCCGCCTGTGAGGGGTTGAACCTTCAGACCCTAGGCACCCTAATCAACGTGGATTTGCCGTGGAACCCGTCTCGTCTGGAACAGCGGATCGGTCGGATCAAACGGTACGGTCAGCAGCGCCGCGAGGTAGACATGGCGAACCTGGTCTATTCCGGCACCATCGACGAACGGGTTTATCAACGTCTCTCAGAGCGAATGCAGGACCGTTACGACATACTTGGCTCGCTGCCGGACACCATAGAAGACGGTTGGATCGAAGATATCGAGCGACTTGAGGAGGAGCTAAAGTCTTTCACCAAGCCGGACAGTCCGGCGGATGTTTTCAGTTTGAGGTACGGTGATTTTCTCGAAGTTGGCGATAGTGATGCCGACTGGGAGCTTTGGACTAAAGTAGTTTCCCGCAGAGATATAGAGACTTTGCTTGAGCGTCCGTGGGGCTCGGGCCGGTGAACGGCCATACATTCAGAAATCTGATAATTGCGGTTGAGAGACCATGCGACTGGGGCAAATTGTGACCGAATCTGACGTGCTTGGTTCTTCCGCTCCAGCGATGGAAATTAGGTCCAGCGGGTTAGTACATTCGGCGGAAAGCGACATTCTTCGCCTGCAGCAGATTTTGCGGGAGGGGTATGCCTCGGGCTTCACGATCTTCAAGGAGCTGCTCCAGAACGCCGAAGACGCGGGTGCTCGCCGGATGGTCGTGGCCGGTCACGCTGGGTTCGATGAAGCGACTAACCCGCTGCTGCGAACCCCTGGGCTGATTATCGCAAATGATGGTCCCGTCCTTGCCCGGCATATGGACGCGATCACCCGCGCCAGCGGCGGGAGCAAAGCGGATGAACGGTCGGCAGTAGGGCGGTTCGGTCTAGGACAAAAATCAGTCTATCATCTGTGCGACGCATTCATTGCGCTTGGCCGGGTGGAGGATCGCGAAGGCCGACCGCAAACGCTGATTATGAACCCATGGGAACAGGTTGCTGAAGCTAATGCGGCACATCGCGACTGGCCTCAGCTTTCTGCCACCGAAGCCAAGATGCTACTCGATAAGGCAGCGGCGCTAGGCATGGAGCGGGGCATGGCGCTGTTCCTTCCGCTGCGCACTCCACATCTGCGTCCCGGGGCCGCGCTGTGCCTGTCAGATACGAACTGGCACCCCGACGGTGCGATCTCAGATATCCTCGATGGTGAGGAATTGGCCGCGACATTGTGCTGCCTCCGCAATCTGGAGAGCGTGGAGATCATGCCAGTCGCGGGCGAGGTGCGCAGGATCTCCCTGCGTAGCGGCGCCCGGCGCTTGTCTGGCCCGGGTGTGGAGAGCGGAGCCCCGAGCATTTACGGTAACGTCGAGGGAGCTGGCTTCGAGCTCTCGTTCAGCGGACGCCAGCAATGGAAGCATGATGGGCAAGCTGCGCAACTGTTGACGGCCGATGGATGGGACAAGGTGTTCGACATCCACGGTAAGCTCATTCCGCCCAAGGCGAATCCGCATGGTGCAGTTATCCTGTGCCGATCTGCCGCCCGTGAAGGTGTGGGCCACTTGCGGTTGCGTTCTGCCGTTTACTTGCCGCTGGGTGAACCTCTGTTTTCCGAACCACTCGAACGCGGAACGGACAATATCGATCTGCTCGTGCACGGCTATTTCTTCGTGTCGAGCGACCGGCGAAAACTGCGTGAAGACGATCATATCGAAACCCGTTGGAACCAGGCGCTCCGCCGCGAGGCGGCGCTGCCGCTGCTGCTGGATGCGATTGCAGATACCTTGCCCAGCTTACCCAGTGATGCAGAGCGTCATGCGCTGATCCGAGCATTACAGCGGACGCGATGGTGGCATGAGCACCGTGTGGAAGCCTGCCAGGGCAGGGCTCTTGCCCGGTGCTGGACGGGCGACAAGGCGGAAAGCTGGCGGGTTTGCGCCGGTGACTCACTGCGTCCGGTGACGAGAGGCGATGCAACGTCGATTGCCCGCCTCAAGGCCGCTTTTCCTAGACTCGAGGAGTGGTGCAGCGAAAATGGCATCGTTTTGGCATTCGGCACGGTCTTGGCTGATGCTGATCCACACTGGCCGGATGCGCAGCTTGCTGACTTGGTACGCCTTGCCGGGCCGGCCGCCTTCCAAAAAGGACAGATCGCCGAAACGTTGGCGACGGTGCTCGAGGGCGCGCAGCCCGGCGAAGCAACACGGATGGCGTTGGTCGAAACTTGCCGCAGCGCCATCGCCATGGTCGAGCAAAGTTTCGCTACTGCTGACAAGCTGAAGCCGCTTGTCCGACGCCTCCCGCAGGATCGCATATTTGTTCTCCCGCCGAGCGTAGAAAATCGTGAGCTCCTAAACGCGTTGGCTGCCGCTGGAGGTAGCATTCCGGTTAAAGCTGCGTGGTCGGAGCAGGGTGGGGCGATGTCCCGGCAATTGGGGCTGAGCGAGACAATCGAACTGTTGACCGCCGCCGAACCCTTTTTGTCATCTCGAGGAACCGTAGCGCAGGAAGCTTCGACGCTGATATCGCATCTCTTGAGGAACGGTCCATCGCTCGACGCATTGGCGGCAGATCGTCGGGGTAGCGAATTGCAGGTTATTCCGGCGCGCATGATGCAAGCCGAAGAGGAAGTGCGGCTATCTTTGGGCGCCATCGCGGGATTGAAGCGCAAGGGTTTGCTGTTCGATGCGGCACCAAATCGGGAGCTGGTCGTGCTCGCTGGCGCAGTCCTGTCACCCCCGATTTACCGTGTTACATTGAAAGATGGCGGGTTGGGGGATTTGGCCTCGGCCAAGAAGGCCGATTGCCTCCTGGCAGTCTTGCGGCAGGTTGATCGCTTCGGGGATCCAGGCAAGTGTGGCGAGCTTGCTGAACTGCTCGGTGCCGATGCTCCACGCGAGGAGTTGCGGCGCCTTGTTGCGAGAGATCAGGCTGTGCCTTCGCACGTCAATCTGATTGAGCTCGATGAGCTCGGTGGGATACTCGATGATCTGGTCCTGGCGCTGTTGCAGGGCAGGGAAGATCGCCTCGTAGCATCCGCGACTGCGGCGGAATTGAAAAAGGCATTGCGCGATCACATTGGCCTGCGACGGATCGATCTTGCAGAATTAGGCGCATGGCTTCGCGATGCGCAGTGTGCCGGCACCATGCCGCCGATGGACGACTCCAAGGCTATGGCATTGCTCAAGTCAGGGATCGATGACGATATTCTGAAGTCGCTGCCCTTGCACCGATCCGACCAGCATGAAACCCTTCTTCCGGCCACTGATCTGTTCCGCGGTCGTGTTTCGGATGTCGCGCCTGCGCTCTTGCCATTTGCCCGTCTGGTCGAGCTTTGGGGCGATCCTTTAGCAGCGGCGGTTCAAAACAGGCTTATCGGGCGCTGGGGGCCTGAAGCCGCGATCCGCACAGCATTGTCCGCGCCAAATCCCCATCAGTTTACCTCGGAAATTGCTGCAGCATTGAGCAAAATCGAGCAACTGCCTGATGATCTGAAAGCAAAGCTTCAGGAGACCGCCTGGATTGCTGCGGGCGGGAATGCTTGGACACCGACCAAAGTCCTCGACCTGCCTCTGGATGCTGAACATGCGCTCGAGGAGCTAATTATCGACCGAGGCGGACTTCTGTTCGCCAGCATGCTTCCCGGCTCCCTTCGCGAAGAAAGTGTGCAGCGGCACTTGGCGAGGCTAAGACCCGATCGATCCCAGTCATTTCTCTATGCCGCCCGCCTTGCCGCTGACCACGGAGCCACCGGCCTTTGCTTTGATGTCGTCGAGCACCTAGATGAGCTAGCGAAGCTGGCGGCCTCGAATGTTGGCCTTGACGCAGAAGCGTGGCCTCTGATCTCTGCGGCTCTTCGCGACGGCGTGGCCGATGAGGTCATTGCGGGAATGGCTGAAGTTTTGATCGCGCCCTCTCTTGCCGACACCGTTGCTCAAATGAATGCAATGGCTGCACTGAGCGGGCTCGGCACGAATGCTGAAGCAGCACGGCGCCTTTACCGCTCAACATTTGCCCGAAATCTGCGTGCTTTGACACATGCGTCCAGCTATCTGCCGCCCGATCTCCTTGTACCGACCGAAGCAGGTGGGTTCAGCAGGGCAGACAGGGTTGCGCTAGGAGCAGCAGGTATCGACCCTGCGGCGCTCCTCGCACACGATTATGCGGGCAAACTGGAACAGCCCGACGATCAAAAGACTGAAACCACTCCAGCCAGCAAGTCTGCGAAGGCGGACTGGCTCGAGAGTATCGAGCGCGCCTTCACTCCAGTCAGCCAGTACGATGTGCATGATGGGATTCTGCTAGCTCTGGCGATGCTTGGTCGTGATGACAGGATCCAGTCGCTCGCGGCCAGATGGGAAGGTCAGCGATCATTCCACCGCATTTGCGATGATCTCGACAATTTGGCCGACGAACACCGTGGCTTGACCGGTGCCAATTTGGACCGGCTTGCTGAACTGCGTTTCGCAGTGGAGCTACCGGAACAGGGGCTAGTTACAGTGCGGTCAGCTGCTGGCACGGACTGCACCGTTCCGCTGTCTGGCAAAGACGATGCGCTGCTGCTGGATTGTATTCAGAGAGGAATTGAGCGCAACGAATATGGCTATCGACACGTCTATGACCTCGTGATCGGACCGGTATCGCCATCCGATGAAGCCGAGGCGCGGCTGTTGTTGGATCAGTTCGTCAAAAAACTGGCTCCGGCTCTGATGCTAGGCTTCGAACGGCACAAGGCGGCATTGTCGGAGCTCTTGGACAGCTATTTTACAAGCGATCAGCGCACGCTCGCAGACACCTGTGAAGAGTTGCAGGAGGTGCTTCATGATCGCCTGGCCGGTATCAAAACCGGGCCCGTAATGCGCGCGGCATTGAATGATTATCATCGCGACGCCCCACGCGACCGAGACAAGGCGCGCAACGCACTTTGGGCAGCCGCGCAGTCGGACGACGGGGCGAGGGAGCTTCTCGAAGCCACCCGCCAGAAGATCGACGAGATGGGCTATGCTCCCCATCGCGTGGTTTTCGAACTGTACCAGAATGCTGTCGATGCCCAAGCGCAATGGCACGGTATCGGACGCTTCCGGGTAGAAGCGATCTACAATGACGATCAAGTGATCACTTGCTTGCGAGTGATCCATTGGGGGCGCCCCATCAATCAACCAGGGAGTGATCCACGTAAGGCAGAGGAAGAAGGGCACCGACGGGACCTTTCGAATATGCTCGCCATCAATCACTCTGCCAAAGATGGAGATCGGGTAACCGGTCGCTTCGGCCTTGGATTCAAGACCGTGCATATGCTCGCCGACGAAGTTCGCCTCGCCAGCGGAGGCATAGCTATCCGGATCTTGGGAGGCATGATCCCTGCAGATTGGGCAGGGGGAAGCAGGACGGTCACCCCATTCCATGACAGGGGGCGCAAAGCGACTCTCATCGAACTTCCAGTTGCTCCAGGCCGATCAGAAGATGCGCTAGACGCATGGGAAGCGTTTCGGGATGCGGCTCCGTTCTTGGCGGCGCTCGGTCAGGAAGCATCCATCGAGGTGGTGGCTCCAGACGGTGAGACCGTGTTCCGACATGAGGAGCATCCTCTTGTCGATGGCGTCAGCTGGCTGACAATCGATGCTACTCGCCACGTATTGCGCTTCGATTTAGGGAGCGATTTCCGGCTCTTTCTGCCCTTCGGACGTAATGGGCCCTACTCGTTTCCGCATGATGTGCCGCAGTTTTGGCACCTTGTCCCGCTCGTTGGTGAACGTCGCCGGGGGGCCTGGCTTCTGGAAGGCCGCTTTCCGGTTGATCCGGGGCGTACCCAATTGTCTGGCACGGCCGATGAGAAGGATAGCCGATTTGCCCGGCTTGGCATTGCTCTTGGGCCACGGCTCATCGCTTTTTACGACCATTGTCTTGCTGACTGGTCAAGCTTCGCGCGAGCGACAGGTCTCGATCCGGAAGGACGGGAGGATTTTTGGCGGAAGCTAGTGCAGCTTTTTGCACAAGATCTGGCAAGCCAGGGGTCCGAACAGTCACTACACAAGTCAGGCCAAGGCCTTGCGAGGCTATGGGCGGAGCGCCCCGTGGTGCCGCTGGCTTTCGGCGGTGCAACGCGCGCGGCTGATGTCAAATGGCGCTTGTCGGGAGCGCTTGCCGATCGCGATGCTCAAGCTGCGATCTCGAATTTGCTCGCCGAAGTGGAATTCAAGAATGCAGTTGTCACCGAGGAAACAGGACAGCTTCTGAAATCTGTTGGGCTGCCTTCGGGTCAACGACTGGATGTCGTCACCTTGGCCGAAAACCTTGCTGGAGCCGAGGGCATAGATCCTGGGCTGGCGGAACGCATTTCCTGTCTTTGCGAGGAAGCAGTTTCGCAGGCGATGACCGGTGAGGAACAATCAGAATTCCGCAAGTTACTGCGTGAGCGGTTCTGGCGCGCCGAAGATGGAAGTTGGCAGCAGATCCGTCTTCTAGCGTTTCCGCTGGGCGACAACGATGAACAAGGCAGGGCTGCATTCGCTCCTCCTTCGGGCCGCCTTTCATCAGAGTACGTAGGCGCCGCCTTTGAGCTCGCTGCCTTCGCCCGTGAACAGGCAGGTCAGCTACCCGTCGCCAAATGGGCTGAGACTGCCGGTGACAGCGCCGCACGCCAGCAAGCCTTCATTCGTTATCTGGTCGGTGCGGATGATCGGACCGTCGCACTGTTGGCGAGCGCGGCAAAGTGGCTACCCAATGTCGACGAACTCGCCAACTCCCCTCTGCTGGCCGGGCTGAGGCAAGACGAGAAGAACCGGTTGCTCGCCAAGCTAGGGTATTCATTCGGCCTCCCTTCAACACCGGTCGATCCAATCAGCCCCTGGCAACCTGATGCTGCGCAGGCGCTCTCAAGGATCGCGCAATGGTGGCGCGACAATCATGGGGATTTGCGGGCAGCCTATGATCGAGCCGTGTATCCTGAAGATTTTGCCTCAGAAGCCCTCGCTGACGGAGATAAGCCCGCCTGGTTCACCATGCTTTCCCTCGCAACCTTCCAGACACTGGGGAGGATTAAGCCGGCTCAATCCCGGCAGTTTGTTACCAAGGCAATCCAAGATGGCTGGTGGCACGAACTCGCGACAATCGACCCTTGTGACGAGGAGCTGAGGCCTTTTGTCGAGCGCCTCCGAGCCTGGAGCGATCCAGATGCCGATGAAAACTACCTGATGTGGCGCAGATGCCTTCCTGATCTATGCATGATCGCGCGGCATCTCGAAAGCTACCAGAGACTGTTCCGCAAATTGCCCGCGGTGATTGCCCAAGAGGGTGACGTGAGCCTGCGCGGACATTTGCGACCGGCATTCTCTCACGTCGCCGCTCGTATGGGCATTGAAGCAGCCCCTCTAGCAAGATCGCTTGGCATTGGTGCCAACTGGCTTGTGCGCGAATTAGGCCGCAAAGGTATCTATTCGCAGGCGCAATTCGAGCAGATAATGCCTTATGGCTGGAGGGCG
>CALMYW010000462.1 GCA_937873665.1 uncultured Sphingorhabdus sp.
AGCCTTGAATCAACCACCGAGTCTAACGTCAACCAATTTGTCCACGCCGCCTAGCATTAAGCAAATCAGAGTTCGTTTGGGGGCAGATTCTTGACATTCTCGGCTTGGATCGATTGGGCGCAAGCCAATGAACACACCAACCTCAATTATTTTAATGTCGCAAACGAGGTCAATCAACATCACGCTTCTACCGGTATAATGCCGGGGGCTTTATTTGATCGCGCAAACTTGCCTGCAGGCATTGCGGCCTTTGCCGACTACTTGGATACGAACACTGGTGCGCTAGATGGTGCGCTTAGCGACTTTTCCGGTGCCGTATGTGCCCATTCAAATTGTGCAAGTGCGCCGCTGACGAACCCAAGGCCGCTTGCGGGTATAAAAGCCTATGGTGGGCTTACACCTCACGAGCGCATTGCGCTTTCCCTATCAACCGCAAATTGCAATGACGCGGAGCTTCAAGTCGCGTCGATCATCGCCGATGAGCTTCGCGCAAGTCCGACGCCGCACAATTTCCCTGAAGCCACCAAGCAGATGATCGGCAGCGTTGTTAATGCTAAGTTCGTGCCAGCGCGCTCAGCAACGCGGCCTGCAACCGCGAGTGCAGCGACTCCGGTCGGTGGGGTGGCAATACCGCCAACGACGGTCGCTCAAGAATTGATGTGGGTCACGTGCAAGGCAGAATTCGAAGCGGAATGCCCGTCTCCCGCCGACCCGGCTGACAGTTTGCAATCATCAGCCTATGCCGCCTTGATCAACCGTGCTCTCGGCCTCTATGGCTCTCATGTACCAAATTCAGATATAAAGGGTGACACGAAATATCCACCGAAGCCCTCCTCACAAGCAACTTTATCTCAAACTTTGTACCGCATCGCGATCAGGTTTGAAGTCAGCTTTAAAATTGCGGATCTCGGTGAAGTGAGGCAGCCCAACGTTTTCTCAAGGGGATTCGATAACTTGTTTGTATCGCGTCGTCCCACATCGTCCAACGACATGCCTGGTCGCACTGTCCGGCTGCAGGACAAAAGTTGCGCTTGTTACCCTTCTAACGTCGATGCCTGCTCAACTTGCGCCATGCCTAGCCTTCCAGAGGCTGTGACGCCGAGAGAGCATTTGTTTAAGCAGGGCACACTAAGTTTGCTGGGCGCTCATGCTGTTTACCAGAGTGATCTTGATCGATACATCCCACCTCAACCTCATACGATTCGTGCGAAGAATCCGTTTTGACTGCCGGAGAATTCATGGCCGACGACAAGTCAGTGACAGGGCTGCGCTTTCCATCCCTAGCGGACGATTGGCCTTCAATATGCTGCACTGTCCTTGCGAACGATATTGGAGGTGCCGCTCTTGCTGAAGCATTGGTCGCGCGGTGGTCGGCAAATAGTTTCGCGATCAAGCCTTCAGGACTCGATCCCGATCCTTATGGCACGCTCGATTTCTCTTGGTCTGAGTTGATCGGATACGCTGTTGCCCAAGACAGTTTCATAGGTCAGGCGCCCGCCAATCTCGTCGCTGGATTTCGTGTCGCGTTTGATCGGTTCGAACCTGAATTGAGGAAAGGCACAGTTTGGTTGGCCGATTGTTTGGCGCTTCGTCATATCCAATATCATGAGAGTGAAGAGGGCATTGCGCTTGCAGCTATGGAGCTAATGCTAGCTGCTCTAGGCAAAATTCCGGGGCATTTGCCAGCGAACGATGCCGCCAACTACGCGCAGTTCCATGACATCTATGATTTGGCATCAACCGTGCTGGTTTCAGAGCTTGATGAAACCAAGTTCATGGATGCCCGTTTTGTCGCCGGAAAACGGTTGCTACCAGCAACTCACATCACGCTGTTTGCGCATATGTCACTCAACAGTGATCGGGGCTCAGCACAGCCGATGTATGGGGGAGACGCGAAAACTGGCATCGCACAAGTCCAAAACTGGAGGCAAGGTGCGGACAGGTGCCGCGAACTGATCGACGGACTCTTTGACACTATTTTGAGTTGCAATCCTGACTTTGCGCGAGAAAGGCGGTTTTCGCCTGACGCTATTTTTTCATATGCGCGTGAACTCGACTTGGCTTGGTTCCGTTTCGGACACCGCTGCAGCGACCGACGGGTTGGAGGGTTAGTAGTTAAGGAACTTAAAAATCTGCGTAAGAACGAAGATAGTCTTTTTGCCATCGAACATTCTCAGCTCAATTTCCAACACACAATTCCTCGGTTCTATATTGTTTGGGAAGTAGCGAAGAAGTTTGGGGAGAGAGTTAGACCAAAGTTCGATCGCGAGATTGATATTGCAAGCCATGAAGCCGAACGTCGGCAAGCAGCCTGAAGGACGCCATGCCAGAAGCTCGACTCCTCGCTGATCTTGCTGCTCTCAAGAGTCGGGTGTCGCTAAACGATCACGCAACCGCTCTTGCTGAAGGGACATGGCTTGAACGGCAAGCAATGCTGGAAGAGGGTTTCAAAGCAGACAATGGTGGTACCGCTCCGACTATTTCAGAATATGTAACTCATCAGGATTCATTTCTTAGTGTTGCGCGATATTGCGACGAAGCTCGTGAAATTCTTTCGCAATATAAGAGCGGTGATGGCTTAACGATGAGCCCGGACCCGGAAACAAGCTATAGCCGCAAGATTCTGGCCATCGACCCGCATGTTATTAGAGCCTACTGCGAGTTCTGGAATCCAGGATCACACACTGGCTTCGAATTTTTCAAACATGAAATAGATACCAATGAGAACGAGCTGAATAACTACCAATTATTCGTTTACGCCTCTCTTCTAACTGGAACCGATCTCGCTTTGCTCGACCCGGCCCGAGGCGAAATTTCAAAAATGCTGGCTTATTTCTTCCAACATCAAGGTGCTACCCGCAACAGCGAACAGACTCTGACGGATCGAGAGATTTTTAGCGCGCTCAAAAGCGCCGATCTAGCAGGGTATATTTATCGAGACGGCGAAAGTCGTTTGGCTTACCTGCATCAGAAAGCCATTGACCTCGCGACCACAAAGGCGGGTGTCGCCGGCCAACAAAAGCTTTCACTTGCGCGGCTGACCCGCGTTCTAAAGGATGGACGCTTTTATCAGAGTGAAGACTTGGTGCACCATGCTTTCGGCGATCCTCTCAAGGGTGATGATAGAGAGAAGATTGGGCGCTTTGCGGCACTCATCCGTGCTGTCCGTGCTCGGCCCGACTTCGCCAATGACAGCTTGATCGCCCTTGACGAAGCCTATCGTCAATTCAAGCGGGCGACCGACTTTCTCTCTACTGAGGGTTCATCTGAAAAGCAACGCCGTCGCTCGCTTAGACCAGGCGAGATGCATGATCTTGCTATCATCAACGAACTGAATATCGTCAACCAAGCGCTCCGGCTTTGCGGTGTGGACGCGGAGCTATACTATGTAACGCTTTCAACGCGTATGTATGATTTTCTTAGCGGTTTTGCTAAAACCGATATCCTCGCCCCGATCATTCATCCACGTACTGCGCTGATCTATCAGGAGAATAAGCTCGCTAGGGATCAAAAAATCGCGCTTGATGCTGCCCTGTCAAATCCAATTGCCTTTGGACATGGCATGAAGCTCGATCAAATTATCCGCCCATCTGAAATAATGAAATTCAAGGATGACATGGGCGAAATATTGGCCGCGACTCGTGAGACGTTCTCATATTCAGTTTTAGCTAAAGCAGATGGCCTTGATCAATTCACTACGACTTTTGAGCACATTTTTTCAGAATGTCCTGACCCGGTTGTTCAGGAGGAGTATCCGGCACTGATCAAAAGTCTCAGAGAAAAGCTCGATGAAATAACTGATGAAGTTGGATCTATATATAGTGGAGTTGTAAGCGAAAGCCTATTTGAAAAAACATATATTGCTTATGAGGAATTTTCTCAGCAGTATCTCAATGATCAATATGTCGCTATCCGTAAATTTGAATATCAAGGGGTTACACGTTACACAGCGATTCCCGTCACACGGGGTTATCGCCATATGTTCTTCATCCACAACAGCTTCATTGACAAGGCATTGAGCGGAAAAATCACATCCGACACTAAGCGCATGGCGATGTCTGATCTGCTTACGACAGTTCGCTCTGCGATTAAAAAAGAACTGACTGACGCGCCCAGAAATGGGGCCGCCTATGCCAAGGCGTTGGCTGCCCGAGCCTTTGTTCGCGCGATCTATGCCGCCTGCAAGGGTGAATGGAACCTCGTTCAATCTATGGCGAGTGCGGGCCTCCGCAGTCTCAAGCTGACTGGCAATTCGGATTTGTTCGCCGTCGATAGCGGTGATGATGCGCGAGGCCATTTGCTCGCGCAGGAGCTCCATTTTCTCGATCACTTGGCCGAACGGGCACTGGCTGAGTCTTCCGCGAACTCAGGTCAACACCGTTCGCGCCTTAGCCGCGCGGTGACTTCGTTGCACCAGAGTTCGAAAGTCTCGGCAGAGCTGCCAAAACACTTTGAACCGCCCCGGGATTGCCGGAGGCTATTTGGTTTAAGTTACGCGGCCATGGGC
>CALMYW010000463.1 GCA_937873665.1 uncultured Sphingorhabdus sp.
GCCACTTTGGAGCAGCAGGCAATTCATGAAAAGACGGTTACGGCCGGACGCTTACGTTGGGCGTGTTGTTCGGACGCATCCTGAAGGTGAGTGCTTATTTCATCCGCGACTCTTTCGAACACCCTGAAAATATCAGGATCGAAGTGGCGACCCGACTCCATTCTGAGGATTGACATGACTTCTGGAAATGGGAGGGCTTTCTTGTATGGTCTTTGTGAAGAAAGCGCGTCAAACACGTCAGCTATTGCGAATATCCTCGCGACAAGCGGAATGTCCTGTCCGGCCAAGCGTCGAGGATATCCATTTCCCGTCCACTGCTCATGATGGCCTGCAACGACCTCGCGAGCAGCCCCAAGCCATCCAGAACTTGAAACGATATCTTCACCCAAAGCGACATGTGTCCGCATGATCTCCAACTCATCTGCCGAAAGGGCGGCGGGCTTCAACAATATGCTGTCGGCGATTCCAATCTTTCCCACATCGTGCAAAAGGCTACCCGCGATGAGTGACTGCATCGTTCCACCGTGTAGTCCCATTTCCTCTCCGATCCTTGCAGATATCCAGGCCACCCGGTAGTTGTGCGCTCCGTATCCGAGTCTCTCTTTGCGATCGCGCGCCCCAGTGCTTCCATCAACATAATGTGGGAATCGAGTACCTCGCGAGCTTCGCGCTCGTTTTCGGCTGAAAGGCGGACGATTAACGGATATATGGCAATTCCGCATAAGAGCGCTGCCAAACCTGCGATGAGGGCAGCGCTCAGAGCCGAGTCCCCGAGATCCTTGCGCTGCCATTCTGGAATAATGCGAACGCCCTCAAAATGACCGACAATCGTCGCCTCAGATTGGGAACCGACGTGGATTGGAACGAACACCCTAAATGCCCATTGGTCCCGTAGATTCAAATTCTGATATTCCACCCGGTCATATACGGACTCTGTTGGTGGTGGCAATTCGCTGTCGGCACGCCGGCCGTCAATGGTCGACGACCCTGCCAGCATTACTCCGTTTCGGTCGTAGATCTTGGCGATATCGAAAAGCCCCCCCGTCAGCGTTTCTGCTGCTTGGTAGGCTTTGCTGGTTGCAAGTTCTGAGTTAGGCGAGGAAAGCGCCTCAAAATGCTCAAGGAGTCTCTTTGATTCCTCTATTGCGAAAGAGACTAGCCGCTCCTGCGCCGTCTCACGCATCTCAAACCAGGCGATTGGGGCTGCAACGCTGGTTAAGGATAGGCAGACAACCGCAATGCGTATCGCTGCCCGTCTATTGAAATGGTTCATTTTGCAGCCCCCGTTTTTTCATTCCTCCACCGGCTCCTACTATCGATGACCGAACCACATACGTTCGAGCAGCCCGTCCTTTCGAATGAGGTGGTGATAGAGCGCAGCGGTCACATGCAACGCAATCAGTACCGTTAACAACTTTGCGATCGCCCCATGAGCAACCCTAGGCGGGTAATCCGCAAAACTTTCTGGCAGTATCGCCGTGCCTGAAAATACGGCTGCCGGCAGATCTGTTTGGATGGAGAGACCAATACCACTTGCCGCCATCAGCAACGTCAGGAGGTAATGCCCATAGTGCGCAAACACGGCTATCTTGTTCAGAAATGCACTACCCGTGTCCAACTGAACCGGGTGTTGTGTCCTCAAGCGCACCATAATCCGAACAAGCGTCAATATCAGGATCAGTCCACCGGCCATCATGTGGCCACGCAACGCGAATATCTTGTCAGGCGAATCGTTCGGCAGTGCCTGCAACCCTAGGGCTCCAAGAACCAAGGCTACTGTGATCATGATTCCGAGCAGCCAATGTAGGAGTACAAGTAGAGGATGGTAGCGACTTGTTTTCATGGGTCTCTCTCAGCAATAGTATTCATTTGGCATTCTTAGGGCTCACAAATGTGCGAATGACATACAGTTCAATCTGATCCATCTGCAATGCCCCCACCTAAAGCCCTGTAAATCGCTATGAAGCGAAGTTGTGCACGTCCCTGG
>CALMYW010000464.1 GCA_937873665.1 uncultured Sphingorhabdus sp.
GCCGGTCCTGGCGGACTTCTTGGCCAATCGGTTGGCCAGTTTAGCCAGGGTCTTGGTTGGGCCGACACCGATCGAAACCGGAATTCCGGTCCATCGCGTTGTCGTCTCGCGCAGATGCCGGCACCATGCCGCAAGGCTGGGCACGGCCAGTTGATCGAGATCGAGGAAGCACTCGTCGATGCTGTAGATTTCATGGGCTGGAGCACTCGCGCCGAGCACATTCATGACCCGCTCGGAAATATCCCCGTAGAGCGCATAGTTCGACGAACAGACCGCAACATCGTGCTCTTCGACCAGCTTGCGGATTTTGAACATGGGAGCGCCCATGCCGACGCCGAGGGCCTTGGCTTCATTCGACCGGGCAATGACACAGCCATCGTTGTTCGACAGGACGACGACCGGCCGTCCCCGCAACCGGGGCTGGAACAGCCGTTCGCATGACGCATAGAAGTTGTTGCAATCGACAAGGGCAAACGTGGCCATCAGCGGCCACAATGGCGCCGGATACTCGTTGTGATAACGCCCCAGATTTCGCAGCCGTCATCGCTGATCGCGAGCGATGGATAGTCCTTGTTCTCAGCCGCGAGATGCCACTGTCCGGCGACCTTCTTCAAGCGTTTGACGGTGAGGTCGCCATGCAGGATGGCAATGACGATGTCGTCGCTTTGCGGGGTGACGCTGCGATCCACCACGAGGAGGTCGCCGTCGAAGATTCCGGCACCGCGCATCGATTCTCCCGCAGCGCGCACGAAGAACGTGGCAGCCGGCCTGCGGATCAGATGTTCGTTGAGGTCGAGCTTCCCCTCGATGTGATCGTCGGCAGGACTGGGGAAACCCGCAGGAACCTGGGAGCTGAATAGCGGAAGATCGAGTTTTGAAGGCGTATCGACGAAGCGCAGCACGGGAATTTGGTCCTTGAGGGAGAGAACATAAAAAGAACAGATGTGCTCTGATTCGTCAATCGTCCCTCCGACGGTAAGCGGCATGATCGAATGTGGCGAGGTACTGGCTGGGAACCTGAGGGTGCCGTATCGGCGCTGCAGTCGATTGGTTTTGCAGCTGCGCACCTTCGCTGTAGGTAGGGTTGATGACCTCCTCCAGTAGCTCCAACCAACCAAAGTCTCTGCTGGATGGTGTTGAGGCGTCCGTTTCGGGTGCGCTGTCCATCACCAGCTTGCGTCACCGTTCAGCGGTGCTGAAGCTGCCTCCCTTCAGTGGGCGCCTGTTGGTCGCAAGCATCTTCGAGACCATCCGACAGAACTATCTAGCGAGCAATGCCACGGCCAATAAAGATCGCTCAAAGCAGAACTGGCGCTGGCACAGCCTCCAGCCCCAAATCGCCCCGCATAATCGAAGCCCCGAGGTGGTCATTGAACGCGCGATAGCTGCGGCCTGTGCAGAACTGAATCGAACGGACTGGGCAAATCAGATCCCCGTGGCCTCTGGCTTGGTCGAGGGCGCAGGCGATGGACGCCGTGCAATTGACCTTGTGCGGCGTCACGGTGAAAACCATTTCGAACTGATTGAGCTTAAGATCGCGAGTGACAATCCGCTTTACGCTTCCGTCGAAATCGTAGGTTACGCCTGCTTGTGGCTCCTTGCCCGAATTGATCGCCCGGGGCGCTCCAGCGCGTTGCTAGATGCTGAGCGGATCGACCTGACCGTGCTGGCCCCCGAGGCCTACTATGCACGGTATCCCGTGGCGGAGATTGAAAGCTCATTCGACGAAGGTGTGCGTGCCCTCGGAATCCGAATGGGCGTTGCCATGTCTTTCGGCTTTCGGAGACTTGATAGCAGCATCAATGCGGACAGTCTGCCGCCGCCGCAAGAGCTGCTGGACCTGCTCGAACACTCCTCCCGGTATGTCTGAGTGACAAAAATTACGCTCCTCCCAGGCGTCTCCGAAGCCTACGTCATAGATCGAATGGCGCAGGCTGGCGGTGACGAGATCGCCAGCGGGAAGTTTGCCCATCCTGAAAGTTCGGCGGCGCTCGCAGCGAATGCGTTTGGATGGTTCGTCGAGCGTCCTTCGATCCTTCCCGTCATACCGGGAATGGAGGTGGCCGGCACGGTCAATCGCGTGGAGATTGAGTACTGCGCGCGCTTTCCTTGGTCGCAAGGAACGCACCCTTGGCTAGACGCGGCTGCGTTTACCGACACCTATCTGATCGGCATCGAGTCCAAGCGCTTCGAGCCGTTCCGAGATGCCAAGATCGTGCGCTTTTCGGCCGCATATGACCGACCGGTCTGGGGCGAAAACATGGGGCGATACTCGGCATTGCGCGATGCGCTTCGCGATGGAACGGCGTCCTATCTTCATCTTGATGCCGCGCAGCTCGTTAAGCACGCCTATGGGCTCGTAACCGATGCTCGGCGCCACAAACTGCGGCCTCATCTATTCTACGTTTTCGCCGAGCCAATGGAGCGTGCGGGCCGTCACATTTCTGCAGAAGACCGTGCCCAGCATCGCGCCGAGGTTACAGATTTTCGCGAGCGCGTCGCCGGTGACGAGGTCAGCTTCACTTTCGCCAGCTACCGCGAATGGCTCACCGGTGCTTCGGGCTTGGCAGTTGACCATGCCGTCGAATTAATCCGCACATTCAATCTGTGACGATCCGGGCAAGAAAGCCTGTCGGCTAAACGCAACCTGCAACTAACTTTGGTCGTTCCGCCAAGGGAGGATACCCGGCAGCAACCGTTGACATCGGTTCTTCTCGCGCAGTAATTCGTTATGCTGCGGTGCATGTCGGCCAATTCCCTCGGCTCTTACACTATGTGATCCCTGCTAACGGTCGCGGACGATTGTGCTTGGTGCTTGGTGCTTGGTTGACCCTGTGACCACTCGTGGAGCGATGATTCTTGCTGCTACCAGTCTTGAGCATGCCGGCGACTTACCACCTTGGGGCGTTGGAGGTGCAGGCGGGCGCTCCCCAGCCAAGGCTCGTCCCGAAAAACCTGGACTTTGAGTTAGGGGTCCTGGCGGGGGCGCAAGGGCCGGAGGCGTGGCGGCCTGGCTGGGCGGGCGATGACGCGGCGATATTTGAGCTGAGCGTCCCTGGCGGCGATCTGCGATTCCTCGACATCGACGGCCTGACCCCTGGAGACCGCAAGGCTCTCGAGGTTGAGGTTAGGGCACGCGGCTTGCTCGAGGGCACGGACGAGTGGAAGTGTACGTCCAGTGCGTACCGGATCCTCGAAATTACTGACGGCTCCATGGTCTACTGTGACGCGAGAACGTCGTGCGAAATCGCGCTGGAGGTTGCGATCGCGGCCGCCCTAACGGGGCAGATAAGTCTCCACGGCATTTGGTGGACTGACGTCTGGGAAGGGATACGCAGTGCACGCGGAGGCATTTTTCAGGATCGACTCTCGACGCTAGTCGCCCACCAAGTCTCGGTGGCGGCACGACAATTGATCGCCGGGCCCATGAGGATCGAATTGCCCTTCTGACCTCGTGCCGCACCTTCGAGAGGCTGGGATACACTATAAGTCCGCTCCCATCGACTTGTCAGAGAATTAAGCAGTCCGTCACCGAGCCCACACGCGGACGGTGGGCCGGGTGGGCCTTCACCCTCAGGTCTTCGTGGCCCCTTCCCAGTCCTTGGAAGGACTGGGCGTGTACCAAGGGGCGCTCATTGTTTTCCATCGCGAGCATCGCACGTGTGCCAATCACTCTCCGCGGCAGATTGATCGGTCGGCCGAC
>CALMYW010000465.1 GCA_937873665.1 uncultured Sphingorhabdus sp.
ATCAGATGCAGGAAGCGGTTAGCGTTGGGGCTTTTGGTCAGCCTGTATTCAATGAACTGAATTTCGCTGCGGGCGGAGCGAATTCCGTGCTCGATTACGCTGCGCCGCGTGCGCAGCAGAAGGGCGAATCGTTTTCGATTTTTACCCACAATGTCATCGAATTGAGCGATAGGCTAAGCCTTATTGTTGGCGCTCGATACGTGGATGAATCCAAGAATGCTAAACTTTCAGAGCAAGTGCCCGGTCAACACAATGCATGTTTCGGGACCTTCAACAGTCTGGCAGGCTATCTGGCGCCAGGCGGGGCATATCACCCAACTGATGGTTTCTTTGGTGCTGGTGGCCCGGGTCGGCTGGCAGAGGCTGTGCAGACCAATTGCTGGATTTTCACTTCACCATTCTTTGATCCAAGTGATCCAAATAGTTTCTTCCAGCAATTCGTTGGCGATCCGGTCACTAGTCCGTTTCTTCAATTCATCCCGCAACCATTTGACCAGAAGTTCGGTGATGACCGTCTAACCTATACTCTAAATGTCAGGTATGAAGTTGCCGATCGGACGTTTCTTTATGGTGGCTACTCTCAAGGCTTCAAATCAGGCGGTTTCAATCTTGATGTATCTTCAGCATCTGGCGGAGCTGACCCGACGTTCCGGTCTGAGAAAGTTGACGCGTTTGAGCTTGGCTTGAAGTCAAGGTTCCTGGGTGGCAGGGCCTGGGCAAATATTGCGTTGTTCCATACCAATCTGAAAGATTTTCAGGTGTTAGAATTTGATGGGACTCGGTTCAATACATTCAACACCGACAAGGCGTTAAGCACGGGGGTGGAAATTGAATCTGGCTTTGACCTTTCAGACGCAGTGACCTTGAACCTCGCAGGTTCCTATACGGACGCGCGCTATCCAAGCGATTGCGCAAGTTTTGACCCCACGGATCCCAATTTCACACCGGCGGCGACTTCGCTGTGCGGGACCAGGTTGACCAATGCGCCTGAACTGGTGCTGATCGGAGGACTTGATTTCAACACCGAGATTGGCAATGCAGGTATGTCAGTGTTTGGCGGCGCAACGGTGCGGTACGAGTCCAAGCGTCGTACCAGCACCCGCCCGACCGAATTGCCGGCCACGGCAGGGGCGTTGACAGAGGATGATGTGCGCGCTGCGGTAGCAGCAGCACTGCCTTTGCCGCAGGACATTCAGCCCGGTAACACGAAAGTCGATCTCAGATTCGGTTTCGGCGCTGCCGACGGGCAGTTCACAATCGAAGCTTGGGCGAGGAACGTTTTTGACACGCGCACCCGGTTTGTCACGTTCGATATCCCGCTAAGAGGACTTGGCGGCTCGCGAGCTCGTGGTGCGTTTGTTCAAGAACCGCGCACCTATGGCGTAACGGCCCGCGCGAAATTCTAGCCGATCCATTAATGAAGAGGAACGAGAGCCAGTTGATATTGGGCAATATCTGTCTGGCTCTCGCTTTATTACAACTGCTGGCTCAATCGAGTTTGCTCAAGAACAACTGGAATATTACGTGAAAGAGTATCCAAACCTCTACATTGGTGGACAATGGGTGTCGCCGCATTCCGACAATATGTCGACTGTCATAAATCCGTCGACGGAAGAAGTTTGTGCGAAGATCGCCAGCGGTGATAAAGCCGATGTAGATGCTGCGGTTAGGGCTGCGCGGGAGGCATTCGATTCATTTTCGCAATCAAGCAGGGAATCGCGCGTCAAGCTGTTGCGAGATGTTGTAGCGGGCATTCAGAGCCGCGCTGACGAATTTGCTGAGGCAATCAATCAGGAGATGGGCGCACCCTTATGGTGGGCGCAGCAGGCTCAGGTTCCAGCTGGAATTGCCCATTTCGCCACAGCGGCTGATGTTCTGGAAAAATTCAAATTTGTGGAAGCGAAGGGCACCACTCACCTCAGACGTGAGGCCATCGGTGTTTGCGGCATGATTACACCTTGGAACTGGCCGCTCAACCAGGTCGCATGCAAGATTGCCGCGGCATTGGCAGTGGGATGCACGGTTGTACTTAAGCCTGCCGAGCAAACACCGCTCGATTCTATTTTGCTGGCTGAGGTCATTGATGCCGCTGGTGCCCCCCCCGGCGTTTTCAATCTTGTCACGGGTTCAGGATCAGTCGTTGGTTCGGCGCTTTCGGACCATCCCGAAGTCGACATGGTCAGCTTCACCGGATCGACGCGGGCTGGGGCAATGGTCGCCAAGGCAGCCGCAGATTCGATCAAGCGCGTTTCGCAAGAGCTCGGCGGAAAATCAGTCAATCTGGTCTTGCCCGACGCTGACTTGCAAGAATCAGTCGTGCGGGCAGTGCGCAGTTTGATGTCAAATGCTGGGCAGACCTGCAGTGCCGGATCAAGGTTGCTTGTGCCAGCAGACAGGCAAGAAGAAGCGATTGCGATCGCCAAGCAAACGGCAGAGTCAATACCGGTCGCATTATCTGCTGATGCAGACGCTCCGGCAATTGGGCCTATTTCCACTCAGCGGCAATATGAGCAAGTCAAGAAGCTTATTGGCGTTGGCATTGACGAAGGAGCGACGCTCGTAACTGGCGGCGTCGAGAGCCCTTCGGGCGCAACCAAGGGCTTTTTTGTTAAGCCTACAATCTTTGCCAATGTAAACAATGCTATGGCTATCGCTCAAGAGGAGATCTTTGGCCCGGTTCTAGTCATCATCGCCTATGAAGATGTCGATCAAGCTGTTCAGATAGCAAATGACTCACCATATGGTCTTTCCGGCTACGTCCAGGGGCCGCATGAGCAGGCGGTTGAGGTCGCATCCAGGATCAGAACGGGGCAGGTTTTCATCAACAACGCACACGCTGATTTCAATGCTCCATTTGGCGGCTTCAAGCAGTCGGGCAACGGGCGAGAATGGGGCGAAGTTGGTTTTGACGAATTCTTGGAGTACAAGGCAGTTCTGGGTGCAGAAGTTGGTGCCTGAAGCTGGGGCGCAGGAATTGCCATCGAGAAATGACAATCCCTCGCTTGGGGGCAGCGTTGTAGGCAAACCAAAATTACCGTTTGGCACCCGTATCTCTTACGGTATCGGGCACATGGCATTTGGGATCAAATCCAATGGCTTTGATTACTATTTGCTTGCGTATTACAGTCAAGTTCTAGGTCTGGATGCAAGGCTGGTCGGCATGGCCTTGCTAATCTCACTAGTGTTTGATGCCGTCAGCGATCCGATCGTGGGTTATTGGTCAGATAACACCGAATCTCGCTGGGGGCGGCGCCACCCATTTCTTTTTGCCTCTGCAATCCCTGTCTCATTGAGCTTTCTTTTGGTCTGGTCGCCCCCAGAAGGTTGGTCGGAATTGGCAATGGTCGGTTACTTGTTGGTCCTGTCAATCATTATCCGCACTGCAATATCCTTTTTTGAAACGCCGAACGTCGCCTTGGCTACGGAACTGACAGAAGACTACACAGAAAGAAGCAAGCTCATTAGCCTAGGGCACTTCTTCGCCTGGTCGGGCGGCAATCTCATGAATGTCGCAATGTTCTTTGTCGTATTTCCGATGTTTGCATCAGCAGCCATGTCCGAGGCTGTTAGCCTGCGAAAACCTTATGAGATCTATGGGATGCTCGCTTCGGCACTGATTCTGGTTGCCATCTTGATAGCCGCGTTCGGCACTCAATCGCGAATTCCCTACCTCAATCAGGCGCCGCCGAAGCGCAACATCACGCTGCGATTGATATCCAAGGAGATTTTCGAAACCCTGTCCAACCGCGCCTTCCTTGCAGTGTTTCTGGCGGCGATTTTGGGAGCGGTTGCATTGGGGCTGAAGGCTTCCTTGCACTTCTATTTCGTTTCCTATTTCTGGGAATTCACAGCGTCCGAGACAGGCTATCTGTCCCTGGGAATATTTGTATCGGCAGCGATTGGTTTTGCGCTTGCCCCCGTAGCGACAAGACATCTTGGCAAGAAGAGGGCTGCCATCATCTTGGGTATGGTGGCGTTTCTGGCGCACCCGATACCCATCTGTCTCAGGCTGCTTGATCTATTGCCGCCAAATGGCGATCCGTTCATTTTCTGGTTCAACCTGATATTTGGAATTGTCGATCTCGGCCTCATCATCTGCTTCAACATCCTTGTCGCTTCAATGCTTGCCGATCTCGCTGAACAAAGCGAGCTGGAAACTGGGCGTCGGTCAGAAGGGGTTTTGGCTGCGTCCATCACCTTTGCAAAAAAGAGTGTTCAGGGGCTTGGGATCTTGATCGCGTCTTTTGTGCTCTATCTGGCGAGCTTTCCAAGACAGGTCGACGCGAGCGCAGTCCCCGACGAAGCCATCTGGAGTTTGGGTGCGTATTATGTGCCCATAGTGACGGGTATTTATCTCGTCATGCTTGCTGTGCTGATGAACTACAATATCAGTAGGGAATCCCACGAGGAAAATTTGCGAGAACTGAAAATGAGAGCCGCTGCAAGTAGCCCTGAATCGCCGAAGTACGACGCTCATCCAGATGCTGGCAGTGATGGCAAGGGTGCAGCCGCAGGAAAGTGACTGGCGCTTGAGCGGCCAAGTTATGACCACACGGTTCTGCCAAGACTAGCGAACTGGCCGCAACTTGATTGGCAGGTTCGACGGGTCGTTTCTCAAGCCCAGGCGTTGCGAAGCGTGATACGAGACGAGGGCTGGATTTATATCAGTTACAGTCCTTGTGAACTGCCGCCCAACGTCCGCAATAGCAAGTGTGTAACCGTGGTGGATCCGTTTACCTACCGGCTGTCGAGGTGCCGGGAAAGTGGCAACACTGATCCGTGCACTTCTCAATCATTTCATCGCGCTTGAGCGAAATTGCACATAATTCGAAAAAGAATGTCAGTGACCATCTAGCTCACCTGCGACTATTTTGAGTTGTGTTAGCGTCCGCGCTCGTGGTGTAATTTCCGGTGTAGGCGATGGTGTATTCCGG
>CALMYW010000466.1 GCA_937873665.1 uncultured Sphingorhabdus sp.
GGTGCGTCATCCAACTCGCGAAGGACTTGCGGAGCTTTTCCTCCTTTTTCGTGTTCTGGTGGTAGGCGTCGTTGTTGCGGCTTTCGCCGGCCCAGCGAATGAGCTTGGGCTTCACAGGATCGCCGGGCGTGCCGTCTTTGTATTTGTAGTCCTGCGGGAGGCGGAGGCGGTTCTCCTTCGTGTCGCGCACCTCTTCGCGGTTGGCATTGATGATGTCGTTCATCGTGCCTTCGAACTTGGCGAAATCGGCCCCGCTTTTCTCGGCCAGGGACTTGAGTTCAGGCTCTAGCCGTTCCTTGGGGTCGCCGTTCTTGAACTGGCTGCGGTTCAAGTTGGTCACCGTGGCCCCGAAGAAGGCGGCGAGTTCATAGAACTGTTTCTGCGTCCAGGCGGCGAAGGGATGATCGTGGCACTGCGCACATGCGACGTCGGTTCCGAGAAAGACCGCGAAGGTGTTGGCCAAGTTGTCGAGCAGCATGCCCGAGTCGCGCAGGAGGTATCCGGTGGCTCCATTGTTCCACATCTTGCCATCGGCCGTGATCATGTCGGAGGCGATCTGATCGTAAGGCCGGTTAGTAGCGATCTGCTGCTTCAGCCACTGGATGTAAGGCAGCGTGCGCTGCATGGGCTGGCCAGGGTCATCGACCACGCGGAACATGTCGGCGAAGTAGTTGTAGAGATGCGAGGTGTAGCCCTCGGAGTCGAGCAGGCGGTCGATGAGTTCATCGCGCTTTTTTGCAGACGTGCTGGTGAGGAATCCCTGCGCCTCGTCGTAGGTGGGGATGCGCCCCACAATGGTGACATACGCACGGCGCATGAACTGCTCGTCCGAGGTGGGCGGATTCGGCTTGATGCCCTTCGCCGTCAGCATCTTGAGCACCAGCTTGTCCACCTGCCCGCCCTGGGAAGGGGGCTCGAACGGCGTGGCCGCGCGCGCGATCGCCTGGTCGGCGGGAGCCAGATTGCTCAGGAGAAAACGCGCCAAGCTGCCATCACGGGTCTGCCAGGGGATGTAGTCGCCCTCAATGCGCACAAACGTCGCCTCCACCTGCCGGCCTCGTCCATCGGTCCACATCCGTGTGACCGGCCCGGCAGCCAAAGCACCCCAGGCGATGAGCGACACAATCAAAAGCGGCAGGGTTTTCATGGGAGGAATGGGATTCACAGTCGCCTGCAACGGGTCAGGGAGCCGGATGTTGGGTTAGGTGAATGAAATGTAATCTACAGAGCAACGGGTGAATGCAGGGATCACTCGAGTTCACCTGAGGAGACGAGAGAAAATTCCGTCTTGAAGACAGAGCAGAATTATCATCTCATCATTGGTTTCATACCAGTATCGACGATCATGAAATCACGTAGTCTCCCATACCTCGCCTTGAGTCCAGTCATTGGTTATTTCATTCTCGTGTCAGCTTGGGTTGCCGGACTAGCGGCAAACATTTATGCGGTCGAGAACCTTCCGTCAGACAAAATCGTTCAACTGCAAGGCCATCAAGCCGCTGTGAAGAAGCTTGTTTGGTCACCCTCTGGACGGCTGATCTCGGCCGATTCGGATGCTTACATTTTCGTCTGGGAGCCGGGCAAGAAGCGCCCCATCGACAACTACAAAGCAGGTTACAACTTCGTTCGGAGCCTGGAGGTCTTTGACAGCGGCAGACGTTACCTCGCTTGCATGAACACCGAGCTTATCATCGGCAGCGTCGGGTCGGGACGGCAAATTGAGAAGATAAGCGAGCAGTCTGGCGGAGCCTTCAATCGCCAGGCGGCGGCATCACCGGATGGCACGGTCACCGTGCAGATGGATGACGGCGTGGTCGGCATCGCCGCGTTCGCCTCCGACCGCATCTTGGTCCAGGCGTAGCCCTCGTCCGGTCTACTTGCCGTCGATCCCCTCGGCGCACGCGGTGCAGTGGACATCCGCGGGCGCCGAGCCATCGAGATCGCTGCGCTCGATGATCGCGGTCAGCCATTCGATGTAGCTCACGCCGCCAACTCGCTCATCGAAGAGCCGGTCTCTGGTCAAGACGGTGTGATCGTCGCCCGGTTGCAGGAAGTTCAACAGGTCGACGCCTCCCTCTTCGATGAGCGCCTCGTTGGCATCCATCGCCTTGTCGAGCTCCGAGGCGTCGAACCCGGCGAGCTCGGCGTAGGAGATCTGTGTGCGGTCGAACGCGAAGTCGTGGCGGGTGAACACGATGTCGGGGTCGTGGCGATGCGACGCCACGTACAACTGTGCGAAGTTCCACTGCTCGGGCGTCATGCCCGTCGTCTCGGGCCAGTCGGGAACGTGCTAGAAGGTGCCCCACTGCCCACCGACGTACGACACGAGTCCCGGCTCGTTGGGATAGCCGCCGGACCCGTCGGCGACCACGGTGATCGTGGCCTCGGGGAAGTCGTCCGACAGCAGCCCGGCGGCGAGCGGTGAAGGGATCGACCCCGCGGAGACGCCCGCGACCACCAGA
>CALMYW010000467.1 GCA_937873665.1 uncultured Sphingorhabdus sp.
GATGCAATGCAACCGCGACGATGCCTGCCGCGAGGGCGGAAGTCGACACGCAAAAGTCCTCATGCGAGCGGTGAGACGTGCCGTTACGGCGCCCAGCAAAAAGGCGCGACATGCGCGCCTTTCAAGGAAGTGAAGCTGACCCCGTTTTGGGTCGCAGCGCAGTTCAAACGGAAATGTTCTCTGACCCCTTTTCGGACCCCTTTTTTTGGGGATGAGCAATCGCGGCAGAAAGGCTGGGTGAGCCCAAGACCGACGATGAAACTAAAAGTGTTGCCCCTCTTGGCAAATGTCCGCGAGCGGTCAGTTCCAACTCAACCCAACCAAGCATGTCCTTCCCAACTCGTTGACTGGCGGGAAGGGGAATCGAATTCGCTCGTAACGAGTCCGTACTCGCGAGTACGCCTCTAGATCCAAACTGCTTGTGGAGCGCCTGTCTCTTGTCATTGAAGCGGGTAACGATCTGATTGTGGTGCGCCACTGCCACAGACTTCAGTACGTTCTCGGCTTCCAATGAGCTGATATTGCAGATCTCCGCAATATGATCGACAGCAAGAAAGCTGGATTCCAAATCCGATCCTTCCGTTACAAAAATGGATGCATTTCCGAAGTTTGATAGCGGCTTTACTACAAGCTCGGCCGCCTCTGCGGCCGTCAAGAAATCGGCATCCCGATGCACCAGTATTCGAACATTGGGGTGATGAGTTGCACAGAAAGTTGCCAGAAGCGCTATTGATCTAAGCTCCGTACAACCCTTAAAGCTCATCACAAGGGTCCTAGCCTCATCTAGGCCTGCACTTCGCACTAGAAGTCTCAAAGGATGATCTACGTCCTTTTGAACATTTTCGTCCTCACCTAGAATTAGCCAATCCTTGTCTCTGAGACTCAAGACGTCATATTGATCCACAGCCCCGAGATCAACCAGAAGCTCAGAAAGATCAGGGTCCGTCCCTACCAAAGCACCTGCTTTTAAGTGAAAAGAGGCAACATCTTCCGCTCCTCTCACAGCCTGCAATAAATGTCGAGAATGAGTAGCCAAGATAATTTGAAGACTCTCCTCCCGGGAAAGAATGTCTAGAGCTTGAACTAGCTTGACTTGATTATCGGGATGCAGGTGCGCATCTGGCTCGTCCAAGAGCAGAAGCGCAGGCTGATAGAAGCTTACGTAGCCCAAGATTTGAATCGCTTGCAACGTCCCCGTCCCAACCATGTCCAAAGGCCTCTGGACACCGTGCCGCCGATAGTCAATGGGAATGTATTCATGCCGATTCTCATCGAATCCTGCCGCGACAATTTCCAGTCCTGGGAATAGCTTTGCTAAGCGCTCTTCGAATTTGGCTTTCTTAACTGGATCGCGAAAAAGCCGATACAGCACGTTTCGCAAGTAGAGATTCGCGTCACCGCGAACGGCACCTCGATCAACGACCAGTCGACCTTGGTACGCTTCTCTACTAGGAATTCCTGCAAGCCCAGGCACATAAACACTAAATGGCCGTTCAGAGCTTGCCAAAGCCGCACCTAAGCCTTGTGACAATCCTCCGGGACTCACGGTGCTAATGGTGCTGTTCCTTCCACGACGCAGCGTTACATCAAATGATCGCTTCACTCCGTCGTCGTCAACTGAGAATTCTACCGATACGGGCGCCCCACTCTCCGAGAGCTTGTCTTTATGCTTCAGATCGATAAAAAGATCTGTGGGGGCATATCGCAGCTTTTCCGGAGCAAAATTGGCTGCCCCCTCAGCTTTTGCTGTTTGTGCAAGAGCTACTGCAACGTGTATGGCTTGTAAGGCACAACTTTTTCCCGCATTGTTGCCGCCGGCCAAGACATTGATACGCTTTAGATTGAGCTGGAGCTGATCAATTGCCTTGAATTTCTTAATTGTGATCGATTCGACGAGCATTCTTCGAAGCCTCTGTCCACACGCATCACAAATAATTCGGGGCCAGGTTCCATTCCGAACCTGACCCCGCGGTTATCGCTTGGTTGTGCGCTACCCTCACCCGCACTTGCTATACCCACAGTTCAAGCACGTCGCACACCCGTCCATCAGCACCAGCGCCTTGGTGCTGCACTTGTGGCACATGGTCGCGCTGGGCG
>CALMYW010000468.1 GCA_937873665.1 uncultured Sphingorhabdus sp.
TGCCAGCATAGCCTTCGAAAGCCGCAACGCTGGCATGCTTGTACTGGATCATGCCGGCAATTGTTCCGAAGGGCCGGTTGGCGATGTGCCAGGCGATTGTGCGGCGAAACTGACGCGTTGTCAGACGCCATGGTCGGCCGTCGGGTCCGGCAGGAATGACGGGTGCCTGCGCGGATCCGAATTGGTCGTTGAGGTGATCGCGGAACCGGTTGAGTTGCCGGACTATCTCTGCAGAGACGTGCGTCTTGGTATTGGCCCGAAGCGTAAGGACTGGCCACAGGGTCGTTGTTCCGCGCGCTTGTCCCGCCCGCGCGGAAAGGCGTTCGAGGACATCGATGGCTTCAGCGACCGGCGCGATGGTAACCCACTCGGTCTCCTCGCCGCCGCCGCGCTTGCCCTTGTAAGCAGTGGACTTGATGCGATGCCGCAAGATCGTACCGTCTTCGGCTCTGGTAATAGACAAGCATCCCCGCCTCATGGCTTGGATCTCGCTGTCCCGCATGCCTGAGAGAAAGGCACATACGATATAGGCTGCGGACTGCAGCATGATCTCTTCGAGGGGCAAAACCTTGGCATCGAAGCGGGTGCGCCAAGGCAGGCCCGTATCGGGATCGGCCGAAATGGGCGTATCCATGCCGCCGATCGCGGTGCCGAGTTCTGCGATGGCAGCGGAGATGAGGTCTGGTGCACCGGTGGCCAGGCCAAGGTGCATGGCAGGTTCGGCCTGCGCGTTGATACCGGCATGGAGGTGGATCAGGTGGTAGTTGATCGGCGGCGTGACGGCGCCGGTTTGCGGGTCTGTTCGCGTTGCGCCGTTATGTGCCGTGGTCCAGATCGGAATGCCGCGCCCATGCTGCCGCAAGGCTGCAACATAGTCGAGGAGGCGTTGGCGTTGCCGTAACCGACGAATAGCGGGATCCAGACCTTCCTCAGCGGCAATCAGGCGGTTGCGCCTTGCTTCGAGGCGATCGAGTTCCGCCCGTGCGGCGAGGATATCGCCTGCGTGGCAGGTCACGTAGCGCAACGACCAGGAGAGGAGCGGCGTCATGATCGCTTCAGGAATGCGCGGCGTCCGGTTCTCCCCTGCAATATGCTTTGCGCCCGCCACGGAAAACGGACTTCGTCCCGGCCACGGTTCGAAGGACAGGCGCGCAGTCGGCAGATGATGCTGCAACTCGTGCAGGTCGAAGACGATCCGCAGCAGCGCTGCCGCTGCAACTGGGCGCAGCCCGGCAAGGCGCAAGGATCCGGCGTAGCGATCGACCAGAGCCTGATCGACCCGGCCGAGATCGAAACGCCCCAGCTGAGACTTCACAAAGTCGAAAAAGCGCAAGGTCCGGTTAGCCTCGCCGCGCACCCCGGCCGGCTCAAGCCGCGAACGGTGACCGGGGAGATCGACATTGAGCCGCGCATGGAGAATCTGGCGCAGGGCATCAGCAATGGATGGGTCTTCGATACCGCCAAAATGTACCGTGCCATGGCAGCGCCGGGCGTTGTCGCGAAATACGCCGGGAGCCAGATCCCACGCCGGATCGCCGTATCGTGAAATATGCGCGCGATCGCAGCCGGGGCGCAAAGGCGCGGACATAAGCACAGGGAGGGCATCGCGCTCATCGCCGCTCTCCGCCAGAAGCTGGACAGCGGTCATGCCCGTGCCTCTGGCGGCAGATAGACCGTGGGAGGGTCGTTCGCGACTTGCGCACGGGCCCTTGTCACGACGTCTTCGGCGAAGACAGGCAGAATCTGCTGAATGATGCGATCATGGGCATGACCAAACTTGGCGGTCCACTCAGCGGCACTCAGGCCGACCCGCTGACCGTCGACGAAGGAGAGAAAGGCAAGAATGGCAGGCAGCTTGCGCGCGGTAATCACCGCGTTGCGGCAATCGAGGCAGGCCCAGAACGGTGTAGGGCATGGCGTGCCGACGGATGCGAAGGGACTGGAATAGAAGTTGCCACAGCTTGCAAGCCAGACGTCTTGTTCGCCATCGAGCAGTGCGGTTGAAATGCCCCCATCATCGGGATCAGGGCTTGCCAACTCGCCGCGCAGCCGGTCCTCGTCTTGAGGAGGCAGGAGCATTGGACCAGCGAGCACCTCTTCGAGGGCATCTGCCACGGTTTGCTCGTGCAGCGGTCTGAGGGAGGGAATATCGGCGTAGTGCCGTGCCGCGATATCGACGGTATGACCTACGGCGAAGCGGGCCATGTGGCCTTCGGTCTTGAGATACCACAAGGCCTTGTGCGTCTTGCGCAGATACGAAAGACACAGGTGGAGCAGTTTACCCTGATCATCGGTAATACAATGGCGCTGCGTCCAGGCACTGACCTTCAAGCGCAGTTGACGAATACCTGCGGTGATCTCGTTCGGCTGAAAATAGACCCAAAGGTTATCGCTGGAGTTATGGACCCTGGCCTTGGACGATAGGGCGATGATGCGTCGGATCAGACCGCCAGGGGTGGATGAGCCGCGATCACGCACCCGGATTGTCTTGTGCTCGGCACCGTGTGCCCGCAGCTTGGTGTAGGCGATATCGACGGTACCACCTGCGGCATTGCGCAGACAATCGAGGGTGAGCGACTTGCAGCACTCCAGCTCAAGCCCTGTCTCGAGTAAGAGCAGAACAAGAAGCGGGACGATATCGTCGGCAGTAAGATAGTGGGCTGCGTGGAGGCTCAGGTTAAGCCTGTCACTGGTGAGATCGCGCTTTTTGCGCAGCTTGTACAGGCTCTGAAACGTGGGATCACGGTAGCCCAGAACACCGTATGTCTCGATGGCAGCATGGGCTTTGCAATATGCACCACCGATCTGCGGCACCTCATCGAACTGCGGCCCCGACCGCAAGCGCGCCTCGATCGCAGCGATATCCGCGCGTGCCGCATCGCGCAGCTGGCGGGCTACATACGGACTGTAGGCATCGCGTGGACGGGAACGAACGTGTGCGTGTGAGCTGACGTAGCGCAGTCGTTCCCGCAAGCCGGGATCGACAAGCTCAGGGCTGTCGTCCGCGATGCGACGTAGGACGGAAACGACCTTGGCGACATAGGTTGGTCCATGCACGCGAGACTTGCCCTGCGCGCTGAGCCATGTCTCAAATCCATCGATGTGATGGGCGCGAAGGTCAGCAGGGCCGTTGATCCGGTCGCCTGTCCCGGCCAGGTAGGCAAAGAAGCTTGGCAGCTGGTTGGCGTATGTCTTGAGGGAGGAACGTACCATGATGGGGCCGCGCGGTGCGGCCAGCTTGAACAGGCTCCGGGCAAAAGCGAGCGCCAGGCCGCGCGGCCGCAAGCCCGTGAAATCGACGAGCAGCTCGCCGCCATATAAGGGATGAATCATGAAGCGCAGCGTGCTGATCTGCGACCATGGATCGGCTTGGGGCGCAGCCGCCTCTTTCTCGAAGCTGACCTTGCGTCCTTTGCGTGGAGCAGCGGTCATGATCGAAGATAGCCTGGTACGAGTGCCAACAGCTCTTCGACTGCCGCATCGACGGTATCGGCACGCGTGGCGATATGATCCAGATAAATAGAGGTCGTCGCGAGGCTCGAATGGCCAAGCAATCGCTGGACCTGTTGAAGCGGATCGCCGACCAGCTGGCGATAACCTTCCATGGCGCCCACTGGTGCCGCTGCGTCGGCGAGGCGGCGCTGGATCAGCATGGCCAGCATGTGGACTGCAAAGGAATGCCGGAGTTGATGGGGGCTAAGCCGGACCGGGATGCCGGCGTCCGTGCAGCGGCGGCTCGCCCGTGCGAAGATCGCTTCCCACGAGTTGGGCAACACAGGATGGCCCACCTCGGTCAGCCAGAGGACCGCGGCTTCGCGCGGCGTTCCATCGTCAGCGCAAATAACAAGCCTTGCGCGTTCATCCGGTGTGACGACCTCCATGTCCATCGTGCCACCGCCAACGAGATGCAATGCGCTCGGCCCGAATGAGGGGCAGTGGATGAAGATCGGGCGGTCGATGGCTTCCCAGCCACGGCGTCTTGCGAACTTGGCGACGGCTTCGGCTCGCTCAACGGCGATATAGGCGTCAAACACCGGCAACAAACGGCGCGGCAGCAACATGCTACGCCCCCTGTCCCCCTTGGTGAGTGCCGCCGGAAGCTCTACCCGCCGCTGCCGTTCCGCGCGGGCATCGCCAACCGGAATCTGGGCAGTGAGCAGGTGGGATGCCTCTTCGAGGCGCAGGCCGGTGGTGACCAGCAGATCGGCGAACAGCGCGTTGCGCGCGCCATTGCGGTCACGCGCTCCAGGACGCTCGGTCCCTTCAACGGTCAGGCCGCGCAAACCCACTTCCCGGAAGGCGCGGTAATCGGTGAGATCGATGAAACGGACGTCGGGACGACGGGCTGCGCGCTCATAGGCGTCATTGCGGCCCGTGACTGCCGCCCGGCGCCCATCGTGCGATCGTCGCCAGACCTGACGATGCGTAAAAGGTGTACGCTCGATCAGACCCTCCCGTTCGGCCCATCGATAAAGCTTGTCGAGCGAGGCAATCGCCCGGTTCCACGTCGATGCCGAAATCCGGAACTCAGCATCGCTGCGCCGCCGGGCACGATGATAGGCAGCGACATCATCGGCATCGGCTTGCCAAACGGACTTGCCGCGGGCCGAAGCGAGAAAACGAACCCAGACCAGAACATCATAACCATGGGCGCGCAACGAGTGTCGCGAACGCGAACCGTTCAGCGGCAAATCGAGGAAGTAGCGCTCAAGGTGGAGATCATAGATCGCACCATCACGCAGGATTACCGGGATGTAGGAGTCCAGGCCATCCGCCGTGCGGCGCTCCTGAATGACGATCGACGCACCTGAATTATCCACAGCTTGTCAGTCCCTCCCCCTGACCCCCTCCCGACTCCAGATCGCACACGTTGCGCGCCTGCGGGACGGTGGTCATCAGGCCGGATTACGCCAGCTTATGGATAGCGCTTCATCCGGCCTGATGCCCCCCTGCGTCGCGCCAAAGCATACCGTTCAATGGTGCGTCAGGCACGGTGCAGACTGTCCAGATAAGGCGACCAGTTCCTCTGCGGCATAGGCCGCCGTGCCGAAGCGGTTCTTGAGATCGCGTCCCAGGCGGCTGGCATGGCCTGTCCAGTGCGACAGCTCGTGGGCGAGCGTGGCGTAGTAGTGATCGAACCCGCCAAACAGGCTGACCGGCGGCATCGTGACGCGATCCGCAGTCGGTTCGTAATAGGCCTCGCAGCCCTGGTGGCGAAGATTAACGGGGATTGCCGCGAAGAAGGCGTCGAGCTCGGCCTCGCGCCCTTCGGGCTCGACCAGTTCCAAGGTTGCAGCCGGATGGAAGCGCTCGGGCAGGCCTTCGACCTGGTCGACATTGAAAACCGGATAGGCCTTCAGCACCCGGCGGGCTTCGTCGGTCTTTTCGCCAGTATCGGGGGCTTCCACTTGCCTAGTGTAGCTCTTGTAAAAGATCGCAATGGTCGACTTCTCGCCCTTGCGGACCTGGGCTCCGAGCGATTTTGCCTGGTTGTAGGTCATCCAGAACG
>CALMYW010000469.1 GCA_937873665.1 uncultured Sphingorhabdus sp.
TGGGGCGCGCCCGCCTGCTGGCGGTGCAGGGCACCTGGCAGCGCGACGTGGAAAGCGGCGGCGAAGTGCGTCCCCTGATCGCCCCCCGCCTGCGCGACCTCACGCCGCTGTTGGGCGATCTGATGACGGGGAGCCGGGATTTCAGGTGAGCGTGGGCGGTAGGCGTGTCGGAATCGCCTGAAGGGCTGGCATGGCCTGTGAAGGTAGATTCACGCATCGAATCAGCATCAAAACGGCCTCGTCCCAACGTGGAATGGTCATGAGCAGCTATTGATATTGATGTATTCGCAAGGGGGGTCTAGACATCCGTGGCGCGTGCCATCAGGCCACAACCAGCGCGTTCAGTGGGCTGGCGCTGCCGCAAGGGTCTGCGGCAACATCACCAACCGGTCTTTGCCGCCCTTGAAATCACGCACCACCAGCACACGCCGATCAAAATCTACATCCTTCACCCGCAGGCGCAGTCCTTTATTGCGCCGCATGCCCATGCCGTACAGCCACTTGGTCAGCAACAGCTCGACTCCGGTCATAGCGCTCAGCAAAGCAGCCACCTCGGCCACAGTCAATATGAATGGAATGCGCCTCGGGCGCGTGGTTGTTCGATCCACCTTGCAATTGGAGCACGGCATATCAGTCCACGCTTGCGCGAGTGGCTTTATCCTTTGCTCGATAGATCTTGCTGCTCGAAGGGGTTAAGCCATTCAGTGTCGGGTTTGGTAAGCAACCGCGCGTAGGTGTAAGCCCATTCAATTTTGAGCACGGTGGCCGCATAGTACGCATCGCCATCACGCCTTACGGCAAGGGCCAAGGACGGCCGAGGCGATCCGGGGAATTTCAACGGCAGAAGCAACTGGATGCTCCCTTTGCCTCTTCCGGAGTGAGATCGAAAATACTGCGGAATTGCAGTTTTGTAGTTTTGCCGAACCCGCTCTACAGCATGGACTGCGGCCTCCCGAACTGCTCTGACGACATCCGATCGGGACCAGTTTCGCATACCCTCGGGGAATCGTTCATCAATCTTCTCTCCGATGTGCTCCGATTGAATCGTTGGAACTCCTTTATCCGTGTCGTATATAAGGTCGCCTCGATCTTCGGACTCCCAATATCTGGCACGCGGGGCGTCTCTCCATGCAGTTGCTGACTTGTCTGCAACGGATAAAAATCTTGTCCATCTGTATTTAGGTCCGGTTTGACCGTCAGCGTAAGTCGCAACATTAAACTCTGCTAATATGTCGTCTCCATTCTGATCCATTAATCCTGTGTTCCAGCACATCTTTGAGTCCGAATGGATCAGATGCCCCGGTGTCTCTTGTTGCCGCAAATATGTGAACTTGAAATAGCTCCTGAGAATGGAACTCTCTGGCTTGTCATTGACATCCCATCGCTCGCTATTGTCGATGCTCGCGCGAAGGGCTGAAATCCACGCCGTCGGAGCCCCCATCCCGAGGTCTTTCTCGTACTGCGAGAGTTCTGTATCATCCCATTCAGAAGTTTTGGAAATTCGTACGATTTCTCCAGCATCGTCTAGATTCACTTCCACGACATCACCTGGAGTTAGATATGAGCAATTGTCTAGCATGGTTTCATGCGCGAATTTACGACTTGATCCACCTAGATTAATATGCCCATATGTCCAAGGCCAATCTAATACCAAGCCTCGAATCGGTTTAGAAAGGATCGGATCTGATTTAATCCAAATACGACGTGCTTGAAGTTTTCCTTTGCTTCTCCATAAGTCGAAACCAATGGTGGATCCCCTCTGGAGTCGATAACAATCTTCTTCGTTTAGAAAATTGTTGGCAAATAGAATCACCGATTCGTCATCTTTTTTCTTTTTTTCTAAGAAAGCTATTCCGGATTTGTTCAATGAATTGAAAGCCCTGCCTTCGCAATTTTTCTCGATTAATTCATCTGAGAGATGGTTTGGTGTGTTTGACATCGTGATTATCTGCTCTTTTGTTTCCAACTAAATGCGCGCATTCTTGATTCAACGAGTTGGCGAAACTACTCAGAATGAGTAGCCTTCTTGCTCAAACCGATTGTTTTTCGGTTGCGGCATTCAGCTTCTCAAGGGGCACGCGTAGACGGCATTATCCGCAAAAATAGCAAGGAGCTTGGCCTGCCTCCTGCGCAACCTGATCAGGATAGATTGAGAACTGACAATTGTTCTCATAAACCCAGCTGGGAAGGGGCGCCTGTCGCAGCGTGAGCTGATTGATCAGCAAATCAACCGTCATCGCCCCGATGATCGCGTTCAGCGTCTTTACGGCCGGCTCCTTGACCTCTTGCCCGGTGACGTAGCCCTTCTTGACCAGTTCCGCACCGATCGTGTCTGCCCTGTGTTCGTAGGCGGCTACCAGGGTCGGGTTGATGCGCCCAAGGCAGTTCAGGCAGAGGCCGTCCCCTGACCGGGCAACGATCACCTCACCGCTCCAATCCGCAATTCGGTCCTCTTCAACCGTGATGTTTACGCCGGCGGATATCAACGGTAGGGCCAGTTGCAGTGCGAATTTCTGCGCATGAAACCGGCTGAAGTGATTGTCGGTCGCGAGCACGATCCAGTCACTTCGCATCAGCACGGGGAGTGCGGATGGGTCCTCGATGCCAACTGCGTGTCCCTCAACTAGCGCATCAGGGTTGATTGTCAGGAGGTGCGCCTTGACCACCTCGACCTTGAGGCGGGATTCGAGCGCGTCGCTGCGGGATGCGCCGACGATGCGGTTGAGGTTGGTGATCTCGACGATATCCGGGTCGATTAGTTGAACCGACTGAAAACCCATGTGGATCAGGTTCTCTGCGATCACCGACCCCAGGCCACCGACGCCGACAACGGTGATCGTCTGGTCCGAGACGATTGTGCGCATCACGTCCAGGCCCAGCGCCAAGGTAGTGCGAGCAAGGAAACCCCCATGGAGGTCGGTCGAGGCGCGGCCGGGCGCGTCGTCTCGCCGTGCGTCAGCGCAAGGCCAAGCCTCAGCGATGATCTGCGTCTTGACCCGGGCCGGCGTGGCCACCGGGTGCCTGTCTTGCATATCCCACACCCGCGCTGCGTAGTCGGACTGCGAGAGGACGATGCTGGCGTACCCGACGTCGTCCAAGGTGTCATTCAGCCACCGCGCGAAATCGCGCTCATCCCGGTCGTCGACACCAGAGAAGGCCGCACCGTCGCGGCAGAAAGGATGGGTATGGACGTCGATCAACGTATCGACGTCACCCTGCTCCTGCATCCGGACCAGTTGCCGATAGACGAACTCGCGCTTGAGGCGGAGGGACATCAGGCTTTGGTCATCGTAGTCGTCCGGCGCGGGGTGAACCACCTCCACGACCTTGATCACGCACATATCGTCTACGACCGTTCGTTTTCCGAGGAGGAGTGCGAAGGTCTCCCGTTCGAGGTCCGCGATCAGGCTGTTGCGCAACTCCGGGAACATGCCCTGCGGAAATCGAATCACGGGGCAGACAGATTGCGTCATGCTCACCCCCGATTTCCCAGCGCTTCACCGATCAGGTGGAAGTACGTGAATAGGTTGTCACCGTGGCGCCAGTCCTTGGCGGGGCGCCAAGCGCCCGCGTGGATATAGACGCAATACCATTTCCAGCCTTCGTGGATCGGCGCTTGCGAAGCTCCGTGGGCGGCAAAATTGAAGAAATGGCCGTCGTGCGCCATCGGTAGGTTGTCCGGCAGGTAGAAGCCAACTGGCGGACGCATCGGGTAATCCTTCGGAAAGTCGATCAGTAGCGCGGTCGAGCGGGCAATCCCCTGCCAGGCGGGGCAGGGGATAGTCGGGCACAACCATCCAGTCGGCGTTCTCTTCATCGAAATCTACGCCCTGCCGGAACATGTGGGTCGCGACGTCGTACACCTGCTCGGTGATGATCTGCCTGGACTCACGGGAGCGGTTGCCCGTCAAGCCGTACCCCTTCGAGCGATCCGGCATCGAAGTCAGCTTTGCGCCGCGGCCGCGCTTGTCGACCAGCTCTGAGGCGCTGTAGCGCTTGTTTGGTTCAATCTGCGACACGTGCCCGCCGCTCTCGATGATGGGGCGACGGCCGTGGCTGGCTCGGGCCTTGGCGATGAGTTCGCTACCGCTGACACCGTTGCCGATGCTGGTCGGGTCGATGCGGCGGCCGTTGATGATGATTGCCATGGTGAGTTCTCCTTTGTGGCAGTGGTGGTGGATGGTTTCAGTTGCTCGCTGCGGGAGGGCGGGGGTAACCGGTTACGCCGCGCGCGGGGCGCGTCATCAAATCCGGATGGTCCGCGGCCAGATCGTCATCCGATTCGGCTGGGATGTCGGGGCTGGCGAGTTCGACTTCGTCTGCCCAAAGGGCTGATTCCGCATCGCCGTGCTCGATGCCTTGGCCATGCTCAAGGTATTCACGGAGGTCTATGAAGCCGCTGGCCTTCAGGATCACTTCCCTGGCCGCATTGCCCTCGGGAATAGCAGCCACTTCGACCCGGATGCCGCGCCGGCGAAGTTCAAGCATGACCGGGACGAAGTCCTTGTCACCCGATACGAGGACGATGATGTCCGGCTTGATGATTTCAGCCGTGCGCATCAGGTCGAGGGTGATCTCGACGTCGAAGTCGCACTTGTAGCTGTCTCCGGCAATGGCGCCGAGCTTGGTGTGGGCGAGCCAGCCGGACTGCCAAAGCGCCTCAATCTGGCGGTCGCGGCCATGCGGGTTGCGCGGATCGATCGGCACATAGGCGTGCGCTTCGACCAGAAAGCGCCCCTCAGAAAGATAGGAGAGCAGGCCGGGGTAGTCGGGTGTGGCGCCTTGTTGCTGGAGCGCGGCGTTGGTGTTGGCGTAGTCGAGGAAGACGACGATCTTTTCCATGGTTGTTCCTTTCGGGAGATTGGTTGGAAGGGTCGGGGTATCTGGTGGCGCCTACTTCTTGCCAAAGAACCAGGTGAGCAGCAGGCCGAAGCAGATGACACCCAATACGTGGTAAGGGAAGGCGATCAGCAGGCCGAGGACCACCAGCCCAGCCAGACCCGCAGGCCAGTTGGGGCTGGCAGGCTGGGGCCTGGCCCAGTCATGTGCGTTGTGGCTGTTGCGGGCTGACCAGGCGCCGTTTGCTGCGCCCGTTTTTGCGGAAGGCTTGTTGCCGGAGGTGCGGTACCGGCTGGAGTGCGGGATGTTTGCCATGGTTCTCTCCTGGTTGGCGTCGTTGGGGTTTGCAATGTAGGTTGCAGATCGAGGCGTGTCAGGGGAGAACGAGGGGAGAACTCTTTGGTGAATCGATTGGCTGTATGCTGAATTCCCTGACAAACCGCCATCTGGATATGGAAACGAATCCTTTCAGCTGCCTGCTCGAGGCCTTGCCACTGCACTCTGAAGAGGACGATCTTCGCGAGGAGGTTTCCGAGCTTGAGTTGATCAAGCGACTGCCGAGGCCGAATGGACCAGGGGTCGTGCAGTGCGTTCGAAGGATTTTTGAAGCGTGTGGCCTTCTCGATGCTCGGCTGCTGAATGAAGGCCAGTGGGCCTTTGTTTCCTTTCCGGCGTCACTGTTAGGCCGCTCTTTGCTTCAGACGCTTGCGGTTCCCGGGCAGCATTTTTTCGCGGGGAACTATTGGCGCTCGACCCGCGAAGACGACGTAGAAGAACAGCGCAAGCTACTTAGCGAGCTTGAGAACCGGCGCGAGGAGTTTCATCCGACTCGCTCGCCAACTCCCGTTCGGTTCGTTTACGTTGCCTGGGGACTCATCCGGTTGGGCGACAGTTTTCTTCTCCATCGCCGGGAGGATCGTTTGCGGCCGGAGGTCAAGAACTACGGTTTCCCTGGTGGGCGTTTCAAGCCCTTTGATCTTCCGAAGGGCAAACAAGACCCGGCCGTACTGCGACAGTTGCATAAGTCGGAGTCGAGCCTGGCAATGGGCGTTCTTGAAACAAAGACGCTTAACCGGGAACTGAACGAGGAACTCAAACTATCCAGCAAAGACTGGCGCGCAACCCCAAGTGTGGTGCTGAAACCCTACCGGAAGGTCGAAGGCGCAAGAAACGCACATGCGCTGACTGAGTATTTGCTTGCGCTTTACGACATCTCGCTGACACCTGAAGGGGAGGCGCGCTTGTTGGATCAAATCGATGCGGATCCGGAAAAAAAACTGGTCTGGTTCACCATTGACGATCTGGTTGGTTCAACCGGGCGTAGCGATGGCAAGAGAGCGTTTATCGATGCGCTATTTGCTCATTTTGGCGATAAGGAGCGGCTCAAGTGCTTCTTTCAAGGCGTTCCTTCATCGAGTACGACCGAGTACAGGTTCAATGCACCGAACCATGCGGTTGAACTTCCCGTTTCACC
>CALMYW010000470.1 GCA_937873665.1 uncultured Sphingorhabdus sp.
GCGGCGCCCCGGAGCCCGGACGGGAGGGTCAGTCCGCCGATGGCGAGGATAGCCGCCGAGAAGCCGAAGAAATCGGCGATCAGACCCGCTGACAATGCGCCGATCGCGTAACCGAGGTCACGCCAGAAGCGGTAAACGCTGAGCGAGCGCGCTCGCCAGCTTGGGTGCGAGGCGTCCGATACGGCGGCGATGAGGCTGGGATAGACCATGGCGGTGCCGGTTCCGAGCCACAGACTGCCCAGGATCCACCAGCCAAAATGACTGGTCGAGCCGGTGACCAGCAAGCCGGCGCCCTGCACCCACATGCCCCAGACGATAAGACCTTTGCGGCCCCACCGGTCGCTGAGCGGTCCCGTTGCCACCTGCAGCAGACCCCAGCTTGCCGGGTAGAGCGCCTTGAGCACGCCGATCCGCTCGACCCCAAGGCCAAGCGACGAGAAGAACAACGGGAAAATGCCCCAACTCATGCCGTCATTGAGGTTGTTGACCACCCCGGCCTGCGACGCCGCGAACAGGTTGCGGTCCCGGTACGAGGTCAGGGCAAAGACTTCGGAGAAGCTGACCGTCGCTTGCTGGCGGGGATGCGCCTCGGTTTCGGCGCGAACATGATCGCGGGTGTCGCGGATGAGCAGGACCGAGAACAGCAGGCCCAGGGCGGCATAGCCGATGCCCAGGTAAATCGGGACGGGGCGCAGACCATAACGGGAGGCAAGGTAGCCGGTGAGAAAGGCCGTCACCCCGACCGCGAGGTAGCCCGCGAATTCGTTGAGCCCGACGGCCAGCCCGCGCGACTTCGGACCGACCAGATCGGCCTTCATGATTACCGTCATCGACCAGGCCAGCCCCTGGTTGATACCGAGCAGCGCATTGGCTGCGACGATCCATTCCCAGCTCGGCGCCCAGATGATCATGAACGGCACGGGTAAGCCGAACAGCCAGCCCAGCACGAGGACGCGCTTGCGCCCCCAAACGTCGGCAAGCTGGCCAGAGACAAGATTGGCGAACGCCTTGACCAGGCCGAAACTGACAATGAAGGACGTGATCAGGGTGGTCGAGGCGAGATGAAACTCCTCCGCCCCGATCAGCGGCACTACCGTGCGCTCGATCCCGACCATGCCGCCGACGAAGGCGTTGACCAGAACCAGCAGGGCGAATTGTGGCCAGTTTTCCTTGAGACCGAGGCGGATCGCTCGCTTCGGCTTTTCGCCGGGGATGGCCAGATCCGGCACGGTCACACCGCCGGAACGGCAAGACCGGCATTGACGGCCCTGAGCCGGGCAGCCTCGGGCGGTGGCGGCGGAATTTCCGCGATCATCTCAGCCACGAACGTCTCTTCGTCGGTGATGGCAAAGGCGGCATTGTGGCGCTTCTCGAAGCCGATCGTCGACCACGGCTTGCCGCTCAGCCGCCGCCCGCACACCGACCCGGCATAGGCGCCCGCGAGCACCTCGACATGATCCGGCAATGACTTCAGCCGCGCGGCGCTGCGGAACAGTTCGCGTGCGCCCTCGACGGCGCTGGTGGCCAGCTCGGTGCGTCCGAGGTCGCCGACCATCAGTGTGTGGCCAGTGAGGACAAACCAGGGCTCGTCGGTGCGCGTGTGGTCGGTGACGAGAAGGCAGATATGTTCTGGCGTGTGACCGGGGGTGTGCAAGACCTCGGCCGTGACATTGCCAAGCGGCAGCACTTCACCGTCTGCCGCGGCGCGGAAGGGAAAGTCGACCTCGGCATTGGCGCCGAGCACGTATTGTGCCCCCGTCGCCTTGGCGAGTTCATGCCCGGACGAGAGATGGTCGGCATGGACATGGGTATCGATCACGTAGTGGATCTGCATGCCGCCTTCCTCAGCTGCGCGCAGATAAGGTTCGATCTCGCCGACAGGATCGACCACCGCGCAGGTTGCCTTGCCGCCGCAGCCGAATAGATAGGATATGCCGACCGGATCGCGGTGGAGGAACTGGCGCAGGATCATGGGATTGAACTCCTTGCTCGAGTCCCGTAAGACTCATTCAATCATTCTGCGGAATGTTCAACTGAAACGAGGTAATGTCAAGCATGGGTCCCAAGCAGACAATCTACGGCCATCTCGCGGACGTGGCGCAGGCGCTTGGTCATGCGCACCGCCTTGAACTGCTGGAGCACCTCGCCCAAGGCGAGCGCAGTGTTGAGGATCTGTCCGCCCGGTCCGGGCTGACCTTCGCCAATACTTCGCGGCATTTGCAGATCTTGCGCCGGGCGCGGCTGGTGAATGCCGATCGCCGCGGCAAGCGGATCATCTACAGCCTCGCGGGTGAGAGTGAAGTCACGGGACTCATCCACGCGCTCGGGCGCGTGGGGGAACGCCACGTCGCGGAGATCGACCGGGGG
>CALMYW010000471.1 GCA_937873665.1 uncultured Sphingorhabdus sp.
AGGCTATATCTTGTAAGAAAAAATGACCAATTTTTCTTACAAGGCTGAGGCGGGTCTATGCTGGTGTAACGTCCAGCCCCCCGGCCCCGACTGCCGTATTCGGCGTGCGACGACCCCCACTGGCTCACGGCGTGACTTACCGGAGTGTGTAGGCTGCTCGGCATGGACGCCCCGTGTCCGAGACCCACAGGATCGCCGCATCCGGCTGGGGCGGAAGGCCGACCGTACCGAAGAAGATGTCCTCGAACAGGGCCGCCATCATCACCGTCTTGCCGCTGCCGGTCGGGGCCGAGAACGAAATCGCCTGCGGGTTCTGGCTGGAGGCATGCTCGCGGGCAATGCGTACCTTCTCGCGCATCGCAAAATAGGCCAGATTCGCCGCGAAGACATCGAAAGCGCGGGCCTCCTCGTGCGAGGACACCAGTCTGTCGAGGCCCCAGAGCCCGGCCGGCGCATGGATGGACAACTCATCGACAAGGAAAAGGTCTCCGCCGCTCTCCAAGAACTAGCGGCCGAGCACGCCCGCTCGCCCCGTTCTCAAACGGCCCGCCTGCGGGAAGTCCTCGACGATGTGGAAGCAGCGCTGACCGCCGGCGCCAGCCACGCGGCCGTCCTCGCGACCCTGCACGCGCAGGGGTTCACTTTCACCCTATGGAGCTTCGAAAGCACCCTCGGACGGCTGCGCAGGGAGCGCCAGGCTGACTCTTGAAGCCCCAGCGAATCCAAGATGCCAAGTCGCCGACTGTGGATGGCGGTGAAAACCCGCGCAAATCTGGTGGACAGCGATTTCGGGCCTTGCAATTTGGTGCCGATGTGCTACCGCCATCCAGAACCGCGTGGCAAGCTCATGGCGACCCCCGATTGGCATGCCGCTACGGGTGTCAAGGAGGAGTCCCGAGCGCGCGAGGGAAGCTCCTTGATGCCCGTAGCGGCATGCCGGACAATCGCTGCCATGGGATTGCCATGCAGTGCTTACGGGCTTTGTCCGCCATTTTCCCGCGCTTCTTCACCGCCGCTAACAGCCGACTACCCTTCCTCTGCCTTCACGCCCGGACCGGCCTCCGCTAGGCAGGGGAATACTAACTGCGGCTTGTGGTTTTTGGGTCTCGGTAGCCAGGAGCGACCAGCGCGTTGTTCGCGCCGTAGAGCACCAGGGGGTCCTTAAGCCACAGCGCGTACTCTTTGCCCGTCAAGCTGTGATCCGGGGAGCAGTCCACAATCCATCTGCGCAGCATGTAGCCGACATTCGCCGCCCGAACTCTGACCCGCAGGACGCCGTCGGGCATGTTGTAGTCCATGCAGACCGCCTCCAGTCGAGGATGTCCCGGGTGCGGGACGAGTTCCAGGTCAACAACGCGGTTCCACTGAACGTCGTGCGCCGCCGTCTCCTCCGGCAAGATTGGGCTCGACTCCAAGATGACGGGCTCGACCATGCGAGTGAGGACGAAGTCCCGAAACTCCCATGACTTGCGGTCGAACGCCCGCACATGCCATCGGTTCCCCGTGTCGACGAGGGCCAACGGCACCAGTTCTCTCTTACCCCTCCCGCTGGTCACCGAAACGTACTCAAGCGCCACAGCCTTGCCGCGATTAATCGCCCTGGTGATGGGCGCCAGCACGGCCATGCTCGGCATGCTCAGGGCCAGCGGATATTCGCACGGCACCAACGCCCCAAGGGTCTTGTCCGCACTTTCCCCAAATCCTTGAGACAGCGCCGTCAGAACACGCTGCGGCACATGATCGAACAGCGGCTTGAAAACCGCACTAGGCCCGTAGGACTTGGGACTGCCGTCGAACTCCAGGTTCGACGGGGCGATCTCGCGGTACAGAGCAATGTCCCGCGTGGCACCCGCGGGTGCCATGCGAAAGCGACCGATCAGGTCTGCGCGCCGCAGCTCGCCGAGAAAATAAAGGCGGAAGTCGATGAAGGCTAAGCGCTCAACCTGGACGCGCGGAAGATCGTTGAGCAGGTGGAGCCTAGGTTCGCTGGGGGGGGAAGTCATGCTGGGATCATAACGAAGTCCGGCCCTCTCGTCGCGGAAAACGGTGACTTGACGTGCGCAAAATGCGTATGTAATGTATGCGCACTGAAACTACCTGGAGACCGACATGGCGAAAAACGGCACACCGGGCGACGGGCACCGCAACGGCGCGGTGCGGCAACGCAGCCAGACCCAGACTCCGGCTGGGAACTACGTGAAGCGCGACACGACCACGGGTCGGTTCATGGACGTCAAGACAACGGACAAAACGCCCTTCAAGGGCGTGCGCCGCGAGAAGTAATCGGCCGCGCAGCGGTTCGCTGTCAGGCACCGGCGATGTGGCAGCGCAGTCCTCTGCGCTGCGAAGCAATGCTGAAACCAGCAAGACGTCGGGAATCGAAAAGCAGTGAGGAGGCTCGTTTATGGCTCAGGTTACGTACCCGTGCTACTGGCAGAAAAAGGACGCGCGTGGGCAGTGGTATTGGATCTACTACGCAGGAAACCGCGAGGCAATCGCTCGTAGCAGCGAGAGCTACGTTAATCGTGCGGACTGCACGCACTCCATCGAGATTATGAAGGCGTCTTCGAACTCGCCGGTATTCTACGATCAATAAAGGCAGAGTCCGATGTTCGGTTCAGGCAAGCGATTCCACGGACCCTCTTCACTGTCCACGAGTCCCCGTCGCTGGGAGTGGTTCGGCGGCATTGTCGATGCTCTAGCCGACTTCTTCATGTCGAGGCCCACGCGCCTGATCGACCTAGGGCGTGTCCTGGTCTGGCTGGCCGGTGCTCTCGCCATTGCCGGCGCGTTTGGGCGCTTTGCAGTTACCGCGTCTTCCGCGATCAGTCAAATCGGCGGCACCAACAGCGCAGCACCGACGCTCGCCGAGGTATTGCCAGGCATTCCGACTTGGTGGATTCCTCAGTCCCTACCGACATTCCTATTGGTTGCGGCCATCTTTGCGGCAGGTATCGCCTGCATCGGCGCCGGCCGCAAACTGGAGCGCATACTGGACTTCTAGCCAGCGCCAAGAGGGCCGTTGCCTAGCAGTCATCGATCACCCTATGGCCCCTTCCTCGAAGCAACTCGCCTGGACCAAGCCCACAAAGGCCCGGTACTACCAGGTCTTCCTCGGCCAGGATCTGTTCGGCGACTGGACCCTGATCAAGGTCTGGGGCGGCATCGGCTCGAACCGCGGCCGGATGCACAGCACGGGTGTCGCCTCCTACGAGGCAGGCATCGTGCAGGTCGACGAGATCATCAGGCGCCGAGCCCAGCGGGGCTACCAACCCCTCGGCGACTCCCGAGCGAGCCAGCCGTCCTGAAGCCAGAACCCGTCATCGGGCCTTCGGCCAAGCGCTCGGCGCCCCCCGGAATCCCCTCCCGGCCGACCGCAAATCGTGCAAGCAGTGTACTATCACCGTGCAGTACATTTGCGTGCAGAGATCCGACCGTCCCGATCCCCATGCCCGTCGCTAAGTCCGAGACCATGACGATCCGCGTCACGCCGACGATCAAGGCCGCGTTGCGCACGGCGGCGGCTCGGGATCACCGCAGCCTGACCAACATGGTCGAGGTCATGATCCGCGACTACTGCGCACGCGAAGGCATCGAGATCGCCGAGCCGGCGCCTGACGACCCCGAAGCGCCGACGCCCACGGGCATACCGACAAGAACAAGCTAGCCAACACGAACACGCTCGCACCAAAGGACCAAGCCGCATGACGATGTCCATCCTCGACGCATGCACGCCGCGCAAGGACCTGCTCGCCGGGACCTTCAACCCCGAGATCTTCACTGCCAACCTGATGCAGGTCATCGGCCACTACCGGGGCGAGACCGATGTCATCGAGAACGTCTACACGGACCCCGTCGCCTTTTTCGGCGAAGGCACCTACCCCACGGAAGGCATGCGCCAGGTGCTGCGCAACATCTTCGGCCGCCTCAAGGGCAGTGACGCCAGCTACCCCGCCATCCAGCGCCTGGAGACCGCCTTCGGGGGCGGCAAGACCCACACCCTGATCGGGGCCACCCATCTCGCCTACCGCGGCACCGAGGTTGCCGAGGCCGCCCGCGAGCTGATCGACCCCGCCCTGCTCTTGAACGCAGGCGAGACCACCGTCGTCGGCATCGCCGGCGACCGGGTCACGATCCACGAGACCAAAGGCTCGCGTCTGATCCCCTACACCCTCTGGGGCGAGATCGCCTTCCAGATTGGCGGCGAGGACCTCTACCGCGAGATCGGCGCCACCGCGACCTCCTTCGGCTCCCCCGGCGACGAATACTTCGACCTGGTCCTCAAGGGCCGGCGGGTCCTCATCATGCTCGACGAGCTGGCGGCCTACGCCGCCCGCGTCGAAGCGGCTCGGCCCGGCGGTCGCTCCAGCGTCGCCACCTTCCTGATGTCCCTGTTCCAGTACGCCAAGGACCACACCGGCATCGCCGTGGTCCTGACCCTGGCCAGCCAGAAGGACGCCTTCGCCCGCCAGACCGCGATGCTCGCGGAGATCATCTCCCAGGCCAAGGGCGAGGAGGTCAGCAAGACCGAGGCCCTGGACATTGCCCGCCGCGCCGACGGCGAGGTCCGCAGCGTCGTCGCCCGCGACGTCACCACCGTGACCCCGGTCCGCGGCCAAGAGATCTCGCGCGTGCTCGCACGCCGCCTGTTCGGGCGCATCGACCAGGACGCCGCGGCCCGTACCGCCGACGCCTACATGGACATGTACCGGCGCACCGCGACCCTGCTGCCGGAGGCCGCGCGCCAGGAGACCTTCCGCGAGCGCATGGTCACCCACTACCCCTTTCACCCGACCCTGGTCGACTATCTCACCGGGAAGCTCTCCACGGTCGAGACCTTCCAGGGGACCCGAGGCGTCCTGCGCGTCCTCGCCCTGACCGTCTCCAACCTCTGGAGAAAGCATGCGGCGGTCCCGGCGATCCATACCTGTCATCTGGACCTGCGTGACCATCGCCTCTCCGACGAGCTGATCAGCCGCACCGAAAGCGCCGAGCTGCTGCCCATCGTCACCGCCGACGTGGGCGGCGCCGACAGCAACGAGCTGGGCTCCCGCGACAGCAACGCGGCCCTGATGGACAAGCACAACCCCCATCCCGAGGGCTTCCCTCTCTACGAGGACACCTGGAAGACCGTCTTCCTGCACAGCCTGGCCGGGTTCGGCGACGGACTCGCCTCCAACGTCTTCGGCATCAGCAAGCAGGATGCCCTGTTCGCCACCGCCTTCCCCGGCATGACCCCACCCCAGGTCGAGACCGCCCTGGATGCCATCCGCTCCAACGCCTACTACCTGCGCTTCTCCGAGACCGAGGGCCGCTACTACGCCAGTACCGGCGTCTCCATCAACCGCGTGCTCGCCGACATCCGCCGCGGCCTGCGCGGCTCGGATCGCATCGAAGAGTTGCTGGGCCAGACCTCCCGCAAGGTCGTGACCGCGGGACAGCACCACTTCGAGGTCATCCCCGAGGTGACGGTCCCAGAGCGCATCCCGGACAAGACCGGCAAGCCCACCCTGGCCCTGATCGCCCTGGATGCCGACAGCATCCGGCCCGACGAGATGATCACCCAGGCCGGTCCCAACCGGCCGCGCATCGAACAGAACCTGGTCCTGCTTCTGATCCCGGACACCGTCAGAGTCAAGGGGGACCAGCGTTCCGGCGACGACATGCTCGACAACCAGGAGACCCGCGCCCTTGAGCTGCGCGACCGTCTCCAGAGCATCGCCGTCGATGTGCTCGCCCGCCGCATCCTCAAGCAGGACCCGGCCGCCTTCGGCCTCGCCGAGTCGGCGCTGAGCGACCAGACCTTCAGCCGCGACACCAAGGAGCGCGAGCAGGCCCTGATCACCGTCGTCACCCAGGCCTATCGCAACCTCTGGTTTCCGGGGCAGGGCGGCAAGATCGTCCGCCGCGAGATCAGCACCGCCGGCGGCGAAGGCGGCGTGTCCGTCATTGAGCGTATCAAAGAGGTCCTGCTCAACGATGGCGAGCTGGTCACCTTGGATCTGGCCGGCACCACCACCGCCGGCGCCTCCGCGGCCAAGCTCTTCTTCGCCAACCAGGACTACCGCACCCTGGCCGAGCTGCGCGCCGACTTCGCCCGCCGCCGCGATTGGCCCCTGCTTGAGGAGTCCAGCGTCTTCGACACCCTGATCCGTGCCGGCGTCAACCACGGCGCCTGGTGCCTGTTCCGCATGGGCGAGGCCGAGTCCGAGAAGCCCGCCGAGTTTCACTCCCGCGACACTGGAGAGATCCCCTACCAGGTCTCCCTCACCGATGCCGGCTGGAGCATCGTCACGCCCCAGGGCGCCAAGAAGCGCAACTGGACCGAGTCCGACAAGCCCGACCCCACGCGCATCCGCCAATGGGTCCAGGACGAGATCAACGCCTCCGGCTACTGCTCCGTGGCCGAGATCGCCTCCAAGGTCGAGCAGGCCCATGGAAGCGTCCCAACCCAGGAAATCTGCAAGGCCGTCGACGAGCTGATCAAGGCCGGACACCTCTATGTCCACACCGCCGACAAGAACCCGGACCAAGAGCCCGACGCCCTGCGGGGTGCCAGCGACTGGATCATGGAAACCGTCGGCCCCGAGTACAAGGTCGTCACCAAGCCCGAGGCCAGCAAGCGCGGATGGGTCACTAAGCAGCCGACCGGCATCCAGATCGGCGGCGACGAGGGCCGCAAGAAGGTGCTGCCTTTGCTCAAACAGCTCGCCCAGATCTACAAGAGCGGCGGCAAGTCCACCATCGACTACTTAGAGATCAGCGGCCTCAAGCTCCCCCAGGGCGGCCTCTTCAACATCCAGCTCCAGACCCTGGCGCCGGAGGACATCCGCACCCTCGACGAGCTGTTCGACATCGCACTCGACCTGACCGACCAGCAGCAGGCCGAGGTCCAGATCGTCATCAGTGCACCGCAACCCGACTGCAAGCTGGTCGAGCGTCTCCGCGGCTAAGAGATCACACACCCGCATGTCCAAGAAGAAACAGAAGCTCGACCTTAAGCAGTACCACGCCGAGCGCCTGGCCAAGCTCAACGCGAAGGCCCCCTTCGTGCTGCGCATCACCGAATGGAAGGACAAGCCCATCCCGGTCCTGGTGATCAAGGAGCGGCAGTTTCGGGACGACGAAGGGGACGTCCGGGATGCGGAAGGCCAGCGGCGCAAGGCCCGGCCGGTACAGATCGAGCGCGGCAGCCTCTACGGCGAGCCCCAGCACCGTTGCCTACCCGTGCTGCGGCGCATCCTGGAGCCGGTCACAGACGCGGCGGGCATCCCCTTGGAGCTTGATCGCTACATGACCGCCGAGGGCCTGCGTCTGCGCGCCAACCTGCCGCTAAACGAGGAGGCCGGCGCCAAACTCGGCCTGATCTTCCGCCTCCAGGACCGCCTCAAGGACTTGGAGCGGGTGGAGCTGATCGCCTACCGGGTCGCCCAGTTCACCCGGGAAGAGGCCGCCTATTGGCTCTCCCGAACCACCAGCTTCGGTCCCAGCGCCAACCGCTGGGCGCTCTCCGGGCTGCGCATCATGCTCGGGGGGCATCCCAAGGACCCGGACATCGTGGACATGTTGGAACGTTTCAGGGCTGCGTAATGGAAAGACACAACGACCTTCGGCTGATCGAGGCGGGGTTCCCCTGCCACCAAGTTGGCGCGGAAACCCAACGGGAACAAAGCGTCGGACTTCAGCCGCCGGTGAACCGCTTGCATGTCTGGTGGGCGAGGCGACCGCTGACCCCCAGCCGAGCCGCCATCGTCGCGTCGCTCGATCCTGCGGGAACCGACCCGGACACCTTCATCCGCCAACTCGGGATCGAGCGCATCCAGGCGCTGGTGCACGGCGAGCCCTGGACGATCACTGACAAATTATTGGAGCGCGTCAAGCAGCGTGATGGGGCTGAGGTGTTGCTCGTCGACAGAGTCGTCGTTCGTGCTCTGGAGGGAGAACAGCAACTGCGAAAGGAAAACCGCGCGCTGCTCGCGGAGATAGGGAAGAAGAGCCCCCATCTTGTCGCCGAGCCGATATTGAAACGATGGGCTGAGGAAAGCAAACCGTTGCCTCTTCCTTGGCCTCAAGATGGTGAGAGCCTGCCAGTTCAGCGTGTTACGGGAGATCCTGCCTGGTTCAATGACCTGATGGCGATCGCTTCCGCAAATGGCGTTCGCGTGCCTAATCTCTATGGGTATGACCGAGCCTACGCCGCGGAGGTCCGGTATCGACCGTCACATTTCACAGTACTCGATCCCACTTCAGGCGGCGGATCTATACCCTTCGAAGCACTTCGGCTAGGACATCGTGTCGTTGCTAACGAGCTAAACGCGGTTGCCACAGCGATCTTGTACGCCACCCTGGAATATCCAGCACGGTTTGGCGCGAGTCTTACCGGCGACATCGAGCGCTTGGGAAAAGAGCTTCTCTCAGCGCTCGATCAATCCTTGCCAGACGCTTTCAACGCCTATGGTCCGGTGCCTGAGTCCGAAGCCCAAGCGCTACGCGCGCATCTAGCGCGTGCTCCTGAACTCGTTAAACAGTTCGACACTGAGCAGATCACGTCGTACCTCTACGTTCGACAGGTCACCTGCCCCCACTGCGGTGGCGACGCGCCGCTGCTGAATACCTGCTGGTTGTCGAAGGCGGCAAAGGACGCCTGGGGCGTGCGGGCTGTCCCGCAGGACGGCAAGGTCCGCTTCGAGACCTACCGGGTCAAGGGCGGCCGTGGCCCCAACGGCGAGGACCCCGACACGGCCACGGTCAACCGGGGCACCGGACAGTGCGTCCACTGCAAGCAGGCCATCGACGGCGACGAGGTCAAGCGGCAAGCCCGCGGCGAATCGCCACACGGCGCCTGGAAGGACCGCCTCTATGCAGTGGTCGCCGTCCGCTTCGAGCCTCAGTTGGACTCGCGTGGGCGTCCACTGCGCTACAGCTCTGGCGCCCGCAAGGGCGAGATCAAGGCGACCAAGGTCCGCTATTTCCGCTCGCCGAACGAGCGCGATCTGGAGGCACTCGCCGAGGCCAAACGACAGCTAGCCGAACGCTGGAATGCTTGGGACGCAGCGGGTTTCATTCCAACAGAACGACTCCCAGACGGAGAAAAGACACGCGAGCCGATCCGCTACGGAATGCCCCGCTGGTGCGACTTGTTCACGCCCCGCCAGCTCCTGGGACACCTCACCCTGGTCGAACGTCTGAACCAGCTCAAGCCCGACATCATCGCGAAGCTTGGCGAGGAGCGAGGGCGGGCAGTCGTGACCTATCTCCAGTTCGTCATCGACAAAGGCGTCGACTACAACAGCCGTCAGACACGCTGGCACTTCAGCCGCGGTGCCGTGGTTGGGACCTTCGGGCGGCACGACTTCTCGCTCAAGTGGACCTTTGGCGAGATGATCTTCAGTGGACCCGATTCCGGCGCCGCCTGGGGACTGTCCCAGGTCGTCGATGCTTACAAGGGTCTCGCCGAGCTGACCGCGCCTGCTTTCGACGCAACCGGTGGCCAGCCACCGGTGACGATCATCAACGGTACCGCAGGCCATATACCTGACATCGAGAACGCATCCGTCGATCTGGTCTGCATGGACCCGCCCTACTACAACAATGTCCAGTATGCGGAGCTGTCCGATTACTTCTATGTCTGGCAACGCCGCACCCTACGCGATCTGTACCCAGGTCTCTTCGGCCGCAGGTTGACCGACAAGAAATCGGAGGCCGTCGCCAACCCGGCCCGCGATGGCAGCGCGGCTGCGGCCAAAGCCGAGTACGAGCGAAGGATGGGCGAGATCTTTCGGGAATGCCGCCGGGTGCTGAAGGACAACGGCATCTTCACGCTGATGTTCACCCACAAGACCCAGGACGCATGGGAGACGCTGACGCGGTCGCTCATCGAGTCGGGCTGGGTGATTACCGCCAGCTTTCCGGTCGAGTCCGAGGGTGAGAATTCGATGCACCAGCGGGACATGGCAGCCGCGGCCAGCTCGATCTACCTCGCCTGCCGCAAACGCGACACCGACGACTCAGGCCCAGCCGTTTGGCAAGGCTTCGGCGGTCAGGGCGTCCGCTACGACATCGAACATGCCGTGCAGTCCGGTCTCGACGACTTCGCGCCCCTTAAGCTGAACCCCGTCGACGAGATGGTCGCGAGCTACGGCAAGGCGCTCCAGGTACTCTCCAGTCACTGGCCGGTGCAGGACGGCGACGAGGCCGTCAGCCCCATGCGGGCCATGAACGAGGCCAGCCGTGTCGTGGCCCAGAGCCGGGTCAGCCGCATCACCAAGGGCAAGGTCCAGGTCGGCGACCTGGACAGCGAGACCGCCATGGCCCTGACCATCTTCGGCATCTGGGAGTGTGCGGAGGTCACCTACGACGACATCCTGCTGCTGTCGAAGTCTCTCGGCGTCGCCCTGGTCAACAAAACCAGCACCTCGGGTGCAACAGGCTACAAGGCCGCCGACCGCGAGATCGGCGTGAACAACGAGACCGCAGGGACGGGCCGCGGATCGAAGGCCGATCTGGTCCACGCTCCCCTGGTCCGCAAGGGCTCCAAGCTGCGCCTGGCGCTGCCGGAAGAACGACAACCGGCCCGGCTCGCCAATCCACAGACCGACTGGGACCGCCTCCACGGCCTGATCATGGCCTACCGCGAGGGCGACACCCCGGTGGCCCGGGCCTATCTGCAAGCGCATGCCACCGAGCACTCGGACCGTATCATCGACCTCCTGGAGGTCTGGGCCGCGGAGGCCCGGCACCCGGACCGCCAACGCGAGGCCCGCACCATGCTCTACGGTCTGGGCAGACAACTGAGCTGAGCCAGTGCCTCTTGCCCGCCGAAATGGCGAAGACGCTATGAAGACGAGACATGGATACTGAGAACCTGGCGGGCTTGCTGGACGCGTTGATTCAGTCCTGGGAGAACGAGGTACTGGAGTTCAAGCGTGCCGGCAAGGACTACGATACCGACAAGATTGGAAAGTACTTCTCGGCGCTCGCGAACGAGGCCAACTTGCGCAACCGGGAGCGCGCCTGGTTGGTTTTTGGCGTCGACAACCGCAGTCGCGAAGTGGTCGGAACCGACTACCGCCCGGAGCCCGAGCGTCTGCATAGTCTCAAGATGCAGATCTCCGAGGGCGCGGACCCGAGCGTCACCCTGCGGGACATTCATGAGCTTCGTCATGAACGCGGTCGAGTGTTGCTCTTCGAGATTCCTGCCGCGCCGCTCGGTATGCCGATTGCCTGGAAGGGTCACTACTACGCGCGATCCGGCGAGAGTCTGACGCATCTCGGGCTGGATAAGCTCGACGAAATCCGCAGCCAGGTTGGCGCGGCTGACTGGTCCGCGCAGCTGGTTGCCGACGCAACGGCGGACCACTTGGATGCCTCCGCGTTATCGCGCGCAAGAGACTCCTTCGCCAAGAAGCACGCCAATCGCTTCGACGACGACGAGGTCATGCGTTGGCCTTTGGAGACGTTTCTGGATCGGGCGAAGCTGACCCGAGACGGTCAGATAACGCGGACCACCTTACTCTTGCTGGGCAAGCCGGAATCTGCCCACTTGCTGTCTCCCCATCCCGCTCAACTGACGTGGAAACTCGAAGGCCCGGAACGGGCGTATGAGCATTTCGGGTTGCCGTTCTTGCTGAACAGCAGCGCCCTCTACCAGAAAATCCGCAACATTCAGATTCGAATCCTTCCGGAGAATGAGCTGCTTGCGACAGAGTTGGCCAAGTATGACCAGAAGATCGTGCTCGAGGCGCTACACAACTGCATTGCCCATCAGGATTACGGTCGCTGTGGGCGCATTGTGGTCACCGAGTATCCGGATCGGATCGTGCTGGAGAACGAAGGAAGCTTCTTCGAAGGGCGTCCGGAAGACTATCTGACCGGCACCAAGACCCCGCGGCGCTATCGCAACCCCTTCCTGGCCCAGGCGATGGCCGAGCTCAACATGATCGACACCATGGGCTACGGCATCTACGCCATGCACCTCGCCCAGGCGAAACGCTACTTTCCAATGCCGGACTACGACCTGAGTGAGCCGCAAGCGGTGAAGATGACGATCCATGGCCGGATCGTCGATCCGGCCTACAGCCGGTTGCTACTGCAGAAGACCGATTTGTCGCTGGTGGAGATTCTCGCCCTGGATCGGGTGCAAAAAAGGCTCCCATTGGACGACGTGATGGTCAAGCAACTTCGCCGTGCTGGTCTGATCGAGGGCAGGAGACCCAACCTGCACGTCTCCGCATTCGTCGCCAAAGCGACCGCGACCCAGGCGGATTACATCCGCACCCGTGGGCAGGACGATGACTTCTACAAGAAGCTGATTCTCGACTTCCTGACAAAATTCGGCAGCGCCAGCCGTAAGGATATCGACCAACTGCTGTGGGGGAAGCTCAGCGATGCCTTGGACGACGATCAAAAGCGCAACAAGATCAGCAACTTGCTCAACAACCTGAGCAGGGGCGGTGAAATCTGGAATGCCGGATCACGTAAGACGCCGACGTGGCGGATTGCAGAAAAGAATGCAGAATAAATTCGCCGCCGCGCAGAATAAATGCAGGAAAAAAGGATGTAACTTCAAGATTTTACGATGCTTTCCTGGTTCCTTTGCTTTCTCTGTCTCCTGCCTTTCCTGGTGAAACATCGCGCAAGATGGAAGCGAAAAGCCCATCAGCCGCCATCGATCCAGCCACCGCCGAGGCCCTGCGCATGTTCGCCGAGCGGATCAGGGCCAAATACGATGTGCTGGACCTGATGCTATTCGGCAGCCGCGCCCGTGGCGATCACGCGTGCGACAGCGACGCCGATGTCGCCGTGCTGCTGCGCGGAGATCACCAGCGCCTGTTGCCGACCAAGCTCGCCATGGCCGACGATGCCTTCGATGTCCTGCTGGAGACCGGTATCCGCATCCAACCCCTGCCGATCTGGGAAGACGAGTGGGCCGACCCGGACCACTACTCCAACCCCCGACTGCTGAAGAACATCGCCCGCGAGGGCCTGCGGTTGTGACCCCGAACCCCGGCTTGGCCGACTCGGTCTGGCAACCCTGGTACCGCAGTACCGAGTGCAACATCCTGCACGACTTCTACATCCCGGCGCTCCGTGCCTCGGTCCGCTACGACCGGGTTGCCGGCTACTTCACCTCCACGTCCCTGGCGGTGGCCTCCCAAGGCTTCACGGCGCTGATCAAACACCAGGGACATGTCCGCCTGGTGGTCGGCGCCGACCTGGACCCCGAGGACGTGCGCGCCATCGTCGACCAGGACGACCGCCAGCGCTTGGCTGATTCCCTGCTGGCCGAGTTGGGAAGCCTCGAAGCCTGGCCCGATGCGGTCTCGAATGGCCTGGGCCTGTTGTGCTGGATGGTCCAGGAGAGCTACCTGGAGCTACGCGTTGCGCTGCGTGTTCACCGCGAGACCGGCGAGCCCCTAACCTTCACGTCCCGCGTCGACGGCTATGCCCACGAGAAGTGGGCCGTCTTCCGCGACGCCGAGGGCCACCGGCTGGTCGCGGCCGGCTCGCTGAACGAATCGAAGACCGCCTTGACCCTCAACGCCGAAAACGTCGTGGTGCGTTGCGATTGGGAGGGAGACAAGGACGCCCAGTTCGCCGACCAGGTGGATGCCTCCTTTGAGACCATCTGGAACGACGAGGATCCGGGTCTGCGCGTCCTGACGCTGCCCGATGCGGTGCGCGAACGGCTGATCCAGGTTGCGGCCTCCGTGGCCAAGCCGAAGGAAGTCGACGGCTCCTCGGAGCTGCCGCCAGAGGTACCCCTACCGTCGGCCAAGGAATGGCTCCAGTTCGCCATCCTGCGCGATGCGCCCCGCATGCCCAACGGCCGCCTTGTCGGCATGGTCACGGCCCCGGTGGAGCCCTGGCCCCACCAGGCCGTCGTCGCGCGTCGCTTGATCGAGTCCTGGCCCTACAGCTTCCTGCTCTGCGACGAGGTCGGCCTCGGTAAGACCATCGAGGCCGGGCTCGCACTGCGCTCCCTGATCCTGTCCGGACTGGCCCGCCGGGTCTTGATCGCGCCGCCGGCGAGCCTGGCCAAGCAGTGGCACAACGAGCTGAAGGATAAGTTCTATCTGCCCTTCGCCCGCGCCCTGAACGGTGCCCAGCCGCGCCACGAGGCCATTCATCCCACCGAGCGCCAGTTCCCGAGCAAGTCGGTCTTCGCTCCCGACCTGGCCATCGTCTCCACCGGACTGGTGCGCCGAAAGGAGCGCCGCAAGGAACTGACAAGCCACGACTGGGACATCGCCTTGGTCGACGAGGCCCACTACGCGGGACGCAAGAACGCCACCAACGGCACCACGGTGCAACCCCGCTACGGCGAGCTCTATCGCGCCGTCGCCGAGGGGCTGCGCCCGAATACCAAGGCCCTGTGGCTGGCGACCGCGACGCCGATGCAGCTCGATCCCATCGAGGTCTACGACCTGTTCCAGCTGACCCGCCGGGTCGGCCCCTTCTTGCAGGACCCCTCGCTGACCGCGGCCTATTACGAGGTGCAAGGGCGCATCCAACGCGGCGAGCAGGTCTATCCGGATGAGCTGGAGTTTGTGCGACAGGTCCTGCGCTCGATCCGCCGCCATGACCCGGAGCTGGCGGAGCACATCCGGGAGACCGTGCTGACACCGGCCAATCGGATGCAGTACGACAACTGGCTGGAGAAGGGCTTTGCGCCGACCGCCTTCAGTCTGAAGCAGCTCCTGCGGGCCATCTTCGCCTCGGCCCCGCTCTCGCGGGTGATGATGCGCCACAACCGCGCCCTGCTGCGGGTCTACCAGCAGCGCGGCGAGCTGAAGGACAACCTCGCCCATCGCCACGTGCTGCCGATGCGCCGCATCCAGTACACGGCTCAGGAAAAACAGGCTTACGACGCCTTGGAGGACTACGCCCAGGACCTGTCGCAACAGGTGACCGCGGCGAACGATCAGCAGGCGCGGGTCTCCACCGGCTTCTACCTGAGCTTCCTGCGCCGGCGCTTCGCATCAAGCCTTTGGGCCATCGCCGAGACCCTGCGTCGGCGGCGCGAGCGGGTCGCCGCGACCCTGGAGTATCTGGTGAGCGGGGGATCGCCCGCGGCCTTGGCAACCGGGAGCGCGGTCGAGGGCGAGGAGGACTTCGAGCTGGACGACTCGGATGCAGAGATCATCGACCAGTTGCTCAAGAACCGCAGCGAGGACGATCTGCGCTGGGAGCTTGAGCGCCTGACCGAGATGCTCGGGAGCAGTCTGTACGACGCAGCGCCCGCCTCGTCGAAAATGCAGGCGCTACTCGGCTATGTGCAACAGCGCAAGGACCCTGACCGGCCCGGGCGCATCGGCCAGATGGTGATCTTCAGCCAGTTCTGGGACACGGTGGAAGACATCGTCCGGCGCTTCAAACAGGTGAACCAGAAGTTCCTGATCGGGACCTACTCTGGTCGTGGCGGCCAGTACACCGACCCAGAGACCGGAAAGCTGGTCGGCATCGAGCGGGAGGAGATCAGGAAGCGCTTCCTGCGCGGCCAGGTCGACATCCTGGTCTGCACCGATGCGGCGGCCGAGGGCCTGAACCTCCAGACGGCCGATTACCTGGTCAACTTCGACCTGCCCTGGAACCCGGCCAAGGTGGAGCAGCGTATCGGCCGTATCGACCGCATCGGCCAACGCCACAACCACATCTATGTCCAGAACCTGTGCTACCTGGGCTCGGTCGAGGAGATCGTCTATGACCGGCTGTTGAACCGCCTGGGCGAGATGATCTCGGTGGTTGGCGAGCAGCAGCTCTCCATGCTGCCGGTGACCGAGGAGGACTTCCGGCGTCTGGCCGACGGCGAGATCACCGAGCAGGCCCTGGAGAAGGAGGCCCTGGAGCGCGTTGCCGTCACCCAACGTCGGATTCGCGAGACCGAGCTGACCGGCCAGGAGATCTACGAGATCTACCAGCGCATGGCCCAGCGCAACGCGGAACAGCAACTACCGGCGACCCTCGACGACATCTGGGATGTCTTGACCACGTCCAGGTATCTCGCGGCCATCGGATGCCATCGAGCCGCAAACCTGACGGGCGGTACCCACGAGCCGCTGCTCCTGAACGCAATCCCCGGCGTCCCGGACAGCACGGCCCTGACGGTAAACCGCGAGCTGTTCGACGAGGGCATCGAGGGCCTCGGGACACGCCTGCACTTCGCGACCTATGGAGACACCTGTTTCGACTCCCTGATGAAGCTGTCCGCAACCTGGGAGATGCCGGCCTGCATACGGCGCATCGCGGTGAAGCCAAAGGGGCTGCACAACGACTACTCGGGCTTTGTCGTCGCCGTGAAGAACGATCCGACCAGCTCCCTTCAACTGGTCACCGCCATGGGGCAGATCGCCGGGCTGGACCTCGACGAGTCTGCAACAGTCACGGAGGGGGACACAGAGCCCTTCGTCGCGCAGCTCCAGGCGCTGGCGGACCGAGAGCTCAAGCTGAGCGCCCATGTCGACGGCATCGAGGCCGACAACATTCTGTCCGGCAGGGCCCAAGCCGCACTTGCTCTCGGCGTCGCCGTCGCCTCGATCACCGGCCGCCAGAAGTACGGCAACGGCGATCCGAACTTCTGGAAGGAAATCGACTCCTGGCGAGGCCAGATCGAGGCCCGCACCGCAGCCGGCGGCGCCCTGCGCGTGCAACACATGCCGACCGAACTGGGCAAGGTCGCCTCGACCGCCTTCCTCCCGTTCGACGTCAAGCGCAACGCGAGCGAAGGCACCTACTGGATCGAACATGCCCCGGGTCTGCTGCTCTACAGCGCCGCCGACGCCGCGTGCCGGGTCGGGGACGGGATCAAGCAGAAGAAATCCGACGTTTCGACGGAGCTTGGGGTCGGGAGAATCCAAAGCGAAATGCGGCGAGTTGTGTCTCTATAAGCCTAAGAGCCGATTGCTGTGTGCAGGAATGCCCCGTCAAAACCGCCGTCTATCCCGCCCCTTGGTCATTAGCCCGTGCAACCTGCTGAGCCTGTGCGATTCGGCCCTGTAACCGCCGATTCAGCATCTCGCGCTCCACTTCACCAGGCGCCCGCCGGATATCCCGGCGCAGCCCATAGATTTTCTTATGCTGGCGATGAGGCAGCTTCACGCGTCCCTGATCCAGAATGACTCCAGTAACCTCGCGTGGATGCTCTCCAGAAAAGCGCTTCTGTTTATGATACCGAAGCCCATTTCTATAGATCCTTTTCTTGATAACCCAAATTAGCTTTTCCGGAACCTGCGTTCCGGAGATCGTAATATCGTCCATGTAAACGGTGATCTTGCAACCGGCCTCCCTAACGAGCGCCCCGATGTCCTGCCACATATCCCAGTGCGCGTAGAACGACATCAGGGGGCTCAACGAGCTACCTGTAGGAAGGTGCCCTTTATAACTCGCAAGGGAAGTGAGAATGGCCGCCACGTCTGGGGAGCACTCCATGACGTGATTGAAAAACCAGAATACACGTCGAGAAGGTGTTGAAGGAAAGTAGGACGCAACGTCCAGACACAAAACCTGTTTTCCATCAGAATGTTGCTTGGCATTCGTTACATAGGACCTGCCCTTGGCTGGGCAATAGAGGAAATCCGGTAAAGTAACGCGTGATAACAGCTCGGCGATACGTCGCTGCACCTTGGCAAGCTCGCTTCTCGGGCTCTCGATCCGACGGATCTTGCCTTCACCCACCTTGCTATCCCATTCGTTATATAGGTAGTCGGCGGTGGAAAATTTTGAGAGTTGTGAAAGCGATAACTGCAACAGCGCGGCGAGCTTGCGCTTCGCCCTCAAGCGAAAGAAAGGCGACTGACGCAAATCGTAGGACGTTCTTTTGTCAGCCATTGATATGTGGCTGCCCGGAGCGCTCGGCGATAAAGCTCAATAGGGCCAGAATCTTCGATGAAACCATCACTCGCGCCTTCTCCATTGGCAAGTTCCTTTCATCCAAGTTTTCGGAGAAAAACAGAATGGAAGAAATTGGAATATTGAACACTTGAGAGTAGCGCTCCAGCAACGCCAATGTTGGCATTTTCTTTCCCGATTCTATTTCGGAAAGATGTGACTTCGAGATCTCCAGCTTATCGGCAAGATCCTTTTGCGTCATGTCGTGGAAAACCCTCATCGTTCTTAGTGCTTCGCCAATCATTAGGACGCCGGATCTTAAAGTGAAATCTCAACGGAAAGTAACATGCCGGGCTGGCGATCTAGCCCTTCAGCAGCTTCACCAGCTCGGTCAGCGCCTTCAGAATGCTGAAGAGCACCAGCCCGAACCGGATCAGAAGCTTGAGCACCCGTGGATTGCAGAACCAGCGGAGCCAGTCCCTACGCCCACGGTCATTCGACCGCCCCTGTCGCTTGTCGAGATCGCTCATAAGAAGGTTCCTCTGTTGCAACCGTAAACACCATTGCTCACGGTCGTCGCCCCAACAGAGAACGGAGAACGACAGTTTGTTACCCAGTATGCACTTTGGCGCGGCTTCGCCCGCCGCGCCTGCGACGACCGGCCCCGGGGGGGAGATCCCGGGGAACCGACCATCCTGACAGAAGGCTCATCGGCCTTCCTCGGGCCGCTTAAAGCAGCCCAGTGAGTGGCGACTATCTCCGTTTCGATCTTGACTGGGGAAAAGTATACGGCGAACGAAGTTCGCTGGTCAAGGACCACGTTCGCCTGAGGCGAACTTCTAGCGATCTGATGCCGCGTCGCACGCAATATATTGTGTGGTAGCGTGTGGCTAGGAGCATCCATAGCCTCGTGGAGCGAGGCCCCCCGCCGGAAGCGAGTCAGGTGGTACTGAGCCCTTGGTAAGGGTCATTCACCCGGGGCATGGATGGCCCCTCGCCCGCCGGGCAGGTAGCGGTACAAGGTGGCCGGGGCGACGCTCAGGCGGGCCGCGACCTCATCCACGGTGATGTCCGGGTTCGCGAGCAGGGTCTTGGCCATCTCCAGGTCCTTCTCGGTGAGGGAGCGCGGACGCCCGCCGACGCGCCCGCGGGCCCGGGCGGCGTCGAGTCCGGCGCGAGTGCGCTCGCGGATCATGGAGCGCTCGAACTCGGCCAGGGCGGCAAAGATGTGGAAGGTGAGCTTGCCGCCGGCCGTGGTGGTGTCAATGGACTCGGTGAGGGAGCGGAAGCCGATCCCCTTCCCCTCCAGGGACTCCACGGTCTCGATGAGCTGCTTGAGGGAGCGGGCGAGGCGGTCGAGCTTCCAGACCACGAGGGCGTCGCCCGGCCGCATGTAGTCGAGGGCACGGGCCAGCTCGGGGCGGTCCCGCTGGGCGCCCGAGGCGGACTCCGAGAAGACCCGGGTACACCCCGCCTTGGCGAGGGCATCGAGTTGGAGGTTGGTCGACTGCTCCTGGGTCGAGACCCGGGCGTACCCGACCAGCATTCCTTTAGATAGGGGCGCGACCGCGGGGAGCGGCGCCGATGCCTTCGCCGCGTGCCAGCCGTTCACCAGCCCCTCGCGCCAAGCCGCCCGGCAGCGCAACGACCAGGTGGAGACGGAATTCGGGAACCCCGGCGGCAGGACCTCCGTGTCGTGGGCGTACCAGGCGGTCCCGCACTGGCGGCCGATCTCGCGAGCGGCGTCGAGCTTGCCCTGGGCGGGCAAGGCGAAGTCGATCCCCGGAAAAACGTCCTCGGCCATCTCGCAACCTCTCGAAACTCGTCCAGAGTCTATGTTTCGAGGCAACCTGTTGCAAGAGACAGTTTCGAGAGATTTTTCGCATGCGAAAGCGGGATCGCAGTGAACTCGACTTCTGAAATTCAGAATCTCTCAGAAACGTTCGTTTTTGATGCGACCGGCGGGGCTGGACGTGAGAGCCGGGAAATACTGGCCTCGTGGCTAGCAACGACCCAAGTGGCCCATGCGCGAGCACATGCCGACTAACATACGTGATGGTTAGTGGCCGGTATCCTGGGCCTGCGCCTCCTGTGCATGGTTCCCGCCGTTCAGACGATTGCCTGACGCAACCGCAAGGCGTTGGTCACCACAGAAACCGAGCTGAAGCTCATCGCCAAGGCCGCGATCAGGGGCGATAGCAGCATCCCGGTCAGAGGGTAGAGCACCCCGGCCGCGATCGGCACCCCCAAGGCGTTGTAGAGGAGTGCGAACAGCAGGTTCTGGCGCATGTTGCGCACGGTCGCCAGCGAGACCCGGCGCGCGCTGGCGATGCCTCGCAGGTCCCCTTTCACGAGCGTGACCTGGGCGCTGTTCATGGCAACGTCGGTGCCGGTGCCCATGGCGATGCCGACGTCGGCGCGTGCCAGCGCCGGCGCGTCGTTGATGCCGTCCCCGGCCATGGCAACCCTGTGTCCCTGCGCCTGGAGCCGGGCCACCAGATCGTCCTTATCCTTGGGTTTGACCTCGCCAAAGACTTGATCGATGCCGAGCTTGCGACCCACGGCGCGGGCAGTGGTGTCGCCATCGCCGGTGGCCATGATGATGGACAGGCCGCTGGCCCGGAGCAAATCCAATGCCTCCTGCGTCGACGCCTTGATGGGATCGGACACCGCCACGAGCCCGACCGCCTTGCCGGCGACGGCGAGGAACATGACGCTGGCACCTTCCTGGCGCAGGGCCTCGGCCTGCTGCTCCAGCGCATGCCAATCGACGCCGTTTTCTTTCATCAGCACGGTATTGCCGAGCACGACCTCTTGCCCATCGACGACGCCGCGCACGCCGATGCCCGATGAGGATTCGAAGCCCTCCGGGGTACTGAGCCCGAGTTGGCGCCGCCGCGCCTCCGCCACGATGGTCTGCGCCAGTGGATGCTCGCTGCCCTGATCAAGGCTGGCGGCAATGCGCAGGACCTCGGCTTCGTTCCCGCCGGCAGCGGCGACCGCGCCGTGAAAGGCAGGTCTGCCCTCGGTGAGCGTGCCGGTCTTGTCCACGATGAGGGTGTCAACCTTACGCAGGGTCTCGATGGCCGCCGCATCGCGGAACAGCACGCCATGGGTCGCCGCCTTGCCGGTGGCGACCATGATCGACATGGGCGTCGCCAGCCCAAGCGCGCAGGGGCAGGCGATGATCAGCACGGCCACCGCATTGATCAGGCCATAGGCCCAGCTCGGCTGCGGGCCGAAGAACCCCCAGCCGAAAAAGGTCAGGAGCGCGATGGCCACGACGCCGAGCACGAAGGCGCCTGCCACACGGTCGGCCATGCGCTGCATGGGGGCGCGGGAGCGCTGGGCCTGCGCAACCATCTCCACGATCTGGGCGAGCACCGTCTGGGCGCCGACCTTCTCGGCCCGCATCACCAGGGCACCGCTGGTGTTGAGGGTGACGCCGATCAGCTTGTCGCCGGCAGCCTTGCTCACCGGGATCGGCTCGCCCGTCAGCATGGACTCATCCACAGCGCTGCTCCCTGCCAAGACGACGCCGTCGACCGGGACCTTCTCGCCCGGTCGCACGCGCAGGCGGTCGCCCACATGCACATGGGTCAGCGGGATGTCCTCTTCGCTGTCGTCAGCGCGGATGCGCCGCGCCGTCTTCGGCGCCAGCCCGAGCAGTGCCTTGATGGCGGCCCCGGTCTCCGAGCGCGCCTTAAGCTCCAGCACCTGGCCCAGGAGCGTGAGCGAGACGATCACGGCCGCAGCCTCGAAATACAGGGCGACCTGACCATCCACCTGGAAGGAGGGCGGAAAGATGCCGGGCAACACAACGGCCACCAGGCTGTAAAGGTAGGCCGCGCCCGTGCCCAGTCCGATCAGGGTCCACATGTTCGGACTGTGGTTCTTCACCGACTGCACGCCGCGCACGAAGAAAGGCCAGCCCGACCACAGGACGACGGGCGTACCCAGCGCGAGCTCCACCCAGGGGCGGGCGGCACCGAACAGGCTGTCGAACAGGCCGCCCGACATGGCGATCAGGGTGACCAGGGCAGTCAGCGGCAGCGTCCACCAGAAACGGCGGCGGAAATCCGCAAGCTCGGGGCTTTCGCCCTCCCCCGCCTCCGGCAGCATCGGCTCCAGGGTCATGCCGCATTTGGGGCAGTTGCCCGGTGCGGGCTGGCGAATCTCCGGATGCATCGGGCACGTATAGATCGTACCGGCGGCGGCCGGTGCCGCCGGGGCCTCCGGTTGCAGATCGAACTTCGGATGCTCGTGATGATGTGCGCCGCGGGAATGCTCTGCATCGTTCATGACAATTCCCCATCAAGGCTGGCGACCGGGTGAAGGTCGCCAGCGGTTCTTCAACGAAGTTGCCCGGCGGCCTTACTTGGCCGGCATGGGCATCGATGCGGACTTGGTCATCTGCTCCATCATCATCTGCATCATGTCCATGCGCTTTTCCATCCGCTCCATGTGCTTCGCCATGGCATCCGGGGAGTTGCCGCCCATCATGCCCATGCCACCTTTGCCCATCATGCCGCCTTCCATCATCGGGCAGTCCATCATGCCGGCCCGCATGCCGCTGGCCATCTTCATGTTCTCCTGCATCGTCTGCATGTGATCCGCCATCGCCTTTTGCCGCTCCTCGTCCGTCTTCGCCGCGGCGATGCGGTCGAGCTGCGCCTGCATCTTCTTGACGTTGTCTTGCATCTTTTGCACGGCTGGCGCCGCCGGCTCGGTGGACACGGCCCCAGGCTCCGGAGCTTGCTGCGGATGATGGGAATCGTCGGCGAATGCGGAAGTGGCGAAGGCGAGGGAAGCGGCGATGGCGGTCATAGCGAGCCCTCTGGCTAGGGCCGGGCTTTTCCAGCCAGTTTGCTCCGCGATCTGAGCTTGCTCCGCCAGGTCTCTGCATTGCATCTTCATGGTGTTGTTCCTCTAAAGGCGTTTGTGCCTGCCCCTTGGCACAGGATGTTGTGGGGCCACGGAGAAAGTTGACATCGCGGGGGTCCTGGGTTCGCCCCGAGCCGGACGCGGGCGGCGCATCGACGCGCTGTCTCCGCCACCGCATCCAGTCGGTCTTCAGGTCTTGCGGCGCGCTTCGTCACCGGATCGACCGGTCAGATCGGCGCGCCTTTCCAGATATTCGTCCCGGTCGATCTCGCCACGGGCATAGCGCGCCTCCAAGATCTCCAGGGCGGTGGGCTCCCGTTTTCCCTCACGCTCACGGGCGAAATAACGCACCAGCAAGACCATCAGAAGAATGGGCAGGACCCAGACCAGGACCATGCCCAGCCCGCCCCATCCCATGCCGAAGTGTTCAAATCCAAACATGTGTCACCTCCAACCAATTTCAGTATGGAGGTCCGACGCGTACTGCAAGCTGACCCACGGATGACATTTGCGTCACTTTGTGGGGCAGACCTGCATTCGGGACATCCCGACCATCCCTGGTCGTTTCCGCAAGAGCGAACTGGCTGCTTGGACGGCGAAGTTCATCGACCCCGACAGCATCGCCGTCAGTGACGGCCTCAGCGGCCGATCGTCACCGGCAGCGGTAGCGGCGGGCGTCGAGACCCCCGAGCTGAAGTGGGTCAATACCCTCATCGGCGACGTCAAGAATGCCCTGCACGGCATCTAACATCACGTCAGCAGTCAGCACCTGCCGCGCTGCCTAGCCGAGATCTGCTGCCGCTTCAACCGCCGCTTCGACCTTGCCGCCATGCTGCCGCCCCTTGGCGTCGCCGCCGCACACACCCCGCCCATGCCTTACCGGCTGCTGAAGTTGGCTGAGGCTCATTGGTAGTCAGGTGGCGTTATGGCGGAGTCGCCTGTGGGGCGAATCGAAGGCGTATCAATGGCCCCCGACATGGTGGCGGATCAAAATAGAGCCTGCATCCTCGGGTAACGCGGCCAAGGTGACCGAGAAACGTGCGCGCTCCGGGTCTTTAGCGCTCGGGGTGCGCCCGAAGAGCGCACCTTGCTGCACCGACAGGATCTCTCCATTGCGCTTGCGTACCTCGACATCCACATGCCCGAGAATACGCCCACGATACGGCCAAGACTTCTCGATCCAGCCAGAGACCACCAGTCCCTCATCGGTCTGCGTCTGTACGACACCGGTCGGGACGAGTCGCTTGCTCCCGTCGATATCGATTGCAAGCGGTGCGTCGGTGGCGGATGCATGCGCGGAGAACAGGACCAGCAGTCCGGCTGTAACCACTGTGGCAATCGATGGTTTCATGGTTCATCTCCATTGGGGTTGGACGGATCGGCCCGCGGAGTCTCTCCGCGGGGAAAGATGGGATTGACTGGGCACCCTGGGCCACGGAGCTCAACCGACCGTTCCTCAATGATCGTGGCGATGATGCGCATCCGGGAAATGCGCATGCTCGTGGGCTAGCGGCTCGTGCCGATGCCGGTGGCTATGCCGATGCCCCGGCGGCACGGGTTGGTCGTGCGCGTGTTGGTGATGGGCGTCATGCTCATGCTCATGGTCATGCTCCAGCGCCGCGTGGGTGTGTTCGTGGCCGTGGTGCTCGGTCAGGTGCAGCCACACGCCCAGGGCCATGAGTGCGCCGGCGACGAGCAGCCGCGGGCCAACCGGCTCGCCGAGCAACGGCACCGCCAACGCCGCGCCGAAGAAGGGGGCGACGGAAAAATAGGCGCCGGTCCGCGCCGTCCCGAGATGGCGTAGCGCCACGACGAACAGCGCCAGGCTAACGCCGTAGGCGAACAGCCCCACGATCAGGGCGCCAGCGATCTGGGGCGCCGAGGGCCAGGCAGCCCCGAGTGCCAGGGCCAGCATCAGGTTGACCGAGCCGGCCGCTAGCCCCTTGAGCGAGGCGATCCAACTGGCATCGGCCAGCGACACCCGGCGCGTCAGGTTGTTGTCGATGGCCCAGGCGAGGCAGGCCCCGAGCACGGCAAGCGCCGGCCAGATCTGCTCGAAGGCCGACTCCGCGCGTCCCGCGGCGGGCCAGCTCAGGATCAGCGCGCCCGCCACGATGGCCAGCATGCCGAGCGCGATCCGGCGATCGAAGTTTTCCCGGAAGACGAACCAGGCCAGCAGCGCGGTCAGCACCGACTCGGCATTGAGCAGCAACGAGGCCCCCGCCGCCTGCATGTCGGAGAGGCCGAGCATCAGGAGCACGGGCCCGACCAGGCCCCCGGCGACCACCGCGCCGATCAGCCAGGGCCATTCCGCTGGCGCCAAGCGCGCCGTCGTCCCCTGTCGTAACAGCCGGTAGAGGGTCAGGCCCAGGCCGGAGCCCAGATACAGCAGGCCCGCCAGTAACCAGGGATCGACGACCATCAGCAACCATTTGGCCAGCGGCGTGCCCGCGCCGAACAGCAGGGCGGCGCCCAACGCGGCGCCGATGCCGGGCTGAAGGAGTCCGTGCGCCCCGTTCATGGTGCGGTAAGACCAGGGGCAAGATCGATCGCGCCCGTCTCATCCTCTTCCTCCCTCCGGTGGGCCAGCCGATACAGGACTGGCAGGACCAGCAGGGTCAAGGCGGTCGAGGACAGGATGCCGCCGATCACCACGGTCGCCAGGGGTCGTTGCACCTCCGCGCCGGTCCCCGTGGCGATGGCCATCGGGATGAAGCCGAGCGAGGCCACCAGAGCGGTCATCAGCACAGGGCGCAGCCGGGTCAGCGCCCCCTCGTGGATCGCCGCCTCCAGCGGCCGGCCTGCCTCTCGCAGCGCCCGGATGAAAGAGATCATCACCAGGCCGTTGAGCACCGCGACACCGGAGAGCGCGATGAAGCCGACCCCCGCCGAGATGGACAGCGGGATATCCCGCAGCCACAGCGCCAAGATGCCGCCGGTCAGGGCGAACGGCACGCCGGTGAACACCAGCAGCCCGTCCTTCACGTTGTTGAACATCGCGAACAGCAGCATGAAGACCAACAGCAGCGCCACCGGCACCACGATCTGCAGGCGTTTGGTCGCCGACTGCAATTGCTCGAAGGTGCCGCCCCAGGTGGTCCAGTACCCGGCCGGCACCTCGACCGCCTGCCGCATCCGCTCCTCGGCCTCGGCCACGAAGGAGCCGATATCCCGGCCGCGCACATTGGCCGTGACCACCACGCGCCGCTTGCCGTCCTCCCGGCTGATCTGGTTCGGGCCCGGTGCGATTTCGAGGGTTGCCACATCGCCCAGTTGCAGATAGGCGGGGCGGGCCTGGCCATTGCCTTCATCCACGGGCAGATGGATCGGCAGTCGCTCCATCGCCTCCAGGTCTTTGCGCAGCCGCTCGGGCAGGCGGACGATGATGTCGAAGCGCCGGTCGCCCTGGAACAGTACGCCCGCCTCCCGGCCCCCCATGGCGATGGCGACCGCCTCCTGCACGTCGCTGACATTGACGCCGAGGCGGGCGGCCTTTTCCCGGTCGATGTGGATGGTCAGCATCGGCAGGCCGGTGATTTGCTCGACCTTGACGTCGGCGGCGCCGGGAACCTTTTCCAGTACCTCCGCGATCTCCCCGGCGGTGGCGTTCATCGTCTCCATGTCGTCGCCGAACACCTTGACCGCGACATCGCTGCGCACGCCGGAGAGCAGCTCGTTGAAACGCATCTGGATCGGCTGGGTGAACTCGTAGTTGTTGCCGGGCACCTGGAGCAACGCCTCCTGCATGGCCTCCACCAGGTCGGCCTTGCTGCGCGAGGGATCGGGCCACTCCGATTGGGGTTTCAGCATCACGAAGTTGTCCGCGACGTTGGGCGGCATCGGGTCGGTGGCGATCTCGGCCGTGCCGAGCTTGGCGAAGATTCGCTCGACCTCCGGAAATTGCTTGACCGCGCGCTCCAGCTCGGCCTGCATCTCGATGGCCTGCGACAGGCTGGTGCCGGGGATGCGCAGGGCGTGCAGGGCGATGTCGCCCTCGTTGAGGCTGGGCACGAACTCGCTGCCCATGCGCGAGGCGAGCAATCCACCGAGCCCCACGGCGACCAGCGCAAACGTCAGCACCAGCGGCCCGTTGCGCATTGCAACCCTGAGCATCGGGGCATAACCGCGTCGGGCCCAGCGCATCAATGGGTTTTCCCTTTCGGCGACCCGGTCGCCGATCAAGAGCGCCACCGCGGCAGGGATGAAGGTGACGGACAGGATCATGGCGCCCACCAAGGCGGCCACCACGGTGAAGGCCATGGGGTGAAACATCTTCCCCTCCACGCCGGTGAGGGCGAAGATCGGCAGGTACACCACCATGATGATGAGCTGGCCGAACAGCAGCGGCCGGCGCACCTCTTTAGCGGCCGCGAACACCTCGTGAAAGCGCTCGTTGCGGGTCAAGACCCGGCCTGCCGTGGCTTGCATATGGGTCTGTGCATGGGCAAGCCGCCGCACGCAGTTCTCCACGATCACCACGGCGCCGTCGATGATGATGCCGAAGTCCAGTGCCCCCAGGCTCATCAGGTTGGCGCTGACCCTGTTCGTCACCATGCCGGTGAAGGTGAACAGCATCGCCAGCGGGATCACCAGGGCAGTGAGGATCGCCGCGCGGATGTTGCCGAGAAACAGGAACAGGATTGCGATCACCAGCAGGGCGCCCTCGATCAGGTTCTTCCTGACCGTGTCGATGGCCTTGTCCACCAGGATGGTGCGGTCATAGACCGTCTGCGCCACCACGCCGGGTGGCAGGGTGCGGTTGATCTCGTCAAGACGCAGGGCGACCGCCTGGGAGACCGTGCGGCTGTTTTCGCCGATCAGCATGAACACGGTGCCGAGCACCACCTCGCGGCCATTTTCGGTCGCGGCGCCGGTGCGCAGCTCGTTGCCCAGGCCCACCTCGGCCACATCGTGAATCCGGATCGGGACGCCCTGTCGGCTGCTGACGACGATGTTGCCGATGTCCTCGATGCCGGCAACCTGACCCGGGGCGCGGATCAGATACTGCTCGCCGCGCCTTTCGATGTAGCCGGCGCCCACGTTGGCGTTGTTGCGCTCGATTGCGGCCACCAGGTCCTGCAAGGTCAGGCCTTGGGCCACCAGCTTGTCGGGCAGGGGCGCGACCTGGAATTCCTTGGCATAGCCGCCGATGGTGTTGATCTCGGTGACGCCGGGCACGTTGCGCAATTGCGGTTTGATGATCCAGTCCTGGATCTCGCGCAGATCGGTGGGGGTATAGGGCGTGCCGTCGGGCTTCCTCGCCCCCTCCCTAGCCTCGACCGTCCACATGAAGATCTCCCCCAGGCCGGTGGAGATCGGCCCCATGGCGGGCTCGATGCCCGCGGGTAGTTGGCCCCTGGCCTGCTGGATGCGCTCGTTGACGAGTTGGCGTGCGAAGTAGATGTCGGTACCGTCCTCGAAGATCACCGTGACCTGCGACAGGCCATAGCGCGACAACGACCGGGTCTGCGTAAGTCCCGGCAGACCGGCCATGGCGGTCTCGATGGGGAAGGTGATGCGCTGCTCGGCTTCGAGCGGGGAATAACCTGCCGCGGCGGTGTTGATCTGCACCTGGACGTTGGTGATGTCGGGGACGGCGTCGATGGGCAGTCGTTGATAGCTGTAGACGCCCAGCGCGGCCATGCCCAGCGTCATGAGCAGCACCAGCCAGCGCTGGTCGATGGAGAAACGGATGATCTTTTCAAACATCGCGTGAACCTCGTCCTAGAGCGCCGCGTTGCCGCGTTCGCCGGAGCGGATGCGCAGCGCGTCCGCAAGCTCGGAAACCGCGATCAACCCGTCGCCGGGATGGCCCGTGTGGGCGGCGGCACGGATGGCCTCCACCACCTGCTGGGCCAGCTCGTCCGGGCAGAACATCAAGAGGATCAGCCGGTCGTGGGCATCCGGATTCCACTCGGTGGGGGCGAAGGCATGGTGCGGACCCTGCCCGCGGGGGTGGCCGTGCGCCGGAAAGACCGTGAATCCCGGCAGGTGCGCCAAGCCATGCAAGGCTTGCTCGATCCGTTCCAGGCGGTGCGGCTGGACGATGGCGGTGATCTGTTTCATGGCGGGCTCCTAATGTCCTGGCCTAGTGGTCGTGGCTGGCGCCGGCCTTGCCCAGGTCAGCCTTGAGCAGGAAGCTGTTTTTCGCGGCGTAGCGCTCGCCCGCGTTCAGACCCTCGACGATTTCGATGAGCTGGCCGTCGCCGCGCCCCAGTTCCACTGGCCGCGCCTCGAAGTCGGCGCCGTAGCGGCCGAACACGACGGTCCAGTCGCGCACGGTTTGGATCGCCTCCGCCGAGACCGCCACCGGCACCTCGACCTCGTCGGCCGTGATTTCGATGTTCACGGGCAGGCCGGGGCGCCAACGGCCCTCGGGATTGGGCAGCACGACGCGCGCCTTCGCCGTGCGGGTCTGCTCGCCCACCAGGGCGCCGACATAGGAGACGGTACCGGTGCTTTGGGACGCGAACGCGACCGCCTTAACGCTGGCCTTCTGGCCAACCTTCACGGTGTTCAGATCCTTGGCATAGATGGTCGCCTCCGCCCACACCGTGGACAAATCGGCGATGAAGAAGATGTCCGCATCCTCCTTCACGGCCTCACCCAGGGAGATGTGCTTCTCGATCACGATGCCGTCGATGGGCGCGCGAATCTCGTACTGGGTCAGGCTGCCCCCGGTCGTCAGGCCGGTACCCAGCGCGGCCAGCTTCTGCCGCGTGCTCTCGATGGCGATCTCCGCCTCCTGCATGACGTTTCTCGCTTGCAGGTAGTCCTGCTCGGCGGAGATCTTCTCTTCCCACAGACGCTTCTCGCGCTCGTAGGTCGTGCGCGCCAGGGTCAGGCGTTTCTGTGCGGCCAAGAGCTCGCTGCGCTGGTCAGCAAGTGCCTGGCTGGAGATCACCGCGAGGACCTGGCCCTTGCGCACCTGGTCGCCGACGCTGACAGGGGACGATTCGACGACACCGCTCAGGCGCGGCACCACATGCACCAGGCGGTCCTCGTTGAAGCGGATCTCGCCGATCAACCGCAGGGCGCTCTCGATGCGCGCGGGGCCCGCGATCAGCACCTCGACGCCGTTCTGCCGCACCTGCTCGTCGGTCATCGTCACGCGCGCCTCGACCTGGTCATAGGCGAAGCGATAGTCCTTGCCGTCATGCCGGGCGGCAATGGTCACCTTGAACGAATGGGGCTCCGCGACCACCGCATCGCCCTTGAGGTAGTCCTGCTCCGCCTCGAAGGCGAAGGTCTGGGGCGCTCGGCCGAGGCGTTCGAGCGTGACGCCGACCTGGCTGGCGGCCGGGTCGAGCGGCTTGCCGTCCTGGTAGCTGTAGACGCGAAACTCCGGCTCCACGCCCTGCTCGAAGATGGTGAGCTCGACCCCGTAGCCATCCTGCGTGAACAGCTTGCCGCCGTGTGAGCCTTTCTGCGGGGGCTGGGCTTCATGGTGCTCGCCGTCGGCATGGTCCGCGTCGTCCGCATGGCCTGCTTCCGGTTTTTTGCCGTGGTGCTCCGCATCGCCATGACCAGCGGTCTCGGCGTGGTCCCCATGCCTGCCTCCCTCGCCTGACGGCCGCGTCTTTTCCGTGCCGAGGATCAGCCCGGCGAGCACTAGGCCGACCGCCAGGACGCCGACGATGGAAAGGATGTGCTTCATTTGTAGCTTGCGTTTCATGTGGTCTCCTAGGGTGCCCGGGTAGCCGGTGCGCTCGTTGTGCGAGGCGATGCCTCACCGAGAAGGCGGTCAATCTCGGCGGCGGATCGATGGGCCTCGGCCAAGGCGCGCAAGCTCTGGGACTTGGCCTGAAGCAGGGTGCGCTGGGCGTCGAGCACGTCGAGAAAGCCGAATTTGCCCAGCTCAAAGCCCTTGGTCGCGGCATCGAAGGCGCTCTGTGCACCCGGCAAGATGTCCCGCTGCAGCAACTCCGTTTCCTGGCGTGCCGCATTCAGGCGCTCAAAGGCCGCCGCCAGCTCGGTGGAGAGGCGGATCTCGGCGGCAGAGAGCTCGTCGCGCGCCTTGTCGGTGCGGCGCAGGGCCTCCAGCAGGTTGCCTTGGTTGCGGTCGAAGATCGGCAGCGGGATCGAGACGCCGAAGATCGCCTGGGTGTCGTCGAACTCTCCATCGCGCTTGACGCCGAGGCTTAAGGTCACATCCGGAATGCGCCGACGCCGCTCCACCTCGGCCAGGGCCTGCCGGCGCTCGACCTCGATCCTGGCACGCTGGAGATTGGGCGAGGCGGCAAGGCGCGCGTTCAGCTCGGCCAGGTCGGGAAGCGGCGGCAGGGCCTGCGGATCGCCCTGGGCGCGCTCGAAACGGGGCGCCGGATTGCCCCAGGTGGCCGCCAGGCGCTTGCGCGCGGTGGCGAGTTCGCTGGCGGCCAGGGTCGCCTCGACCCGCACACTGGCCTCGGCCACTTGCGCCTTGGTCTCTTCTACTGGGGACACCTTGCCGGCCTTGACCCGTCGTGCGGCGGCCCCGGTCGCACGTTGGGCGAGATCGCCCGACACCTGGGCAAGGCGTAGACGTTCCTGTGCGACCAGCACCTCGAAGAACCCCGCCACCACGGCGGCGCGAATCTCGGCGCGTTTGGCGTCCAGCTCCAGGGAGGCGCCATCGCGGCCCCGCTCGGCGGCCTCGATCCGCGCCGCCCGCTTGCCGCCCAGCTCGATGGGCTGATTCAACTGGATGGTCGTGGTCTGCGTCACCCCGAGGGTGTCCTCGATCAGAGTCGAGAGCTCCGGGTTGGGCCGGGTTCGGGCCTGAACGATGGTGGCATCCACCGCCTCCAGCTCGCGCCCCGCCGCCGCCAGGTCAGGGTTGGTGGCGAGGGCCAGCTCCAGCGCCGCCCCCAGAGTGAGCGGGCCGGTCGGTTCGCTGGCGCGTGGCGCGCCTTGGGCCCAGGCCACGAACGGCGGCGCGAGCAGACAGAGCCATAGGGATAGGGATAGGGATAGGGATAGGGATAGGGATAGGGATAGCGTCGATCGCATGGGTTTCCTCGCTGTAAAGACAGAGGGCGAAGAACACCGGCGTGCGACATCGGGGCGCGGCCAAGGGCCGCACGGGGGTCAAGCGCTCGCCGGTCAGGCGTGCGCTAACGGGGGGCGGTCGAGGAGCAGGGGAATGTGGGAATGGAACCTGAGGGGCGGGTGGATGACGGTACCGTCGGACTGGGCCAGGGCTAACGCCAGATCAGTCTCCATGAGAATCACGGAAAGGCCATGGTGGCAATGGCTGCCGTGATGACCATCGTTGTTGTGGCCGTCGTTGTCCTGGTCGGCCGTCGCGGACAGGTCGTGATCGGCATGCCCGGCGTCATGGTAGTCATGATCGTGGGCATGCACGCCCGAGGCTGCTGCGCCCCCGTCCAGATGCCCATGCATGCCAGCAGCCGCCGACCAGGCAGACTGGAGCGGCATGACGAGCATGAGCAGTATGGCGATTAGGCGACGCATGAGTGGCATTGTAGGGGCAAGGTCAAAGATCCACCAACGGGCTTCATGGCCGCCGGCCTTCGTGCGGTCGGTTGGGGTGGCGAACACCCAGCGGTAGCTGACTTGTTATGGTGGGGCGCCTCACCGCTTACATCAACCGCCATCTCGCTCATCAGCGGGCTGCGGCGACCGCTCTGCCATCCTCGTGCGCCGTGATGGGCAGGTCCGTAACGCAGCCCTCGAAGATACCGATGTGCCGTCCATCGCCCCCAAAGAATTCGAAAGCGGCGTTGCTCGGCGACCTCACTTCGGCGTGAAGCGCGCCTGCTCCGGCCCCTTGCCGGCCAGCGCGATGCCGACCACCGCCTTCATGCCGGGCGTCGCCGCATAGGCTGCGATGCCCTTCATGCGGTTATCGCCGTCGGGGGCGAGGGTGGCCGTGACCCTGCCCTGGCTGGACAGGAGGGTGGCCGTGCCGGTCGCACCAAAGGTGGGGATCGCCTGCCCGGCGTGGTCGGTGACGTAGACCAGGATCGGGCGCTCCTGCGGCTCGCCGCCCTCCTTGGCCAGGACCAGCTCGTAGTGGTAGGGACCGGCCATACGCAACTGCCCGCCGTTGGGTGCCGCCACCGAGTCCAGATAGGCATCGTCATGGGCCAAGGCGCCGCCTGCCCCCAGGAGCAGCGCGGCAACCAAGGGGGTGATGAGATTTGTCTTATTCATGATTGCACCGCGTGTGGTTGGGGCCCCTTCGGGGCCGATGGTTGAACGATCAGAAACTCTCCGCCGCCTTGGCCGACTCGCCGGGAATCCCGGCCTGTCCACCCTCCCGGGCCGCCAACAGCCGCTCCAGCGGCTTCTCGCCCCAGCGCCAGAACATGACCGGGGTCAGCACGGTGTCGAGCAGGGTGGAGCTGATGAGCCCACCGAAGATCACCACCGCCACCGGGTGCAGGATCTCCTTGCCGGGGGCGTCGGCCCCGAGCAGGAGCGGCACCAGGGCGAAGGCGGCCACCAGGGCGGTCATCAGGACGGGGGTCAGGCGCTCCAGCGAGCCGCGCACGATCATGGGCCTGCCAAAGCGCTCCCCCTCGAAGGCACACAGGTTGACGAAGTGGGAGATCTTGAGGATGCCGTTGCGGGTGGCGATGCCGGTCAGGGTGATGAAGCCCACCAGGGCCGCCACCGACAGGGGCTGACCGGAGATCCACAGGGCGGCGACGCTGCCTACCAGGGCCAGCGGGATGTTGCCCATGACGATCAGGGTCAGCACCGTGGAGCGGTAGCGGCCATAGAGCACCAGAAAGATCAGGGCGAGCGAGACCAGGGCCAGCAGCGCGATCAGGCGGGCCGCCTCCTCCTGGGCCTGGAACTGACCCTCCAGGGCCATGGAATAGCCCTCGGGCAGGGGCCTGGCCGCAAGCTCGGTGCGCACCGCCCGGACGATGGCCGACATGTCGCCGCTGGCGTTGGCGGAGATGACGATGCGGCGCCGGGCGTTCTCGCGGCTGACCTGGTTGGGCCCGGTGCCATCCTCGATCTGGGCCAGGGTGGAGAGAGGGACATGCCCGCCCGGGGTCTCGATGGGCAGATTGTTGAGGTCGTAGAGCCCCCGTCCGGCCTCGGGCAGTCGCACCACCAGGTCGAAGCGCCGGTTGCCCTCGATGACCTGGGCGATCCGCTCGCCCTCGATCATGTGCGACAGGCTGCGCAGCAGGGCTCCGGGGGCCACGCCGTAGCGCGCCGCCTGCTCGTAGTCCAGGTGGACCTTGAGCTGCGGGATCAGGACCTGCTTCTCCACGGCCAGGTCGGCGATCCCGGGGATCTTCGCGAGGCGCTCGCGCAGGTCCGCGGCCAGGGCGCGCAGGGTATCCAGATCGTCGCCATAGATCTTGAGGGCGATCTGGGCGCGCACGCCGGAGAGCAGGTGGTCGAGGCGGTGGGAGATGGGCTGGCCGACGCTGCTCGAGGCCGGCAGCATCGCCAGCCGCGTGCGGATGTCGTCGATAATGGCCGCGCGACTGCGCCCGGACTCCCGCAGATCCACATCCATTTCCGTGGAGTGCACCCCCTCGGCGTGCTCGTCCAGCTCCGCCCGCCCGGTGCGCCGGCCCACCTGGGTCACCTCCGGCACCTGGGCGACGAGCTGCTCGGCCAGGGTGCCGATACGGTTGGACTCGGCCAGCGAGGTCCCAGGGTTGAGCAGTAGGCTGATGGTCAGGGTGCCCTCGTTGAAGGGGGGCAGGAAGGTGCGCGGGAAGAGGGGGACCGCAGCCGCAGCCAGGACGACAGCCGCCAAGGCGCCCATCAGGAGCAGCCCGCTCCGGCCGAAGGACCAGGCGAGCAGCCGCGCGTCCCAGGCCTTGAGCCGCGCCACCAGCGGGCTGTCGCCGTGGCCGAGGCGCTTCATCCTTGGCAGCAGGTAATAGGCCAGAACCGGGGTCAGGGTCACGGAGACCAGCATGCTGGCAAGGATGGAGACGATATAGGCGACACCCAGCGGGGTGAACAGCCGCCCCTCGATCCCCGGCAGGGCGAACAGGGGGACGAAGACCAGCACGATGATCAGGGTCGCGTAGACGATGGCCGAGCGCACCTCCAGGGTCGCCGCGGCGATCACCTCGGTCGCCGGTCGCGGCACCTCTGCGGCGCGATTCTGCTTGAGTCGGCGCAGGACGTTCTCCACCCCCACCACGGCGTCGTCCACCAGCTCGCCGATGGCGATGGCGAGCCCCCCTAGGGTCATGGTGTTGATGGACAGCCCCGCGTAGTGGAACACCAGGGCGGTGGCGAGCAGGGAGACCGGGATCGCCGTGAGCGAGATCAGGGTGGTGCGGACATTGAGCAGGAAGAGGAACAGGACCACGGCGACCAGGATGGCCCCGTCGCGCAGGGCCTCCTCGACGTTGGCGATGGACCGCTCGATGAAGTCCGCCTGCTTGAAGAGGAATTGCGGGGTCTCGATCCCGGACGGCAGGGCCTGTGACAGCTCGGCGATGGCCCCCTCGACAGCCCGGGTGAGGGTCAGGCTGTCGGCCCCCGGCTGTTTCTGCACCGACAGGATCACCGCCGGCCTGGCGTTGTAGCCGGCGTCGCCGCGCTTCACGGCCGGGGCGAGCCGCGCCTCTGCCACCTGCTTGAGCAGGATCGGCTGGTCGCCCTTCACCGCCACCACCAGGTTCTGCAGGTCCTCGATGCGGGTGGTGCGCCCGATCTGGCGGATCAGGTATTCGCGCCCCTGGGCCTCCAGGAAGCCGCCGCTGGTGTTGGCGCCGAAGTCCTCCAACGCCTCCTCCAGGCGGTCGCGCTCGATCCCCAGGGCCTGGAGGCGCGCGGTGTCGAGCTCCACCCGAAACTGCTTGACCTCCCCGCCGATGGGGATCACCTGGGCGATGCCGGGGATGGTCAGGAGCCGCGGGCGCACCACCCAGTCGGCGTACTCGCGCACCTGCATGGGGCTGACCTTGGCGGGGTCGGCGGGCAGGGCGATGAGCAGGATCTCGCCCATGATCGAGGAGATGGGCCCGAGCTGCGGCAGGATGCCCTCGGGCAACTGCTCGCGCACCAGGTTCAGGCGCTCGGTGACCTGCTGGCGGTTGCGGGAAATTTCGCGGGCCCACTCGGACTCAACATAAACCACCGACCGGCCGGTGCCCGCCCCCCGACGCACCCCCCGCCCCCCCCGGAAAACAGCCCCGCCGCTGAACAAGCTGGCCACCGCGCT
>CALMYW010000472.1 GCA_937873665.1 uncultured Sphingorhabdus sp.
TGCACGATGATCGGGTCGGCCGGCTTGTCCTTGGCCTTGGGGCCGGACAGGCTGCGCATCTGGATCCGGTCTTTGGCATAGGCCAGCGCATTCTGGTAGGCCACTTCGGTCAGCCCCAGTGACTGGTTGCCCACGCCAAGGCGCGCGGCGTTCATCATCACAAACATCCCCTGCATGCCTTTGTTGGGCTGGCCGACCATCGTGCCGATGGCGTCCTCCAGAATCATCTGACAGGTGGCGTTGGCGTGGATTCCCATTTTGTGCTCGATACCGCCGCAGTGAATCGAGTTGCGTTCCCCCAGGCTGCCGTCGGCGTTGACGAGGTATTTGGGCACCACAAACAGGCTGACGCCTTTGATCCCGGGCGGGGCGTCGGGCAGGCGGGCGAGCACCAGATGGACAATGTTCTCGGCCATGTCATGCTCGCCGGCGCTGATGAAGATCTTGGTGCCGGTGATGCGGTAGGTGCCATCGGCTTGCGGCTCGGCCTTGGTGCGCATCAGGCCCAGGTCTGTGCCGCAGTGCGGTTCGGTCAGGCACATGGTGCCGGTCCATTCGCCACTGGTCATTTTTCCCAGGTAAGTCTTTTTCTGCTCATCGGTGCCATGGGCATGCAGCGAGGCATAGGCGCCGTGGGTCAGGCCGGGGTACATGGTCCAGGACTGGTTGGCCGAGTTCATCATTTCGTAGAAGCACTGGTTGACCGCCAGCGGCAGACCCTGTCCACCGAAGGCTGGGTCGCAGCTGAGCGCTGGCCAGCCGCCTTCGACGTATTGGGCATAGGCTTCCTTGAATCCCTTGGGGGTGGTGACCGCGTGGGTATCACGGTCATATTTGCAGCCTTCGGTGTCTCCGCTGATGTTCAAAGGGAAAAGTACCTGGGAGGCGAATTTGCCGGCTTCCTCCAGCACGGCATTGATCGTTTCGACATCCATCTCGGCGTGTTGCGGAATGGCTTTGAAGTCTTCGGTAACGTTGAGCAACTCGTGCATCACAAACTGCATGTCGCGAAGGGGTGGGGTGTAGCTGGGCATGATGTCTTCCTGTCGAGAAGTGAGAAAAAGTGTTCAAGGGCGCGGCGAGGTCGCCGGGAGATTGCGGGCAAGGATGTTGGCGAATCCCGCGTGGGCCCGGTCCATGGATCCGGGGGTCTTGAGAAACCGCGCCTCGTAGTGAAGCGCCAGAATCAGGGCATGGATTTCGAACGCGATCTGCTTTTCGTCGGCGTTCGCGCGCAGGTGTCCTGCCTCCTTGGCCTGGACCACCGCGCGATCCATGGCTGCCAGCCAGGTATGGACCGAACTTGCCAGTGCGTCGCGCACCGGGCCGGGCCGGTCGTCAAACTCGACAGCGCCGCTGATGTAAATGCAGCCGGAGTCGATCTCGGTCGATGTGCGACGCATCCAGTTGGCGAACATCTGGCGCAGTCGTGGAAGGCCTCGGGGCTCCTGCAGGGCCGGGTAAAAGACTTCTTCCTCGAAACGATGGTGGTACTCGCGGATTACCGAAATCTGCAACTCTTCGCGGGAACCGAAATGGGCGAAAACACCGGATTTGCTCATTCCGGTGACTTCAGCCAAGGCGCCGATGCTCAGTCCTTCCAGCCCGATTTGTGTGGCCAGGCCGAGCGCTGCGTCTACGATGGCCGCTTTGGTCTGCTGACCTTTGAGCAAGGGCCGACCTTCGGCCCGGGTGCGGGGGTGAAGCGGAGCGACTTTTGCGGTAGCAGTTGCCATGGCTGCGAATAAATAAAACGAACGATCGTTCTATTTTGCAGCACTTTCGCCGCGGGAGAGGCGATTTCCCCGTTCTTTCTAGAGGCTTTGCCCTAGGGGTGGCAGGGGTTAACCCCTAATGAAGCGTTGCCCGCGGCCAGGTTGGCGTGGCGGACGTCGAGTCAGGCAGAAAAGGCGCGAACCCGCTGACGCTGAGAGCCCAGACCGGTGCCCCCGAGCTGCAGGACATCGCCGGGTTGCAGGAACTGCGGTGCGGGCCTGCCATCTGCCGTCTTGCGCCCCATGCCTACGCCTGGCGGCGTTCCGGTCGTCACGATGTCGCCTGGCTCCAGTGTCATGAATCGGCTGACGTAGCTGATGAGCTCGGCTACGCTGAAGATCATGGTGCGGGTGTTGCCGGTCTGCATCCGCTGACCGTTGAGATCAAGCCAGAGATCGAGGTTCTGCGGATCGGCCACTTCGTCGCGGGTCAGTAACCAGGGACCAACCGGACCGAATGTGTCGCAGCCTTTGCCTTTGTCCCAGGTTCCTCCGCGCTCCAGCTGGTAAGCGCGTTCGCTGATGTCGTTGACCAGGCAGTAGCCGGCAACATGGGCCATTGCGTTTTCTTGCGTTACATGCCGCGCTCGCATTCCGATCACAACACCCAACTCAACTTCCCAGTCGGTCTTGCGTGAGCCAGGCGGCAGCACCACGTTGTCGTTCGGACCCTGGATGCAGGTTGTGGCTTTGAGGAAAATGATCGGTTCGCTCGGTATTGGCATTGCCGCCTCCGCGGCGTGGTCGGCGTAGTTGAGCCCGATGGCAACAAATTTGCCTACGCCGGTCACAGGGGAACCCATTCGGCGCCTCCCTGAAACAGCCGGCAATTGCATCGGGTCCAGCCGCGCAAGGCGGGCGATCACCCGCGGCGACAGCTGATCAGGCCCCAAATCATCCACCACATCGCCCAGATCGCGCAGCTGGCCGGTCGGGTCGATAAGGCCGGGCCGCTCCCGGCCTGCGGGTCCGTAACGAACCAGTTTCATGCGATTGGTCCTTTTGCCCTTGGAAATGCTCGTGTACCCACTGCCAAAAGGTCGTCGGGCGCTATTGCCAAGATAGCATTGCAGTCAGGCAGGCGTCCAGCTGCTCTGTCGGGCTGCGACGAAAGCCAGAACGCGAAAATCGGTGCAATCTGCCTTGGACAAATGAGGCCAAGGTACTGGCGAGCACCTGGGCCTGCACGGTCGGCGTAGGTTCGCCGCGGTCCTGCGCGGCAACGCGAAGGCACTGACGAAGGTTCGATTCGACCCGCTCGAACAACTGATTCATCCGGTCCTGCAGCCGTTCATGTTCCAGCACCAGCGCGTCACCGACCATGACACGCGCCATCCCGGGATTCTTTTCGGCGAACTGCAGCAACAGCGCGACCGTTCGGGCTGCCTTCCGCTGCCCATCGTCGCCACTGGACATGATCTGGTTGATGAGACCGAAAAGGCTGTCCTCGATAAAGCCAATCAAGCCCTCATACATCTGCGCTTTGCTGGCAAAGTGTCGGTAAAGCGCCGCTTCACTGACTCCCAGTCGGGCGGCAAGGGCTGCCGTAGTGACTCTTTCTCCCGCCGGCTCCTGAAGCATCTCCGCCAAAGCCTGCAAGATCTGGATCCGGCGCTCGCCCGGCTTAGGCCGCTTTCGAACAGGCTCGGTGTCCAGGTCTGCGGGGTTCGGTCCGTGGGCGCTCGGGTCGAGGTTCTGGTTCATGGCGTTACGGTCGATGCGTGAAAAAATTCTCGCATACCGAAGGCGCGGGTTAACCCTGCGTACACACAAGCCGGGGTCGCCTTCGGCTCAATGCGAGCGAATCATGGTCCCGTAAGCCTGGTCGGTGAGGATTTCCAGGAGCATGGCATGGGCGACCCGTCCATCAATGATATGAACGGCATTGACGCCACTTTTGGCCGCGTCCAGTGCACCGGCAATCTTCGGCAGCATCCCACCAGAGATAGTGCCGTCCGCAAACAGTTCGTCGATCCGCCTTGCAGTCAGGTCGGTCATCAGGTGGCCTTGTTTGTCCAGCACGCCGGCGATGTTGGTCAGCATGAGTAGCTTTTCGGCCTGCAATACGGTGGCGAGTTTGGCGGCGACAACGTCGGCATTGATGTTGTAGCTTTCGTTCTGGTCGCCAAAACCAATAGGTGATACCACCGGGATGAACTGGTCGTCCTGCAAGGCGCGAACCACCGAGGGGTCGATAGAGACGATGTCGCCCACCTGGCCGACATCGTGTTCGACCGAGGGGTCCTGATGATCTTGCATCCGTAGCTTGCGCGCCCGAATCAGTCCACCGTCGCGTCCGGTAAGGCCCACGGCCTTGCCACCCGCGGCGTTTATCAGGCCGACGATATCCTGTTGAACCTCACCGGCCAATACCCACTCGACAACTTCCATGGTTTCGGCATCAGTGACGCGCATGCCCTGGATGAATCGGCCCTCTTTTCCCAAGCGCTTGAGGGCGGCTTCAATCTGAGGGCCGCCACCATGTACCACCACCGGATTCATTCCTACAAGTTTCAGCAAAACGACGTCCTCAGCGAACGCCTTCTGGAGAGCGGGATCTGTCATCGCATTGCCGCCGTACTTGATGACCATGGTTTTGCCATGGAATTTTCGGATGTAGGGCAATGCCTGGGCAAGGATCGCGGCCTTGTCCTGAGGCCGCGTATCGATGGAAGTGTTCATGGCGGGTCCTGATGAAGGGTTGTCGGCAATGGGCGCAAATGTAACGCCACTTCCCCGCCCCCGAATCAAGAGCAAGAGCAAAAGTCTGATGGGATGGCTATCGCACAGGCGAATCCAGAGGGAAAAAAGCCAACCACGAAGGTCGGAGACTACAATGGAGGGGAAAGGAGTGTTCGGGCCCGATCTTGCGCGGGCCCCGTATGATTTTCCAACCACTCTGCATGTTCCCGGCGCGAATTTGTTACCAAAGTGGCGACGATTGGCTAAGGAGATAAAACCAAAGGACAGTGGGGAATGCTGCAAGCGCGAGTCCATTGACAAAGCCCCGTGTTCAATCATTGGAGTTGATCTGACACGACGCCGTTGCCGGGGAGGAGTCGGTGAATGCGAGGGCGGGCCGAAAATCAACGGTGACCGTTCGACTTCGAAATTTTTGAAACACAGCAATCCAACGGAGGGCAGTCCTCACTGTGGGGATTGACGTAATGCTAATCGTGAGAAAAGGCTGAAATTGGGTAATCGAAAAGTAACAATTTCAATCGTTGGACATGACCACGATGTTGAGATCCGCCATTTTCTTAGCGATCTATCTGCATTTGCTCAGACAAGTGTAAAAAAGGTAGTTGTCACACTCAACTTGCCGACATCGGTTCTACCACGTTGGATTGAGGCGAGAAAATGGCCATTTCAATTGGAGGTGATCAAGAATTACAGTCCGTTGGGGTTTGGAGCGAATCACAATCAAGCCTTCGAAAAATGCGAAACAGAGTATTTTTGTGTCGTTAATCCGGATATAAGACTTCCTTATGATCCGTTTGAAGAGCTGATTTCCGAATTTACAGACCGAAACGTTGGGTGCGTTTATCCACTTCATTTGAATGGCGATCAGGTTCCGCGTGATCATTCGAGAGAAATCCCATCGCCTGGCAGGCTGATAAAGAGGTATCTTGTTCCTGGCCATAGGAACAGAACGAGTGGAACTGATTGGGTCAATGCGGCATTCATGCTTTTTCCAGCGCGAATATACAGAATGACGGGGGGGTTTGATACCAGTTTTTTCATGTACTGCGAGGATGTGGAGATTTGTCTTAGACTCTCTTTGCAGGGCTATCGAATCAAGGTGTGTCGAAAAACCGTCGTCGAACATGAAGCAAAGCATGCGAGTCGAAAGAAAATAGGACATCTATACTGGCATCTGCGAAGCTTGATGAAGCTTTGGAAATCCGACATTTACCGACAGTACTGCAGTAAGCAAAACAGCAGACCACAGGAAACAGGTGAGCCTTCAATAGTCGTCGACCGAGCGGCCGTCAACTCAGTAGAATAACAGATATATCGAAGCAGATGAGATACGATTTCCGGGCGATCGATCGGAGCGGCCATCAGATAGTCGACAGCTTGGAAGCCGGTAACGAAGATGAAGCAATAAGTACTTTGCTGTTGCGCGAGTTGACACCATTGACGGTGACTCCGGTTGATTTTAGAAAATCTCACCGAGTTACGGTAAGGCATAAAAAAATCAGCCAGTCAGAGTTGGCAGCGATGATCCGTGAACTAGCGACCATGCTGGAATCGGGCGTATCAGTGATAGACGCGGTCGAAACCCTGGGCGATCAGTCTTTGCACGCGAGCCTTTCGAGCGCCTTGAAAAATATCTACCACGCGTTGCAACAAGGGCAACCGTTCTCTAAAGCACTGGAAGCTTCAGACCTGAAGTTTCCCCCCTATGTCACTGTGTTGGCTGGCGCTGGGGAGGCCACCGGAGAAATGGCGGTATGTCTGAATAATGCGGCCGAGCAAATGGAATTTGACCTCAAACTGCGCAATGAAACCCGCGAAGCACTGACCTATCCTACGATCCTGATCGCTTCGGGAGTATTTGCAATCGGATTCATCTTCGCGTTCGTTGTCCCTCGGTTCTCTTCCATGTTAGAGGGTCGAGGGGTAGACCTACCGTTGCTTTCCATTGTGGTATTGCGAGCCGGCGCTTATATGAACGAAAATTGGAATCTGGTACTCGGGGCTTTGGCAGTAGTTGTTTGCACCTTCTGGTTCGCCCTCCGAAGCCGGACTGTCACGGATCAAGCCAGAGAAATCGCCTTGAGATTGCCGGTTATCGGGAAATGGATCGTCGCTGCAGATACGGCGCGCTGGACCTCCATGTTAAGTGTATTGATAGCGGGGCGGGTTCCGATCCTCAGTGCTGTGGAGATGGCATCATCTTCGGTTCTTTTGATCCGAACGAGAGACATGTTGAACGCGGTTGAAAACGACATACGGAATGGACGGGCGCTCTCTGATGCTGTTGCCGATCGAAAACTTCTTGGTGATACGGCCTTGACCATGCTTCGGGTTGGCGAGAAAGCGGGTGCAATGTCAAAAATGATTGCATATATCGCCAAAAACAGTACGGAACATCATCGCGCGATGCAGCGCAGGATTGTTGCATTGACCGAGCCAGTCAGCATCATCGTTATAGGTATATCACTCGGAACTATCATGGTGGGAGTAATCCTTGCGATGACGAGCCTAACTGAAATTAAATTCTGATCATCAATGAAAATCATGTTGGAGTCTGAAAAAAGGGGAGCGGGCCTGATATTTCCGCATTCCTCGGGCGGTTTTACTTTGATTGAAATGCTCGTCGTTCTGGTGCTCGTTGGCTTGTTGGCTGGCCTGGTTGGACCAAGGCTATTCTCAAGAGTCGATACGGCAAAAGCCCAAACCGCGCAAGCCCAAATTAAGCTTCTCAAGGGCGCACTGGAAACCCTTCGGTTGGATGTAGGGGAGTATCCACGGTCGCCAGACGGGCTCTCGTGGTTGGCCTCCCCTCCGCCTGACTCGCAACTAGCTGCCCGTTGGCGCGGCCCCTATCTCGACGGTGTTGTGCCACATGATCCATGGGGGCGCGCCTATCAGTACGTTCCGCCGGCAACCACCAATCAACCCTTTCGGCTCCTCTCTTTGGGAGCGGATGGCAAACCAGGTGGGAGCGGTAACGATGCCGATGTTGGCGACGTTTCAGTGAGCGAGGTCGGGCGAAACTGAGAGCTTTCGAAATGGCTCGCCCACGGCATATGCCCTTCGGATTCACGTTGCTTGAGATCTTGCTGGTGTTGGTGTTGGTGGGCTTGATCGTTTCGATCTCCGTCCCGCCCATCTCACGACAAATAGACCAGCGGGCAGAACAGGCCGCCATCCAGGAAATACTTGCTGTGATATCGGCGCTTCCTGTCCGCGTCATGAACGCCGGGCGATCCGTCGACATCGAACTTCTCCGCCAGGATGCGCCGCTTGGGGAAAGAATTCCCCCACAATGGCTGGTTGAGTTCGAACCGGTTTTGCGTATAACGCCCGCTCCGTCGTGTAACGAAACGGTAGTCATCATCCGGTCGCAGCGAGAACCGTCATTTGAGCGCCGACTCCGAATTGAAGCAAGAACCTGTCGCATTCAGCCCGGCACATTGGCGGGAGCCAATTGATATCGGGCCACGCCAACGTGGCTTTGGCTTGCTGGAAGCCCTGGTTGCACTGGTGCTTTTTGCCGGGGCTGGCGTGGTTACGATTTCGTGGCTCCAGCAAAGCCTTTCTACGGCAATTCGACTCAATACAGCAGCTAAAGAAGACCAGGTGCGTTTGGCGGCGCTGTCGATCATCCGGTCGACGGATTTATGGGCGCGACCAGCTGGGAGCGCAAGGATAGGGGAGTACATTGTCGAATGGACCAGCCAACCTGTCGGCCCTGACGAGATGCAGAGCGGTTATCCCATTGGATCCGGAAAGCACATGATGCGATTGGTTCGAGTACAGATGATTGTTCGACACAGCATAAATTCACAATTACTCACCAATGACGAATTGCTGTCAACAGCATCTCGGCAAGTAGTGGCCGGGAAAAAAGCAGCGTTGCCGTGACATTCCCGCAAAGTCAGGCCAGTGCGCAGAGCGGCTTCACATTGGTGGAGACCATGATTGCGTTAGTTGTCACAAGCATGTTGACCGCTTTGCTGGTGTCGGCGTTGTTTTTTGCAACCAGAACCCAGACGGCAGTTTCCGACAGTACTACTATTTTTCAGGAGGAGGCTGTCCAGAGAAACCGATTCGACTATGTAATTGGAGCCTGCCTGCCCGGCAGGGTGAAGGCGGTTCCAACGTTCATCGCTACAGAAAATGCGATCAGGTGTTACGCCGGCCAGAGCCTCAGTGAGCGTAGATTGCCAGTTCCTTTGTGGATAAACTGGAAACTTGAGTACGGTAGCACTGGAGATACGGATTTGGTCTATTTCGACGAGGCTATGCCAGTAGGGGCCAAATTTCGAGTTGCCCAGTTTCCAGGAAAGGTCATATTTCAGTTCCGGTTGAGAAATGGCGAGGCGTCCAAGAAGTGGCCGCCGTCTGATGACAAGACCACTTGGTTGCCCGAGCGCATCGAAATCGTCGCGCCGAGCCAGGCAGACGGGACCACCGGATGGGTTTCATCGATCCGGGCTTCTAGCTGGCCCGAGCCAGAAAGCCCCTCCCTTTTTGGGATCCCTTTGCGATGAATCGAATGGCTCCGATGTCGCCGCGAGGCTACATCCTCCCGCTGACATTGGCCGTACTGGTTATGTTGGCACTCATCGCGGCGACGGTCGGGAACATAGCGGGGCTGGCAATTGACCAGGCGGTTGCATCGAGAAAGCGGGTGGAGGCGGAATATGCGATCACATCGGCGGAATCCCAACTGCTGCACATGTTGGCTGTGCTTCCCCGGACAACAAGAGGCATCGGGGACGGTCCGAGCCCAATCAGGGCGGATGGAAGGCCTTACCTTTTGAACGACAAAATTGTCGTCCGGATTCAGGACCTCCGCGGATTGCTTCCCCTGAATCCGAACCTTGAAAGTGAGGCGGCACACGATCGCTTGGCTGCCCTACTGCGGACCTACAATTTGAACGAAGCAGAAATCGGGCGGCTCCTCGATTCCCTCAAAGACTATCGGGACGCCGACAGCCTGCAACGGCTTAACGGTGCCGATGGACGGGATGCTCGGGCGTCGCTGGCGATACGAAATGACGACCTTCTGGACCCAGCAGAACTCAACCGCATCAAAACTTGGGCTGAAGCCACTTCGCGCTGGAAATCGGACCCGTTGGATCACTACGTTGACGTTCACCGGCAGATGGCATTCAACCCCAACGTGGCGCCTGCGCGTGTGATCGCGGCAACGGCGGGAATCAAGCTGGACGATGCCAAGGCCTTGGTTGCAGCACGCACCCAGAACCCCGACTTGGACATCGCGCCGGTGCTATTCAATGCATTGGGCGACCCATTCGGCGCGTCGGGTTTTATTCTCCGCATGACCGGGCCCAGCCTGCGCATCCGCCTGCACTATCAAGGGCATCTGTGGGCGCGGGAGTTTGTCGTTCACCACACACCAGACGAGGTGGAAGCTCCATGGCGGATCAGTCGGAGCCGACAGGTTCCGCTGCTGGCCGCCGTCGTCGAACCGCCCCCTCCTACATTGCCGGCAATTGGCGCATTGCGACCAGTGATTGCGCCTCGAATAGAATATCGTTTCTGAGGTCGGCCTTGCCGGCCGCGTTGTGCCGTCGTGTCCGCGGGGCCTGTTTTCGCGTCGATAACCAAGGCCTCATCATGCGCATTCGCATTTGGAACTCAGAGAAACACCTGTTGCCGCGCAGGCTGTGCCAGTTTGTCCGCCTGGAACTGCCGCCATCGTTGTCCAAGACACAGGCGGCGCGCGCAATCCGTCTGCAGATTCAGCGGCTGGAGGGTGTCAAGTCGGTTGATTTCGCCTATCACTATCCAACCGGTGAAAACACGTCGTACCCGGTGTGGTTCTGGCGAAGCGGTGATTCGACGTCGAATGCTTTTCCCGAGCCACTTTTCGCCGCGCAGCCGAAGCAGGACGGGGCTGCCGTCCGCGCTTGTCGCCAAGGCTTCGAGTTGGTATTTTTTAACAGCGGCGAGCTTTACAAGACACGATGGATGGCGTCGGCTCCAGACGATGCCGAGTGGTTGAAATGGCAGGACGAATGTGGCAGCAGGACGTCGGTTCCGGGCCGCCCCGTTCCATTGCGGGGCATTGAACCGCACCGTGTGCCTGCGGGATGGCGCGTCGATCGTATTGCCGCTGATCGAGGGTGGACTTCGGCCCGTCGGCGCCAGCTTGTTGCGGTGGGCGCCCTGTCGTCCATTCTTGGTGCGGCCATAACGGTGACCTGGCAGATCCGCCACGATCTGCGCCAAGCGCGGCAGACGCTGGCGCAGCTTGAGGGCGAAACCGGCAGCGCGGCTGTCCTGCAACGCAAAATCGACGAATCCCTCGCCCGTTCGCGCAGGATTGCGGCATTGGCCGGCGGCCCCGCGCACATCGACGCCTTGGCTCGCCTGGCAGGATTGCGTTTGTTGGGCGGGCCGGAGCAGGCGGTGCTGGTCGAATGGGATGTTCGCGGAGATGACGTGCGAATGCAGATTGCGCGCCCCAGGGGAGAATTTAGCCTGAACGAGTTTTTGGAGGCATTGGAGCAAGCCCGTTTCCTGAAAAATACGCGTCTCGCACCCAACCCGCCTCCGGGGATGATCGTCATTCAGGCTCAGCTTCGCTGAGTTGCCACTCCGGTGACAATCGTACAAATGATCACGAAAACTTTGGAGAGTCTGCGGCGGAACTGGAGCGCAAACCCGCGCGTGCGATGGCTGCTTGGTGTGATTGTCCTCATACTGATGGTGGAGGGCGCCCTTCGGTGGTACGAGTGGATCGGGCGTTCGTATCAGGAACTCGGCTTGCTACAACTCAAGATTACCCAGCTTCGCGACCAGACGCGAGATACCTCCCTCTTGCAGGGGACCCTCAACATGGCTTCGGAAATGGAGGTCGAGGCCAACACCCGATTGCTGGCCAGCCGATCGGAAGCGGCCGCTCAGGCGATCCTGCAGGATTGGGTCGCCGGCGTTGCCGCCAAGGTTGGTAGCGCAAACCATGGCGTGACGGTTGGCGCAGCGCGCCCTGCAGGCCAGGCGGGTCGCGCGCAACCGGGCGCGGAACCATCCCCGCGTGGCGAAGCGCTTTTCGAGGTGCCAGTCAACATTACCGCGACGATGACACCTGAAAGCGTTATTGCCTGGCTACGGGCAATCGAAGGGGGGCCTTGGCTGATTCGAACTCAAAGCCTCAGCATTCGCACGGCAGACCGCCGCTTCGAGATCGGGTTGCTGGTGCCGATCGCCATGAAGGCGCCGGATCAACCATGATGAGCTTCCTGCGGCCCTCCTCGAAATCGACCATTCTGGTTTTTTCCCTCATCGCCGGGCTTGGCTTGATCGTCGGTGCCGTTCTGGCGTCGTTCGGGCTGCGTACCGAAATCGCCAGTCTGGTGCATCCCAGGTCTGCGGCGAATCAGACGCTCCAGGAACTGCGCGCCAGGCTCACTCCACCAGCTACCGAAAGCGCGGCGGATACACTGCGGGCGTTTTCGCCGTGGGGATTGTTGCCCGATGGGCGGGAAACACCAAAGCCGGGCGCACAGACACCCGCCGCGCCTCAGGATCGCTGGGTCCTTGTCGGACGAGTCCGATCCACGGATGGACTCAGTATCGTTTTGCATCAACCAGAAAGCGGACAGAGCAAGCGCATCAAGGTTCGGGAAGCCCTTCCAGATGGCCGGATACTGCTTTCGATCGAAGATGCAGCATTAATGGTGAGGTCAAAACAGTCGCGAAAGCCCGAACGGATAGATATCGGCACAGGTTTGGTCATTCAGACATCGCCGTCAGGAACCGTAACGGTGCCGACCGCAAACTAAACAGCGACGACTTTGCAGCATGAACAAAAGAACTTCAAGACAGGGCCGCGAAAGGTACTACCAAGCCTTCGGCGTGGGGCTCTCGATTGCCTTGATCGTGGGATGTGCCCAGATTCCACCACTGACGAAGACGGATCGCGGCCTTCGGATTCCAGTGCTTGAGAAACTTCCCGTAGCAAGCGCGGTCGACGCTAACCGAATGCAGGCGCCGGCGGGCGCGGGGGTGTCTACGCCATCGCTGTCGACTGGCACCATGAGCCTACCGGAACCGCCAGGCGATACCGGCACTCGAAACGCGGAACCCCATCGGTTTTGGCAAACCCCCCCAGCAGCACCCAGTTCGCGGGATGCGCTGACCTCAGGTCGTCTGGACATTCCGCCGCCAGTGGCAAGTGAGGAAAAGCTCGATGCGAGCGTAAACCTTGAGAACATCCCCCTGCCGGCTTTTGCCAGCACCATATTTGCGACGATCCTCAAAAAGAACGTATCCCTGGACTCCAGCTTGCAAAAGCGGACGGACTTGGTCAGTCTGCGAACCGGGCAGCCTGTAACGGCCCGGCAACTGGCGGCCTCCGCTGCGGCAGTGCTGCGCAGTTACGGAGTGTTGACCCTTGAGCACGACGGCCTGGTGCGGCTCGTACCAGACAATGCTCCGGCCTCTGGGGCGATAGAGTTGCTGCGAAGTCGGTCACAACCCGACGTGCCAGCGCGGATTCGCCCCGTCTTTCATTTCTATGAGCTTCAGCAGGCGAATGCGCCGCACGCAGCACAATGGGTCCGCAACCTGTTTCAGGCACGCGTCACCGTCCAGGAAGACCAACAACGCAATGCCCTGCTGTTGTCAGGGCAGTCCGACGCTGTAGCGTCTGCGATCGAGGCGCTCGAAATTCTTGACCAACCCTATTTGCGGGGTCGTCACAGTGCGCGGATCAGTCCGGTATTCTGGTCCGCGCAGGACCTCGCCACCCGGTTGGGCGAACTGCTCACCGCCCAGGGCATCTATGTGGGGAACTCACCGAACATCACCGCGCCACTGCTGCTGATTCCCGTGCCACAGATCAATTCGATTGTGGTGTTTGGCACCAGCCCGGAAATGGTCGATCACGCTCTGCGCTGGGCGCGCGATCTCGACCGGGCGCCGCAGGCCCGTCGAAATGGACGGTATGTGACCTACCATGTCCGCAACACCGACGCGAAATCCCTGGCAACGACCCTGGCGCAACTCATGGGCGGCGTCGCGGCTACCGCCCCATCAGCGCCCGGGGCGGTAGCCCCTGCGCCGACCACTGCGGCCGCCTTGCCCGGAGGCGCTCGTGTGGTGGTCAACACAGCTGCCAACAGCTTGATTCTGCAAACCAACCCGGAAGAGTACACGCAGCTTCGCGAGCTTCTGGTCGAATTGGATCGTCCGCCAAGGAGCGCGTTGATCATGGTAACGGTGGCAGAAGTCAGCCTGACCGATTCGGAGCAATTCGGTTTCAATTGGTTGCTCAAACAATTCAGTCTTGCCGGCTACCGGGTCAACGGAAACGTCGGCGGCTCGGGGACAGCCGCTGGCAGCGGCGGCGGCTTGAACCTGGGTTTCGCAAATGTTGCTGGCGACCCGCGGGCGGTACTCAGCGCTTTGGCCACGAACAACCGAGTTCGGGTACTGTCCAACCCGAGCATCGTTGCCATGAACGGAGAACAGGCATCCATTCAGGTAGGTCAAGACGTACCGGTCCTGAGCAGCCAGATCAGCAGCACCGGCAGCGGTAACTCCACAGGCGGTCAGAACTTGTTGCAGAGCGTTCAATACCGCAATATCGGCATCATCTTGAACATCACACCCGTGATTCATTCTGCGGGGCGCGTCGAGCTAAAGCTCTCTCAGGAAGTCTCGGGTGTGTCAAGTGGCGCGGTGGGCGTGGGCAACAGCCCCGTGTTTACCACCCGCCGGGTTGACACGAAACTCAGCGCCATGGACGGACAATCCATGCTGATCGGCGGATTGATACGCGAACAGCGCGATGGCGGCAACACAGGTGTTCCGGTCGCAAAAGACGTTCCCGTCCTCGGCGGACTCTTTCGCAGTGGCTCAAACGAAACTGTTGCCCGAACCGAACTGGTGATTCTGCTGACGCCGTACATCATGGAAGACGATGTCGATGCGCAAGCCTTGACCGAGGCCTTCCGCAACCAGTTCACCTGGGTGCGGGATGATCGCGACAAAGTGACCCTGCCAACCCGCGCAGAAACGCCGCCCGCCTTGCCGAATCCACAGGCCGCAGTTCAGCAATCGGTCCCCGCCGTCACCGCAACGGTGCCCTCTGCAGGCGGGCCTTCGGGCAGCGAATCGCCATCCGATCCGCAGGCGCCCCAACCCTACCTCCTCAAGCCGCAGTTGGCGGTGCCGCCGATTACCCGCAACGCACCCCCTGGACGAGCGCCCGAGCCGGCGCGACAAGGCGGCGCCGCGACCGAACAGGTTCGACCCGCACAGCGGCCTGCCGGCGCCTTGACTGAAGGCGGTACGTCGCCCCGCACGACCCAGCCCACAAGCCCCACTACGGGAGACCACGCGCCCGCCCCGCCCGGGCGCCCGGTAGTTGATCCCGATCTTTTGCGTCAACTGCGCAACGCCGTCGACCAGTCCCGGTCCACACCAGCCAAGCGGTAAGTCTGAGAGTTGTCGCGATCCAAACCGAGTCCGAGCATCCCGGCGGCGCGCCCTTTTGACGCGCGAAACGTGGCGTCAAGACGGCCGCTGAGTGCGCAAACCGGGGCGATCGTTGTTGTATTTTGCTGACAGGGTGTGAAACCTGACCCATCAGAAGTGTATTGCGCTAAACTTGGAGCGCTGCAACTAGTGGCGGCATGCGGCAAGGGGTCCGCTTCTTGTGCATATTGCTTGTTTCAATCTTTAAAGAGGAAGCGTTTCATGAAACAAAAACTTATCACTCGCCTCATCCTGGCTGGTCTCGCTGGTGCTGCTGTCACTGGTGCGTTCGCGGGCCAGATCCAGGCTTCGTCGGTTTCGATTGCGCGTGAGGTCATTACCACCGACACGCAAGCTGTCACCGCCCCCAGCATTTCTTATCGCTTTGCCGGTGACGTCGATGCGCGTGCCCAGGCTCAGACCTTCCAGGTGCAATTCACCTTGGAGCAAGGTGCATGGGATGCGCTGCCTGCTGCTCTGGCAAACCAGATCAACGTGACCGATGGTGTAACCGCAGCGGTCATGGTTCTCAATACCGACTACACCATCGTTCAAACAGGCAGAAGCGCCGACAACAAGACTCTGTGGGCGACGATCACTGTCCCGCAAGGTGCCACGCGCCTGATCAAGCAGCCGTTGATTACCCTGAACACTGTGGCCGGCGGTGCCCCCAATGTGCTTGCTGATCGCGCTCGGGTCACTGGGCTGAAAACGGTGGTGGGGGATGTCCAGGGTGACTTCGATGCCAGCGGCGTTTGCGCAGCCGTGAGGACTGCTCGTGTGGGCTTCAAGCATTACGTCGGCCTGCAGAACCCGACAGCCATTGCGTCCGACGCCACGGCAACCGCAGATGAGCACACCCGCTCCGGGGCCACGAACAGCGCCACATTGATGACTTTCCCGACCAACCTTGGTGTCAAGTTTGCCGCCTCCACCGGCACGCTGAAGTTGCAGTCAGGTGGCAACATGTTCTTTGACTCCACGGGTGCTGGTGCGGTTGTCGCCTCCGCTGCGCCGAGCACTGCTGGAACTGCGCATGTGCTCGCAGGCGCGGCCAACCAAGCGACGGCTCGTTTGGGTATTGCCCGTCTGACACAAGAAGCCGCCGGTCTCGACTCCGATGTGACGAACGGCTATGCTCTGAATAACACAGGTGGCCCAACCCAGGCGGCAACAGCGACTGTCAACAACGGCGAAGTCGAAATTGCCAGCGTGGATCTGCGCGTGTCAGCAACGAATGGATTCGTCACTGGCGGCACGCTTTTCCTTGCCGCCGCTGGCGCTAATTGCGCAGCAGCCCTTCCGAATCCTGATGCATCGGTTGCGATTACCGCTGCCAATGCCGCCGGCCCCATTACGCTGAAGATCAACACCGCTGGCGCTGTCGCCGCTTTGGGTGCCGCTGGTACCTTTCCGGTGGAAGTGTGCTACACCGCGCCGACGACCGCAACCATCCCGTCTTCTGCCTTCTCGGTGGTGGGTACGATTGTCAAGTCTGCGGCGGGTGGCAATTTCGCGGAGCAGAACAACCGCTGCAACGGCAATCTGTTCTCTCTGGGTGGTGGTCTGAAGATCGATGTTCGCAACTATGCTTCCAGCAAGGAGCAGAGCGGCTACATGTCGGTTCTGCGCTTCGTGAACAACAGCGACACCCGTACAGCGGATGTCTGGGCCCAGATCATTCACCAGGATGGCAAGCTGGGTAACTGGGCGAAGCTGACCGACCTGGCTCCGCGTGCCGTGCTGAACATGACCGCAGCCCAGATTGACGCTGTGTTGGCCACTGGAAACGCGCCGGCAGCTGCCAATGCTGCGGCCAACGGCCCGGGTGCGGCGGTTCATGTGGGCGGCAACGCCACCCGCTCCGACACCGCTCCGCGCCTGCGCATCACGTCGACTGCAGGTTCCACGCTGCGTGTGCAGAACTACCTGTTCAATTCCGCAACCGGCCAGATTCTCGAAGGCTCCGGCGCTCAAGCCGTTGATTTCGAGGGCACGGGTGATCGCGCTCCTGCCAGCGAAGGGCAGTACCAGAGCCAAGATGCCAACAGCGGCCTCAACCTCAAGTAATATCGAGGCTGGTGGCTCAATGCTGCGGTGCCCTTCGCGGGCGCCGCAGCGCAAAACCGGGGCTTGCCCCGGTTTTTCGTTTTCCGGGCTTCGTTTTGCTTTCGCTCAGTAACACAATTTTTTTCTTTCGCTGATGACGTTCATCATGGGACTGCTGGAGTTGTTGTATCGGGAGGGATTCCTTGACGAAGAAGGGATGAAGGCTGCCACCCATGCGGCAGAGCGGGCTGGCGGTGATCGCCTTGTTTCGGTGCTGTTGCGGCAGGGACTGATCAGCGAAGAGCGTTTGCTGGAAGCGCTGGCCCGTTTCCATGGAGTCGATCTTTGGCCACCAAATCAGTTGGCCGTGTTGGTACACGCAGCACAGACCGCGTGTGCCCCCGCTGGCCTGACCGAAGCAATGGCGAGACGACTGGAGTTTGTCCTCGCCCAGCCTTTACCGGGTCTGGGTGACGTGGACAAGGGTTTGCTACTGATCGGCAGAGATGTTTGCCGGTCGGAGATCGAAGACTGGCTGACCGCGCATGATTTGCGCGACCGCATCGCCCGGCGATATCTGCTCGCCGGCCGCGATCTCGAGCGGGTTCTCGGCGAAACCTACAGCAGCCCAGACAAAGGTTCAATTGGCAAGAAGACCTTGCAACAACTGGCAGAGGACGCACCCATCATCGAGCTGGTCAACGGGGTATTGGCACGGGCCACTGATTCGCGGGCGTCGGATATCCATGTCGAACCCGACACCCAGGGTTTCTCCATACGGTATCGGGTCGACGGTTTGCTGTCGCCGCCGGAGCGCTATGCCCGGGACCGTTTCGACGCGGTCGTCAGTCGATTGAAGCTGATCGCCGGACTCGACATTGCTGAAAGGCGTCTGCCGCAAGATGGCCGCTTCTCAGCAAAAATGGCCGGTGTGGAGACAGATGTGCGGGTTTCAGTGATACCTGCGGTATCGGGCGAGTCCCTAGTCTTGCGCTTGTTACCCAACACCAAAGGCACGCGGTTCGAATTGTCTCGTCTCGGGATGGAGTCCGATCACTTCGAAATGTATCGGAGCTGGATGTCCCATCCGGATGGCATTGTGCTGGTAACTGGACCGACGGGAAGCGGCAAGAGCACCACCCTGTACGCCACGCTGAGCGCTTTGGACGTCCAGCATGAGCGCATCATGACTGTTGAAGACCCGGTCGAATACCAGGTTGAGGGGATCACCCAGTTCCAGGTACATTCGGACATCGGATTCGATTTCGCCGCTGCGTTGAGGGCAATGCTGCGGCACGATCCCGACACCATCATGGTCGGTGAAATTCGGGATGTGGAGACCGCGCGCATCGCGGTGCAGTGTTCGCTCACCGGCCACCGTGTGTTCTCCACCTTGCACACCAATGATTCGGCGACCGCCTTCCTTCGCTTGGCTGACATGGGCGTAGAACCGTTTCTGATCGCCGCGACGGTGCGCGGCGTGGTCGCCCAGAGGCTGGTGCGTCGACTTTGCGCGTGTGCTGTGCCGCTGCAAAGGAAACAGCTACCGCCCGCCATTGCCGAGTGGCAGGAAGAAAATGCCCCAGCACACGGCAACTGGTTGTGGAAGGCACCCTGTGGCTGTTCACACTGCCAGGGCACGGGTTACAAGGGACGTATCGCGGTGTATGAGTTGTTGCCGGCGAGCCAGGCGCTCAGCCAGGCATTGATTCAATCGTCCGGTATTGACGCGCTTCGACGGGTTCTCCCGCCGGGCTTTCGTACTCTACGCGATGACGCCCTGTTCAAAGCGATGCGGGGGGAAACATCGATCGCCGAAGCCCTGAGTCTTGGTGGGCTGGACAAGCATGGCGCAAGTCTACCGAGACAAGCGTTGGTGCCATCCGAATGACCCTGCGCCGCTATTTTCAGCTGATCCGGACGCTGATTCATCAGGACCTGATTTCCCGCCACAAGGGCTCGCTACTTGGAAGTGTGTGGAACTGGTTTCTGCCGCTGGTCATGTTGGCCGTGTACGCGCTGGTTTTCAGCAAAATATTGCGGATGAAGTGGCCAGACAGCAAAGGTGGATCGGAACTCGAATTCACTGCGATTCTATTTGCAGGCCTCATTGTGGTGAATCTGTTCGCCGAAGTGGTTGGTCGATCCACAACGCTGATCGCAACCAATGGAAACTTGATCAAAAAAATAAGCGTCCCACCCGCGCTCTTGCCCGTATCGCTGGTTGGTGTTGCGTCGTTCAACACCGCCATCGCGCTCTTCTTTCTTCTTTGTCTCGTCATCATGAGCGGAATTTCGCCCAGTCCGGCGTGGCTGATGATCCCGATCATTCTGCTCACGGTCGGATTGCTGGCATTGGGAGTGGCCTGGATCGTTTCCGCTCTGGCCGCCTATGTCAAGGATGTGGCACCGATAGTTCAGTCGGCGTTGGCTGCAATGGTGTTTCTCACTCCGGTTTTCTATCCCTTGAAGGCCGTCCCCACCGACTGGCAATCGATCATCCTTTTGAATCCACTGACACGACCGGTTGAAGCCTTGCGCACTGTCGTCGTCGGCGGCAAGTGGCCAAACCCCGAAGACGTGCTGATCCCGTTGATGGTTGCTTTTGTGGTGTGCGTTATCGGGTATGCGGTTTTCAATCAACTGAAAGAAGGCTTCTCTGATGTCGTCTGATGACATCGCCATCGCTGTGTCGGATCTGGAGAAAGTGTATCGACTCCACCGTACGCCGCACGAAAAAATGATGTGTCTGCTGAGTGGTGCACGACTCTTCCCCGGAGAAGTCAGGAAGGTTCTCGATGGCGTATCGTTCGAACTGCATCGTGGCGAGTCGCTCGGGATCATCGGGGTGAATGGCTCCGGAAAATCCACTCTTCTGCAAATCATTGCCGGAACACTGCAGCCGACCGCAGGCGCTGTCCGCGTCAACGGGAAAATCGCCGCCATCCTGGAACTCGGCGCAGGATTCAATCCCGAGCTCAGCGGACGTGAGAACGTCTCGATTCTGTCGCGACTATATGGTGTCGGACGCGGTGACATTACCGCGGTCGAACAAAAAATCATTGAATTCTCCGAAATCGGGGCGTATCTCGAACAGCCGGTAAAACATTATTCGAGCGGGATGTTTGTCAGGCTGGCGTTCTCCGTAATCATTCACGTACAGGCCGATATACTTGTCGTAGACGAAGCCTTGGCCGTAGGTGACGCGTTCTTTGCTCAGAAATGCCTTCGACATCTGGAGCAGTTCAGAAAACGCGGGACACTGATCTTTGTATCCCATGACATGGCAGCAATTCGCAGCGTTTGTTCCCGTGTGATATGGCTCGAAGATGGTGTGATTCGCGCGATTGGCGATCCCCGCGTCGTGGGTGACAGTTATCTCGAATCACGGCATAAAAGCAACGAAATGCCCACCCCGCTGGTTATGGAAAAGATACCGAGCAAAATTATCAAAGGAACTAGCGCGATCTATCGTGTTGATGGGCCGAAAATCAGGGATATTGGTGGCGAGAGTCATTTTGTATTGACACAAGGATTTCAAGATCAGAGAGCATTCGGTGATGGTGGAGCGAAAATAGTCGATGTCAGTTTGAGGGCTGCGGATGGAAGCAAAATAAAAGTCTTTCATCCTGGCGTGGATCTTACCATTCGAATCGAAGCGAAAATAATCTCTACCATTGATTCGCCGATATTTGGATTTTTCATACGCAACAGAATGGGATTGAATATATTCGGTGATAACTCATTCGAATATTTTGCCGAAGAATCATTGATTGCGAAGCAAGGCGAACGATGGTATGCGGAATTCGAATTCGAAATGCCATTACTACCGAAGGGCGAATATTCCATCAGTGTTGCGTTGGCGAGCGGTACCAATACTGTTCATACGCAAATGCACTGGGTACACGACGCGTTATTTTTCAACTCATTTGATCGTCAGGTTCATGCGGACATACTATCTCTTCCACTTCGGTCGATACGGATAGGGAGTCAAGAGGAATGAACGATACCCACCTTTACAATCGTCAGGTTAATATTGAAAATATCCACCAGAACTCCTTGTCACTCATTTATTCGAAGATAAACGAGGGTCAAACAGTACTTGATGTCGGGGCTGGTGACGGAGGATTAGGAAAGGCGCTCGTAAAATGGAAGGGATGTTCCGTTGATGGAGTCACGTACAATGAGGAAGAATATTTTCAAATTAGTAAGTTCTACCGGCAAGCCTGGTGTTTTGATCTGGATCGGGAAAAAATTACTTCGAGAATATCCGGAAATAAATATGATGTCATTGTATGTGGCGACGTTCTTGAGCATTTGAAAAATGCTGAGCAGGTTCTTTCGGATCTTCTGCAGCTGATTGGGAAAGATGGGAAGATCATCTTGTCGATACCGAACGTAACCTATGGTCCCGCGTTGGCCTCATTGTTGTCGGGAAACTTTCCAAGAACTAACGAAGGAATATTTGACTCCACTCATCTTCGTTTCTTCGATAGAAAGCAGCTAACCCATCTGTGCGAAAGAGTTGGCGCGATGGTAATCGAAAGGGATGCGATATCAATAAAACTTGAGAACTCCGAATTTTCGGGGATAAATTTCCAGGAAATGCCGACTAGCGTCATCCGATATATTGAAGCGAGAGAAGATTCAGGAATATATCAGTTTGTCTGGACTCTCGCGAAGAGTCCAGCGATCATGAAGGAAAAAATGCCGTCTCCGGCTTATCCGAAATTTCCGGATATCAGTTTCGAAAGAGTCTATTCATTAAAAATATACGTAGATCGTGGAAATGGATTCAATGAGGCAGACTCTATTGATCGATGTGCGGTCCGCAATCAAGGAAGAAAAAAAATTCAGATAGACCTTGATTCATCGAACAGAGAAATACGCGGGATACGCATCGACTGGCCTCCACCGCCGATTGTACTTGCCATCGAAAGCATCGAACTCAGCAGTTGCGATGGTGACCGGGTTCTTGTGTGGCGGGGCGGGGAATCTGAAGCTATCAAAACGGTAGGTGCGGTCTGTGCCAAATCACCGCTCGGTGAGCCAGGTTTTCTTCTCATCCCCGAACTGGCACACTCTTATACGGAGATATCTATTTCCCCTAGAAGCAACTCAATTGTATTAGAGGGGGTGATTGATGGGCGCGATGTTCTTTACACTAATCCGAAGGCGATGATCGCGTTGATAAAGAGAGGGCTAGGCAGCAACAATGGAAGTGCCGAATCGGCGGCTAAATTCGCCGGTGAAGATAAAACTGAAATAGCGCTTCAGAGAATCAATGAAACTCTGAATGAGTTGTATAGTTACCTTCCGAAGGAGATAGAACGTGTCTCTTCTTTGTGTGCCGAAACACTTCTTCAGACCCGCGAGGACGCCAGAAAACTACCTCTGCTGCAAGAAATGTTTTCGGTGTCCAACATCCTTGCAAGTGAGATGTCTTTTGTTCGGAGCCGTGTCGACGAACTCTACGGGTTTGTACCCGGGGCGTTGGCAAGCAAGAGTGATGAGTTGATAGAACTGTGCCGCTACTTGGTAGAAAGGGAGAATGCTCATCATGACTTGATTTACGGGCCATTGAAGGATTATATTCAATCCGTGATGTTTGATCAACAGAAGATTTCAAATCGCATTTCAGAGCGTATCGAAACGATAAAGGATCAACATGAACGGATCCTCGAAGAGATCAGAGAAGAGCAGAAACGATCTTCACGCGTGTTGGATGGATTGGAAAGGCGAACATTTCATCGCTGGCTTGGACGCCTAAAACACTCCCTCTTCTCACGGTGAGTTGAAAACTGAAGCAAATTGGATGATGCTTTATTCGGTGGACTCTTTGGCTTGGAACGAGCGTGCTGTATTTGGGTACGGCTGGATAATTTCTGAGCGCTCGGAAATCGATAGTGTATCGCTGCTTCTCTTCACCGAAGACGCGGAGGCGGTAAAACCACAAGAGACCTTTCAGTGTGAGTACCCAGTTCCGCGCAAAGATGTGGAAGAATATCATTCTCAATACCGAGCTAGGGCATTGAATTCAGGCTGGCGAGTGTGTGGATCGATCGCAGGCTTAAAGTATCAGAGAGTTGACATTCGTGTCAAACTCAACGATGGAACTGAGGAATATATTCCACGAGTCGCCATGCAGGCCCAACTTAAGGTCCCGTCTGTATCAGCCATTGAAAGCAAAGCTCGTTGGTTAATATTTTCGGGCCGCAAATTCATTGATTTGATTGCCAACCGGAAATATAGATACGCTCTAGAAAAATTAAGGAGTCGGTTCAATTTTGGTCATTATGACAAGCTGGAAAATCAACAAGCCTATGCTCAGCTCGACGAACTAGAAATAGCAGATGCGCCATGGGTCCTGATCGTTGATCATGACATGGGAGGCGGAGCAAATAAATTCAGAGAGGAAATTGTTCGTAAGTACTTGTCGTCCAAGACCAACGTAATCGTACTTAAAAACAATCTCATTAAATTGTCGTTGACAATCGATCTGCGTCGCGAACTTGAAACAAAATCTTTCTCCCTAAATAGAATCGTTGATTTTCTGCTGTGGTTGTCGACAAAAAAAATTCAAGCTTTAGTCTACAATAACTTGGTTTCATATGACACACCTTTTTCTGTGTTGAAAGGTCTGAGTCAACTTAAGTCCTCCACCGATGCAGAACTGATCATTTTTGTTCACGACTATTTCTCTGTATGTCCGTCCCCGCATCTGATAAATTCAGAAGGAAATTTCTGTAAAATACCGGATCCCGCTGTTTGTGCTCTTTGCCTTTCGCGCAATCGTCGGTCGTTCGTTCCCCTTTACAATAGAACGAGTATTGAAGAATGGCGAAACGAATGGCGTCAATTCTACGCCGTATCTGACAAGATAATTTGTTTTTCTGCTTCATCGAAAGTTATTTTGGAGAACGTCTTTGGGTCCGAATGCACTTCCGATAAGCTGGAAGTTCGGCCTCATGTTGTCGCGGTCAGCGGGGCGTTCCGTATGCGAGATGTGCCATCGGCGGCAATTACCGTGGGTGTAGTCGGGCACATCAATTTTGAGAAAGGGGCTCATGTCATCGAGAGAATCGTTGACTATCTTGAATCGGCAAGGATCGACGGTAGCGTTGTTGTTATCGGATCATTGGAGTCTGGAAGAAGCTCTAGTCGACTGAAGATTACCGGACCATACAGGCCGTCCGATCTTGCCGAATGGCTTGACAAGACCAACGTCAATATATGCCTCGTCCCTTCCATTTGCCCTGAAACATTCTCCTATGTTTCTCAGGAATTGATTGAGCTCGGTGTTCCCGTGGCTTCCTTCGATCTAGGGGCGCCGCCGGAGAGAATTCGTGCATACGCCAAGGGGCATGTTCTGCGTTGCAGCCCAGAGGCGGATGGAGGCGAAATTTGGTCGGAGTTGGAGTTTTTTAATAATAAGGTCAGTAATGCAAGAGGTTCACGTTTTCACTAGTTCGGCGCTGAACTATATCCCAAAAGTTCGTGCGCTGCTTGAGTCGGTAAGGAATTTTCATCCGGAATGGAGATTTCATCTTGCGCTCTCCGAGAATTTAGGCAATGAGGCCGAAATTAATTCGTTTGGTTTTGACAGCATTGTGCCGATTGATCGGCTAAACATCCCGGACTGGAAGAAGTGGGCGTTTTGTCACAATATTGTTGAACTGTCGACGGCAATTAAGCCGTTCATGTTCATTCATCTTTTTCGGCACGAACAGGCTGCCAAAGTTATTTATTTTGATCCAGATACAGTTCTTTTCTCGAGGCTGGATGATATTGTTTCTTTCCTGGATTCGAGCAGCATTCTTTTGACACCACATCAAACCGACCCGGAGCTTACCTTGGGGGGTGTTAGGGATAATGAAATAAGCAGTTTGAAACATGGCGTATTTAATCTCGGATTTCTCGGTCTTGCTCGCGGCGCGGAGTCGTATCGCTTTAGCAAATGGTGGGCAGACCGGCTATATCATTTCTGTGTTGATAATATTCCGCAAGGTCTGTTTACCGACCAACGCTGGATGGATCTTGTTCCATGCCTCTTTGACGAGGTAGGAGTTGTGCGATCGACTCGCCATAATGTGGCAACATGGAACCTTACCACCCGGGAATTGTCAAAACAGGGCGATCAGGTGATGGTGGACAATGAGCCTCTTGGTTTTTACCATTTTACTGGTTTTGATAGTGGCGCCCATCATCTTATGAAGGCAAAGGTCGGACGCAATAATACTCGGCAAGTTGATGAGCTCCTGGAATGGTATGCAGACTATCAGGCGCGCTGCGCCGAAGATCCGTTGTTGAAGAAAAACTGGGGTCTCAGGAATTTTTATAATGGTGTCCCCATAACAAAAGAGCAGCGACTTGTATTCAGGCTGAGGGAGGATCTCTGGCAAGCCTTTGACGACCCGTTCGATCCGAACGGGTATCTCAACTGGTGGACGCATCAAGGAAGGTCTGAGTTCCCTGGCTTGTTCGATGCGGCGAATTTTGAGAATGAATATAAAAGATTGAAGGGCCTCTTGCCAGCAGGGTTTCGAGGGAAGTCTGGTGTCGATTTTGGGGCCCTGGCCAGTATGGTGGCAAGTAGTTTGTCTTCCCCGGCGTCCATGAAGGCGGTATCCGGTCGCGCTATGACTGTTTTCAAACAAGAGGGCCTGCGTGGTATATTCAGAAGAATTCGATAGCAAAAAATGCATTTAAGCTCCTTAAATAATATGCGCGCGTTTGTTCAAGAATATCTTGGGCAATTCTCAGATCGGCGACTTGATGTGCTTGATCTCGGGAGTACCGAAATGGGTGCCTGTTACCGGCCGATTTTTGCAAATGAGCGTTGGTCTTATCGTGGCGCGGATCTTTCGAGTGGTCCAAATGTCGATCTTGTTATCAAGGATCCATACCACTGGGGCGAGATACGGAGTAATTCCGTTGATGTCCTGATTTCTGGCCAGGTTCTGGAGCATGTCGAGTTTTTCTGGGTGACCGCCTTGGAAATCTCGCGTGTTCTGCGTCCTGGTGGGCTTGCGTGCTTGATTGCACCGTCGAGCGGGCCGGAACATCGTTACCCTGTCGATTGTTGGCGTTTCTACCCGGACGGTATGCGAGCGTTCGGAAAGTTCGCCCGGCTTGAAGTCGTCTACACGAAGACTGACTGGGCTCAGAGTGGTGACCCGGGCAGCGATCTGTGGCACGACACAGTCGGTATTTTCCGGAAACCGAGACGATCTTTTCCGAAGAACTTGCTCCATGCAGCCTTGCAGCGCTCCCAACGATTCGCTTTGACTTACCGACTCGATACATCAAGCCACGAGTAGCATCCTTTTGTCGAGATCATGGACGAAAGTTGCAAGGAACACGGGGGGGGCATCGGGATCAATCGGATCGTTTTCAATAAAACCTCTGCGAGATAGGTGCCGGATGAAGGGCAGTGGCGGAGCGGGCGGTCTTGTGTGCTAGACGGTCCCCACTAAACAGTGGCTGAGGTTGTGCATTAGAGTTGCCGAATACTGAGTTCAACTTTTCATACACAGTAACCAGCAACAAGGACAACACCATGGTCAAAAAAGTGCAGAAAGCCAGCCCCGCCAAGAAACCCGCCGCACCTTCGGCGGCCCATGCAAAAGACTCCGCCCAACAAATCTGGGCAGCAGGTCTGGCGGCGTTTACCAAGGCCCAAAACGAGGGCGGCAAAGTGTACGAGACCCTGGTGAAGGAAGGTCTGGCGATTCAGCGCAAGACCCAGGCCGCTGCTGAAGAAAAAATCAGCGAGGCGACCAATCGCATGGCCAGCATGGCGACCGACATTACGACCCGGGCTACCGGTCGTTGGGACAAACTGGAGAACATCTTCGAAGACCGCGTCGCCCGCGCCCTGAACAAGCTCGGCGTTCCTTCGGCCAAGGATATTGAAGCGCTGATTGCCCGGATCGACGATCTCAACCAAAGCGTTCAGAAGCTGTCGGCCAAGCCGGCAACCAAGCCGCAGGCCAAACCGGTCGCCGGCGCGGCGGCAGTGAAGAAAGTGGCTCCCGCCAAAAAAGCAGCTCCGGTGAAGGCCGCGCCCGCCAAGGCAGCGGCTCCCCGTGCGGCGAAGAAGGCTGTCAAAGCCGAAGCAGCACCCGCCCCGGCCGCAGAGTAAGGCCCGTTGACTGCCGCCAGCGAAGCTAAAGGCGCTGGCGCGCAACTTTGCAGGGGGGCTCAGGCCCCCTTTGGTTTTGCTGCACTGCAACGCCAACACCGTCGTTGAAAGCCTAAACTGATACGTATGAACAAAGCCAACCCAAGCCGTTCACCCCGCATCGCACTCGCCCTTGCTGGCGGGGGGCCGTTGGGTGCGATTTATGAAATCGGTGCGCTGTGTGCCCTCGAAGAGTCTCTGGAAGGGTTGGATTTCAATGCGCTGGACCACTATGTGGGCGTGTCCGCCGGCAGCTTCATTGCCGCGGCCCTGGCCAATGGCCTGACACCGCGCGAACTGTGCGCGGGGTTCATCGAAAACAGTGACGAAAGCACGGAGGTATTTGATCCCTCGTGGCTGCTGAACCCGGCCTGGGGCGAGTTTGCCCGCCGGGGCATCATGTTGCCCGGTCTGGTGCTTTCGGCCGCCTGGCGCCTGCTGGTGGAACGGCGTTCACTGATCAGCGCGCTGGAGCGCCTGGGACCCGCGCTACCGACAGGGGCGTTTGCCAGCGACGAAGTCGACCAAAGACTGACACAGTTGTTCACCCGTGAAGGGCGGACCAATGATTTTCGCCGTCTGCGCAGTCGCCTGACCCTGGTGGCGACCAATCTGGACAGCGGCGAAGCCGCCCCGTTCGGTGAGCCGGGCTGGGACCATGTTCCGATTTCGCGCGCGGTGCAGGCCAGTGCGGCCTTGCCGGGGCTGTTCCCTCCGGTAGAGATTGACGCCCATTACTACGTGGATGGCGCGCTCAAGAAGACCATGCATGCGTCGGTTGCGCTCGAGCAAGGCCTGGACTTGCTCTTGTGCCTCAATCCGCTGGTTCCCTTTGATGCGACTTTGCCCGTCTTGCCTGAAGTCATGAAGGCGGGGTTGCCTTCCGAGCGTCGCCGCATTCCCCGGATTGTTGACGGTGGATTGCCATCGGTGCTTTCGCAGACCTTCCGGACCATGATCCATTCCCGGATGGCGCTGGGAATGAAACATTACGAGCAGATTTACCCGGCGACCGATATCGTGTTGTTGGAGCCCGACCAGCGTGATCCGGAGATGTACCTGGCCAACACCTTCAGCTACAGCGAGCGGCGCCACCTGGCGGAGCACGCCTACCAGCAGACCCGCCACTACCTGCGAACTCGGCGCAGCATCCTGTCGGAGATCTTTGCCCGCCATGCCATTGCGTTGCGCGCTGACGTGCTGGATGATCCGCACCGCCACCTGGTGGCGCCTGTGCGGGCCAAAACGCGGATCGGCCAGGCGGTGGGTACTTTGCAGGAAAGCCTGGAAGATCTGCGACGGTTTGTCGCACGTCCCCGCGCGGCGGTGTGAGTGGCGTGCCCGCCGTATTGACCTAAAGCGCTTCGATCAGAGCCCGCCCGCCGACAGCAAGCCGCCTGTTTCCCACCGCCTTCACCTGCCTGCCACGATCACCATGGTAAAAAAAGCGCCCCGCCGAACGGCCGAACGGATTCTGGAAGTGACTTTGGATCTGTTCAACCGATTCGGTGAACCGAACGTCTCCACCACGCTGATCTCGTCCGAACTGAGTATCAGCCCCGGAAATCTGTACTACCACTATCCGGCCAAGGACGAACTGATCAACAGTCTGTTCGACCGCTACGAGCGCTCACTGAGCGAGTTGCTCAACGCCAGCGACAGTGTTCGCGACGTGGAGGACGCCTGGTTTTTTCTGCACACCCTGTTCGAACTGATCTGGCAATACCGCTTTCTCTATCGTGATCTCAACGACCTGTTGTCCAAGAACCGGCGACTGGAGACGCATTTCCAGTGGGTGCTGAAAAACAAGACCCGCTCGATCCGCGCCATGCTCGATGCCATGAGCCGGCACGGTGTGGTCCATATCGATTCACGGGAAATGGATGCAACGTCAACGAGCATGGTGGTGTTGCTGACCTACTGGCTCAGCTA
>CALMYW010000473.1 GCA_937873665.1 uncultured Sphingorhabdus sp.
TATTCGCGCGGACTGAGGTCGATCTCGAGCGCCTCGCGCTCGGCGTCGGAGAGGTCGGCAAGCCTGCGGTTCAGCATGGCTTCTGCGGTCGAAACAAGCTGCACCACCACCGCGTTGCCTTCGGCGAGCGCGCGCTCGATCGCGGGAAGCAGGCTCGGCAGCTTCATCGACAACAGCAACTGCGCGAAGAAGCGCTGCTTGGTGCCCTCGAAGATCGAAAGCGCGGCGGCCTTGGCCCCAGAGTTCAGCGTGCTGCCGCTGTCTTCATCGACGATCCGGGTTGCCTCGAGCGCTTGCCGCAGGTTGGCGTGAATGATCGCCCAGGCCCCGGCATAGGCGTCGTAGACCGCGATCTGGTCGCTGGTCAGCGCATGCTCAAGGATCTCATATTCGACCCCGGCGAACGACAGAGCCCGCGCAGTATAAAGCCCGAGCGACTTGAGATCGCGGGCAACGAGTTCCATCGCCGCGATCCCGCCATCGCGAATGTCGGCAACGAAGGCTTCGCGGTTGGCGAAGGCCGTTTCCGGGCCCCAGAGGCCAAGCCGGGTCGCATAGGCGAGATTGTTGACGTCGGATGCGCCGGTCGCCGAAGCATAGAGCACGCGGGCGCGCGGCAACAGGTTCTGCAGCCTGACCCCGGCCACGCCTTGTTCCGACCCCTTGACCTTGCCGCGGCTGCCTTCGCCGCCAGCAGCATTGGCCATGGCATGGGATTCGTCGAACACGATTACCCCGTCGAAGTCGTCACCTGCCCATTCGAGCAGCTGCTCGAGCCGGGTCGCGTCGCTGCGGCCTGAGCGCAGGGTCGGGTAGGTGACGAAGAGGATGCCATCGCGCATTTCGACCGGAACACCCAGTTTCCATTGCCCGAGCGGCTGGATGTCGATCGGCAGCCCGCCGAGCGCGGCCCAGTCGCGGCGGGCATCCTCGAGCAGCGCCTCGTTCTTCGAAATCCAGATGTGGCGGCGCTCGCCTCGCACCCAGCGATCGAGGATCACCGAGGCGACCTGGCGCCCCTTCCCGGCCCCGGTGCCGTCGCCGAGGAAGTAGCCCATCCGGTAGACCTGCCCCTCGGCACTGGCCTTGAGAGCGCAGCCCTTGTCTTCGGGTTCGAACCGGCCAGGGAGATCGCGAGCGTGCGCGCTCGCCGCATAGATCAGCGTCTCGGCCTGTGCGGCCGAGAGCACACTCTTGGCGATCAGATCCGCCGGGAGTTGCGGAACGGCTTCGGGCACCGGTGCGGTGATCGAGCCCATCGCAACGGATTCAACCAGAGGAGTAGGGTGCTCGACCGCTCCGGGAATCGCGATCCGGCTCGGCCGGTAAGGCAGATAGTGCCCGACCTGTTCGGCGATCGGCGCCGGCACTTTTAGGGCTTCATAGGCAAGCGGCCGGATCGCGGGTGCGGTGGCCACGCAGCGCGGGGCGATCGGCATCGGCTTGCGCCCCGCAGCGACAAGGCGCAGCGGCGCGAAGGCCTTCGGGAGGTGCACTTGCCCGTCGGTCAGCACTTTCCGCGCAGGCAGTTGATCGACAAGGAAGCAGAGTTCGGCGAAGCTGGTCGGCCGGGCGATCACAGGGCTGTCGCCGCCATCGGCCTTGTCGAGCACCAGCAGACGGGTGGTGATCGAGGTTCCCTGCTTGACGAAGGCCCGCTCGATCGCGGCGTTGAGCCGCAGTGCCACGGGGCCGGAAATTCCATTCAAAAAGCGCGGCAGGTCGAACCACTCGGGCATGACCGCGACCAGGCGCCCGCCCGGAAGCAGGCGCTTCCAAGCCGAACGCAGATGCCGCGCGCCGGTGCGCCCATCGTGCCCGCGCTCGAGCCCGTGCGAATAGGGCGGGTTCATCAGCACTACGCTCGGGGCGACATCGGCACCGAGCAGTTCGTCGATCAGCTCGCCATCGTGGGCCGTGACCGAAGCGGCTGGAAACACCGCGCCCAGGCATTCGCGGCGCAAGGGCGAAATCTCGTTGAGCGCGAGCCGTGCCTTCGCCTTGTCCGCCCAGACCGCAAGCATCCCGGTTCCGGCCGAGGGCTCAAGCACCTGTTCGCCGCTCGCAATCGCGCAGGCCCGCGCGGCGATCCAGGCGAGACGCGGCGGGGTGGCGAACTGCTGCAACTCGATCTGCTCATCGCTGCGATTGTTCTGGGACGGCACCAACGCTTCGAAGCGCGAGAATGCCTCGTCGGCCAGTTCTGGCGCCAGCGTGCAGGTCAGCGCCGGGTTCTGCTGGAGAGTGAGCACCTGGCCCAGTTCGAGCGCGGCGTGGGCATCGTGCACGGACCAGCGGCCAGCTACGTCGCTGCCACCGAAATGTTCGCCGAGGATTGCGGCCAGATCCGGACGCGAGATGATTTCCCCGGCGCCGAGCCGGGCAGCAAGAGCGCGCGCTGCGCCAAGCACCAGCGGCTGGGCAGGAATGGGGAAAGCAAAGGCGGGAGAAACAAGCGACATCGGGAACCTCCTGACGAGGCCATGTCGGTTTCGGGGGGATCCGTCCGGGGGCCTCACAAGGTCCCAAGCTTCCTTTCCTCTTGAGCCCGGCTCAGGCGGACACCGCCAAACGGCGCATCAGGACGTCGTTCCAGTCCTCGCCGGGTCGCTCTGGCCGCCGGGTAACGATCCGGCGGCCCTCATGCGCGTAGGCTTCGCGCGCCCGCTCCTCGGCAAGCGCGCCGCCCGCGTCATGATCGATGAACAGGTGCAGTTCGCGGACCGATTCCGGGATCGTGACAAGACCGAACCGCTCGTTGCCGAGCGTTGCCCAGCAGGGAATGCCGAACAGCTGCATTGTCGAGAGCGCGGACTCGATCCCTTCAGCCAGTCCGAGCCGACCGCCGCGTGGGAACGCAAGCCTTACCGCGCCTGAGCCGGGACTACCGAGCGAGCGTTTGGGTTGCTCGAAGTCGGCAAGCCGACATGTGTCAGGATCAAGGAAGATGCGCCCCACTGCCAGGATGCAGGCGTCGTTGCGTACCGCCGCAACCAGGGCTGGCAGGAACCGCACCGCTCCCTTTGGTCCGAGCGGCATGCGCGGATGGAACCGTATCTCAGGCGAAGAGATGGTGATCCCCCGTCCCGCGAGATAGCGCTCAGCCGGTGTGCCAGTCAGGATCGAGCTTTCGAGCCACAGCCGAAACGCATTGCGGTTGGCGGTGTCCACGCGCGGTTCGTTTGTGATCGGGCCGCCTGCCCCATCGAACAGGTCCGCAATCCGCACGCCAAGCCGCGCCAAGGCCTGGATGACCGCTTCGTTGGTGCAGCCGGCGAAGCAATGGACCAGGATCGCCCGCTTGCCGAGCGTGATGCTGAGCGATGGTGTGCGGTCAGGGTGAGCCGGACAACAGCACATGCCCTTAGAGCGCGACCAGGTCCCGCCAAGCGCCTCGACTATCTTCCTCGCACGCGCCTCGAGTGCATCGGAATGCTGAACCTTCGACATGGGGCATCTCCATCCTGACATGCCTCCACCCGCGCAGCCTCCGCTCTGCGCCGCTGACAAAGCGTTTTCCTACAGATTATGTTCTCTATATGTTCTAATTCGATTCGACCAGAAAGGAATCGCCAGATGCTCCGAAAACCGTTGATTTTGTTGCTTGCCGCAGCGGGCTTGCTCGCTGCCCTGCCCGCGCACGCCCAGGAAGTGGAGAGCGTTTCGCAGTCCCTTAAGAATGTCGCTGCCGGTTACCGGGTTGAAAGCTCGGATGGCGGATTTGCGCTCGTCACCCATGGCGTCTGGGTGCAGCCTCAAGCTATTCAACCGGCCGACGCCGCAATCACCACACCGCAATTGCCCGCAAAGCGGAGCAAGCCCCGGTCACGGTCGGTGGAACCGAGTTTCCGTCGCGCGGCCTATCTTCCGCACGTCTACGCGGCAGAAGCCCAGTATCGGTTGCCCACCGGCCTTCTGGATGCGCTGATCTGGACCGAATCCCGCTACAATCCGTTCGCAGTCAGCGGTGCCGGTGCGGCTGGGCTCGGACAGCTGATGCCGAAAACAGCGCGCGAGCTTGGTGTTGGCAACCGGTTCGATCCGCGCGCAAACCTGTGGGGAGCCGCTCGTTACTTGCGCCAGATGCTGGACAAGTTCGGGGTCGTCCATCTAGCGGTGGCCGCCTATAATGCCGGGCCTCGCGCCGTTGAGCGCGCCGGCGGTATTCCGCTCAACGGTGAAACCCCGTCCTACGTGCGGAATGTCTTGGAGTTCTGGGGGCCGGATGACTCCAATGCTTTCGCATCGGTAACTCGGCATCCAACCCGATGGAACCCACCTCTTCCTTTGACTGGGCTGAGACGCCAAATAACTTCACCCGAAATTGCGGAGCCATGGGTTGCAGTTGATAATCTTGGCAAGGGAACCGGACAGAACTTTCAATCACAGCAAATTTCGCGTCCTACATATTCGGATAGTTCGGCCCCCCGCCGCCCTCGGGCGTGACCCAGGTGATGTTCTGGGTCATGTCCTTGATGTCGCAGGTTTTGCAGTGGACGCAGTTCTGGGCGTTGATCTGCAGGCGCGGTTCGCCTTCTTCCTCGCCGACGAATTCATAGACCCCTGCCGGGCAGTAGCGGCTTTCCGGCCCGGCGTAGTGCTTGAGGTTGACCTCCACCGGGATCGCCGGATCGGCCAGTTGCAGGTGGCACGGCTGGTCTTCCTCGTGATTGGTGTTTGACAGGAACACGCTCGACAGCCGGTCAAAACTGAACACCCCGTCGGGTTTGGGATAGTGGACCGGCTGGTAAAGGTCCGCGCGCTGAATCGCCTCGCAATCGCGGTGGTGCTTCATCCCCCTCCACAGCCCGAAACCGAATAGGGTGCGCAGCCACATGTCCGCACCGGCGAGCAAAGTGCCCAGCCCCTCGCCCCACTTGGCTACCATCGGCTCGGCGTTCTGGACCAGCTTGAGCTCCGTAGCGATCCAGCTGTCGCGTACAGCCTGATCGTATTCGGGCATGGTGTCATTGGCCCGGCCAGCAGCAATCGCGGCAGCGATCGCATCGGCTGCGAGCATTCCGCTTTTCATCGCGGTGTGGCTACCCTTGATCCGCGGTACGTTGACGAAGCCCGCAGAGCAGCCGATCAGCGCGCCGCCAGGGAAATCGAGCCTGGGCACCGACTGCCAGCCGCCCTCGTTGATCGCGCGCGCGCCATAGGAAACGCGGCGTCCGCCTTCGAGGATCTTGCGGATCTCGGGATGGGTCTTCCAGCGCTGGAATTCCTCAAACGGATAGACGTAGGGGTTCTTGTAATCGAGCGCGACCACGAAGCCGAGCGCAACCTGGTTGTTGGCCTGATGGTAAAGGAACCCGCCTCCCCAGGTATCGGTTTCGTTGAGCGGCCAGCCCTGGGTGTGGATCACCCGGCCGGGGAAGTGCTGGTCCTCGGGAATGTCCCACAGTTCCTTGATCCCGATGCCATAGACTTGCGGATGGCAATCGGCTTCGAGATCGTATTTCGCCTTGAGCTGTTTGGTCAGGTGACCGCGCGCGCCTTCGGCGAACAGGGTGTACTTGGCGTGGAGTTCCATGCCGGGCTGGTAGTCGCCCTTATGGCTGCCGTCGCGCGCAACGCCCATGTCCTGGGTCGCCACGCCCTTGACCGAACCGTCATCGTTGTAGAGCACCTCGCTGGCCGGGAAGCCGGGGAAGATTTCGACCCCCAGCTCCTCGGCCTGCCCTGCCAGCCAGCGGCACAGGTTGCCGAGGCTGCCGGTGTAGTTGCCGTGGTTCGACATGAACGGCGGCATCGGCCAATGCGGAATCGAGAATTGCTTGCCGCGGGTCAACACCCAGTGCCAGTTGTCGGTCACCGGCACTTCGGCCATCGGGCAGCCCTGCTCGCGCCAGTCGGGCAGCAGTTCGTCGAGCGCCTTGGGATCGACCACCGCGCCTGACAAGATGTGCGCGCCGATCTCGCTGCCCTTCTCGAGAATGCAGACCGAAAGCTCGGCATTCAACTGCTTGAGCCGGATCGCCGCAGCGAGGCCAGCCGGCCCGCCTCCGACGATCACCACGTCATACGGCATCGATTCGCGTTCGCTCATGGCATTCATTCGCTCCGAGTTGAGTGTTGCGCCAAATTCGTGATTCGCATCGCCAGTCCATCGTAGATTGTGCGAAGTGCCGCTTCACACCACCTCAAGCGCCAGGTGAGAATTGAGTTTTGGTTTGCCTAGTCGGGTGTGCCGACAATCTCCTCAATGAAACGAAGTACGGCAAGGTCCTCGATCGTGGGCGGAATTCCGTATTCCTCGCCATTGGCAATCTTGCGCAGCAGGTTGCGCAGAATCTTGCCCGATCGGGTCTTGGGCAGGGAGGGAACGACATAGGCTGTCTTCAGCGCGGCAACCGCGCCCAGTTCATGGCGGACCGCCGCCAGCACCCGCCCGGCCATCCCGTCATCGCTTTCGAACCCGGACCGCGCGACCACAAAGGCGATCGGGATCATGCCCTTGATCGCATCGTCGGCGCCGATCACCGCGCATTCGGCGACACCGTCCTGCTGGGCGACGATCTGTTCCATCTGCCCGGTCGAAAGACGGTGCCCGGCGACATTGATGATATCGTCGGTGCGGCCCATGATGTGCAGGAAGCCTTCATCGTCGAAATGCCCGGCATCACCGGTTTCATACCAGCCCGGGAACGCCGCGAAGTTCTTCGCAAACCCCGCCGGGTTGTTCCACAAGGTGCGGAAGGCGCCGGGGGCCAGAGGCTCGCGGATCGCGACGGAGCCGCTTTCACCCTTGGGCACCGGCCGGCCATCTTCACCCAGGATTGCGAATTCACAGCCCGGAACCGGAAATCCGGCGCTGCCGCGTTTGCGTCGCAAGTCGCCCAAGGCAAAGCACGATGCCACCCCCGGCCAGCCCAGCTCGGTCTGCCACCAGTGGTCGATCACCGGCAGCCCGCTCTGTTCCTCAAGCCAGGCGATCGTATCGGGATCGGCGCGTTCGCCGGCCAGGAAGATCACCCGGCAATCGCCGGTGCCGATTTCCTTGAGCAGCTTTGCCTCGGGATCTTCCTTGCGCACCGCGCGGATCGCGGTGGGGGCGGTGAAGAAGCTTTTCACGCCGTGGCGGCTCATCACCCGCCAGAAGGTGCCGGGATCGGGGTTGCCGATCGGCTTGCCTTCAAACAGCACGGTGGTCGCGCCGACCAGCAGCGGGGCATAGACGATATAGCTGTGGCCCACGACCCAGCCCACGTCGCTGGCCGCCCAGAACGGATCGCCCGCACCGATCCCATAGATGTTGGCCATTGACCAGGCCAGCGCCACCGCGTGCCCGCCGTTCTCGCGCACCACGCCTTTGGGCGTGCCGGTCGTTCCCGAGGTATAAAGGATATAGAGCGGATCGTCGGCGGCCAGATCGGCACAAGGTGGCACCGGATCGCCGGCGATTTCGGTGCGCAGCGCGGCCCAGTCGATATCGCGCGGGACCTGCAGCGCGGCGCCTACCTGCTCACGCTGGAACAGCACCACATGGTCAACCTGATGGTGCGCCAACGTCAGCGCTTCATCGACCATCGGTTTGTAGGAAATGATCCGGCTGCCCTCGATCCCGCAGCTGGCGGACAGCAGCGCCTTGGGCGCGGCATCGTCGATCCGCTTGGCCAGTTCGAGCGGGGCGAACCCGCCGAATACCACCGAATGAATCGCGCCAAGCCGCGCGCAGGCCAACATGGCGAAGACCGTCGGCGGGATCATCGGCATATAGATGATGACACGGTCACCTTTGCCCACGCCCAAGCGGGCAAGCATCGCCGCCACCCGGCCAACTTCGTCCTGAAGTTCGGCATAGGTGTAGCGCTGGACCGTATCGGTTATCGGGCTGTCATAAACCAGCGCCAGGGCATCGCCGCGCCCGGCCGCAACGTGGCGATCAATGCAGTTGTATGCGGTGTTGAGCCTGCCCCCAGGAAACCAGCCGCGCTGATCGTCCCAAGCTTTCAACGCTGGAACGAACCAGTCGATCAGCCCCGCCGCTCGGGTCCAGAACCCCTCACGGTCCTCGATGCTTTCACGGCAAGTGCTCTCGTAAAGATCGGCCATTCAGATTCTTTCGTGACCTGTCTTACACGAACGGATTCTCGCGGCTGCAGAGTTGTGCGCCTACGACATGCCAGGAGATTGCCGCACGACGCCAATGCAATACCAACCTGGCCGACACCGAAACACGAATCGCTCCCGAGCAGGAATGATGATTGCAAATACCTCTTGTTAGAAAACGAGCAACAAAATTTGGACTCAGGCTTCTGAATTCGATCTGGGCGAGCTTGATTGCCTGTAGATTGCTGGCCGAGCAAGCCGACCTCTCACAGCTACATCGTTTGGGCGTTTATCATTATAGATTAATCTGTTAGTTGGATTGAATGATTGCTGAAAATGAAGCACCAAGAGGCTTTGGCCTCAGAACCGAACAATGTTCGATCATATGCCTAGTCGATTCGTACCCAAAAGTCGTTGAGCCAAATCAATGCCAAGGCGAGTGACCGTCTCCATACTCACTTTATTAGATGGCGCGTTGGCCGGCCAGGAGACAACAGAGTGGTCAAGGTCAAATATGTCGAAAATGATGGTGCTGAGCATCTCGTGGATGTCCCGGAGGGCTTTTCGGTGATGGAAGGCGCCAAGCGATACACCATTCCAGGAATTGACGGCGACTGCGGCGGGGCCGGAGCGTGCGCGACGTGCCACGTGTATGTCGAGTCCGGCTGGTTCGACCGGCTACCTCCACTCGAAGAGCTTGAGCAAGATATGCTCGATTTCGCTTTCGATGTGAAGCCGACGAGCCGCTTGTCCTGCCAAATCAAGATTACGGCCGATCTCGAGGGGTTGGTCGTTCGCACTCCGCCACGCCAATATTAGCGCAGAATGGGAAAGGAGGAAGTCATGAATACAGCAGTTCAAGACTCGGGCACGAAGGATAATGACTGGAAAGTCACCATGAACCCCGACGAGGTCTATCGCAACCCAATGAGTATTGCTTGGACTTTCAAATATGTGATGCCCGGCGACAAAGTAGAGGACCTCTACAAGCGGGCCAAACAAAACCAATGGGATTCGGACGAATACCTTCCATGGGATACGGAAGTGGATCCATCCAAGCCGCTGCTGACGACCGGCTCATCGATGTACCATCGCATGCCGTTCTTCCAGAAACTGTCCCAGACCCAGCGGGAAGCCTTTACCGCACATTCAACGGCGCAGCTGATGAGCCAGTTCCTGCACGGCGAGCAGGGAGCGGTCATGACGGCTGCCTGCGTGACCCATTCGGTTCCGGATATCAATGCGAAGCTCTATGCCGCCACTCAGACGATGGACGAGGCCCGACACGTGGAGGTCTTCGCCAAGTATTGCGAGAAGGTGGCGATCGTCTATCCGATGGCCAAGGGTCTGAAGGGCGTGATCGATGCCACGCTCAAGTCCGACCGGTTCGAGAAGGTCATGATCGGGATGAACATGATCGTTGAGAGCATGGCTCTCGGGTCATTCAACAACGTCTATCGGACCACCCAGTGTGAACTTCTAAAGAAGCTCATGTTCGGCGTCATGCGGGACGAGAGCAGACACGTGACCTTCGGCCATACTTATCTCGGGCCATTGTTTGCAAAAATGCATCCCGACGACCTTGAAGATTGCGCCGAGTTCGCGTTTCAGGCCGTGTCCATGATGTGGCGCCGCCCGGGTGCAGCGACAACGACCGACAGCGTCGACAAGGGATTCCTTGAGGTGCTGGAGAACAGCAACATCGACCCAGCGGACTTCTTCAAGGGTATGAAGGAAGCTGCCGAACAAGGGATTACCCAGGAGTTGCCGCCCGGCCAAATCCACTCGCTCAACGATCTGATGATGCCAGCCCTAGCCAGGGTCGGCTTGTTCACCCCCACTATTCGCAAGAAATACGACGAAGCGGGGATCACGATCTTTGAAGATCAGCGGGTGCTTGAGGCGATGGAAGGCGGAAATCCCGTTGCCTGATTGATCCTGTACCGGCTGGCCGCATTGTCCTCGGTGCAAGGCGGCCAGCCTAATGAGTTGGAGGCGGATTTGTGACCCACGTTGGCGAACCTGATGACGAACTTCGTTCGGATTTTTTCAGCCTCGTTGTGCGAAATTTGCCCGAAGCTGTGATCGTCACCCGCCCGGATGGCGTGATCACATATGTCAACAGTACAACAGAGTCGTTGCTGGGTTATTCGAGTGAAGAACTTATCGGGCAGCCGATGAGAAAGCTCGTTCCGCCCGATCCATCGAGGAGGGCGGATCCGGTCAAATGGCTAGCAAAATGGGCGGCAGCGTCGGACCTTGAACAATCGCGATTTCTGGAATTGACGGCACGTCGATGCGACGGAACTGATCTCACCGCAGAAGTTCGCGTTCGTGAGGGCCCGATCGAAGGGCAACAGCGCTATTTCATAACGGTGCGGGACAATACGGAACGCCGCTTGGCCCAGATCGCTTTGAAGGATGCAAACCTGCGAGCGGAGCGATTGTTGCTCGTCGCGGCCGATGCGACGGTGACGATCGATTCAGATCACCGAATCATCTTTTTCAATCCGGCGGCGGAACGGATGTTCGGGTTCAATGTGGACGAAGTTATCGGGCAACCGCTTTCGATCCTGATTCCCTCGCAGTTCCGCGACGATCACGATTCCCAGGTTCATTCGTTTGCGCAGTCTAAATCGCCGTCACGCTTGATGAGCGAGCGCGCGGAAGTTCAGGGGCAAAGGCGCAACGGGGACGTATTCCCGCTCGAAGCGACAATTACGCGCGTGTCGGCCGGAGGTCGGCTTACGTTTACAGCTCAATTGCGGGATGTGACCGAGCGCAACCGAACCAAAGCCGAACTGATCGAACGGGAGCGCCGCATCCGGGCCGTTTTCGACAATTCTCGGGAGGCGATCGTGCTTCTCGATCCGAACGGAAGAATCGTCGAAGCAAATCGTTCTGCGCACACCCTGACAACGCTCGGTCAAGCCGAAATTGGACGACCTATCTGGGAAACTGCGTGGCTTGGCGGCCAAAATGCGCCTGGTCCGGGCGGCGCGCTGGAACAGGCTGTTCGAAAAGCAGAAGCTGGAGTTGGTGGTATTCTGACCATAGATCGAGCCGCACAACGAGCCCGGTTGTCGATTACGATTACTCCGATTCCCGGTCAGGACGAGACCATCCAATATATTCTTGTCGAAGCCGGGGAAACGCAGGTGCCCTGAGCTCGAGGCGCTCATGAGCTGAAGCGGATGTTTGCTTGTATCCCTGGTCTGGTTTTTTGCTATCCGAACGCCGTTCGAGGCGGCAATCTGTCCTCACGTTGCTGGGAGATGTGGATTGAGCCTTGAAATTGTTGGTCCAGAGATTCCATTTTTCCACCGCGAGGGCAGCACTCTGAGGCCAACCCTTGCAAGTCGGGGGCGTTGGGGAGAGGAAACGCTCAGTGGCCGTGCAGTTGCTGGGCTGCTTGGCTCCGAAATCGAGCGGTGCCATGGCCATCCAGAGTTTGTCCCTGTACGCCTGACTGTCGATATGTTCCGGATGTCGAAGATGGCAACGGTAGAGATTTCCACCAAAATATTGCGGGCCGGGTCGCGCATCAAACTGGTTGAGGCCGAGTTCCGAAATGGCGGCGAAGTGGTGGCTCATGGTCTCTGCCAATTTTTGCGCCGCGGAGAACGCCCCGAGGGCGCAATCTGGCAGCCCTCTGACTGGTCGGTGCCAGGGCCGGACGAGTTGCCCTCAAATGAAGCGGCGACGTCTGCCCGGGGATTGTGGGACGTTCGTCAGATGACAGGTGATCTGCGAAAGGAAGTGCGCCAAAGGCGCGCCTGGTTAAGGGAAGTCCGCGAGCTGGTCGAGGGAGAACCATTGACCCCCTTTGCCAGGGTCGCGGTAGCAGCAGACTATGCAAGTCCGTTTAGCCAGATTAGCCCCGCAGGATTGGGTTATATCAACAGCGACCTGACGCTATACATCCACCGGCTCCCCGAAGGAGAATGGATCGGTTTTGAAGTTGTCGATCACGGAGCAACGGAAGGAATTTCGAACTCCGCCTGCAGAGTATACGACCAGGCTGGTGCCATCGGCTCCGTTACTATCGCGGCCCTTTCCCAACCGCGAAGGGGCTGAGACCTCCAAACAGAACAGTGAGCCGGTCGCCCGTTTGCGGGCGACCGGCTCAACTCATCACAAACGCGAGGGAATCAGCACCTGCATGCTCTCAAAGCCGTGGACGAACGGGGAAAAGCTGCGGACCGGTTCTTCAACCACCTCGATTTGCGGGAAACGCTTCAGAATTTCTTCCCAGATGATGGTAAGCTGCATCTCGGCAACACGATTCCCGACACAGCGATGCACACCGAACCCGAAGGACAAGTGCTGGCGAGGCCGTTCCCGATCGATGATGTAGGAATGGGCGTTCGGGATCATTGCCTCGTCGCGGTTTCCGGAAATGTACCACATGACAACCTTGTCGCCTTCACGAATGGTCTTCCCATTGAGCTCGACGTCCTTGGTTGCGACGCGTGCCATGTGGGCAAGCGGAGTTTGCCACCGGATGGTTTCGGACACCATCGAAGGGATCAGCGAGGGGTTTGCACGAAGTTTTTCGAATTCCCCGGGATTGCGGTGGAGTTCGTAAACGCTGCCCGAGATCGTATTTCGAGTCGTATCATTTCCTCCAACGATCAGGAGAACGACCGTCCCATGATACTGTTCCCGCGACATTGCGCGTGTCTCGGGATGACCGATAAGCATGGAAATCAGGTCAGCACCAAGCTCACCGCTTTCTGCACGTTCGTCCCAAAGCTTGTCGAAGGCATTGAAGCACTCCACCATGGCCTCGGCCTTGTGCATCCAGCTTTGGACGGGTCCATGTCCAGGAGAATTGGTTACCATGTCTGACCAGTAGGTCAGCTTTCGGCGGTCTTCGAACGGGAAATCGAACAGCGTCGCAAGCGTCATCGCCGTAAGCTCCTTCGAAACCAGATCCACCCAGTCGAATGGCGTCCCGATCGGCAGCGAATCGAGGATTGCCCCTGCCCGCTCTCGGACGATAGGAGCCATTTTGGCAATGTTTGCCGGCGCGACCGTAGGAGTTACTGTCTTGCGATGCACGCTGTGCTCCGGTTCGTCCATCGTGATGAAACCCGCACCGACCAGGGACCGCTTGCGGCCCATGGATTCCAAAACACGCGTCTGTTCAGCCAGGTTCTCAAGATTGACGAGTGAAATGCCCTGCGCAGAAGAAAAAGCGCCATGATCGGTATCGACCGCCATGATATCATTCCAGGTCGTAATCGACCAATAGGGTCCAAATTCACTGTCCGGGGTGAAGTGAACGGGATCCTCCCTCCGGAGGCGCTCGAACATCGGCCAGATCGTGTCGTTCTGAAAACGGACCGGGTCACCGGGGTTTATCTGGGCAAGCGGAATTGAGGCAATGGCTTCGGTCTCAGCAGACGAAAGATTCTTGACTTGCACGTTCATCACAGCGCTCCACGGGACGGTGAGGTAAGAATCAATCTCAAATCGATTCGAACAGTGTTTCGCAATCCCAAAATTCAGGTTGAATGGCGACAAGGAACGTCAGTCGGCGTCAACTTGATACACGTTGTCCGTGCCGGATACCATCAGTTCGCCAAGGTTATGATCCGCTTGCAGAGCGCGCCGCGAACTGCCTTAAGTTGCTTGTAGAACGATGTTCCGCACGCGACGCACTAGGTTTGTCCCACCTGCCAATCAAAGGTGCCTACAAATGAATGACCCAGGAAAGGTAAAGCTGCTCAACCTCGGCCTCGAACGAGCGGCGGACCGTCTCGGCGATGTCACGCCGCTGGCGATACAGCGGTTCCTTGACCGATTCCCGCAAGCCGATGCAGCTTTCGAGCTCCACTGGTCGGGGAGCAGACGGGAACTGGAAGGCCAAATGGTAGAAAATGCGCTGTATTGCTTGATGACATGGCTCGAAGATCCCCAGGACGTCGCCTGCCTGCTGACCGATTCCGTTCCCCATCACAAGCTGACGCTGCATGTCGACCCTGCCTGGTACGGCGGCTTGATCGATGCAACGGCCGAGGTCATCGCGGAGACGATCCCTGAGGAATTCGTCGACGAGATTGTCGTCTGGCAGGGACTAAGGGCAGATTTGCGTAATCTGGTATGCAACTGCGATCAGTATTGAAAGGATGCCAGGACATCAAAAACCGGGTACCGGGTCGGTCTTTGCCTCGATTGCTTCCGATGATGAAGGGGATTGGCCCAATCCTGCCCTAACGCGGAAGGCAAATCCTGAGCACATGTTCGATAATGTGCTCCAGTTCGGCAAGGGTGTTGCAAGTCTGGGCGATGTGACAAAACCGCTCGTAGCGCCGCATTTCGCTGTCGCCGCTTCCCCAATAAGTCTCCGGTTCAGGATTTAGCCAGATTACGGCGCGGCTGCGTTTCGCGATTTCCGCGAAGATGTCCAAACGGGCGCCTGCGTAATTCGAACGGGCATCGCCTAGGACGATCACGGTGGTATGCCGATCAAGACATGTCAGGTGCTTGTCGGCAAAGTCCTCAAGGGATTTGCCATAGTCGGTCTGCTGGAAGCCTATTTCGCGAAGGACCTGCCCAATTGCCTCTTCCACGGGTAACTGCGCCAGCAGGGAGTCGACCTCGATGAGCCTGCCGGCAAAGGCAAAGCTGCGCAAGTCATGCACAACCTCGTTCAGACTGTATAGAAACGTGAGGAGGAACTGCGCGGCCGCAGCAACCGACCTAGAGACGTCGCACAGGCACACGATAGAAGGCCGGTCGACTTTCTCTGTGCGCCAGATCAATTCGAAGGGTATGCCTTCATGAGCCAGGCTCCTGCGAACGGTCCGGCGGATGTCCAGCTTGCCGCGCATGGCCCGCTTGCGCTGACGCGAATGCCTATCGGCAAGTTGTTTTGCCATCCTTCGAACAGCCTTGCGCATCAACGCTTGATCGCCGGGGCTGAATCCTTCGTCGGCGTTCAGGGGTTGACGTACCAACTGCGCTTCGCGAAGTTCTTCGGCGGTGCGGCTCGCGTAGATCTGAAACTGCCGGTCAACCAGCGCCTGGGCTTGCGCGGCGATAGCCGCGCGCACGTCGGCAAGCCGCGCCGTCGCAGGCGTCTGTGGCGAGCGAGCGCGAGCTTTTGCAATGATGGCGTCCACTTCGGGCATGCCCATCTCATCCTGCAACCGCCGCGCGAGCAGATTGCGCTGGGTTGCAAAGCGAATTCCACTAAGGCCGATCCGGTTGGCTGCGCTGGCCATTGCCATCGACAGTGATGCCTCGTCACCGGAAAGCATTATTTGAGCCAAGGCGCTTCCCTCCGCCTCGGGAAGGACGTCGAGATTTTGCTGGCGACCTTGCGAAGCAGCTTCCCCGGTCTTGATTGCCTGGGATTCGAAAAACGCATCGAACACGATGTCAAAGACCGCTGCTTCGCCTCCGCTCTTGGCGAGCGTCGCACAAAGCGCATGCTTCGCCAGCCCGCGATCCGAGAATCCGGTAACGTCGATCGCGCGATGGGCGTCAATCGAATCGGCGGGGGAAATTGGTAACCCCGCGACACGCAATGCCCGGATCAGATCCTCAAGGGCTCGCTGCATGGTAATTCAATGCGCTCTCGCATTGGCGACCAACTCGTCTATTTCGGGAAGCACGGCCTCAATATCGCGTTCGAACTTGAGCAATACATTGAGCGTGTCCCGGACCACTTCTGCACCGAGTTCATCGGCATTGAGCAAGAGCAGCGCACGCGCCCAGTCGATGGTCTCCGATATCGAGGGGTTCTTACGCAGCTCCTTCTGACGCAGCGCCTGAACGAAGTCGACCAGCGCCCGGTTTAGCTTCTCGTCAATGCCTGGTATTCGCGAGGCAACGATCTCGCGTTCAAGCGCGCTGTCCGGAAGCGGGACGTGCAGATGGAGACAACGGCGCTTGAGTGCGTCTCCAAGGTCGCGCTGATTGTTGGAAGTAAGGAAGACCAACGGAGGCGTTTTGGCGGAGACTACCCCGAGCTCGGGAATAGAAACTTGGTAGGAACCCAGTATTTCGAGCAGGAAAGCCTCGAACGCCTCGTCGCTCTTATCCACTTCGTCAATCAGCAGAACCGCACCCTTTTCCTCGCGGAGTGCGCGGAGCAGTGGTCGGGGTTCCAGAAAATCATCAGAAAAGAACTGATCACCGAGCCCGCGAAGTCGTACCAAGGCGCTATCAAGGTCCGGCGCACCACCCAGCTCATGACCGATCGTGTCTTTCAGGATTTGGGTGTAGAGTAGTTGCTTGCCGTATTTCCACTCGTAGAGCGCGCGGGATTCGTCCAATCCTTCGTAACATTGCATCCGGATGAGCGGTAATCCGAGCAGCTTGGCCGCGGATAGTGCAAGTTCGGTCTTCCCAACCCCAGCTGCACCTTCAACCAAGAGTGGCCGTTCCAGATGTGCCGCCACGTAAAGCGCCGTGGAAATTCTGATGGATGCAATATAGCCTACATCCTCCAGTCCGGCCCGAACCGCTTCAACCGATGCGAAGGCGGGATGGTCAACCAGCGGTCGAGGACTGCTCGCAGGCAGCGTGGTCCCATTTTGTTTTGACATTTTCACCTGCTTGCTGTGGCAACACCGGCTGCGTTGAGCATCGACGCGAATGGCGTTTGCGCGTCACTGTCCCAGCTATGGCGCGGTCCGACCGTAATGCCGCCATCGACCGTAAGATGAACGCCGGTCACGAAGCGTCCAGAATCTGACGCAAGATAGAGGACTGCCTCCGCGATGTCGGACGGCAACCCGGCACTCTTGATCGGTTGGCTCCCGTGTCCGTTCTGCGCCACCATCGCCGCCATCTGGTCAGCGACCTCCCGCGTGAGGCCTTGCGAAGCTCCGAAAATTGACGTCGCAATCAGCCCCGGACAAATCGCGTTAACCCTGATGCCCTGCGGGGAGAGCTGGGCTGCAGACATTCGCGTGAAATGGATGAGCGCAGATTTCGCCGTGGAATAGGCCGGCGGTCCAAAGCCGGCCTGGAGTCCCGCGACCGAAGCGGTATTAATAATCGCCCCACCCCCGCGCTCAAGCATGAGCGGAATTGCGTGCTTGGTCCCAAGCATCGGGCCGCGCAACAGTATGTTGAAAATCCAGTCCCAGCGTTCGGCATCGATATCCGCGATATTCCGCATGCCGTCGGAAATTCCTGCATTGTTGAACAGTATATCAAGGCCGCTAAATTCGCTCTTTGCAAGCGCAACCGCTGCAGCAATTTCTGATTCGACAGTCACATCGCATCGGGCATAGCGAACCCGATTCGGGAACCGCTGTTCGAGCAGGGCTCCTTTCTCATCCTGGATGTCGGCCGCCACCACGCACGCGCCCTCAGCGACCAGCAACTCCAACGTTGCCAATCCGATCCCCGAAGCGGCACCGGTAACAATCGCTACCTTGTCACGAACCCGCCCGAATGGCGCAGTCTGAACCGACATGATTGGAACTCTCCTTTTCCATGAAGCCTAAGCTTGCGACCGATGCCGCAAAAGTTGGTGCCTGAGTCGGCTCCCTATCCGATAGTTGGCTCGAGAAGCCGCCCCCCATGCCTTGATACTGAATGAACGCCTAACTGCCGTCGAATCAAGGGCGCAAATTTTCGCAAGCTATCCCTCCCGATCCGAAATCCAAATTTCAGGTCAACTGCTGAAACAACGTTCGGCAACCGCAAAAGCCCACCCGAGAAACCTGTATCAGCCATTGAAAATCCTGTATCTTGCCATTGACCGTTCGCATCGAGACGATGTAGTCGGAATCAGCAGTTTCAAATATGGAGTATGTGAGATAGCAATGCAAATGCTGATGTCTCACGAACCCTTGAATTGAGGCCCGATCGGCGGGAGAGGACTTGCGCTCTCCCTGGCAGGCGCCTGCAGCTCGCCCTAGAACGGCTTGATAGAAAACAATATTGGCGGACGGACGGATGGAAAAAACAGTCTATATTGATGAACGGTTTCGTGGTCCACCGCGCTCAGGAAATGGAGGGTACGTCACAGGACTGGTGGCTAGGCTCGCCGGCGGGCACCGCGCGGTCTACCTGCGGGCGCCGGCTCCCCTGGACGTGCCGCTCAGATTCGAGTCAAGTTCAGACTCGGCGCGCCTTACCCACGACGGGAAGGTCATCGCTGAAGCCGTGAAGAGCGATTCCTCTGCCCTGCCAGAGGTACCTGCGCCACCCTCGCTTGAACAGGCTCGAGCGGCCGGGCGGCATGCAGCTTGCTCCCACCCGACCTGCTACTGCTGCGGCGACAAGGTCGCGCCGACCGAAGGCCTGCACGTGCATACAGGGCAAGTTTCCGAGTTGCCTCCCGGCTTCGTCGCCGGGGTCTGGAAGGTCGATGCTGCGGCCATTGGCGGCGATGGCTGCCTACAGGCCGAACACATCTGGTCCGCAATCGATTGTCCAGGCTCCTATGCTTGGCTGGCCAAGGATGGTATCAACGGCGGCCTTACGGCAATGATGCAAGCTGAGGTCTTGGAAAGCCCGCGTGTTGGGGACGAATGCATAATTCTTGCGTGGCCGTTGGATCAACTTTCGGACCGCCGCCGTACGTCGGGTGTCGCCCTGTTCGACAGGGATGGAAGATTGTTGGCGCGCGCTATCCAACTCTGGGTTCGTCCAAACAGACTGGAAGGACCGACGCCGCAATGACCGACGTTCAGTAGTTCGACATTTACAGATCTGATTGCGAGAGGTGCGAGATGGCGAAGCCACTTATTGATTTGAACGGCCCTTTGAAAGGGAAGCGCGCTTTGGTCACCGGTGCAAGCCGAGGCATCGGTGAGGCCATCTGTGCCCGTCTTGCCATGGCCGGAGCAAGTGTTGTTGCAACTGCGCGTACGACAGATGAAGGCGAAAGCAAGTTGCCCGGAAGCTTGCAGATGACTGTCGAACGCCTTCGTTCGGCGGGAGCCGACGCCCATTTTGTCAAAGCGGATCTGGCAAAAGGATTCGACCGTGAGCGATTGATCGCAGAAGCCGGTCCAGTTGACGTGCTCATCAACAACGCGGCAATCACTTACTTCATCCCGGTGGAGGAATTTCCGGAAAAGAGGTTCAAGCTGATGATGGAGGTTCAGGTCTATGCCCCCTTTCATCTCGCTCAGCTGGTCATTTCCGGAATGCGGAAGCGCGGCGGCGGAGCAATCGTCAATATCTCTTCGCCAGCTGGTCTGCATCCCAAACCACCCTACGGCGGAAGCCGCGGCGGAACCGTTTACGGCATGTGCAAGGTGGCTCTGGAAAGATTTACCACCGGTTTGGCTGCCGAAGTCCAGACGGACGGCATCGCGGTGAATGTGGTATCCCCTGGTTTGGTTGACACCCCCGGCGTCGCCGTTCACGGACTTATCAATGATCGCACCCGCGACCGTGTGCAGCCCGTTGAATTCATTGCCGAAGCTGTCTACCGGCTGGCCATTGCCGACGCGAACCAGACAACCGGTCGGATTCTTTATGCCGCGCCGTTTCTCGAAGAACTCGGTGTCGCGCCGGCCAGTCTGATTTGACCGTCAAGATCTGTTGCGAGCGCATCGAGGGTATTTCAACGATTCGGCGCATTGGCTTTGGAATATCTTCACTGATGCATGGCAAGGCTTCGGTGCGGGGAAGGCACCGTCCGACCGATCAGCATTGTTGGAACAGTGCGGCGGCGCCAATTCAATTGGCTCCGCCGTCTGTTTGCCCCTCTTTACTCGGGTTGTCTCAGACTGGCTCGGTTTGCCGTTGTTTGGCGTCGACGCAATCATAGACAAACTCTTCGCCGTCCAGATCGGTTGCAGGAATCTCGTGCCTCTCGGTCCAATAATCCTGGTTGTGGCGCCATTCGGGCTTGTCCCCCCGCTTGGGCAATAGCTTGATCCCTCGCATCAGGTAGCCCGGATTAAAGTTATCGGCTTCAATCCAGTCCAAGAGTTGCATCGCCCGGTCTTCCGCACGCAGCGCGACATCCACGCGCTTGGCACCCTTTTTGTCCATGTGGTTGAGCAGATTGCAGACGAAATCGCCCAGCATGTCGACCCGCAGGGTCCAGCTGGCGCGGAAATAGCCCATCACCCAGACCATGTTGGGAACCCCAGTGAACATCATCCCGCGGTAGTTGACGGTCTCGTGCCAATCGACTTCTTTGCCGTCGACGTAGAACGGGATACCGCCCATCATCAGCATGTTGAATCCGGTTGCAGCAACGATGATGTCGGCTTCTATCTCCTCACCAGACGAGGTACGAACACCCTTTTCGGTAAAGGTTTCGAGCGTATCAGTCATCACTGTCAGCTTACCGGCAACGGCCGCTTTGAAGATGTCGCCTTCCGGGCAAAAGGCCAGTCGCTGTTGCCAAACTCTGTATTTTGGCGTGAAGTGGGGTTCGAACGAGAAATCCTCCACACCGGTGAACTTCCGAACCAGCGTCTTGAGCTCCTCGAAGACAACATCTGGTTCCTTCAACGCTCGCCCAGACAGGCGCCCGCCATCATGCATGATCTGCGCTCGGACCACGCGATGGATGGTCGGTTCATCGATCCCGATCTCGCGCAGCCGGTCAGCCAATTCGTTCTTGTTTTCGGAGCAATAGAAATAGGTCGGCGATCGCTGCAACATAGTCACATGGGCGGCCTTTTCGGCAAACGCCGGGATCACCGTGGCGGCAGTTGCACCCGATCCGATCACCAATATCCGCTTTCCGCTGTAGTCGATGCTCGGATCCCATAGCTGCGCATGGATAAATCTACCCTTATAGCTGTCCATACCCGGCCAGTCGGGGATATGGGGCTTTTCGTGGTCGTAGTAGCCCTGGCACATCCACAAGAAGTTCGCGGTGAATGTCACCGCCGCGCCATTCGAAGCGCGGACCGCCTCGACGGTCCAGAGGTTGGCCTTGCTGTCTCATGAGGCCTTGGTGATCCGGTGGCCATAGCGGATATGTGGGGCGATGCCGTTCTCCTCGATCACTTCGCCCATATAGTCGAGAATTGCCTGCCCCGATGCGATCGGCGTGCCGACCCACGGCTTGAAGCGATAGCCGAAGGTGTAAAGGTCGCTGTCCGAGCGCACACCGGGATACTTGTGAGTTTCCCAAGTTCCTCCGAAGGTGTCCTTCATTTCAAGGATTGCGTAGCTCTTGCCCGGACACTGTTGCTGCAAGTGATAAGCCGAGCCGATTCCGGAAATCCCCGCTCCGACGATCAGCACATCAACATGGGTGGTGCTTTCGTCCTGCATCTGCGCCATTTCAGTCGCCACTCGTCGCCTCCATCTGGTTTAACCCGCCCCAAGCTCAAATTGTAACGACTCGGTACCGATTGCAGCGAAGTGGAACATTGACATAGATCAATTTTTAACATCTACTAATTTCGAAACAGTAGCGTAGTTTATGAAGGTTTATATTTCAAATTGTAAAGTTCGTAGCTATAACTGCTGGAAATAATTGAGTAATTAAATTGATTATTACTTTATGATACCATAATTCATCAACCATACCCAATCATTTAAAAATCGGCAACGACTTGCAAGGAAAGACTGCGCGCGGGGATGTAAGTCCAGCCGCCGCTGCTTGATACGTTCCAGCCGTAGACATTGAACGCGTTCAGTGCCTGCGCACGAACCACCAGGTTCTTGTCACTCACAGTGAAGCGATATCGTCCTCCAAGATTTACAACCGTTCGCGGCGGCGAGTTGACGGAATTTGCAGCATTCCCGGCGCGGCCCGACAGGCTCTCGATAGCGAGATCAAACGAAAGTGGACCGGCCCCCGCCTTAGAACGCCAATCAAGATTGAGGACGCTGCGTCTGCGGAGTTGCCCGACCGGCCTTGCTCCGATCCGTCCTTCGGAAACAGCTTCTCCGGATACCCGTGGGTCAAGGAACATCGTGCCGGCTACCACAGCCAGGCCGGGCGCAAGTCGCCCAGCCAAAGAAAACTCAATTCCCCTGTTGTCCAGATCTCCTAGCTCACGATACTTCAGCGACGCGTCCAAACCGAAATATGGCTTGGTAATCGAAAAGGCTCCGGCGATCAGAGTCAGCTTAGGCGCCAGTTTCACGCTCACACCAGCCTCGATCTGTCGGGTATGAATAGCGGCGGGAATCTCCGAGCGATTTGTCGCCGTATCCGGCGCGATCAATGCTTCCTCTCGGCCACTCGTCGCTGCAGCGTAAACTGTGACGCCAGAAACAATACGATAGGCCCCCCCAAAATTCCAGGTAACGGGACTCTCGCTCACGACAGGATCTGCCAAACTGGGATCGGCATAGCTGACTTCCTTACGGTAGTAGCTTTTCGAAACGCCGGCGGTCAAGGTGATGCCGGACCTGGAAACAAGCGAATAAGCTATTCCCAGACTCAGCTGATTTGTATGATCCGTATTCTTGGGGCCGATCACGATATCCGGCTCGGGGAAGGCTTGTCGCTCCAGAAGACTGGTCGCCCCCAAATCCAACGCCATGCTGCCCCCAAATCGACGCTGGCGGGAACGCCCACGTACGCTTGCAACCAGTCGCTGGTCGATCCTGCTTCCTGCCCATCGCTTGACTGCTCGTATTTCTCCTGAAAGCGATGCGTCGCGATCTCCGAGGTTCGCAACGATTCTATGGCGACCAGCCGATCCATTGGACGTCACATCGCTCAGGATATCCGAAAATGTTGAATGGTTGTCCTTTTCAGACCAGATTAAACCTGCCTCGATCTGAATTCCTCGCAACGAAGTCTTCAGGTTGGTGCCGATCAACCATGTGTCAGTATCGCGCCTGGCCCAGTCCTGCGACAGATAGAGTCCTCTTTCCAGCCTGGGAGGAGCGAGGCTGCCTGATACATAGATTGTCGGACGTGCCTTGTCTCCACGGACAAACAGACCGCCGCCAAACAATAGGATCTCAGTGTCACGCGCCGGGTGCCAGGAGATGGTTCCGCCGGCGGATTCGTAGTGGTACCGACTGCCTTCGGACGTAACCGCCTGCCGCCATCCCAAACCACCCGCGAGTCCTATGCCGGAGCCGCCTGGCGGCTTCTTGAACTCTGCCGAGCCCCCGTAGCCGCGGATTGAGCTGCCGCCCGTTTCCAGCGTAACGCTGAGGCCGGCTGCATTGCCCGGTTTGTTCAACGCATAGTCGACGAGGCCGGTGGGAGCAGGGAACGGAAACTGCAACGCTGCGGGCCCAACGCGAATGGAGCTCCCGTCGACAAGTCGAGGAGAAATCTTGTCAACGAGGTCGAAGTATAAGCCTTCCAATCTCACATTGCCAGCCTCGACCGGATCAAACCCTCGCACGTCGTCGCTGCTGTAAAGCCCGCTCTTTTCCGTCCCGACCGTTCGACCGAAAGCATCGCTCGACTGGGTTGTAACGTTGTCGGCTGCCCTCTGCGCAAAGGCAATTTCGGGGCCTAGCGAAATCGCCAGGCCAAATAAGGACAGCTTTGCGGCCGCTTCGAAAATGGTGCCTTGCATGAGCCCGTCACGACTTCGACATGAAAACGGTCTTACGCGGGCGTATGGGATGTTGCATCCTGGAGGATATCTTTCATCTGGATTTCCGGTTTCGACAGTTCCGAGGGTGATGGACGCGCTCCAGCTTCGATCAGCTTGCGTCCGTAGACGTAGTCCTTAGTGGCATTGATGCAGTCGATCGCGATGATCCGCCCTCTCTTCAAGTAGGCGACTGAAAACTCGCGATCAGAGAGTTGCCCTCTAACTACTGTTTCGTCGTAACCGATGGACAGGCCAGCCGTCTGGAGGCGCAGGTCGTACTGGTTGGACCAGAACCAGGGGAACGCCTGATAGGGAACCGGATCGCCGCAAATATGCCTGGCGACACAAGACGCCTGATCGTTAGCGTTTTGCACCGACTCGACGCGGATGACTGCCTTGTCAGCGTGCAAACAACTGAACGCAGCGCAGTCTCCAATGGCATAGACGTCGGGCACGGATGTGCGGCAATATTCGTCGACGAGAATTCCATTTCCGCCCTCTGCACCGGCAGCCAGCAAGGGCCCGACGCTCGGCACAATCCCGATGCCGACCACCACCGCCTCGACAGCGACTATCGAACCATCTGAAAGCCTCACGCCTTCGACGCGGTCTTCGCCAACAATCGCATCGACAGTGACGCCAGTTCGCAAATCCACTCCGTTTTCGCGATGAACGGTTTCGTAGAACGCCGAGAGCTCCGTTCCAGCTACGCGAGAAAGGACCCGATCAAGCGACTCGAACAGAACAACATCAACGTCCATTTTCCTAAGTACGGCAGCGGCTTCCAATCCAATATAGCCACCTCCGATGATCGCAATCTTTCTGACCCCGCGATCAACTTCAGCGACGAGATCGTCACAGTCCGCTCGTGTCCTAACCGCATGAATACCCTTCAGGGTTGAACCAGGGCAAGTTAGCTTGCGCGGGTCTCCTCCGGCAGCCCAAACTAGTCTGCCATAGCTAACGGTCTGCCCATCAGAGCATCGAAGTGTCTTGGTCGAAGGATCGACTCCTACGACCTCAATTCCGAGCCGCATCGAGATGTCCTTTTCCCGCCAGAATTCCGCCGGTCGGATCAGGAGACGATTAAAGGTCTTTTCTCGGGCGAAGTATTCCTTCGAGAGCGGAGGTCGTTCGTATGGAAACTCCTCCTCACGTCCGATTATCGAGATTGTCCCAAGAAAGCCATTCTGCCGAAGCGAAATTGCGCACTGAGCTCCAGCATGTCCCGCTCCTACAATGACGATGTCGGCGCAGATCATGACTTTGCCACCAGTTCCGGCACCGCGTTGAACAGATCCGCGACGAGGCCGATGTCGGCGACCTGGAAGATCGGGGCATCCTCGTCCTTGTTGATCGCGATGATGGTCTTCGAATCCTTCATCCCCGCAAGGTGCTGGATCGCGCCCGAGATGCCGACCGCGATGTAGACTTCCGGGGCCACGATCTTGCCGGTCTGGCCGACCTGGAAATCGTTGGGGACATAGCCTGCATCAACCGCAGCGCGGCTGGCGCCAACTGCGGCACCCAGCTTGTCAGCCAGCGGGAAGATCGTGGCCTTGAAGGTGTCCGCATCCTTGAGCGCGCGGCCGCCCGAAACGATTACCTTGGCGCTGGTCAGTTCGGGGCGTTCGCTCTTGGCGATTTCCGAGCCCATGAAGCTGCTGGTGCCGGCGTCGCCCGCACCCGAAACCGCCTCGACGCTGCCCGAACCGCCGCTGGTTTCAGCCTTGGCGAAAGCGGTGCCGCGCACGGTGATGACCAGCTTGGCATCGCTCGATTCAACCGTGGCGATCGCGTTGCCGGCATAGATCGGGCGGGTGAAGGTCTTGGGGCCTTCGACCGAAAGGATATCGCTGATCTGCATCACGTCGAGCAGAGCGGCGACGCGCGGGGCGATGTTCTTGCCGGTGGTGGTGGCAGGGGCAACAAAGGCATCGTGGCTGGCCATCAGGCCGGCCACCAGCGGCGCGACGTTTTCAGCGAGCGCATTGGCATAGGCCGCATCGTCGGCCAGGTGGACCTTGCCCACTCCGGCGATCTTGGCGGCTTCGGCGGCCACACCGGCGCAGCTCGATCCGGCAACCAGCAGGTGCACTTCGCCAAGCTGCGAAGCGGCGGTGACGGCGGCAAGCGTGGCGTCCTTGACCGAGGCGTTGTCGTGTTCGACCCAAACGAGCGTCTTCATTCTAGTCTTCCTTCGTTACAGTTCGCCCCCGCTTCTGTCGGGCGAAGAAAGGGAACCCGAAGAAGCGGGGACGGCGCGCACCCGGCCGAGGAGAGTGCAAGGCCCGGCACCCGACTGATGTGTGATTAGGCTGCCAACTCCTTGAGCTTGGCGACGAGGGCATCCACGTCGGCCACCTTGATCCCGGCGCTGCGCACCGGCGGTTCGCTGACCTTGAGGGTCTTGAGGCGCGGCGCGACATCGACGCCGTAGTCAGCCGGGGCCTTGGTGGCGAGCGGCTTGGACTTGGCCTTCATGATGTTGGGCAGCGAGGCATAGCGCGGCTCGTTGAGGCGCAGGTCGGTGGTGACGATCGCCGGCAGCGCCAGCTTGACCGTCTCGAGCCCGCCGTCGACTTCGCGCTTCACCACAACGTGATCGCCCTCGACGCTGACTTCGTTGGCGAAGGTCCCCTGCGGGCGGCCCATCAGCGCGGCGACCATTTGGCCGACCTGGTTCGAATCGTCGTCAATCGCCTGCTTGCCAGCAATGATCAGCTGCGCGCCCTCTTCCTCGGCCACTCCCTTGACGATCTTGGCGACCGCCAGCGGCTCAGCCTCGTCATTGTCGCCAACCTGGACCAGCACGGCGCGGTCCGCACCCATGGCCAGCGCGGTGCGCAGCGTTTCCTGGGCCTTGGCCGGGCCGACCGAAAGCGCGACGATCTCGGTCACCACGCCCTTTTCCTTCAGGCGGATCGCTTCCTCGACGGCAATCTCGTCGAAGGGGTTCATGCTCATCTTGACGTTGGCAAGATCGACGCCGGTGCCGTCGGACTTGACCCGCGGCTTCACGTTATAGTCGATCACGCGCTTTACGCAGACCAGGGCTTTCATTGGCATAGCTCCACCGGGACTCACAAGCAGACTTGTTTGCGCTAAAAAAATGGGAGGCCGTCAGAGGTCCGGACAATGACTTGCCTATGACGGCCAGGAAGCCAATTGACTCGTTCAAAGTACTTCAAACAATCCGGCCGCTCCCATGCCGCCTCCAACGCACATCGTAACGACAACGTAGCGCACCCCTCGCCGCTTCCCCTCAATGAGGGCATGCCCGACGCAACGCGCTCCGGTCATCCCGAAAGGATGGCCAATCGAGATAGACCCTCCATTGACATTCAATCTTTCGTCCGGAATTCCGAGCTGATCGCGACAATAGAGGACCTGAACCGCAAAGGCTTCGTTCAATTCCCAAAGACCGATATCGTCAATCCCGAGATCGAACCGCTTTAGCAGCTTCGGAATCGCAAAAACCGGGCCTATTCCCATCTCGTCAGGCTTTGTGCCCGCAACTGCCATTCCGACGTAACGCCCGAGCGGTGCAAGGCCTCGAGCGACCGCGGTTTGAGCCTCCATCATCACCACCGCAGACGAACCATCGGACAATTGGCTCGCGTTTCCGGCGGTAATACAATAGCCTTCACCCATCACCGGCTGAAGCGCCGACAAACTTTCCAGGGTCGTGTCTGGCCTGTTGCAGTCATCCATCTTGATGGTGACTTCGCGCTTTGAAACTTCGCCGGTCGCCTTGTCAGTGACGTCCATGACTGTCGTGACCGGAATGATCTCTTCGTCGAATTTTCCGCCTGCCTGCGCAGCTGCCGTAAGCTTCTGCGAGCGCACCGAGTATTCGTCCTGAGCCAGACGGCCGATGCCGTATCGCTTGGCAACGACTTCCGCAGTTCCCATCATCGGCATGAAGACGTCGGGATACATTTCCCGAAGTCCTTCATCACGAGCCGGCTTCGAAGCCCCGGCGCGCATGGCGCTGATCGATTCTGCGCCGCCGGCAACGCAAATATCCATTCGATCAACGATGATTTGCTTTGCCGCTGTCGCGACCGCCATCAAGCCGGACGAACACTGGCGGTCCATCGTCATTCCGGAAATTTCGACGGGAAGCCCGGCGCGAAGGGCGATCTGCCGTCCCATGTTGAATCCCTGGGCTCCACCCTGAGTCGCAACGCCAATGACGACGTCGTCAATCTCACCACCTTCGAGACCTGCTCGTTTTACTGCGGCCTCGACTGACCAGGCCCCCAGCTGCACTGGGTGAGTTGCATTGAACGCCCCCCGGACGGACTTCGCCAACGGGGTACGCGCCGTGGAAACAATGTACGCCTCACGCATATGGACATCCCTCCGGTTTTTGGTCTACATCTGGACGCATCCAGTATGCAGATTAGTGCCAGATTCGCAAGCCCTAGAGAATATTTTCAAGTTTGAGGTATGGCCTTCCCAGCACATTCACGTGCGCGCAGATCACCGCCAAACCCGAACCATCGGCGCCAGCAACAGTTGAAAGCATACTTTCAACCGGTCAATTTTTCGCTTCCTCGGCACGACCTCCACCTTGACCTTAGGCTGGCAATGCGCGCCCTGTTTTTGCAATCTTCCGAATTTACCCCCCCAAGATCCGCACCAGCCCCTCCTGAGCCGAGCTGGCAACCAACTTGCCTGCGGTATTGAAGATGCTCCCTCTAACCAAACCGCGGGCGTGACCCGACCAAGGACTGTCAGTCACATAGAGGTGCCATTCATCCGCACGAACCGGCTCGTGAAGCCACAGCACATGATCGAGGCTCGCGGTTTGCGTTCCCGGCGTCTGCCAGCCGATTCCGTGCGGAAGCATCGCAGCCCCCAAAAGATTGCTATCCGATACGTATGCCAACGCCCGGCGATGAAACGCCTGGTCGTCGGGGAGCTCCCCGTTCGCTTTGAACCAGACTTGGGTAGCTGGCGCCAGCTTGGCCCCGCCAATCATCGACTCCAAACCAAAGACCGGCCTCATTTCGAAGGGCCTGAATCTTGGCCCAGCACCGCCGCTACCAGTGCGCTCCCTCGGCGGCAATTCATCGGGGCCCTTGACGTCCGGCATTTCAATCTGATGCGACGGACCGCCCTCGGCGATCTGGAAATTCACCATCGCCGAAAGTATGGGCTGTTCGCGCTGAAGAGCAACGACGCGCCGGGTCGAAAAATTCCGTCCGTCGCGATCGCGTTCAACTCTGTAACGGATCGGCTCGGCCGCATTCCCAGCCCGCATGAAATATGCATGTAGTGAATGAGGCACCTTCGACGGGTCAACGGTCTGTTCTGCCGCACCCAACGCTTGCGCGACAACCTGACCTCCAAACACTCGGCCTACCGCTCCCTCGACCGATGCGCCCTCAAAGAGATCATCGCCCAGTTGCCGGACATTCAGAATCCCTATGAGCTCTTCGATTCCATGATGAAACGCCCGTGCGGAGCCGATAACCTTGCTCAAGCCTGCCTCCTGTCATTCAGAACATCTTAGTTGAGGGCAAAAAATGGAAGAGACCTGCCAAGTCAGCCCTCACCTACCCTGTTGAGCAAACCGCATCCTTTAAGATTGCGACTTTGTCAAGAATACCAAGCTATCATGGGCCATACCCTTTGTGTGAATT
>CALMYW010000474.1 GCA_937873665.1 uncultured Sphingorhabdus sp.
ACCCATCGGTGTGGCCCTGCCGGGTCAGCCAGTTGCGGGTGAAGGCCGGGATGATCCGCCCGCCGATGATCGCGATCAGCATGAGGACCAGCGCGAAACCGGCCCGCATGCCGATAGCCGGGTCAGCCGTCAGCCCCATCGCCGCGGCATGATCCAGCCCGCAGGCGGCGGCGAACAGCAGCAGGACGATCAGGATCGGCTTGTTGCGGTTGCCGGCCGCGAAGATCTGCCACGCCGCATAGCCGAGCAGCGCGAGCAGGAAGCCGACGTCAAGCGTGGCGCCGACGAGCGGCGGCACGATGGCGGAGAACAGCACCGCCAGCCGGGCAGCGGCCCACAGACCGACAAATGCCGCCACGGGCCAGCCGGTCACCGCCGGCCGCCCGGTCCAGTTGGGGATTGCCGCGCTCAGGAACCCGGCGATGATCGCGCCGAGATAGCCGAACAGCATTTCATGCTGGTGCCAGGCGAGGGGTTCCATCGCGGTCGGCAGGGTCCACGCCCCGTCCAAGGCACCGACCCAAAGCGCCACGACGACCAGCGCCCAGAGCGCTCCGCCGGTGAAAAGCAGCCGGAAACTGCCCTGGAGGGCGGTCGGCGTTTCGGCGACGCGATCTCGTTCGGCGTTCTCAGTCATGCGTGTCACCGTCCATCTCAATATGGCCAAGATCCTCTAGAGAAACTTCTCGCCGGCATGGTCGCGGAACATCTCGAAGTCGCGCACATAGTCGGAGAGGACCTGCACCGATTTGTGGCGGCTGACATCGCGCATCTTGAAGATGCTCGCGCCCTGTCGCGCTGCTTCGGTAAGAAAGCCGGAGCGCAACGAATGACCGGCATAATCGGTGGGATTGAACCCGGCCGCCGCCGCGCAGCGCTGCACCAGACGCGCGACCGCTCGGTCCGACATGGGATTGGCGGTCAGCCCCCCACTGCGAGTGAGGCGCCGGAATAGCGGTCCTTCCTCGAAGCTGATGCGCGGGTCATTGAGACGGTGCGCCGCCTCCAACGCGGCGTTCGTCCACTCCAGCAGCAGCGCCTTGGGCCGGATACGCCGGCCTTCGGGGATCGCGATAGTCGCGCCTTCGCCAGCCTGATCGGTTTTCGAATGGCCGATCAACAGACGCAGGCCCTCGGATGTCAGTTCGACGTGGTTGGTCTGCAGCGCGACCAGTTCGGACCGCCGCAGCGCCGCGGCCATGCCGATCGCGAGCACCGCGCGGTCCCGGGTCGCGCGCAGATCATCGCCCTCGATGGTCCGGAGCATGTCGCGCAGCATGTCGGCGTCAGCCGGGCGCTTGCGTTCCGGACGCTCGTGCTTTTTCTCGTTGCGAATGCCTTCCAGCACCAGCTTGATCGCCGCGCCACCCGTCCGTTCCTGCGGTGGATCGAACCCGGCCTGGCGATGATGATAGCCGATGGCGGCGAGCCTGCGACCGATGGTCGGCTTCTTCAGACCGCTGTCGGCCTGCGACGACAGGAAAATCGCGACCGCCGCAGGGGTGGCGGGCAGGCTCTCGATGCCCCGCTCGTCGCACCAAAGCGTGAAAATTTCCCAGTCCGAGGCGTAGGCCCGCCGGGTCGCCGGCGACCTTGATGCCTTGGCATACTCGGCCGCGCGCGCGACTTCCGCTTGCAGCATGTCCGGCAACGCGCCTTGCTTCAACGGGATGGGGAGGTTGCCGGCCATGATCAGCGCGCGAGTTCGATGCGGATGCCGATATCGAGCGCGTCCCACGCGCGGTCGGTGGTCAGCGCGGTGGCCCCGAGCGACTGCGCCAGGGCGAGGCATGCCCGGTCACCGAGCGACAGGCCCGCGTGGCGTGTGGTGCCACGCAGCTTCCCGGCGAGGATCGCACACACTTCGTCAAACGGACGCACATCGAGGTCGAGCAGCGAGAGGGCTTCGTCGATCTCGGCGTCGGTGAAACCGCGGTCCTGGAGCTTGGTCACGACCTCGGCCAGGTTAACCGTGCTGATACAGGCCGTGCGCAGATGCGCCTCGACGTGAACCGAACCGGGTTCCTCCTGGAGGACCGTCAGCACCGCCGAGGCATCGAGCACATAGTCACTCACTGGCGGCCGCCGCCCGGCGATCGGCCATCAGTTCCTCGGTCAGGCTGGCGCCGTCGGGGACATGCTCGCGCACCATCGCCCGCACGCGCGCGAGCGCGGCCTTGAACGAGCGCACACGCAACTCGCCATCGACGACCTCAAGCCGAACATCGTCGCCATCGGTGAGGCCGAGTGCCTTGCGGACGTCGGCGGGGATCTGCAATCTGCCGCCCGAAACGATGCGGCTTTTGTAGGCAGCCATGGCGACCTCCAAGGTTAGTGTCGATAGACCTATACCACGGCAGAGATGACCTCGCTATACACTCCGGGCATCATCTGTATCCTATGTCCGAGAATCACACTTATCGGACATAGGTGTCCGGCCTGGAACGCGTTCGATCAGGTGGGAAATAGGATCGCGGTATAGTCCTGGGCGCCATGAAGGACATGAACCACGACCACTTTCTCGGGCTCCACCCGGTAGAAGATCAGATAGTTGCCATGTCCGCGCCGACGCACGTCCGATGCTTCATAGCGCGAAACCAATGGGAAGCGCTCCGGCATATCCGCGAGCGCGAGACATTTGGTTCGCAGTTCCTGAACAAAGCTGAGCGCGCGCGCGGGACTGTCCAGCGCGATGTAGTCAGCGATCCGTTCAAGATCCTCCTCGGCCTCCTTCGCCAGATGGACGATCATTCGTCCAACGCGCGGTACTTGGCCTCAAGCCGGTCGAACACGCTTTCGGCCGACGTCGTCCGGCCGGCGTCCGCGTCTGCCAGGCCAGGCGGGTTCGACTCATCCAGCGCCGCGAGCCGGGTTGCCCGGTCCTGAAGGCGCCGCACGCCCTCGCCCAGCTCCTCGCTTTTGGAATTGTAGCGCCCCGCTTCCACGAGACGAGCCACGAATCCTTCAAGCTGTTGCCCCAGGTCGGCGCTGATCATCGTCTATTCTCCTTGCTCCGCTGGATAGCATTTTATCAACTGTTGATAAAGCTCCCGTATTCTCTCGCGGGTTACAAGGGCCGAAACTCCTGTTCGATTGGATTCGGAAAAGGTCCTCGAACGGATACACGGGTCATGACAAGCCTCGCTCTCTGGCGCGCTGGTGCTCGAAAAGGCGCGGTAAGGCTGAATTCACTCGATCTTCACTGAGGTGGACGCCTCAGAAATCGCATTGCGCCGTGCTGCCGCGCGGCGGGTGCCGGCCGTCGAGGCTGACGTTCGCACCGTAGTAGCTGTTGGCGTTCGCCACCGGCGCGCTGCGCTCGCTGACGGTGAGAGTAAACGGCGCGCGGCCCGGCGCGGTGCCGGCGTAGACGCGGGTGCCCTCGCCCGCCATCATGCGTTCGCAGGACATTACCGTCAGCGCGACGCCGCGTGCGCGAAGCGCATTCACCATGTCATACGGGATCTCGGCTCCCACTCGCGTCCAGTTCAGGACCAGGGCGGCAGGCTGGCCGCCACGGCCCTTGACCAAGGCGGAAAGCTCACCAAGCGTCCCGCTGGCTAAATAGGGCGGCTGAGCCCGTGTGATCTGCCCCCTTCTGAGTGGTCCAAAATCAATGCTATTTTGGATGACGAAGGAGATTTGGAATGCCGAGCAAGAAGCATCGCCCGGAAGAGATTATCGGGAAGCTGCGTGAAGCTGAGGTTGTGCTGGCACAGGGGGCGACGACCGCTGAGGCGTGTCGCCGGATCGCGATCAGCGAACAGACTTACTACCGATGGCGCAAGGAATATGGCGGCCTGAAGACCGACCAGGCGCGGCGGATGAAGGATCTTGAGAAAGAGAATCTGCGGCTTCGTCGTGCGATCTCGGACCTGACGCTGGACAAGCTGATTTTGCAGGAGGCAGCCCGGGGAAACTTCTGAGCCCCGCGCGCCGAAGGCGCTGCATCGATCATATCAAGACGGTGATGCCGGTGTCCGAGCGGCGACTCTGCCGTGTGCTTGGGCAATATCGATCGACGCAGCGCAAGGCGCCCCGCGGGGCAGATGACGAAGTGGCATTGACCGAGGACATTATCGCGCTCGCCCGGCAATATGGTCGATATGGCTATCGCCGAGTGACGGCGTTGCTGCGCGATGCGGGGTGGCATGTAAACCGCAAGCGGGTCGAGCGTATCTGGCGGCGTGAGGGGCTCAAGGTGCCCCAGCGGCAGCCGAAGCGCAAGCGTCTGTGGCTCAACGACGGATCGTGCATCCGGCTTCGGCCCCAGTATCCTGGCCATGTCTGGTCGTACGACTTCGTCGAGGGGAGAACTCATGACGGGCGTAAATACCGGATCCTGTCGATCATCGACGAAGCTAGCCGGGAGTGTATGGCGCTGCCGGTCGCCCGCAAGCTGAAGAGCGACGACGTGCTGGCGGCGCTCGCCGAGCTGTTCGCCAGACGCGGTCCGCCAGCGCATATCCGGTCGGACAATGGGCCGGAGTTTATCGCGACCGCGGTGCAGGAATGGCTGGCGAAGGTCGGCGTGAAGACGCTGTATATCGCGCCCGGCAGTCCATGGGAGAATGGCTATTGTGAATCGTTCAACGGGTCGCTTCGCGATGAGCTGCTTAACGGCGAGATCTTCTACTCGCTCGCCGAGGCCCAAATCCTGATCGAAGCCTGGCGTCGGCACTACAACACGGTCCGGCCGCACAGCTCGCTTGGGTATCGGCCACCGGCGCCAGAGGCTGTTCCATCGCCAGTGCCGCCCTCCGGTTCCGCTTCGCTCCACCTCCGACCGACACTGGCGATGGAGGCGCGAATGCACTAACAATCAATGCGGACCACTCGGTGGGGGCCGTTCAGAGTCTCGTATCGGGCTTCGCATCGCTCGCCCAAGATGGCGCTACGGCTATCTCGCGGGGCATACGCTCATGCAAAAGCAGTTCCGCGGCGCGAACGATGGGCTCCGCGTGGAACCGCTCTCGCATCGCGCTACCGAGCAAAGCGTCGGCGATGGCGACGATCGTCATCCCTTGATGGTGAGCCATGAACGCATGGACGATCGCGACGGTCTGCCCTTCTGACAAACGACGCGGCGTGAAGTCGAGCGCCTCGAAAAATCCGAAGCGGCCGCGCGCGCCGTCCGCCGCCAATCGCTCGAAATTCCTTATGGCCGCTACTGGATCGACGATCGCGGCAAGTGCTGTAGCGTAGGGGGCGACGACCGCGTCCTCGCCCAGGCCGCGCTTCAGCCCGAGGCTCGGAATACCAAAATTTGAATATTGATATGTGAGCTGCAGATCCCGTGCGTTGTAGGCGGACTCGGATATGCCCCAGTGTGGATCGGCGCTGGAGCGGGACCCCTCACTTGCACAACCTATAATCTTGAATAGACTTAAAAATTCGGCTTTGAATGGGGGGCTCCATACGCGCCGTTCGGGACCCCCGCATGCATCTATTTAGGCATAACAAACAAGGCAATAGCTTCCCTGAGAGCGGGATCTCATTCTGATGCTGATCTACAGCCTTGACGGGCATAGGCTAGCAATTCGGCCAAGCCTGGGCGGTCCATGCTTTTGCCGGACATCACGTCGGTGAATACTTTGACGGCACCGGCTTGATCCAAGCGCAGGGTCTGCCCGGCCAGATCCTGATCGCCCGTGCTGACAAGGGCGTAACCGAGGATTGCGGTCATCGGATGAGCTGAATGTTGAGCCCCGCCACCTCGACCTTGGCCCAAGCCTGATCGGCGGTGATGGCGGGTAGGCCCTCCGCGATAGCCAGCGCCATGCAGGATCGATCACCCAAGCCACTGCCATATGCCTTGGTTGCGGGATAAATGGCCGCAGCCGCTACAGCATCATCCCGGCCATGCGGGCGAACATCCAGATGCAAGGCATCGAGCAAGTCCAGCGAAGTCGCGATCGGGATACCTCGCCGCAACAACTCCTTGATCACCTCTTGAAAGTTGACCGCCGAGATGATTGCGTCGCCAACATGGCGCGCAACAACGTCTGCTCCCGGCTCGTCGCGCAGAAGAGAGAGAATGGCGGAGGCGTCAAAAACAACCGACGCCATTCTCAGGCCTCATCTTCGCGGGCGGCCTCGGCCCGACGCTCGACGATGAAATCATCAACCGTGAAGTCGTTGGTGGCATACTGGCGATAGAGGCCTTGGGCGCGTTTGATGCTCTGTCTGATCGAGGTCAGTTTGATCTCACCGCCTTCAACGGAAAACACCACTGTTCCTCCGTCTGCCATGCCGAGTGCTTCGCGCACCATCTTTGGCAAAACCAAACGACCATTGTGGGCAACTCTGGCGTCGAATGCCTTTCCCATATCAAACCTCGCAATCATAAAATGGCACTTTTCAACTTGTGCCATAAAACAGAAAATGTCGCAACCAGAACCAGTGCTCAGAGGGATCAGCCCTGCGCTGTCCAGAAAACGAGCATTCTGTGGACGGCGGCGGAGATGCATGGCCGGCCCCGCTCAATGCATCCATTAAATGCGTCTCTCTACGGAGTGTGGATTAGCGTCAGAGTGGGACCCCGCCCTCACGGAGGCTATGACTTTGATTTTTAATCCTAAACTGGCGCATGAAAGGGGTCCCGATAGGCGCCGTTCGGAACCCCAATCAAAACCGGCTTGTTACGCCGTTTCAAGATGATAGATCGCAAAATGGGAGGGGCCCGCTCCAACGCCGATCCACAAACCTTGCGGAAGCCGATCAGGCGCGAACATTCCTCGGCGGTATCGCGATCGGTC
>CALMYW010000475.1 GCA_937873665.1 uncultured Sphingorhabdus sp.
TCGTAACAGCGGCTTGCCGGCCTGGACCAAAGGTAGTTCCTGACCCTTTACGTGATTTGCGGTAGAGCCGCAGGCCTAGGTTCATGGCCGCTTTCTCAGCTAACACTTCGTTCAAGCCGAGTCCGCTTCGCGGCCTCGGACGGCGGCAGCTAGGGTTCTACCCCGAAATCACGGACGGTTGTGAAAGGGTTGAGAACTTCCGGTCTTGCTTTGCGACTCTTCTTCGCATCCTCGGGTTGTGGAACCGCTCGATGTATTCGAACACATCGGCCCTTGCGGCATCGAGCGTCGGATACGTCGTGCGGTAAACCCGCTCGCGCTTGAGCAGTCCGAAGAAGCCTTCGCACGCAGCGTTGTCGCCGCAGTGGCCCACCGCGCTCATCGAACACATCAGTCGGTGGGTCGCCAGGTAACGCTGGTAGTCGCCGCTCCGGAACTGGCTGCCCCGGTCCGAATGAAGGATCACGGGATGACTGTCCTGGCGCTGCCAGACCGCCATCTGCACGGCCCGGATCACCATCTGCCGGTCCTGTCGGTGGTGCATCGACCAACCCACGACCCGCTGGTCGAACAGATCCAGCACGATGCACAGGTACAGCTTGCCTTCCCGGGTCTTGAGCTCGGTGATGTCGGTGACCCACTTGGTCTCCGGCTCCAGCGCGGTGAAGTCCCGTTCCAGCAGGTTGCGTACGCCCGGCGGCGTCAGCGCCAGCTGGCCGCGTTGGCCACGCCGCTTCGGTCGCGGCCAGCCTTGCAAGCCGTCAGTCGCCATCAGGCGCGCCACCCGGTTCAGGCTGGCTGTCTCGCCTTGATCCGCAAGGTCTTCGTGCATGCGGCCGGCACCTAGCATGCCGCGACTGTCCTCGTGCAACTCACGGATCCGGCCGAGCAGTCGTTGGTTGTCGGTCTGCTGGCTGCTGGCCAATCGCTTGCTCCAGTCGTAATAACCGCTGGCCGACACCCGCAGGCAACGGCACATCAGTCGAACCGGAAACTCATCGCGGCAACGTTCGATCACCTGATACCTCAGGATGATGCCTTGGCAAAGAACGTCGCCGCTTCTCGCAAAAAATCCCGCTCCTTCTTGATCCGCACCAACTCGCGCTTGAGGCGGGCCAGCTCTTCGTCCCGCGGCGTGCCAGTGCCGCCGAAGACTGCTTTGCCCTGGCTCTGGGCCTCACGCTTCCACCGGGTCAGCAGGGCGTCCCGGATCCCCAGCTCCCGCGCCACTTGGGCACAGCTGACACCCGGCTGGCTCGCCTGCTCAACAGCGCCACGCTTGAACTCGGCACTGAACTTCCTTCGCTTCGACATGAACACTCCTCATGGCCTAGATCGGCCTTCTCGTAAGTGTCCGTGAAAACGGGGTAGAACCCCTATCAAAGGGAGCGATCTCGCGCCTCGCTGCCGGCCCGGGCGGCTTCTCAGGACACTAATCAGAAGACGCTCTCTTTCCATCAAGGGGAGAGACCACTCCGACGACGTTGATACGGAGTCAGCACATTTCGAGGGGACCAGATCCCCTCATGGTCGCGCACCAGCCGCATCACGATTGGCGTCAGGATCGCAAGCATTCCCAGCGCTGAAGCGCGTGCACGCGCTCTCGCCAACTGGGTCTTTCCCCCTGGAGAAATCACGGTCCAAAGGGAATTCACGAACAGGATTCCGAGCGAGAGCTTCGTGATCAACGCAAGCGCAAACGCCCAGATACTGCGCGGGGACTGGTCTCTCCAAGTCCTGATGGACGCCCAGAGAAGCAGCGAAATGAAGAACACAATCGCGAAGATTCCGCCGTACCTGCCCATCCAGACGGTGAGCAGCGGAACCGCGAGCATGAAGAACATCATCGCCAAGTCATCGTAGTTCCGGAACACAACAATTTTCTGGTTCCAGCCTGCAACGATCCCGCATATGACGAGCATCAGCCAGGCAATCGCGATCCCCCAAAACAGCGGCGAAAAGTCTCTGGACTCGCGTGCCTGAGCTGCCGGGGCAGTCTCGACCGAATTGTTGCTGGCAGGGGCGCTTTCGGCCTGAGGTGAGTAGGCCTGGGATTGCATTGAGCCGCTATTGACGGGCGGTGCCACGGGAATGGTGCGCTCCGGTATGCCTTCGGTAACCGCTGACAAGGGCGCTGAATCAGGGCCGATGGACGGATCTCTATCAATCCCCTCCGCAGGAGGTGCGGTTGAATCGTCGTTGAAGATGTCGCCCTGTGGGCGAACGACGGCTTGAGCATCTTCTGGAACGCTAACTGGAGATTCGGGCGGAAGGCGCGGCAAGTTAACTTGCACAAGGATGGATTGCGCATCGGCGACCTGAATGCTGCTCGTCCATTCTCCCCGCGTTGCGCAATCGCTAATCAACTGTTTCGCCGCGTCCAAGTCGGCGGCAGTCGTGCACTGGATATCCTTGTTTCCGAAACTCCTGCCCAAGTAACGGGCATCGCCAGCCCTTGCCATGCCCTCAACGTCAGCTTGCAAGTGCATGCACTGCTGATACGCGGGCCTGTCGCAGTTCGCTGCTGCGATACCAGGCATCAAGAATGCCTGGCTGGCGGCCAGCCCTGAAATCAGCAATCGCGCACTGATTGCCGCATTACCTAGCAGCCTTCCGAAAATTGTCATTACGCCCCCCCCAGTTCCGCGTTAACGCAGCTATTCAAATTTCCCACTCGCCGATACAGCGCACCAACCCCTTGTAGAGCAAGTTCAGCCGTTATGGCTCAAGCGGTTCGTCAGATGGGTTGGCATGTGCCCCACCAACACCCTCTTGGCCACGTCGTCGTAGTAGAAGTACATCCTGAACTGGAAGTCGCCACCGAAGCCAACTCCACGCTTCAGGTGTCTATCCAACGTGGCTTCCCGGCCATCGTACTGCCGCTTGTACTCCTTCTTGTAGCGCTTGATCTCGTCAGCAGTTCCGACGTCTGACTCCTCCAATCCAAGCTCCGCGAGTGCCTGCTTGCTGCGTTGGTAGGCATCGGTATCGTCAGAGCTCCTCGTTCGCATTGGGATGTAGTAGCGAACCAGGTAATCCATCGCCTTATATGCCAACGGAATGTCCTTGAAAGGAGATTCACGCGCCGCTTTGGCTGCCTTGGGGTGAAGGACAAGTCTTTCCTGTCCGTACACCTCGACCCAAGTTTCCAGATCGTCCCAGCTCTCTGGATACTCCACCTGATCCTCGTTCTCCGAGTACCCTGTTTCAACCTCATTCCATTGATTGCTGAGCTTGAATTTGAGCCGTCGAACCTCTTCGAGCGCACTGGCGCGCTCGAGCTTGGTGGCTTGAAGCTCTTGGTCGGCCTGTGTCAGCTGCTCAGCCAAGTATTTATTCCTGGCCTTCTGCTCCAAAAGTGACGCTTCGAGCTCCATGTTGATCGCCTGCAGACGCCCGATTTTTTCCTCTGCGGTAGATGCAATGCTCTCGGCCTCTCGCCGCAACTCGACCAAACGCTGCTCAGACGTGGCGAGTCGACCTTCAGCAAGCAAGTTTCGTATGGAGTGAAAGGACGGCGCGCGTTCCTCAAGATCTCCGATCTCAAGACTGATCGAACAAGCGTGCTCAAATAGCTCGTCTGCAAGCCATTTCGGTAGCGCGGGCCCCTTTAGAACCCACAGGGGATGCTGAAACGGATCGGCATCTGCAGTAAAGCCAGGGCGATATAGTCGAACCGCATTTCCAAACACGGAACGGTCTCGCCCAAAATTCCTGATCAAGCCATCAGAAATCGGCTTATCGACGTGCAGGACATGTGCGACGCCCACAAGGCGCTTCGCCAACCGATCAGCGGATGCATCAATATTTCCGGAAATGACAATAACCGGTTGCCCTCGATGCGGATTGAGCAGCAGGTGACTGAACCACGCTCCGTCGTTGGTACCTCTTAAGCGTTTTGCGCTATCTACCAGGGCAACCCCCGCATCCTGCAGGCCAATATGCTGGGCAACCTTTGATACGACACCCGGCACACCGCTCGCGACGGGCGGCGGCGCTTCCTCAGTGCTACGGACCTGCGCCATTCGAACGCTTATGGCAGACGCGCCAACTCCAAGTAGAGTGACTTCGACTCGCCAGATGGCGCCATCTGCCATCGACTTTCGATCATCGAATCGCATCGCCCAGATGCCTTGACCGTCCGTCTCAATGGTGACTTCGCCATCGGCATGTTCAGCGTGTTGATTTGAAAACGAATCAAGTGACTTAAAGCCCTTGTTGGAGAGCCATTGAAGAACGTCCTTCTTGGCATTCTCGAAGGACCCCGCAGAACTCACCCCAGGCTTGCCAAGCATCGCGGCAAATGCCAGTACGTTTACAGTCCCGGCGCTTCGCGAAAGCCGTGGCCGCGCTGGCATTTCAGTGGACGAGACAGACGTTACGGCGTCGTTTGAATTGGCATCCTGAGCGGGATCACAGGGCTCATCCACATAGTCGTGAGACTCAAGCTTTGAAGGACCCTTTAGCTCAAGATCTTGAGCCTCACTGATGATGTCCGAGTCCTCTGACAACAGCGACGAGCCACTATCTCGTACCCCCTCTCGCACAGCCCTCCCTAGCCAGACCATTAGCGCCAGCCGATCTTCGTCTGGAGTCCGCGTAGAATCCTCACTGGGAACAGACGCGAGCAAGCCGGCACTTAGAGCTGGTGCATCCTCCCAGTGAAACTCAGTGTCCCCGCTAGCACTTGACCTCGAAAAGAAACGTCCTGTGTTAAGGCAGATTCCGCCATCGGGCAATGTGAGTACGGAGCAAACCGCAGCTCCCTCAACATTCGGCGACGACCTAGTGGCATAAACCGCAGCGACTGAGTTCCATGCCGCGCGGTTACGGACGGGGCCAAGGTGGCCAATGAACACGCGGTGGGCCATTCTCAGGCCATCAACGATTCCATCGTCAGGCGCCTTCAAATCACCTAACGAAGGAATCATCGCTGAGAACCACCATGCGCCCGGCGCATGATGCTGAACATCGTGCTGGCTGGCCGGGAACGCAAGACCCTCCCCAGATTCAAAGCCACGCAGCTTCAATAACGATCGTGCAATCGATACGTCAGGAAGGCTGTTGCACGACACTAGCAATTTCTTGCCGGGGGAAAATCGACTGAACTTGCCCACCGCCAACTCCAGATCTTCAAAGCTAGGTGGTTGGAAGACCAGAACATCCGGGGATGCATCCACAGCCACAAGGTGCTTG
>CALMYW010000476.1 GCA_937873665.1 uncultured Sphingorhabdus sp.
CCGCCTCACCCGGGATGCCGAGCGCCAGCGCGATGCCGACCTGGGCGGCGATAATCCAGAAACCGACCTGGCCGACCTGCCGCGCAATCTCCCCATAATTTTTCGCCTGCAAATTGCGGGTGATGACGGGGCCGAGGATCGGATCGAAGCTGGATTTCAGTTTCTGCGGCAGGCTGGCGACCTGTTGTGCGACATAATAGATGCCGACGACAGCAGGGCTGGCGAAGAGTCCGAGGATGGCGAGATCGAGCCTGCGGCTGCCCCATTCGGCAGCATCGGCGGCAGCCAGCGGCAGGTTACGGCGCGCGAGCAGGTAGAGCTCGACGGGGCGCGGTCGCCAGCCCTGCGGCGTGCCATAGCTGCGCCAGAGCGGCCAGAGCGCGGTGAGCATCGCGGCGAGGATCGAGGCGACATAGGACAGGATCAGGCCGTCGCGCGCCGAATAGAAGAAGAGCGCGCCCGCCGCGATGCTGATCGTCCACGGCTCGACAATCGCCCTTGCCCGCACCGTCGAGGCGACGTCGAAGCGGTAGGCGAGCGCCGCCAGCGCAATATCGGTCCAGACGATCGCGAAAATCGTCAGCGGCAAATAGCGGTCGAGCCCGTTCAGCGGGCTATTGGGGAACATCAGTTGCGGCAATGCGATCAGCACCGCCGCACCCAGCGCCGAGGCAAAGGTCGCAACCAGCATCGCATCGCCGACGACATGGGTGTCGGGCCGGTCCTGCTTCGACAAGGCCTCTGCCAGCCCGCGCCGCAGACCGAGCGTTGCCAGTTGCGCGACAAATTCGACCACTAGTATCGCATAGGCAAAACGCCCCAGCACCTCTGGCCCGTAGAGCCGCCCGGCGATGAACAGGAAGGGGATGCGCGCGGCGAGCCGCAGGACAAAGCCGAACACATTGGTCCGCCCGCCCTTGGCGAGCGCCTTCAGATCGGCTTCGTTCTGTTCAGGCACGGTTGCCGTCAAACACCCCTCCGTTTGCTGGCAATGCGGTTTAAATCGGACCGTAGTGCTGAGCCTGTCGAAGCACGCCTCACCGGGCGCGCCAAGGCTGATACACGTCCTTCGACAAGCTCAGGACTACGGTGTGAAACCGGATGGTAGGGCAATGGCGACGCCTTGTCACCTTTCGGCCTTCAACGGGCGGGAGAGCAGTGCTTCGACGACCTGCCCGACGCTGGCGCTGCCATCGAGAAGCGCGCAGACAGCCGCGACAATCGGCATCTCGACGCCCAGCGATTGCGCCGATTCAAGGAGGACGGGCGCGGTGAACGCACCCTCCGCCACGGTGCGCCGGTCAGCCATCAGCTCGGCAGCCGCCCTGCCCTGCCCCAGCCCGCGGCCCAAGGAGAAATTGCGGCTATTTTCGGAAGAACAGGTCAGCACCAGATCGCCCAACCCCGAAAGTCCGGAAAGCGTTTCCGCCTGCGCCCCGCGCGCCAGGCCATATCGCTGCATCTCGGCAAAGCCGCGCGCGATCAACGCCGCCCGCGCGTTCAGCCCCAGCCCCGCGCCATCGACAACACCGCAGCCAATGGCCAGCACATTCTTCACCGCCCCGCCAATCTCCGCCCCCACCACATCATCCGACCAATATGGCCGTAAAGCAGGCGTTGCGACCAGCCGCATCAAAAGCTTGCCCAGCGCCTCGCTTTCGCAGGCGAGCGTGATCGCGGTCGGTTTGCCCGCCGCAACTTCATGCGCGAAAGTGGGGCCCGAAAGCACCGCGAGCGGGTTGTCGGGCCTAAGCTCAGCGACGATTTCAGACACCAGCAATTGCGTGCCTGCCTCAATGCCCTTTGAGCAGAGCAGCAAAGGCGCGTTGGTGGCTGGAAGCCGTTCGAGCGTGCCGCGCAGATGCTGCGCGGGCGTCACCAGCAACAGCGCCGAACACCCCACCATTTCGGCCATATCACCCGTCGCACGGATTTGGGGCGGCAGCGCGAGATTGGGGAGGTAGAGCGGATTGCCCTGCCCTGCATTCACCGCCTCGATCACCTCGGGCTCAAGTGCCCAGAGCAGCACCTCCTCATGGTTTTGCGCCATCACGCTGGCCAACGCAGTGCCCCATGCGCCTGCGCCGATGATGCCTATGGGTTGTCCGGTCATGCCTTCACTCCTGCGCCGCGCACGGCCTCTGCATCCGGGTCGAGCGGCCAGCGCGGGCGTGCCGCGACATCGAGCGGATCGGTCAGCCCTGCTGCAAAGCGTTCCGCCCCCGCCCAGGCGATCATCGCGCCATTATCGGTGCACAGCCAGTGCGGTGGTGCCACAAAGCGCATGCTATAGCGCTCGGCCACGCGCTGCAGCATCGCGCGAATGGAGTCATTGGCCGCCACCCCACCCGCGACCACCAGCGCACCGAGCGGGTCGATCCGAGACAGGCTGTATTCAAGCCGGTCTTCAAGGCAATCGACCACGGCCTGTTGGAAAGAGGCAGCGATATCTTCGGGCCTGTGCGCCCCTGCTTCATGTGCGCGCAGCACAGCGCTCTTCAGACCTGCAAAACTGAAATGGGGTTCGTCTGCGCCTTTTAACGGGCGCGGCAGCGACACCGCCTTGGCATCACCCAGTTTGGCCGCTTTCTCGACCGCAGGACCTCCCGGAAAGCCGAGGCCCAAAATCTTGGCGCTCTTGTCAAACGCCTCACCCACTGCATCGTCGATGGTGGTCGCCAGCCTGTCGTAATCGCCGACCCCATTCACACGGAGCAACTGGCAATGGCCGCCCGAAACAAGCAGCAGCAAATAGGGAAAGTCCAGATCAGGATCGACCAGTCGCGGTGACAGCGCGTGCCCTTCCAGATGGTTTACAGCAATCAGAGGCTTATTGGCGGCCATCGCCAGCGCCTTCGCCGTCACAAGCCCGACCATCACCCCGCCGATCAATCCGGGCCCAGCTGTCGCCGCAATGGCGTCAACATCCTTCAACGTCATCCCGGCATCAGCCAATGCCGTCTCGACCAGAGGCGTTATCAGTTCGGCATGCGCGCGTGCAGCAATCTCTGGCACCACCCCGCCAAAGGCGCGGTGATGATCCTCTTGCCCCGCCAGTGCGTGGCTCAATATCGTGCGATCCGACCGCACCAGCGCCGCCGCGGTTTCGTCGCAACTCGATTCAAGGCCCAAAATCACTGCCATCGGCTTCCCCTTAGGGATGTGCCCCGCTATGGACAAGCCGCATGACCCCGACCCGTTCCAATCCGCTCCGCATCGGCACCCGTTCTTCCCCGCTCGCCTTGGCACAGGCAGAGATGACCAAAGCTGCATTGCTCGCGGCGCATGGCTGGGATGAAGCCGCTATTCTCCTCGTCCCGATGCTGTCGAGCGGGGATAAGGTGCAGGACCGCCCGCTCGCCGAAATCGGCGGCAAGGCCTTGTGGACCAAAGAGTTGGAGCGCGCGCTGCTCGACCGCGAGGTCGATATAGCGGTGCATTCGATGAAGGATGTCGAAACCGTCCGCGCTGGCATATTCGGGATTGTCGCGATGCTGCCGCGTGCCGATGTGCGCGACCGGCTAATAGGGGCGGGCAGCATCGCCGCGCTCCCCCAAGGTGCAAAAGTCGGCACATCGAGCCCAAGACGTGCGGCGCAGCTGAAAGCTTTACGCCCCGATATCGTCACCGACAGCATTAGAGGCAATGTTGCGACGCGATTGTCCAAAGTTGAAAGCGGCGAATTCGACGCGACCTTGCTCGCGGCGGCGGGGCTCGCCCGCTTGGGTCACGGCAATATCGGAACCGCCATCGAGACGTCCGAAATGCTGCCTGCCGCGTCACAGGGTGCGATAGGCATCGATTGTCTGGTCGAACGCACCGAAATTGCGGCGCTGATGGCGGCTATCAACGACCGGCCCACCTTCACTTGCGTGATCGCCGAACGCGCCTTTCTTGAGGCGCTGGGCGGCACCTGCCATTCGCCGGTCGCGGCACAAGCCATCTGGCAAGAGGACATGTTGACGCTCAAGGGCGAGATCCTGTGCGAGGATGGCAGTGAGCGACGAGAGGGAGCAATCGCCTTCAAACTCGGTGATGCAGACGCTCCGGCAATTCTCGCACACCAACTCCTCGACGCTGCTTCGCCCGAATTGCGCGCGCTGTTCGAGGGATGAAACTGCTCATCATCCGCCCGCAGCCGGGCAATGATGCCAGCGCCCGTCGCGCGCTGGAGGCCGGATTTGAACCCGTTCAATTGCCCTTCTTCGAGGTGCGAGCTCGCGCCTGGAACGCACCCCTAGTGGCGCAGTTTGATTCCCTTTTGATCACCAGCGCCAATGCGATCCGCCACGCCGGAGCGGGATTGGAGGCTTTTACCGCCTTGCCCGTGCATGCGGTCGGCCAAAACAGCGCCGACGCCGTTACCGCTGCAGGACTCATGCTGGCGTCGGTTGGTACAATGGGTGTGGGTGAAGCACTGCAGCAGGCAAAGGCTGCCGGACATCATCACTTGCTGTGGCTGGCGGGCGAAGATCAGACCGATTTCGATGCACCACCGGGCATGCAGATAGAAACGCAGATCACTTATTCTTCCGAACCTGTCGAACTACCCGTCGATACAACGGACATCATTGCCAGTGTGGATATTGTTGTGCTCCATTCGGCCCGCGCAGCACGCCGGTTCGCTGAACTTGTCGATAGCAGCCGACTGTCCCGCGATGACATCTGGATTGCCGCTTTCTCCAGCGCAATCGCCCAAGCGGCTGGCCCCGGCTGGCGCGGAATAGCCATTGCCGAACGCCCCGATGACCAAGCCCTGTTGTCGGCGGCGCACACGCTTGTTAAGCAGGGCGCATAATCAGGGTCGCAAGGGGACAGGGTTTGAACTGGCGAGCAGGCGTTGCACTGTCGATATTGGCATTTGTCGGTGGCGGATTGGTAGTAAGCTGGCTGTCGACATCGGGGCTTTCGCCATGGGGGGAAGTTGCGCCTTCGGCTCCGGAAGCGCCCGTCGCACCGATGCCCGAAATTGCTCCGCCACCGGTTAACCCGATGCTGGCAGCACCCGTCGTCCCCCAAATCCTTCAGCCCATAGCCGATTCGGCCCGCACCGAAGCCATGCTGGTTGCCATGGCAGCGCGTAGGGCAATTGGTGCAAGCGCTCCACTTGGCGAGATCGAACCGCGGCTTGATGCAGCCTTTGGGCAAAGCCAGCCACAAGCGCTGGCGCGTATCCGTTCGGCAGCGAAAGATGGACTGACGCCCGTCAAGCTTGCCACCGAATTTGACGCCATCGCGCCCAGCCTCAGCCGCGATCCCGAAATGTCGTGGGCGCGCATCCAGCGTGAGCTTTCGACCATGTTCGTGCTCCACATGTCCGACGCTCCGCCACCATCTACCGATGCCCAGATTGCACGAACGCGTGACCTGATCCTCACCGGAAATGTGGAATCGGCCATGCGACTGGTTTCGGCCATGCCGGGGGCGGCGAACGCTAAGGATTGGCTGGCCAAGGCGCGGCGTTATGTCGAAACGCAACGCGCCTTGGACAGTTTGGAAAAGGCCGCGCTTTCCATGCCTATGGTAGCCCAGCAGCCGATGGTCGCACCGCCTTTGAGCGAGCCGGTCGGCAAGGATAACCCGGCCGTGACGCTACCCATCCCCGAAAGTTGACCAATTGTCGAAATTTGCCTGCGGATAATGTCATAAATCTTTCATAAATCTCCAATCGGCTTAAACGGTCGTCATGGCGACGACCCCGCTCTCGATTCTTGCCGCGCACGAAGACCGCGCAGTGCCACCGCCCTTGCCGCTGCTGGCGCGCGAGGTTGTAGGCTTTGCCTCGACGCGTATTCGCGCCACCTTCGCGCCGCCGGTGCCGCTGGAAGTGGATGGCAAGGGCCAGCATGTTTTTGTAATTCCGGGTTTTCTGGCCTCTGACCGGACGACCGCCCGTTTGCGCCGCTCCCTAGATGGTGCGGGGTTCCGGGCCCATGGCTGGGGCCTTGGGCGCAACAGCGGTGTCTCCGCTGATTTATTCGAGCAGATCGACCGACAGTTTGACCAGCGTGGAATCGACCATCCGGCAGCTTTGGTGGGCTGGAGCCTGGGCGGAGTGATCGCGCGGGAATATGCCAAGCGCGCACCGCATCGTGTCTCGCGCGTCATCTCGCTCGGCAGCCCCTTTTCAGCGCATCCGCGTGCGAACAATGCCTGGCGGGTCTATGAATTTGTCGCCGGGCACAAGGTCGACAATCCGCCGGTCGCAGCCGTGCTGCATGAAAAACCGCCTGTGCCAACCTTTGCTTTCTGGTCAGCGCATGACGGCGTGGTCGCCCCCGACGCAGCGCGTGGCAGGCTGGGCGAGGTAGACCATGCAACCCAACTCGATTGCTCGCACATGGCGTTCATCGCCGATCCTGAAGCAATTCGCGCGGTTGCGCGTGCGATAGTCGCCTGATCAGCGCGCCGCTGCAACGGCCTCCGTCACATTGTCGCTGAAAAATCCGTCTATCCCTGTGGCCAGAAACGCCTTTATCTCCGCCACCAGATCGCCATGGCCAGCTGGGTTCAGACCGTTGCGTTGTCCCAACGGCAGGAAATAATTCTCGCGCCGCAAGGTCCAGATATGGACGTCCAGCCCGACCGAATGGGCATCCGCCACCAGCGAGGTTGGCTCACCCAGATTGCCGAGCAGTGTGCGCGGAATGACCATCGCTTTTTCGACGCCTATTCCGTCGGCATAGGCCGCGACCGCCTTAAGCCCGTCGGGGGTGGCCATCGTCGCATATTTTGAGGCTAGATCATCGGCGGGGCCGTCATCCTTTGACATCAACTGGATCAGCCGCAGCTTGGTCTTGCCACGCAGCGCCTTCAGATTGCCAACCTCGAAACTCTGGATAAACAAGGGATCGTCCTTCTGCGTATAACCATGCTTTTCGAGCATCATGAGCAAGGGCGCCTCGTGGGGTAGACCGATAGAAGCAAAATAGCTGGGATGCTTGGTTTCGGGATAGATGCCGATGCGTCGTCCGGTCTCTTTCTCCTTCGCCTTCGCCAGCAGGATGATCTCTTCAAAGGTCGGGATTTCATATTGCCCGTCAAAGGCCGTGTTGGCCTTGCGCAACATCGGCAGCCGCTCTTTCGCACGCAATGTTTTCAACTCGGCGAGCGTGAAATCCTCGGTGAACCAGCCGGTCATTTTCTGGCCGTCAATGGTCTTGGTCGCCTTGCGGTCGGCAAATTCGGGCTTGTCCGCGACGTCGGAGGTTTCCGAAATCTCGTTCTCGTGCCGCGCGACCAGCACGCCGTCCCTGGTCAGCACCAGATCAGGTTCGATATAATCGGCCCCCTGCTCGATCGCGAGCGTGTAGCTGGCGATTGTGTGCTCGGGGCGTTCGCCGCTGGCACCGCGATGCGCGATGATGATCGGGTCCTTGGCCATGGCGGATTTTCCTTCACTGGCAGTGCCGCTGGTACAGGCAGATAGCGCCACAACGACACAGAGTAGCAATTTGATTTTCATGCACGCTCCGAAACCGAAACAGGGGAGCGGGCTTCATCCAACTGGATTGTTACATCCGCGCGACCGGGCATCTCTTCCATGATCCAGCGTGTCAATCGTTCATAATGGGCGATGAAGCGGGCGACCTGTTCGTCGGTCATCGCAGCGGCGGCGCGCTGTGCCCCATCCACCGCCTGATAGCCATGCTCCTGCTCGCAGCGCCATGTATGTACGATCTCGAATGAGGGCGGGCGCAGATAGGCCAGCCGGTCGATGCGCGCGAATAGCTCCGCAGTTTCTCCTGCGAGATGCGCGTTCCAATGACTGCGCCAGATACCGTCGGGATCATCGTCGCGTTCGAGATCGTTGACCGGTTCAGCCAAGATGTTGTCAGGCACGGGCCTTGCCCCAACGCACCACCCTTCGAACAGCAGCAGGTCACACGGCCCTTCGAGCAGCGGCCATTCGCGCGACGACAATGGCTCGTCCGCCCGCTTGTCAAATCGGGGCAGCATCACTGCGCGCCCTGCCTTTACCGCATCGAGGGTGGCGATTCCGATGCCGGTATCATGCGTTCCCGGCGGCCCGCGCGTGGCAAATAGCGGATGCACTCGCTCCGCCAGCCCTGCCCGTACCGAGCGCCCGAGATAGAGATCGTCGAGCGACAAGGTACCAACCCGCAACCCGTGCCCGGTGAAATGCCCGGCCAATTGTGCACAAGCGGTCGATTTACCGGAAGCCTGCGTCCCGCACAGGCCAACAACGAGGGGCTCACCCGGCGTCAACCAGCTTTCAATATGCCCGGCAAGTGCGGTTGCTATCGGGTTCATGCGCCCAGCGCGGCCTCCCACTCTGGCTGTTTGAACCCGACCAGCAGCCCGCCCGGATATTCGAGCACAGGGCGTTTGATCATGCTCGGCTGTTCGAGCATCAGCGCGATCGCCTTGGCTTCATCAAGCCCGGCTTTCGCGTCATCGGGCAGTTTCTTGAAGGTCGTGCCAGCGCGATTGAGGATCACCTCCCACCCCTTCGCCGCGCACCAGCTTTTCAGCTTGCCCGCATCCGCGCCCGCTTTTTTGTAATCATGAAACGCATAAGCGATGCCCTTGCCGTCCAGCCAGACGCGCGCCTTCTTCACTGTGTCGCAATTGGGGATGCCGTAAAATATGATGCTCATTTGTTCGTCCTTGCTATCATCTGCTGCTCTAGCGGATGGAGAAGGGGAGGCAAGTATGAGGGTGCATGTCGGCTGGGCTTTGATGCTGACCTCTTTGGCAGCAGCAGGTGGTTATGCGGCGGCAAAACCGGCGCAAGCTCCCAAGGGCTATATTGTCGCCGAAGTTCAGGTGACTGATGCCGAAGCCTATAAGGCCTATGTGCCGGTAGCAGGTGCGGCGGTAGCCAAATTTGGCGGAAAGTATCTGGCACGCGGCGGGCGCGTCGAGCAGTTGGAGGGGCCGCCACCTGCCGGGCGTTTTGTGATCGTCGAATATCCCAGTTTCGAGGCGGCGCGCGCCTTTTACCATTCAACCGATTATCAGGCAGTCGCGCCAATTCGGCAGAAAGCATCCATCTCGCGCTTCTGGGTTGCGGAAGGCTTGCCTTCCAAATGACTGACTAACGCTCAGCGCCCGTCTTGCATTTGGCGACCGTCCCGACCGGGAGCGGTGCCGGCTCTCTGCCTTTGAGCTCATCAATCTGCGCCTGCCGCCGCCACAGATAATAGTCGCGAGTGGCGGCATAGGGATCCGCCGTATCCTCGTTAAGCGCCCGCAATTCGCAATCATTGGCAATCCTTGAATTGAGCGAGCTCAACGCTCCGGCCGGCAAGGTGTAATGCAATTGTGTGAACGGCTTTCCGATCACCGTCGGATAGACCAGCCCGTCAATACCGCCGCCAATCATGTCTCGCAGCGTGGTCGGCCCGATCAGAGGCAGGAAGAAATACGGACCCGGCTTTACCCCGTAAAAGCCCAGCGTATTGGCAAATCCGTTGGGGCGGCGCGGCAGGTTGAATGGCTCGGTCTTGGCGACATCGACAAGTCCACCCACCCCGAAAGTCGTGTTGATGGCAAAGCGCCCCAATGTTTCTGCGGCCTTGCCCGGTTTGAGCTGGAGCAGGAAGTTGAGCGCGACAACCGGTTCGAGCAGATTATTGAGGAAGTTGCCAATGCCCTGGCGCACCGGGCTGGGAACGGCGCCTTCATAGGCTTCGGCAACCGGCGCGACCAAGGCGGCGTCGGCCCCCTGTACTAGCTGAAATGCCTCGACATTGATCGCCTCTACTGGATCGCGCGGATCGGCGGTGCGTGCGGTAACGACAATTTCGTCGGCTATGGGTTCGGGCGGTGTTGTCGGCGGCAATGGATCGAGTTTGGAGAGATCGAAGGGAGGTTCATTATCCGCCTTCATGCTGACCGGGGCCGATGCCTCTGTTCCGACGGCCTCTGCTATCGGAGCGGGAACCGCTTCTCCGGTTGGAACGGCCACAAATAATATGGCTGTAGCTAGCGAGGCTCCCATCTTGCGTCCCTTCTATCTGCGCCCCCGCTGTTGAAGGCTATAAGAGCGTTTCCCCGGCGGGTGCAAGGCCAAGATGGCTGAAGCCATGCACCATCCAGCCTTTCGCCGCAGCCCCGCTTCGGCTATTGGCCGCGCATGGCAGAGCAAGGCATACTCATCCTCACCACCGGCGGCACGATCGACAAAAATTATTTCGACGCGCTTTCGGAATATCAGATCGTCGACAGCGGCATTCCCGCGTTGCTCAAGGAGGCGCGCGTCGCCTTGCCCTATCGGCTGATCGAACTGATGCGCAAGGACAGCCTCGAACTCACCGACGCCGACCGTGCCCTGATCGCCAGCGCTGCGCGCGAAGCCCCCGAAACCCGCATCGTCGTGACCCATGGCACCGATACGATGACCGAGACGGCGAAGGTGCTCGCAGCCGAAGTGCCCGGCAAGACCATCGTACTCACCGGCGCGCTCAGCCCCGCCCGCTTTGCCGAAACCGATGCCAATTTCAACCTCGGCATGGCCTTTGCGACGGCGCAAGTTGCGACGCCTGGCGTCTGGATTGCCATGAGCGGGCAGGTGTTTGATGGGCTGAAGGTCCGGAAAGACCGCGAGGCGGGGAAGTTTGTGGGGGTCTAACTGAAATACTATAATACATATTGACATATGTTATATGTATATTTTATATCGCTCGACATTCATCATACGGAGTAATAACAATGTCGAAATATCAACCTTTGACCGACTACCTCTCGCATCTCGAAGGTGACGCTTTCACAACCAATATTGCCGCAATCGAGGATATATTGGGATTCGAGCTTCCCTCGAGCGCACGGCAGTATCCAGCTTGGTGGGCGAACCAAGAACGTGGACAGAGTCTGGCGTGGCAGTCTGTTGGCTGGAAGACAGCCGACGTGTCACTTGGAATTGGGACGATCACTTTTGTGCGGTCGAATTCCGATACTGATGATCGGTGGCAGCAGGTAACAAAACAGCTATCGATTGCTCAGGCTAAAGCGGGACTCGCCCGAACTTTCGGCGTTTCTCCCGATTGTATCGAAATTACAATTAGAGTGTAACTGTCACTCCCACTCAATCGTCCCCGGCGGCTTCGACGTATAGTCGTAAACCACGCGGTTGATGCCCTTCACCTCGTTGATGATCCGCGTCGCCACGCGGCTTAAAAAGGCGGCGTCGAAGGGGTAGATATCGGCGGTCATGCCGTCGACCGAGGTAACCGCGCGCAGTGCGCAGACACTGTCATAGGTGCGGCCATCGCCCATTACGCCGACGGTGCGGACGGGGAGGAGCACGGCAAAAGCCTGCCAGATTGCATCGTACAATCCGGCGTTGCGGATTTCTTCCAGATAGACCGCGTCGGCCTTGCGCAGGATGTCGCAGCGCTCCTTGGTCACTTCGCCGGGAATGCGGATGGCGAGGCCGGGGCCGGGGAAAGGATGACGGCCGACGAACTGGTCATTCAAGCCAAGCTCGCAGCCCAGCGCGCGCACTTCATCCTTGAACAGTTCGCGCAAGGGCTCGACCAGTTTCATATTCATGCGTTCGGGCAGGCCGCCGACATTGTGGTGCGACTTGATGGTGACAGAAGGCCCGCCTGTGAAGGACACCGACTCAATCACGTCAGGATAGAGCGTGCCTTGCGCGAGGAAATCCGCCCCGCCGATCTTCTTTGCCTCTTCCTCAAACACATTGATGAACTCGGCACCGATGAACTTGCGCTTCTTCTCGGGGTCAGTGACGCCTGCAAGACCCGCCATGAAGCGCTGCTCGGCATCGACGACGACGAGCGGGATATTATAATGGTCGCGAAACAGGCTTTCGACCTGTTCGCGTTCGTTCAAGCGCAGCAGACCATGGTCGACAAAGACGCAGGTCAGCTGGTCGCCAATCGCTTCGTGGATCAAGATTGCAGCTACGGAACTGTCGACCCCACCCGAAAGCCCGCAGATCACCCGGCCAGTTCCCACTTGCTCGCGGATCTCGGCGATCTTCGTCGCGCGGAATTCGGCCATCGTCCAGTCGCCCGAAAGCCCGCAGACCTTGTGCACGAAATTGGCGATCAGCTTTGCCCCATCGGGCGTATGCGCGACTTCGGGGTGGAATTGCGTGCCATAATAGCGGCGTTCGTCGTCGGCGATCAGCGCGAACGGCGCGCCGTCCGACGTCGCAACAATGCGAAAGCCCGGCGCAAAGCGTGTCACCTTGTCACCATGGCTCATCCACACCTGATGCCGCTCGCCAACCTGCCACAGCCCGTCGAACAGGATGCATTCCTCGGTCACGGTCAGGAAGGCCCGACCGAATTCGCCGCCTTCTCCGGTTTCATGCCCGGGGCGCACTTCGCCGCCCAATTGATGGCTCATCACCTGCTGGCCATAGCAGATTCCGAGGATCGGCAGGCCGCTGTCGAACAGGCATTGCGGAGCGCGCGGGCTGCCATCGTCGGGCACCGAAGCAGGCGAACCCGACAGGATTATACCCTTGGGCTTCATCCGCTCAAACGCAGCCTCGGCGGCGTTGTACGGGGCGATTTCGCTATATACCCCCGCCTCGCGCACGCGGCGGGCAATAAGCTGGGTCACCTGCGACCCGAAATCGACGATAAGGATGGAATCCGAAGGCTGAATCGACATGGCTGGCCGATAAGGGCGAAGCGCGCGCCTGTCCAGTTGCCAGTCGTGAATTTGCCCGATATGCCTGCCGACGAGAGGGGAATAATCATGAATCTGGTGTTGCGCATATTGGTCGGCCTTTGGGGCCTGGGTTTTGGGCTGCTCGCGGTACAGGGGATCATCGACCCGAAGGTGTTTACGACACAGTTCGGGATCGAAGCGCCCGGCGCGTCGATCAACAGCGTGCGCAGCGATTTCGGGGCCTTTTTCCTGGTGTCGGCAGTCTGCGCCTTATGGGCGGCAGCTAAGCCCGAAAAAGCAAAGCTGCTCTATGTTCCGGCCGCGCTTTATGGCACTGCATTGGTCGGCCGTCTCATCGGCCTCGGTCTTGGCGATCCCGCATCGGCAGCCAATAATCAGGCGATGATTATCGAAGGTGTGAGTACATTGCTGATGCTGTTTGCAGCGCGCCGCTTGGGCGCACAAACTTAGCCCAATACGCCGTAGTGCTGAGCCTGTCGAAGCACGCTTCGCCGAGAAGCACCGTTCACCTTCGGTGGCCTTCGGCTCGACAGGCTCAGGGCTACGGTAACTGGGAAAACTAAGCCGCATCCTTCGCCGCACGGCGCGCGGCGAGTTCGTCTACAGTCGCGGCCCGCATGAACGGGTTGGTCGCACGTTCGAGGGCGATGGTGGTCGGCACCGTCGGCTCGCCGCGTTCGCGCATCGCATTTACCTGATCCATGCGGGCGACAAGCGCGGCATTGTCCGGCTCGACGGTCAGAGCGAAGCGGCCGTTCGACTGGGTATATTCGTGCGCGCAATAAATGCGCGTGTCGTCGCCCAATGCTTCCAGCTTGCGCATGTTCGAGAACATCTGCTCCGCCGTCCCTTCAAACAAGCGACCACAGCCCATCGCGAACAGCGTGTCGCCGACAAAGGCGGCTTGGTCGTCCGCAAAGTGGAAGGCGATATGGCCAGCGGTATGTGCTGGGACATCGAGGACATGTGCGTCAACGGCGCCGAGCCTCACAATATCGCCCTCTTTCACCTTGCGGTCGAGCGTCGGAATGCGTGCACTTTCCGCCTCTGGCCCAGTAATCACGCAACCAGTCGCCTCCTTAATCGCGGCATTGCCGCCGGTATGATCGGGGTGCCAGTGGGTGTTCCAGATCTGCGTGAGCGTCCATCCGCGCGCCTTGGCTTCTGCCAGCACCGGCTCCGCCACAGCGGGATCGACCGCCATCGTTTCACCGCTTTCGGGCTCATGCACCAGCCAGACATAATTGTCGGACAGGACAGGGATGCGGATGATTTGCAACGCCATTTTACCAGCTTCCCACATTGGGCATGCTCGCCCAGGGTTCCTGCGGCGGCAAATGCCCTTCCTGCAGCAGCTCGACAGAAATCCCGTCAGGCGATTTGACGAATGCCATATGGCCGTCGCGCGGGGGGCGGTGGATGATGTGGCCGGCGTCCATCAGCGCCTGACAGGTCGCGTAGATATCATCAACGCGATAGGCCAGATGGCCGAAATTGCGGCCTCCGGTATAGACCTCGGCTTCGCCCTCTTCAGGTGGCCAGTTATAGGTCAGCTCGACCTCGGCCAGCCCTTCCTGTCCGGGAGCCGCGAGGAAGATCAGCGTGAAGCGTCCCGCTTCGCTATCGAAACGCCGAACCTCTTTAAGACCGATCAGTTCAAAAAAGGCGACCGTCGCTTGCGGGTCGGTCACGCGGATCATGCTGTGGAGATATTTAACAGTCATCATTCAACTCATCGATGTTAATGCACGGTTCATCGCAGCAGCAATAATTCACAAAGCCGCGCTGGGACGCGCGCGAACATGGACCGGAAGGCACACCGACGCAAGGGGCGGACGGAAACTACGGCCCATCATTTCTGGGATGGGTACAATGACAGACGACGTTGAAAACAAGAGTTGGCTAGGCCGACTGACCGCCAATCAGGGAAAATCTTGGCTTGCTGGAACTGGACTGCTCGCAGCCGGCCTGATTGCAGGCGGCTATCTGATGGGCGATGGCCTCGTCCGTATGAAGCAGGCCGATCGCGCAGTGACGGTCCGCGGGCTGGCGGAGCGTGAGGTTACTGCAGACCTCGCCACATGGACCATCGCCTATTCCGCCAAGGCGGGCGATTTGCAAAGCGCGCAAGCCAAGGCCGATACCGATACCAAGGCGATCCGTGCCTTCTTCGGTTCACTCGGTTTTGATGGCGATGCGGTGCAGCCGACCGGGGCCAATGTCTCGCAATATAGCAATGAAGGCATCACGACCTACACCGTCAAACAACGCATATCGCTGCGCACCACCGACATCAAAAAGGCACAGGCCGCGATCAAGCGCCAGTTCGATCTGGTCAAGCAGGGGGTCGAGCTGGAAGAAGGATCGGGCATGTCCTTCACCTACACAAAACTCAACAGCATCAAGCCCGAGATGATTGCGCAGGCGACCAAGGATGCCCGCAAATCGGCCGAACAATTCGCCAAGGACAGCGGCACCGATGTCGGCAGCATCAAATCGGCAACGCAGGGCTATTTCGAAGTCACCGCGCGCGATGGCGACAGCGAAGGCGGGTGGGGCGCGGCGGATACGCCCTATAAGAAGGTACGCGTCGTCACGACGGTCGAATATTATCTGGATTGATCGTTGGGAATTGGCAGAGGATTAAAAAATGAAACTGTTTGATGCAGCACTAGGCGCTTTAGCCCTGCTTTCCGCAACCACAGCACTGGCCGCACCCGACAAAGGCGTGGAAATTGTCGATAAGGGCAAGGGATATAGCTTTGAATATAATTATCCCGCTGTGATCCGCCAATTTCCCGCACTCGAGCAGAAAATGCTCAGCGAGAAGGATGTCCAGCTTGCCGAGCTCAAAGAGTGGGGCGCGGAATGGGCGACCGAAAATCCCGACCGTGCGAGCGAAACCGACATGCAGCTCCAGATTAACTGGCGGACTGTCGCCGACCTGCCGCGCTTTCTGAGCCTGACGATTGACGAATGGAGCTACACTGGCGGCGCGCATGGCAGTTGGGGGCGCGGCAGCCTGATCTGGGACAAAAAGTCAGCAACCGAGATCAAACCTTTGGCGCTTTTCACCAGCAACGAGGCGTTCGACAAAGTCGTGCAGACGCCATTCTGCGACAAACTCGACATCGAACGCAGCAAGAAACGCGATGGCGAGAAAGTAGACCGCAGCCAGACCGATGACTGGATGCAGGCCTGCCCCAAGCCATCCGAACTGACCGTTATTCTGGGATCGTCCAATGGGCGGACATTCAACCGGCTTGCAATCTATGCGGGGATTTATTCGGTCGGGCCCTATGTCGAGGGTGACTATGAAATCGACCTGCCGGTGAATGCAAAAATGCTGGCTGCGGTGAAGCCGGCCTATCGTTCCTATTTCACGCTCAGCCCGGCTGGGTCGAAAAAGCGCTGAAACGGCCACCCGATAGGAAACCAATGCTACGGTAATTGACCTGCTTGTCACATGGCGGGTGCAGCGGTAACGCATCGATCTTCAGGAAAAGGGAAGAGAGATGCGTTACACCCCGCTTTTTGCTGCGTTGCTGATCACGACACCGCTTGCCGCACAGACGGCGCCAAAGGACCAGGGTGATCGCTATTCCGGCACCGCCGGTGCCAGCCGCTCTGCGGTCATCGCGCAGAACGGGATGGCCGCGACCAGCCAGCCGCTGGCGACGCAGATCGCGCTCGAAATATTGAAGGCAGGCGGCAGCGCGGTCGATGCAGCGATTGCGGCCAACGCGGCGCTTGGCCTTATGGAGCCAACGGGCAACGGCATTGGCGGCGATCTGTTCGCGATCATCTGGGACCCGAAGACGCAAAAGCTGCACGGCCTCAACGCCAGCGGGCGCGCGCCAATGGGCCTAAGCCTGAAACAATTGCAGGAGCGGACCCGGAAGATGCCGCGTTCTGTGCGCGATTCCGACGGGACGATCGCCGATTGGGGTTCCGCCTCGGTCACAATCCCCGGCACGGTCGATGGCTGGTTCGAAATGCACGGCAAGTTCGGCAAGCTGCCGATGCGGCAGGTGCTCGCGCCCAGCATCCGCTATGCGCAACAGGGCTTTCCGGTGAGCGAGTTGATTGCACAATATTGGAAAGCAAATACGGCCGGTTTCGAGGCGCTGCACAAGGAGGGCGCGATCGAGGAAATCGACAATATGCGTCGCGCCTATATGCCCGGCGGCAAGGCCCCGGCAGAGGGCGAAATCTTCAAGAACCCCGATCTTGCCCTGACCCTGATCGAAATTGCCGAGGGTGGACGCGACGCATTCTACAAGGGCTCGCTCGCCCAATCGATGGACCGCTATTTCAAACGCATCGGTGCGCCGCACCGCTATGAGGATTTCGCCGCCCACAAAGGCGAGTGGGTCGAACCCGTCTCGACCAGTTATCGCGGCTATGACGTCTGGGAAATCCCGCCCAACGGGCAGGGCATTGCCGCGCTGCAAATCCTCAACATCCTCGAAGGCTATGACCTGAAAGCGATGGGGCGCGGGAGCGCCGATTTCTGGCATGTCTTTATCGAAGCCAAGAAACGCGCCTTTGCCGACCGCGCCAAATATTATGCCGACCCGGCCTTTGCCAGTATTCCGCTCAAGGAATTGCTGTCAAAGGAACGCGCCGCGAAACAGCGGGCGGATATCGATATGGGCAAGGCGGCGTTGGCCGACCCTGCGCTGCCCGTCGATGGCGGCAACGACACCATCTATATGACCGTGGCGGACAAGGACGGGATGATGGTCAGCCTGATCCAGTCCAACTATCGCGGGATGGGTTCCGGGCTGGTGCCCGATGACGGAAACGGTCGCACCTTGGGCTTCATGTTCCAGGATCGCGGCGCGCAGTTCAGCCTCGATGCCAAACATGCCAATGCCTATGCACCGGGCAAGCGGCCGTTCCACACCATCATCCCCGCCTTCATGACCAAGGACGGCAAGCCCTTGCTCTCTTTCGGCGTGATGGGCGGCGCGATGCAGCCGCAGGGGCATGCACAGATCGTGGTCAACATGGTCGATTTCGGCATGACCGTGCAGGCAGCGGGCGATGTCGCGCGTTTCCACCATGACGGATCGACCGATCCCGAAGGCGGCAAGGCGATGACGGAAGGCGGGGTTGTCGAAATCGAAACCGGCGTGCCGCAAACGATCGCCGACGAACTCAAGAAGCGCGGCCACAAGGTCAAATATTCGGTCGGGCCTTATGGCGGCTATCAGGCAATCTGGCGTGATCCTGTTACGGGTGCCTATTGGGGTGCGAGCGAGTTCCGCAAGGATGGCCAGGCTGCGGGCTACTGACCCGCAATCTCCGCCACAGTCGCCAGCAGCAGGGCAATATCGGCTTCGCGCGACAGGCGGTGGTCGCCGTCCTTGATCAGCGTCACCCGGACATCGGTCGAACGCAGAGCCGATGCCAGTTTCGGCGAAATCTTCCACGGCACATCGGCATCGGCCTGCCCGTGGAGCAGCCGCACCGGACAGTCGATCGCGATTTCGCGGTCGAGCATCAGGCTGGCCTCGCCCGATTCATACAGGCCCTTATAAGTGGGTGTCGGTTCCGGCCCATAGGGATTGTGCTCAAAATGCACGCCCCTGGTCAGGATAGCCTCGCGCTGCGCATCGGTGAACCCCCAACGGGTGAAATCGGGCGCGGGCGCGATACCGATCAATCCTGCCAGACGCGTACCCAGTGCTACACCGGCCAGCAGCATCAACCAACCGCCCATGGATGATCCGATCAACACAACCGGCCCTTCGGCCAGCGCGTCTATCATCGCCAGCACATCGTCGCGCCAGCCGGTCAGCGTCTGCTGCGCAAAGTCGCCCTCGCTCTCCCCGCATCCGGCATAGTCGAGCAGCAAGCAGGACTTGCCATTGGCCAAGGCCCAATCGAAAACCGCAGTCGCTTTGCCTCCTGCCATGTCCGACATATAGCCGGGAAGGAAGACAAAGGTCGGGCCAGCGCCCTCCGCCTTGCGATAGGCAAGCTTCAGCCCGTCAGCACGGACAAACCAGTTGCGGGAAATAGATGGACTCAAATTTGAATCACCTAAATGACCCAGTCGACGGTCAACATCTGGCTGACATCTTGCCCCTTGGCGCGGCGCTGGATCACCATGATAGCGTTCAAACGCTCTATCGTGCGGCTACCCGTCGTCACGCACCAGCCGGGAACCACCGCATGCACCAGTGCGCACAGCCCACCCCAGATCATGGTGACGCCGAACTTCGACGCCACAACGAAATGCTCGAAATAGGTCTCGTCGACGGTGCGCGGGTGATCAATGAAGAGGCGGCGGAACATGGTTTACTCCGGTGGTTGTTGCATGAAACTGTAGTGCTGAGCCTGTCGAAGCACGCCTCTCAACCAAAAACGACGGTTGAAACCGAGAAGCGCCCTTCGACAGGCTCAGGGCTACGGTAATGCAGCGTCGATAGCGTCTACTGCTATTCGATGTCAAAGCCCCAGCCGGATTTCACATCCTTGTCCTGCGCGCACATTGTTTTCAGTTCCTGCCATTCATCTGCAGTAAGCGCCGGTTTATAGGCGCTGCCTTTGACCACGGCGTTCTCAAACAGCTTGCGTCGCTCGTCGGACAAGGGGTGGCTTGACGTGTAACTGGCCATCGTGCGCGCCTGCCGGTCTTTGAGATCGCGACTTCCGTCCATCGACGCCAAACGGTTGAAAAAGTCGGCTGCCCCTACGGGCGAGATATTCGCCTGCTTCAAAGCCTTCAATGAATGGTCGTCAGCCTCGCGTTCGGAACCACGGGTGTAAGTGGTCGACAACAGGCTGTTGAGTGTGCTGCCGCCGCTGCCGTCAAAGCCGCCCAGCACCACTGCCAGCCCCATCTGCCGCAGCAGCCCCTGCATCACATGGCGTTCGCGGACATGACCGATTTCGTGCGCCAATACCCCGGCCACTTCGTCAGGCGACTTCGCCTGGCTGAGCAGGCCCTGGAACAGCAGCACTTTGCCCCCGGGCAACGCAACGGCGTTGAGCATGTCGATATTGGCGACTTCGACCTGCAGGTCTTCCGGGTGGTCATCAAGCGAACGGGTCAGCTTGGCGAGCGCGGCCTTACCCTTGGGCGTATCACAGAACCGCCCGCCAAAATCACCAACCAGCGCATTACCCAGCTTCGCCTCTACACTGGACGGTATCAACGGTGCCAACCATTGCGGGCTGAGCAACACCACAGCCACCACCGCAGCGCTGATCCCGGCAAAGACAAGGCTAGCCTTGCCCAGCCCCAACCGGTCGATCAACCCGCCATAGGTTTTCGAGGCGGGTAGCAATGGCGCGAGTTCAGTGGGCACATGCCCACGTATGCCCAGCCGCCAGCCATCCTTGCCAGACAGTCCGTAAACCTTGCCATCGCCTTTCGCTTCCAAAAAGCGCAGCTCGTCAAAATGGAACGGTCCGTGCCGCCTTTCCTGTTCGAGCAGGAAAAACTGGTTACCGATCGTCTGGATTTCGACCTTGCGGCGAACCGCGCTCTGCCCGTCAAAATGCCAGGCATCGAAAAAGGTCGACATCAGATGGCCCCCACATCAAAGGCGTCGAGCAGGCCTTCGCCATGGCTCGAACTATCGGTGGTCGATTGTGTCATCCTGTCCAGATTGACTTCACCAAAGGCTTCGGTGTGGACAACGAAGAATTTCCAGCTGCGATAGCGGATGATCGAAGTCGCAAAGGCAATCGGGATGATCGCAATCAATATCCCAACAACCAGACCGACCGACAGGATCGATTCCCCTGCTTCCAGCTGCTGCACAAATTGTGTCGGGTCTGTCGCGATCAACAGGCTGAAAGGTGCAAAAGCGAAACCATAAGCGAGCATCAATATGGCGAGGTTGGCGAGCCAGAACAGAATCCAGTCAGGCGAGCGGGCGGTGAAATCAAATTCCAAGTCCCCGAGCCGCAGCGAACCAATCGCGACCCGCATGAATTTCGAATAATAGAGCAGGGCTGCAATCGGCATGATGATATAGAGGCCGAGTATGCCGATAACGATCGCCACGATGGCCGCGGCACCACCCGCTGTATTGAAAGGATCACCTCCTCCGCCTGCAGAAGCCGCCGAAATGCCGAGTGCTACTGCGCCGACAAAGATCAGGAACGGTACGAGGTAGAAAAGCAGATAGCGCTTCATCAATGCCTTCCAGTCCGCGTTTGATTCGAACTGATAGGGACCAAAGCTCATCTTCGACCAGCGTTCGTTCCACAGCGACATGCTTGCCCAAGGATAGAGCAGATAGAGCGGAATCGCCGCCACGACATTCTTCCAGATGTAGGACCAACCGTAGGTGAAACCCTGATCGTCACTGCCCCCCCGGATGCCGCGCCAGTAAGTTCGGCTAAGGCGGTATCGAAGGGCGCGGAAGTAAGCGAGGCCAGTCAGGTAAAAGATGGCCACGAACATCGCGAAAATGATCACGCCTGCAATGACAGGTTGACCTTGAAACACCAGCCCGTTGATTACCAGCTGCATCACGACAAGTGGTATACCGAGCAGGAAGAACACCATCACGAAACCGATGAACAATTCGATCCCGCGCCCCGTCCATTCAAGCGGTTCGTCAATAAAGCGCGTTTGCGACCACAGATATTGTCGTTCGCGCGTCGTCGCCCAGAAACGGTAGATGCCCAGCGTGACCAGAGTCAGCAGCACATTAGGCAGCGCGATCTTGGCAAAATCGGTCCAACTACCGTGGAAAGTGACCGCGCTCGGCGCCTTGCCTTCATGTCCGGTCATATGTGTCTTGCCTTTCCCCTGCGTTCATTGCGCTAGGTGCGCGATGGCGCAGGGGATTGTCAAGTAAAGGTAAAGTCGCCGTGCTCAGCCCCCAAGAAAAGCATGCAGCTCGGCACGGAATTTCTCGGGCTGGTCGAGCATGACGAAATGATAGCTGCCCTTGACCATAACCGGCTTGAAGTTGGGTGTGCCCGCATATTGAGGTTCAAACGCAGCCTTGGCCATCGCCTCGGTCATGGCGTGATCATCTTGCGCATAGAGCAAGGTTAACGGCGTTGAAATCTTCGACAGTTCGGGCCGCATGTCGGCCACCATAACCTCGTGCATCACCTGCCCGACAACGCGCGGATCGCTTTGCGCGGTCCAGTTTTGAATCAGGCACAGCCCGCGCGGATGGTTTGACAAATTCCCCGCGGCAGGCGCTTCAACCGGATTGTTGCAATCCCTTAGCACCGGCTTTGGCGCGTCGGCTTTGTAGCTCGCAGCGATCATCGTTTTCATCTGTTCGGCCCGGGGGCGTATCGCATCAACGCTACTGATGCCAAAGATGGTGCCGATGAAGGGCACCGCGTCGACCACCATCAGCTTTAGTGCCAGTTGCGGCTGTCGGGCGGCAATCATCAGGCCTGTCAACCCGCCCATCGAATGGCCGACAATTGCTGGAGCAGGACGGCCCCTATTTTCGATTTCGTCATCGATATAATCGGCCAGCTCAAGAACGAACGGTTCGAGCACCGGCCCCTCCGCATTGACGCCCGCCGCATCGCCAAATCCGCGCAGTTGCAAGCTGTGCAGCCGATAGCATCCAGCAAAGGCCTTTACTGTTTCGTCCCAAACCGCGCGCGGGCTCGACAGGCCGGGGATCAGGATGACATCGGGGCCGGTGCCACGCACTTCAACACTGAACCTTTTGCCCTCAAGCCGTTCTACAGGCGTCGCGGCAATATCAGTGACAGCGCAATCTCTCGTGGAAGCCGCGCGGGACGGGGAAGCCGAGACAGCTACGGCGACAGCTATGGCGACAGCTATGGCGACAGCTATGGCAAGGGCCAGAAAGCGGGCAAAACTCGTTTGCTTGCAAAACATGGCAAGTCCTTTCGATTATTTGGTTAAAACATTTCAGTCGCGGAAAAATATCTGTTCGATCGGGAGTTCGAACACTTCCGAAATGCGAAAGGCGAGCGGCAGCGACGGATCATATTTACCCGTCTCGATCGCATTCACCGACTGGCGCGAAACCCCCAGCGCATCGGCCAGATCCTGCTGGTTCCAGTCGCGTTCGGCGCGGAGCACCTTGAGGCGGTTTTTCATGTCTCGCGGGCCTTCATGACCAGTTGGCCAAGGCCCAGACCCACGGCCCAAACAGGTACGGCCCACCATCCGGGCTGGTGCGGCACAAGGCCAAAGCTTTCAAGAAAGCCCCATGTCGTAGCAACGACCAGCAGCAACCCGGTGGCAATCAACGCCGCCGAAGCCACCTTCATTCGCAGATACTCGTCATCTTCTTCGGTCAGATAGCGGCCCATGGCGTAAACCATATAGGCGATCGGCAGCGACGGCAGGATCGCCAGCACCCATGCCACGGCACCTTGGGGTTTGAACATATCGGTCGCACCTATCGCAGCGAACAGCGCCGCCATATAGCCAAAGGCAAAGATCAGCGCGCGTCGGTTATAGCGCTGCATAGCAAGAGAGCGATTCCCTGCCTGGATATTGGCTTGCTCCACCGCTCGCAGGAAAGGGATGAGTAGCAGCATCGGCGGTATCATTGCCGCCATTGTGAGCCATCCATCCAGCTGGAAGTAGCGGGCCAATGCGCCTGTTCCGAATGTTCCGATGACAAAGGCAGCGCCCCAGTAAAGACTGATGCGTCGACCGTTCCCTGTCTCTGATTGCGTGGTCATTTCATCTTCCTTTGGAATTTGGTCCGGAATCAGCAACCACTGCCGTCAACGGTGGCACCCTGCCGAAGTCGCAGCGCATGAATGTGCATTGTTGCACCGACAACCATCAGCGGAATGATACTTGCCCAGCGGTCAGCAGCAAGAAGGTCGAAAATGGTGAACAGGGTCACGAAGAGGATCGTGGCCGCCCATAGCCAGATGGCAGTCTTTGGCTTCATTTCAAGTTCCTTTGTCATTCAGTAAAGGTAGCTTTACTATGCGAGTCACGATATGTCAACTGCCCTTGTCATTTTGATTGCCGTGCTTGTCTTATCCTTCTCGCTTCGGTGTAGACTTTGTATAATTTGCCGCGCGTCTGCGCACTTGCGGCCTCGCGTCCGGACTGGCAAAGGGACGGCTCCATTCCACACTGAAAGCAAGCATTTCCAATGTCTGACATGATCCGCGTCACCCTTCCCGATGGCTCCGCCCGAGAAGTCGCGCGCGGGACTACCCCCGCTGACATTGCCGCCGCTATCGGTCCCGGCCTTGCCAAGGCTGCCCTTGCCGCACGCGTCGATGGCGAAGTGCGCGACATCATGCGCCCGCTGGAAGCTGACACCAACCTTGCGCTTATAACGGCGAAGGATGAGGCCGACGCGCTCGAACTCGCCCGCCACGACTTTGCCCATGTGCTGGCAGAGGCGGTGCAGAAACTGCATCCCGGCACACAGATCACATTCGGCCCCGCGACCGACGACGGTTTCTATTATGACGTGATGGCCCCCGCCAGTCGTGGCCCCTTCACCGAGGATGACCTGCCCGCGATCGAGGAAGCGATGCGCGACATCATCCGCGCCGACAAGCCGCTGCGCCGCGAAGTCGTTGCGCGCGACGCGCTCATCAAAACGTGGAAAGATGCAGGCGAAAGCTTCAAGGCCGAATGGGCTGCCGAGCTTCCCGAGGGTGAGGAACTGAGCGTCTATTGGTCGGGCGACGACTGGATGGACATGTGCCGCGGCCCGCATTTGGCCTCGACCGGCAAGCTCGATCCGCAAGCCTTCAAGCTGATGCGCGTTGCCGGGGCCTATTGGCGCGGTGACCAGAATAATGCGCAGCTGACGCGCATCTACGGCACCGGCTGGCTGAACAAAAAACAGCTCGACGCGCACCTCCTGCGCCTCGAGGAAGCCGCCAAACGCGACCACCGCAAGCTGGGGCAGGAAATGGACCTGTTCCACCTGCAATCCGAAGCGCATGGAAGTGTCTTCTGGCATCCCAAGGGTTTCCGCATCTGGCGCACGCTCGAGGCTTATATGCGCCGTCGCCTGGATGCCTCCGGTTATGTAGAGGTGAAGACCCCGCAGGTGATGGACGCGCGCCAATGGGAGCAATCCGGCCATTGGGGCAAATATCGCGAGAATATGTTCGTCATCCCTGACGAGGTGCCCAATACCGAGGATGAAGGCCCGGTAATTTCGGGCGAGGCTGACTGGATGGCGCTGAAGCCGATGAACTGCCCGGCGCACGTCCTGATCTTCAAACAGGGTATCACCAGCTATCGTGATCTGCCGCTGCGCATGGCCGAATTCGGCTGCTGTCACCGCAACGAGCCGCATGGTGCGCTTCACGGCATCATGCGTGTGCGCCAGTTTACGCAGGATGACGCCCATATCTTCTGCCGTGAGGATCAATTGGTGCAGGAGGTGCGCGATTTCTGCGACCTGCTCGACAGCGTGTATCACGACCTTGGCTTTGACAAATATGCAATCAAGCTGGCGCTGCGCCCTGAAAAGAGGTTCGGGTCGGACGAGATGTGGGACAAGGCCGAGGAAGAGTTGCGCGAAGCCGTGCGCTCCTCTGGCCGCGCCACCGAAGAATATGGTTGGGAAGAGCTGCCCGGCGAAGGTGCTTTTTATGCGCCTAAGCTGGAATTCCACCTGACCGACGCGATCGGTCGCACCTGGCAGGTTGGCACGATCCAGTCCGACCGTGTGCTGCCCGAGAGATTGGATGCGGCCTATGTCGGCGAGGATGGCGCCAAGCACCGCCCCGTAATGCTCCACCGCGCGATTTTGGGCACGTTTGAACGCTTCATCGGTATATTGATCGAACACCATGCTGGCCGCTTCCCGGTATGGCTCGCACCTGTGCAAGCAGTCGTCGCGACCATCGTGTCCGATGCCGATGACTATGCCAAACAGGTGACCGCAAAGCTTGAAGCCGCGGGCATCCGCGTCGAAACCGACCTGCGTAACGAAAAGATCAACTATAAGGTCCGCGAACATAGCCTTGCCAAGGTCCCGCACCTGCTGGTGGTCGGCAATCGCGAGGCTGAAGAGGGCAAGGTCGCGATCCGCACCTTGGGCAGCGAAGGCCAGCGGATCATGACCGTGGACGAGGCAATCGCGATGCTGGTCGCTGAAGCAACCCCGCCGGATCTACGCACGGCTTGACAATCGACTGGCTGCTCGGGGGGCTCAGCCTATCAACGCTAGCAATAGCGCTGGCGCTCGTCTTTGGCGCGTCGATCATGCGAGGATTGACCGGTTTCGGCTTGGCCATCATTCTCGTTCCGCTGCTCGGTCTGATCGTCGAGCCTGCCGAGGCGGTGGTGATTTCGATCCTGCTGCAACTGCTCGCAGGGCCCATAGGGCTAAGGCGGATTTTGGCTGATGGTGAGCGGGCAACTGCCATCCCCATCTCGATTGCCGCGATCTTGGCCACGCCCTTTGGCGTTTGGTTGCTATCAGTGACCGCTCCCGATGTCGCGCGCCTTGCCATTGCCCTACTCGCGCTCGCAGCTTTCGGGCTAATGTTCGTACCCGCCAAGGAAGGCGCGATACCGGGACGCAAGGAAACGCTGGCGACCGGCATAGCCGCTGGCGTGTTGACAGGCTTTGCCTCGATGCCGGGGCCGCCAGTGGTGCCCTTTTACCTGCGTCGCAAATTACCCCCCGATGTCGCGCGCGCATCAATGCTGATGGTGTTTTTCGCGACCGCCATTGCAGGCAGCATAGCATCCTTCGCGCTCGGCGTCGCAAACCTGCACCTGCTCTGGCTGTCTGTGCTGTTCTATCCTGCGCTCTATATCGGTACCCGGCTGGGCGAAATGGCATTCGGCAAGGTCAGCGAACCCGTCTGGCGGACGCTGGTCGGAATCATCCTTGGGGTCGCCGGGATGGCTGCCATGGGGCGGCTGCTGAACTAGCCGAATTTGCGCGAAATCCAGTCGCTGCAAATTTCGACCGCCTTCGGTAGCAACTCTGGCCGCTCGACATAATAATGGTCAGCCCCCGCGACATCGGCATATTCCTTGTCCGCATGGCCCACTGCTTCGAACAGACGCTGGGCATGGCTGGGGGTGCAGGCAAGATCTGCGGTGTTGTTGATCACCAGCACCGGGCAGCTGATACGCGCGGCATTGCCCAGACCGCTGGCGTTGGTATCGTCATAGCTCCATTGCGACAGCCAGCTGCGCATGGTCGAGAAGCGCGCCAAACCGACCGGCCCGTCATTCGCCACCTTGGGCACGCCGAGATAGCATTCATAAGGTCGCCGATCGGAAGGATCCTGTGTGGGGTCGGTCCAGCGGACGTCGGCCATCGTACCATGAACGACAAAGGCGCGCTCGGCATTGGGGGTATCGCTGGCACGGATCGCTGCCAGCTCTTCCTTCACCCAAGCCGTTATCCGCCGATTGCGGGCAATCTGCGCTGTGCGGAAACGGGTGACATAGGCCTCGTCATAAGGTGCCTTATTGGGGTTGGCTGGATCGTAGATATTCAGTTCGGGATCGCGCTCAAATGGTTTGTTTTCGTCAAGGATCGAAGGGTCGATCCATTCGGTCAACGTCATCGCCCGACTGATGTGGGCAGCGAGCAGCATGATGCCGTCGACCTTGGGCATCTCGATCGCCGTCAGGTCATAGGCATCCCCCGCAGGGGTGTGCGTGATCGTCGGGTTCTCGGCCTGGTCCTGATAGAAAAGCGACATCGATCCGCCGCCTGACCAGCCTCCCAGTATGAATTGTTCATAGCCCAGTCTATCGCGCGCATGCCGCAATGCAGCGGCCAGATCGCTGATGCATTTTTCCATGATGAGGGCTGTATCGTTCCCGCGATAACGCGGGTTCACATAGAGAACATGATGCCCGCCATGCGCGAGCGCCGTCACCAGTGGCAGGAACGAACCACCACCTATCGGATGGGTGAAGACAATCGCGCGGTTTGAGGGCGTGTCTTTTGGCGTGATTGCCATGCATTCAACGAAAACCGTACCGCCTGCGCCACCATAGACATCCTTGAAGGCAGACTCTTCCTTGTAGACCACCGCATAGGGGGTGCGCACGATTTCCATTTGCAAACTCTCCTCTCTTGGGCACATTGGCGCGGAAGAGAGAGGAAAGGCAAGTCTTATGGTCCAGCCAACAGGCATTCACCACATCGCGATCATGACCGGCGACATGAAGAAGCAGATTGAATTCTTCTCCGATGTGCTGGGCAAACCGCTGGTGGCGATTTTCGACATGCATGGCGTCCCGGGCGGGATTCACGCTTTCCTGAAGCTTAACGGCGGCTGTTATTTCTCGCTGGTCCAGCTGCCCGAAACCGCAGCGACCCCGATTACTCTCGGCCTGACCCACGCAGGCACTGGCGCCGGTAACAGCGCACCCGGCACGATGCAGCACCTCGCATTTTATGTGAAGGACGAAGCCCAACTGGTTGCTATGCGCGACCGGATCCGGACCAAGGGCGTTAATGTGATCGGGCCGCTCAACCATGGCATGTGCAAATCAATCTATTTTGCCGGACCGGAACAATTGACGCTGGAGGTTGCTTGCCCCGGAATGCCGGTGACAGCCGATCGTTGGATCGACCCGTCGGTGCTGGCCAAGGTTGGCATCACTGCGGAGGAAGCCAAAGCTTTTGCAAACCCCGATGGTTATGACGGCGACGGCGGTGCCGTGAAGCAACCCGATTATGATCCGGCCAAGCCGCACATGGCCTATCCCGAAGATCGCTATAAAATGATGCTCTCCGTACCGGATGAGGCGCTGGCATCGATGTCCGATCATGCGGAACCGCCGGTACCAGCCTGACCTCCTTACAGACTCACTCGTTGCATCGCTGCAACGCCTGTGCACAAAAGCAACAGGTGATGCGGCCAGCCCTTTATTTGTAACGCATTTGTCTGTAAGGGCCAGCCGGTATCAATATCAGGAGTAATTGCTATCGCTGCCCCAGTCTCACGGCGTATGAACACGCCTCCGGTCAAAAGTGGACCGCGCTATAATGAATTCATCCAGAGCGACAAGGTTCGCGTCATCGATGAAGAAGGCGAAAATCTGGGGGTGATGTACACCCGCGAAGCAATTGCACAGGCCGCCGAAGTAGGCCTCGACCTTGTCGAAGTATCACCCAATGCCGATCCGCCGGTCTGCAAGTTCCTCGACGTCGGCAAATTCAAATATGAGGCCCAGAAAAAGGCCAACCTCGCCCGCAAGAGCCAGAAGACGCAGGAGATCAAGGAGATCAAGATGCGTCCGAACATCGATGACCA